>DASRQZ010000177.1:0-26582 GCA_035696125.1 Polyangia bacterium
TTGCGCCGGCCGCGCATTCAACTGCGGTCTAGAGCACCGAACGGTTTGAGAGCTGGGCCACCGCGCGGAAAGGGGCCTCTGGCTTCGGGCCTCGGACCTCCCGTGCAGGGTCCTCTAGGGGGTCTGAGGCCCGAGGCCCGAGGCCCGAGGCCATTAACCGGGTGATGACGGCTCATTCAAACCGTTCGGTTCGTTAGAACGTCGCTTGACCCGGTGCGCGCGGGAAGGGGATCACGTCGCGGATATTGGCCATGCCCGTGGCGTAGATGATGGTGCGTTCCAGGCCCAGGCCAAAGCCGGCGTGCGGCACGGTGCCGTAGCGGCGCAGGTCGCGATACCACCAGTAGGCCTTGGCGTCGAGGCCGGCGTCGGCCAGGCGGCGGTCGAGCACCTCCAGCCGCTCTTCGCGCTGCGAGCCGCCGATGATCTCGCCGATGCCGGGCGCCAGCACGTCCATGGCGGCGACGGTCTTGCCGTCGTCGTTGAGCCGCATGTAGAAGGCCTTTATCTCCTTGGGGTAATCCATCACCACCACCGGGCGGCGCACGTGCTCCTCGGTCAGCCAGCGCTCGTGCTCGGACTGCAGATCCATGCCCCAACGCACCGGGAACTCGAACGACTTGCCGCTCTTTTCGAGCGCGGCCACGGCGTCGGTGTAGGTCATGCGCTCGAAGCTGGCGCTCACGAAGCGCTCGAGGCGCGCGACGCAGTCCTTGTCGATGCGCTCGACGAAGAACTTCAGATCATCCGCGCGCTCGGCCAGCAGCGCGCCGAAGATCGACTTCAGGAAGCGCTCGGCCAGGTCGGCGTCGGCGTGGAGGTCGGCAAAGGCGATCTCGGGCTCGATCATCCAGAACTCGGCCAGGTGCCGGCTGGTGTTGCTGTTCTCGGCGCGGAAGGTCGGCCCGAAGGTGTAAACCTTGGACATGGCCAGGCAATAGGCCTCGACGTTGAGCTGGCCGCTCACGGTCAGAAACGCCTCGCGCCCGAAGAAGTCCTGCGCGAAGTCGACCTTGCCCTCGGGTGTGCGCGGAAGGTTGCCGTTGGCCAGGTCCAGCGTCGAGACCCGGAACATCTCGCCCGCCCCCTCGGCGTCGCTGGCGGTGATGATCGGCGTGTGGATCCAGAAGAACCCGTCCTCGTGGAAGAATCGGTGGATGGCCTGCGACAGGCAATGACGGACCCGGGTGAGCGCGCCCAGGGTGTTGGTGCGCGGGCGCAGGTGCGCCACCTCGCGCAGGTACTCCAGCGTGTGCCGCTTCTGCTGGATCGGATAAGTCTCGGGGTCGTCGACCCAGCCCAGGACCGCCACGGTGCGCGCCTGCACCTCGACCGCCTGGCCCTTGCCCTGGCTGGCCACCAGCGTGCCGGTGACCACCACCGCGCAGCCCGCACCCAGATGCGCGACCTCGCTGGCGTAGTTGGGCAGGTCGCCCGGCGCGACCACCTGGATCGGATCGAAGCACGACCCGTCGTGAACGTGGATGAACGAAAGCCCGGCCTTGCTGTCCCGCCGCGTGCGCACCCACCCGCGCACCGTGACCTCGCTGCCGACCGCGACCTTGCCCGCCAGAGCGCGCGCGACGCTGATCACCGGGGCCAGCGCAAGTGCAAGTGGATGTCCCGGCTCCGTGTGCGTTGATGACATGGCGGGCGAGTTTATCGCACCGCCGCCGCCGTCGCCCGCGCGCGGTTATTTCAGCAGCGCGTACCGGCTGCGCAGGGTGTGCACCACCGGCTCGATGTCGCGGTGGCCCAGCATCTCCGCCAGCGCGACCGCGACGTCCTCGGAGAAACGCGGCGGCACGATGCCCGACAGCGCCAGCACCAGGGCCCCCTTCTGCCAGAGCGCGTGTTTCTGCACCTGGATCGGCTGGGTGCTCGGCGGCTGCACGTCGGCGCGCGGGGACAGCGCCCCCTTGGCCAGCGCGATGGCCCGCTGGGCCTCGGGCGACCCCAGGGTGTGGAGCAGGCGTTCGGCGCCCGCGCGGTTCTTGGCGTCGACCGGCAACGCGAACGAATCCGCGGTGAACACGAAGGTCCCCTCGCTGCCAGGGAAGGCGATCTCGGCGTAGTCCTGGCCGTTCTTCATGCCCTGCGCGTTGAAGAGCATCGAGGCCCAGTCGCCCATCGGGGTCATGGCCGCCTGGCCGCGCACGACCAGCTCGATGGCTTGCAGCCAGTTGAGCTCGCTATGGTCGGGGTTGAAGTAGGTCCCGATCTCCAGCATCGCGTCCAGCGTCGCCAGCATGCGCGGGTCGTCGGCCTTGAGCTTGCCGTGCAGGTAGTCGGTGTAAAAGGTCGGTCCCTCGCGCGCGACCAGCAGCGACTCGAAGGTCACGAGCGCCAGGGTCCACGGCTCCTTGCTGCCGACCGCCAGCAGCGACACGCCGGTGCCCTCCAGCTTCCCGGCCATGGCCTGGAAGTCGGCGACCGAGGTCGGCACGCCGAGGCCGTATTTCTCGAACACCTTGCAGTTGTAAAAGATGCTGTTGATGCGGTGGACGTTGGACGGGACGCCGTACATCTTCCCGTCGAAGCTGACCTGGTCCAGCAACCGGCGTGGCATCTGCCGGCGCCATTCGGCGACGTCGTCGGGCAGGATGTCGTCCAGCGCCAGCAGCTTGCTCTCCAGCGCGTCGGCGCGGTTGATCAGCACCCACTGCATCAGGTCGGCGCCGACGTTGGCCTGGAAGGTGTCGGGCGGCTCGCGCAGCGCCATGCGGCGGCGCAGCATCTTGCGCGCCAGCCCCGACATCCCGGCGCTGGCGTTGATGATGGCGTCGCCCGGATAGGCGGCCTGGTGCTGCCTCATCATCGCGCCCAGCGGGTTGCTCGCGCCGACCTGCTCCCACCAGCTGAACATCTCGATCGGCCGTGGCGAGGGCGCCTCGCCGCCGGCGAGGTTGGCGCCGCTGGCGGCGCCGGCGCTGCCGCCGCCGGTCTGGGCGCCACGTCCGCCGTGCGCGCCCGACGACGGCCCCGAGCACGCCAGGGCCGCGACGGCCAGCGGTAACACAGCCAGCCGCAGCCGGGCGGCCGCGCGCCTCATCGCACGCACGCGCCACGCCGGCAGTGCTGTCCGGCCGCGCAGGCCGCGCCGCAGTGGCCGCAGTGCCTCGCGTCGTTCAACAGGATCGACTCGCAGCCGTCCTGGGCGACGCCGTTGCAGTCCCCATATCCGGCGTTGCAGCGCCAGATGGTGCAGGTGTCGCCGCAGCCCCGCTGGGCGTGCGGAAACTGCGGGCACTTGTGCGCGCAGGCGCCGCAGTGGTCGGGATCGATTCGTAGATCGGTCTCGCAGCCGTTGTGGCTGTTGCCGTCGCAGTCGTCGAACGACTGGTAGCAGATCGCGGTGTCGCACTCGTGGCGCAGGTTGCAGCGCGCGGTGGCGTTCTGCAGCTGGCACGACTGGCAGCTGTCGCCGCCACAGCCGAAGTCGGGGCGTTCGATCGAGACGCACTCGGCCCCGCATCGCTTGAAGCCGGGCGCGCATGCCGCCAGCGCGACCGCGCCGGACGGCCCACCGGTGGCGGCGGCCGTCCCCTGCTCGCCCCCTCGTCCCTGGGTGCGGGGGCTGCCGCCGCGGAGAAAGGTCGCGCCCGCCAGAAGGAAGGCGAGCAGGCCCCCGATCGCGCCCGCGACCACCAGGCGATTCCAGTGCCGGGACGGCGTCGGCTGCGCGCTGAGCGGCATTGGCGTCGCGATCACCATGTCCGGTTCCAGCGCGGCGGCCGCGGGCGGCGGGTAGGCCCGGGTCATCGTCTCGCCCTGCTCCTCGGGCGGGGCGGCCGCGGGCAGGCCGGCGGCGATCGCCAGGGCCCCCATCGCGGTGGCCCCGGTGCGCCCCGGCGTCGCCGGGAAGCCGGTGGTCAGGCGCCGCACCGAACCGGTCGGCGTACGCACCGGCGTGCCGCCGCCCTGCACCGACTTGATGTGAAAGTCGATGAGCTTCTTGGTCGCCTGGCGCAGGTCCCCGAACTGCGTGCGCAGGTAGGCGCCAAGCTCGTCGGCGCCGCAGGGGACGGGCTGGGCGGCCAGGTAGCGGTCCAGATCGCGCTGGAACGCCTCGGCGGTGGGATAGCGATCGGCCGGATCGGCGGCCAGCGCGCGCGCGCTGATGGCGCGCAGCTCGGCCGGGATCCGATCGTCGTCGGGCAGCGCGGGGATCTTGCAATTCAGCAGAGCGCGCGTGACCTCACCCTCCTGCATCTCGGCCCACAGCCGGCGCCCGGCCAGCGCCTCCCACAGCAGCACGCCGACCGAGAACACGTCGGCGCGCCGGTCGAGCGGATCGCGCAACAATTGCTCGGGCGGCATGTAGCGGATCTTGCCCTTGGGCGTGCCGGTGCGAGTCTCGATCTCCGACCCGGCCGCCTTGGCGATGCCGAAGTCGAGCATCTTGACCTGCCCGTCGAAGAGCACGAAGACGTTGTGCGGCGAGACGTCCCGGTGGACCAGGCGCAGCGCCGTGCCGTCGTAGTCACGCAGCTCGTGCGCGGCGTGCAACCCGGACAGCGCGCGCGCCAGGATGTGCAGGTGCAGGGCCAGCGGCGGCCGCTGCGGCGCGCGCGTGAGCAGCGACGACAGCGGCTGCCCCTCCAGGTACTCCATCACGATGCACGGGCAACCCTCGTGCTCGTCGACCTCGAAGACGTGGACGATATTCGGGTGCGCCAGGCGGGCCGAGATGCGGGCCTCCTCCTGGAACATGCGCAGCAGGTCGGCTTCGGCCACCAGCTCGCGCCGCATGATCTTCAGCACCAGCAGCTTGGTGAAACCCTGCGGACCGCGGGACATCGCCAGATGGGCGATCCCCATGCCGCCCTTCCCGAGCTCCATGACGAGCTGGTACCGGCTGTTCCCGCTGCCCCGCAAAGAGGATGGGGTGTAGATGTTTTCTTCCATGCCCAGACAGATCGCTATCGCCCTCCGTGTCATCGGCGGCTCTGTCACAATTGTGAGGTGGAATCGGGCGGACAACGGCCCCGGCACACCTGCGCACAACCGGAGAGCGCGCCCCACCTCCGGCATCCGTTTTTCTTCAGTGGTGCCCGGCGCCGGCGCTGTCGTGCATCTCACCCGCCTCGACGGCGATGGGTAGGCGGTTCTGCGATGGGGGCAGCGGGCAAGTCGCGTACGGGGTAAAGGCGCAGGGCGGGGAGTAAGCCTTGTTGAAGTCGAGCACGATGCGCCCGTCCTTGCCCGGGTTCCTGGGCGGGTCGGCATACAGGAACCGACCCCCGCCGTAGGTCGAGCGGCCAGAGGTGGCGTCGCGAAAGATGAAGAAGAGCTGGGTCTCGCCGGGCTCGAGCACCGGATCCAGCCGCACCGACTTCCCGGCGAGCTCGAACAGCGCGCTGCCGGGGCTGGGCATGGTCTCGGTCGTGCCGATCACCGTCGGGACCGCGATCGAAACCGGCGCCGCGTGCGCCACGAAACGCGCGTTCACCCGGTACTGCGGGCGTACCGGGAACCAGGACAGACCCTTGAAGCCTTGCCGCGCCGGACTTCGTGGGTCCTTGACCCGGATGCCCAGGCGATCGCCGCGGGCGATCACCTGCATGGTCAGATCACCCAGCGACACCACGTCGGGCGCGCCGGCGGCGTCGGAGCGCAGCTCGGCGCGGGTGATGGGTTTGCCGGCCAGCATCAACGGCGCCCCGGGCAGCGCCTCCACGGTCACCCGACCGGCTTCCAGTCGAAAGGTCCCGGCGCGCGGCGGGGCGCGCGCCGGCAGCACCAGGTCGTTGGAGCGATCGGCGCCGAATCGATTGATGCCGGGCTTGAGCCAGTACAGGCCGGCCAAGGTGAGCCAGCCGCCATCGCCCCGCAGGCGAGCCAGGCGGTCGGCGCGCCAGGTCTCGATCTCGCGCCGGTAGGCGTCGTCGCCCGGCAACGCCCCCGCCGGCTCCTGCTGGGCCAGCCAAAGGGTCAGCACTGCCGCAATCACGCCGGCAGTCTACCTGGAGCACCGACCGGTTTGAAAGCTGGGCCACCGCGCCTTAAAGGCAATGCCGTTCGGTTAAGGGCCCTCGGGCCTCGTGCCTCGGGCCTCGGGCCTCGGGCCTCGGGCTTCGGGCTTCGGGCATCGGGTAAGTTGAGAGAAGTTACGAGTGCCTGCAGAGCCCTGATCACACGGCTGTAGCCGGCGGCTTGCAGTCGCCCGCCATCGGTTTCGGTGGCGAATCCGAGGCGCACCGCAAGGCCGATCAAGTGCGCACCTCGGGTCCGACGCCCCCGAAGTCCGAAGTCCGACGCCTGAGGCCGGAGGCCTGAGGCCTGAGGCCCGAGGGAGGACCCCTTAACCGAACTGAATTGGCCTCAAGGGCCTCTGGCTTCGGGCCTCGGACCTCCAGTGAAGAGTCTCCAGAGGTCTGAGGCCCGAGGCCCGAGGCCCGTGACCGGGTAATGACGCCTCATTCAAACCGTCCGGTGTTCTAGGGGATGATCAGGTTCCGGCAGCCCGATGGGCAGCCCGTGGGCCCGCGGCCATTGTTGACCCCGTCATCGCACTCCTCGTCGGGCATCTGCACGATCGCGTCGCCGCAGAACGCGCCCAGCTTGCACCCGGCGCCGCACTGGCCGTAGCCGCCCAGGTTCATACCGTCGTCACACTCCTCGCCGATGCCCAGGATGGCGTCGCCGCAGATGGGCAGGCAGTCGCTGGGCGCGGCGCTGAACCCGCTCAGCGTGAGCCGATAGGACGATCCGTCGGTCTGGCGCTCGGCCTGGAAGACCACCACCTCGTAGACGTTGCCGTTGGTGAGGCCAAAGCGCGTCGAAAAGTTGACGGGAGTTGCGGCTGTGGGGTCGTTGGTCACCGATCCCTGCTGCGGCGTGTGGATGCCGCCCAGGTCAACGGCCAGCTTCTTGTTGATGAACACCCAGACGTCGTCGTCGCCGGTGAAGTCCAGGGTGTAAGTCTTGGCGGCGTCGTACTGGAACCAGTAGCGCACCTCGCTGGTGAAGTGGAAGTTGTGCAACGGCACGCCCGCCTCGGGCGTGAAGTTCATGAGGTAGGGCGGACCGGCCTGGGCCGCCGATCGCTCGGCCGGCGGCGTGAAGGTGTCGCCGTCGACCGGAAAGAACAGCGGGGTCCCGTCGAGGACGCCGGTCTGGATGATCCCCGACCAGCCGCCGTTCGCTGATGTGATGCACCTGATGAGAGTGCCGCCCGCCTGCACGTCCCTCACGCAGTCGCCGCCGTCAGCGTTGAAACTGAAGGTGCAGGGAATCTCCATCAAGGTCACCGGATCGATCCTGCCCTGGCCAACGCTGCCGCAGAAATAAGCGGTGTGGGTTATCGGCCAGGCCTCGCCGTTCGGTCCCCAGCGGTTGACGTAGCCGCCCTGGGCGTTCTTCCACAATGTCAGCTTGCCGTAGGTGGTGTGGTTGACGCCGGGCGTGTCGCGGTACCAGGTCGCGAAGGTAGCCTGGCTCTGGATAAAACTGTTGGCGCCGGTCATCACCACCGTCGGTTTGCCCTGGGCGTCCAGGTCGGGGGCGACGATCCCCGGAAGCGCCACGATCCGGCCTACCGCGCCCGGCTGAAAATCGCTGGGCATGTGCGCGCGGAAATCCCGGTAGACGATCGGCACCAGCATGCGGTCGCCCAGCGGTGGCTGATGGCACTCGAAGCCCGGCTCGATCTTGCATTCGGCGCTGCAGCCGTCGCCGTCGACGTTGTTGCCGTCGTCGCAGGCCTCGCCGAGCACGATGCCGTCGCCACAGCGTGAGGCGCAAGCGCCCGTGGCGCTGGTGCAGTTGGGCTCGCTCTGGCACTCGGCGGAGCAACCGTCGTAAGGCGCGCTGTTGTTATCGTCGCAGCTCTCGGCGCCCTCCTTGTTACCGTCGCCGCAGCGGGTGGGCGTGCAGGTGCTGGGACTGCCGGTGCACTTGAAGCCGATCTCGATCTTGCAGGTCGCCGAGCAACCGTCGCCCGCCGTGGTGTTGCCGTCGTCGCACAGCTCGGGCAGCACCACGGTGCCGTCTCCGCAGCGCGCGATGCGGTGGCAGGGCTTGCCGATGGGGATGCACGAGTACCCGGGGTCGACGGTGCGGCAGTCGGCCGCGCAGCCGTCGTCCGCGGTTGTGTTGTGGTCGTCGCAGGCCTCGTCATCGGTGCGGATGCCGTCGCCGCACACGCCGGGCACGATGATGCCGGTGCGGTCCTGGCGCGGGGACCCGTCAACGCCGGGTCGCGATCCGCCGGTGCCAACCATCGAACCTCCGTCGTCGCCGCCCAGCACCACCTTGGCGCAGCCCCCGGCGATCCCCGCGCCGAGCGCGACGACCGAGGCTGAGACCAGCGACACGGACAACAAAGCTCGCATGATTCGGGCCTCCCTGATGACGGACGTGCGGCGGAACAAGGCGGCGGTCTCCCAGCTCCCCATCGACCGACCTCGAACGAGGACGGCTCCCCTTCCAGCCGCCCCGCGTTAGCGGGCCAAGCGTATGCCGGAATGCAATGGGTGTGCAAGCGCGACGTTGCAGCCACGACACTTTGCCAGCTCATGCTGGCCGGCGCGCTGCTGGCCGCCGGCGCCAGCGCCCCAACATCGCCGCCTGCCGCCTGACCACCTTCCTGGAGCGCGCCACAGGCGGCGGCCAGCAGCGCCAGCACGCCGCCCACGGCCAGGGAGATCCTGCACGCACGCTCCGCCCCGTCGCTGGCGTCGATTCGGGCGCGACGCACCGGCCGCGCGCGCGTCAGAACGCCGACGCGGCTTGACACGACCGAGGTGATGTCAACACGATGCGCCCCTGCGGACATGGTGGGGCGTCGAATCAGTGTTGCCGAGGTGTTGCTGCTCGCGATCGGGATCGGCGCCTGCGGGCGCACGCAACCGCTACAGCGCCAGCTGGTCGACACGCCCATCGCGGCCGCGGTCGATGCGCGCAGCAAGTACCTCAAGGTTCACACCCGCGACGGGCACCTCTACGTCCTCACCGACTGGAAGCTCGACGACCCGCACACCCTGATCACCGGCAGCGGCCGGTTGATGGACGTGAACCGATACCAGGGCCCGCCCGCCAAGCACCAGATCCAGTACGCGCAGGTCGCGCTGCTGGAGACCAACGTGCAGCTGTCGGGACAGCTGGTCGGCATGTCGGTCCTCACCGGCGCGTCGCTGGTGGTGACCGCGGCCTGCCTGCTCAACCCCAAGTCCTGCTTCGGGTCCTGCCCCACATTCTACGTGTCCGACGGCCAGCGCCCCTTGCTGCAGGCCGAGGGCTTCTCGGACAGCATCGCGCCCTCGCTGGAGGCCACCGACGTCGACGCCCTGTTCCGCGCGCGGCCGCAGGGACGTGCGCTGACCGTGCGCATGACCAACGAAGCGCTGGAGACCCACGTGGTGCGGCGGGTCCAGGTCCTGGCGGCGCCGCGGCCGCCCGGCGGGCGGGTCTTCCACGCGGGCGGGGAGGCGCTGTACCAGGCCGACCACCTGCGCGCCCCCGAGCGCTGCAGCGACGCGCGCGGCGAATCCTGCCTGGATCCGCTGGCCGCGTTCGACGAGCGCGAGTGGATGAGCCGCACCGACCCCGACAACCTGGCGACCCGCGAGGACGTCGAGCTCGCATTCGCGGGCGATGCGCAGGCACCGCAAGGGCTGGTGATCGCGGCGCGCCAGACCTTCGTCACCACCTTCCTGCTGTACCAGGCCTTCGCCTATCTGGGCAGCCGCGCCACCGAGGCCCTGGCGACGCTGGAGCGCGGCGACCGGGCGATGGGCGATCGGCTGCGCGAGACCCAGCGCCTGCTGGGCGGGATCGAGGTCTGGACCCAGGCCGCCGATGGGGGCGGCGCCTGGCAACGCGCCGGCGAGGTCTTCGAGACCGGCCCCATTGCCACCGACGTGCACCTGCTGCCGCTGCCCGCGCTGCCGCCGGGCACGGCGCGCATCAAGCTGCGCCTGGGCCAGGGGCACTGGCGGCTCGACTGGGTCGCGCTGGTCCGGCTGGGCGCGCGCGTGCAACCGCTGCGGCTGGCGCCGTCGGAGCTGCGCACCATCCACAGCGGCGACCGCCCGGCGGCGGTCAACGGCCAGACGGTGGTGTCGCTGCCCGGCGACGCGTACGAGTACCACTACCAGCTGCCCGCCGAACCGGAACGCTACGAGCTATTCCTGGAATCGCGCGGCTACTACCTGGAGTGGATGCGCCAGGAGTGGGAGAAGGAAGAGAGCCAGTGGCGCGCGGCTCTGATGCTGTACCAGCCAGGCCTGGCGCTGCGCTGGCTGGCGCCCGCGTTCAAGAAAGTCGAGCCCGAGATCGAGCGCCTGTTCTGGGAGAGCCGATATGTTCGCCGCTGAGCGCGTCGGTCGGGCGGCGCGCCCGCTGGCGACCGCGCTGGCGGTCGCGCTGGCGTGCCTCACGGCGGGGTGCGCCTCGGATCCGATCCCGCAAGCGCAGCGCCCGACCGAGGAGGACGCGATCACCTCGGGCTTCGGCAGCTTCATCTACGTGGTCGACTCCAGCGGAGAGCCGCACGCCGGCGAGCTGATAGACGTGCTGCCCGGCCGGCTCAGCATCTTCGACGGTGGCAGGATCGAGATGCTGCCGCGCGAGCGCGTGACGAGCGCGCTGCTGCTGGTCCACCGCACCCACGAAAACGCCTACACCCTCTGGACCGTCCTCGGCACTCTGTCGACGGTGACGCACGGATTCTTCCTGGTGTTCTCCGCGCCGATCTGGATCAGCACCGGGGTCGCCACAGCGATCAGCGAGCATCGGCGCGCCCGCCTCACCTACCCCGATCCGGCGCGCTGGGAGGACCTGCGGCCTTACGCCCGATTTCCGCAGGGCCTACCGCCCGGCATCACCGGCAACGAGCTGCTGCACGGCAGGATGTTTGCGGAGTAAGCTGCGCGGCATGAAGAGATCTCCCCCGCTGCGCCTGTGGTTGGCCGGCTGCGCGGTGCTGATCTCCCCGTGAGATCCGGTATCTTCTACACACCATGGGAACACCCACGCTGCCCAAGGGGATCAAGTTCGAGGTCGGCGACGCCGGCTACGTCTGCACCTTCAACTCGACCGGCGGCTTCCGGGTCGTGTCCCTGACCGGCGCCGAGGTCGGTGGCGGCCGGGTGGTGTTCGACGGCAAGGGCTGGCGCGTGTCGGAGCCGATGACCACCGGCATCACCCGGCCGATCGCCAGGCGGATCGAAGAGTGGCTGGCGCAGCCCGGCGGCCACCCGCCGGGGAGGCCGTGAGCAGCGTCAGGCTCGATCCGCGCGGCGGCGCGCGAGCAAGCGATCGGTCGCCACGCCGGCCAGCACCGCCAGGGCACCGATCACCCAGGGCCCGTAAAGGCCCCGCGGAAGCGGATGGTCGAAGAACGCGTAACCGACCGCGGGACTGATCAGCGCCAACGGAAATTCTTCGGCCGCTCCGTGGGCGGAGAAACCCTTGCCCAGCAGCCAGGGCACGAACGCGCCCAGCAAGGCCCAGCTCCCCAGCACGAACCTGGTGGCGTCGGGCGCGACCAGCGCGCGCGGGCGCAGCCCCCGACACACCCAGAGCGCCGCGGCCAGGTACAGGATCGGATAGGACGCCACGACGACCATTCCCGGCAGCCAGTGGGGTTCCGCCACCGCTCCCCAGAACGCCGTCGACGCCACCAGCAGCAGGACGGTCAGTCGAAAGCCGGCCAGCGCGCCCGGCGCGAACAGCGAGAACCGCCGGTGACCGGGAGGGCCGGCGCGATCCGCCTCGGTCGCCATCGCCAGCGCGCCCGCGCTGATGATCAGCACCGTCAGCAGGTGGAAGTTGCGCGCCGAGTAGTCGACGAAATCTGGAAATATCGGTCCCGGGACCCCGAATCCCCATACCCGTACGTGCGCCCACACTCCCAGCGCGGTGACCCCGATCAGGAGCACGATCAGCGCCAGGCGCGGTCGCCAGGCGTAGTTCTCGGTGGGCAGCGAGATACGAGCGGCCGCTGCCTCGAACAGAACGAATCCCACGCTGACAACTCCCCACAGGGAAGCCACCAGGTTGTACGTGTCCACGCCCCGGCGTCCGACCTCCATCGCGAAGCTCACGCAGGCCGACAGGCCGCAGATCAGACCAACCAGGACCAAGATCTGAAGCACGCCGCGCTGGGCGCGGGTGGTGGGCAGCGTCGCCGCGAAGAGCGCCGCCGGGGTCAGGGCGCCGGTCATCAAGGCGCCCGCCGCGCAGAGCAGGGCAATGTTCAACAACCCGTACCCGGTCAGGAAGTGGCTGAGGATCAGGAAGGGCGAGACAGCCACCGACAGGATCGCCACCTGCGCCAGAGAGGAAGCCAGCTTGCCCGCCAGGATGCGGCGCGGACCGAGGCCGGTGAGTTGCAGGACCTGCCACGAACCGTCTTCCTGTTCGCGCACGAAGGATCGATGGGCGGTCAATGGCACGATCAAGAACCCGACGATCGACAGGCAGAAATAGAGCGCGATGAATGCGTCCGTCCCCGAATCCTTGCCGATGGCGTAGAGCGTGATCATGCCCGAGGCCAGGAGGGTCAGCACCGCCAGCAGGATCAGCGCGCGCGAGCGGCGGCCCTGGCGCAGCTCCTTGACCAGGATCGGACTCAACCAATCGGACAGCTGTGCGAAGCGCATCACTGGATCCTCCCCTTGGTGACGGACATGAACGCGTCTTCCAGATCGGCGCGGCGGTAGTGAAACGTGCACACCGGCAACCCGGCCCCGACCAGCACTTGCAACAGGCGGGCGGAGTCGCTGTCCGCCGAGACCGCGGAGGTCCCGGGCGGCGGCCGCACCAACCGCGCCCGCACGCCCGCGCCGCCGCCATCGGCCGTCACCTCGGCCACCACCGGCTGCGCCGACAGCAGGCGTACCGCGTGCTCGACCAGGGCGGCGTCGCGATCTCCCGACACGAAACGGATCTGCAGCTCGGCGGCCGCGTGTCCGGCGGCGCGGTTGGCGACCTCGTCGACCGGCCCCACCGCCAGCAGCTTGCCCTGCTCGATGATGGCGCAGGCGTCGCAGATCTCCGACAGCTCGGAAAGGATGTGGCTCGAGACCAGGATCGCCTTGCCCTGCGCCGCCAGCGCCCGCAGCATCTCGCGCAGCTCGATGCGGGCGCGCGGGTCCAGGCCGTCGGCCGGCTCGTCGAGGATCAGCAGGCGGGGATCGTGCAACAGGGTGCGCGCCAGCGAGGCGCGCTGTTGCATCCCCTTGGACAGCGACGAGAACAGCTTGCTTCGCAGCGGCGTGAGGCCGGTGAACTCCATGACCTCCTCGACGCGCTGGCGGCGGGTCTGGCCGCGCAGCCCGTAGGCGCGCGCGAAGAAGTCCAGGTACTCCCAGACGCTGGTGTCGTCGTAGGCGCCCTGGCGATCGGGCATGTAGCCGATCAAGGGGCGCACCGCGTCCGGCCGCTCCAGCACCGAATGCCCGTCCACCTTGACCGTGCCGGCGCTGGGCGTGTCCAGGGTGGCCAGGATGCGCATGGTGGTCGTCTTGCCGGCGCCATTGGGGCCGACGAAGCCCATGATCACACCCGCCTCCAGGTCGAACGACACGTCGTCGAGAGCCCGCAACGCGTCGAAGCTCCGCGACAGTCCCCGCACCTCGAGCAGGCTCACCCCTCGAGGTTACGTGGCGGCAATTACCTTGGCAACGCCATTACAGCTCGCGAATCTCGACGTTCTTGATCTCGATCACCTTGTCGCGGTACTTGGGCGTGCCGTGGCGCTGAAAGCCGATGCCGCCGCGGGTGGAGCGCAGGGGCAGCACGTTCCCGTCCAGCGCCGTCACCCCGTTGACCCAGGTCCAGATCTGCTGCCCCTGCAGCTTGATGAGGACGTGGTTCCACTCCCCTTCTTTCTGTAGCTTGCCCGGTCCCTTGGCGGCGTCCCACACCGACCCCGTCGGATAGACCGGCTCGTCGTTGTTGATGTTGACCTCGTAGCCCGCCTCCCACGGGCCGGTGCCGCCGTCGGGCGCGGCCAGGCGGTCGGCGCGCGAGATCGGATCGCGCAGAAAGACGCCGCTGTTTCCGCCCGCGGTGATGCGATAGTCGAGGCGCAACACGAAATCGCCGTAGTCCTTCTCGGTGACCAGCCAGCTTTCGCCCGCGCGGCGCCCCGCCGGATCCTGCCGGCCCACCAGCACGCCGTCCTCGACCACCCACTTCGAATCCAGCACCTGGACCCAGCCGGTGGTGTCGTGGCCGTTGAACAGCGGCACGAACGGGCCCGACTCCAGGGCGGCGCCGGCGGGCGGAGCGGTGGCTGTCACCGGCGCCGGGTTGGCCGGCGCGGGAGCGGGTGAGGCGGCGCAACCCGCGCCACCCAGGGAAACGGCAAGCGCGAGCACGCCCGCGAACAGGGCGAACGGCAGAGTCGTCGGTTTCATTGCCTAGAAGCGTCAGGGCGCGGGTGAAACGGGTCAGAAAAATCGCTCAGCCTGCTGCTGGACGCGCCGCCTGCCCTCGCCCGCCGAGCAACCCGGCCGCGATCTCGAAAGAGCGCAGCCGCGCGCGGTGGTCGAAGATCTGCGAGGTGAGGATGACCTCGTCGGCCTGGGTGCGCGCGATCAGCGTCTCCAGGCGGCGGGACACGGTGCCGGGAGCACCGATCGCCGCGCAGGCCAGGACCTCTTCCAGCATGGCCGCCTCTTCGAGCGAGAGCTGTTCGGTATAGCCGGCGCGCGGAGGCGGCAAGCGACCGGGCCGGCCGCCGCGCAGGTTGACGAACGCCTGCTCCAGCGACGTGGCCAGCAGGCGCGCCTCCGCGTCGGTGCCGGCGGCGACCACCGGCACGCCGATCATGACGCGCGGGCGGTCCCGCGCCGGTGACGGGCGGAAGCAGCGGCGATAAACCTCGATGGCCTGCAGCAACAGCGCGGGCGCAAAGTGCGAGGCGAACGCGTAGGGCAGTCCAAGAGCGCCGGCCAGCTGCGCGCCGAACAGGCTGGAGCCCAGGATCCAGAGCTCGAGCTGCGCGCCCGCGCCCGGCACGGCGTGCACCCGCCGGTCGGGATTGAACGGGCCGAAATAGGACATCAGCTCCTGCACGCTGTCGGGAAACCCATCGGCGCCACCCTCGCGCCCGCGCCGCAAGGCGTGCGCGGTCAGCGGGTCGGTGCCCGGCGCGCGCCCGAGACCGAGGTCGATGCGTCCCGGATAGAGCGCGTCCAGCGTGCCGAACTGTTCAGCGATCACCAGCGGGGCGTGATTGGGCAGCATGATGCCACCGGCGCCGACCCGGATGGTCGAGGTCTGGGCGGCGACGTGCCCGATCGCCACCGCGGTCGCCGCGCTGGCGATGCCGGGCATGTTGTGGTGCTCGGCCAACCAGAAGCGCGAGAAGCCCCACCCCTCGGCGTGGCGCGCGAGATCGGCGGCGTTGCGCAGCGCCAGCCCGGCATCACCACCCTCGACGATCGGCGCCAGGTCGAGAACAGAAAATGGAATCACCACCTGAGGATGATCCGGACGTCGGGCGGCGCAAGCTATAGTGCGCGGGCACGATGGACCTTTCTCGCCGCACAGTCTTGCTAACCGCGATCGCGTCGCCCGGCCTGGCCTGCTCCCGTCGCGTCCCGGCGTCGTCGCCCGCCCCTGCGCCCGTGTCCGATTCCGCGCCCTGGGGCGGGCTGTCGGTCGAGATCACCGGCGACGCCAGGCGCGGCGAGGAACGCGGCGGCACCGCCGTGGTCCTGCTTCACGGATGGGGAGCGCCTGGCGACGACCTGGTGGGCCTGGCGCACCAGCTGGAGCACCCGCGGGCACGCTTCTTCGTCCCCGCCGCGCCCTTGCCGGAGATCGGCGGCGGACGCGCCTGGTGGCATCTCGACCCGTACACCGCTCCCGAGCACGCCGATGACGACCAGGCGCCGGCGCGGGCCCCACACGCCGACGTGAAAGCGGCACGCGTCGCCGTGCAGAGCGTGCTGCGCACCGTTCGCCAGCGCTACGCGCCCGACCGATTGTGTCTGGCCGGCTTTTCCCAGGGCGCGATGCTGTCGCTCGACGTGGCGCTGGACGCGTCGCCGCCCGTCGACCGGGTGGCGGCGCTGTCGGGCCTGCTGCTGGTCGATTCGCTCGCCGGCCTGCGCGCCGCGCGCGCCTCGCGCCCGGCCGTCTTCATCTCCCACGGTCGCAGCGACGGTCGGCTACCGTTCGCGGGCGGTGAGCGTGCCAAGGAATTGCTGGAGCGGCACGGCTATGAGGTCGCTTTCCATCCGTTCGACGGCGGGCACGGGATCCCGCCCGAGATCGTGGTCACCCTGGGCGCGTTTCTCTTCGACTGACCAAAAGCTAAACCCGAGTCCAACGTCAGTGCGACAGCTCTTCCCTGAGACGGTCGAGACGCGCCACCGCCTCGCGATCACTGGTCCGTCGATCGCGTTCGCTGGCGACCGCCTGGATAGCCGCGGCGCCGTAGATGTCGTGGATCGCCTTCGCAGCGCTGCGGCCGGCGGTGGGGTGCGCCGCGGCCTTGACCAGATCCGGCAGCATCTGGGGATCGCCGCGGCAGCCGGCGTCCAGGCGGTACGCGCGCAGGTAACGGTCGACGGAATCGCTCCACCAGTCGAGCTGGGCGTAGGCGCGCGCTACCAGCAGCCAGGGCCGCGGATCCGCCGGGCTCTGGCGAGCGTACAGGTACACGGGCCGCAGCGCCGACTCGGAGACGCGCGTCTGGTGGTCGAGCTTGTCGCGAATCGGCTGCAGCGCGCCGGGGACCGGCTCGCGCCAGGGATCGCGGGCCGCGGGCCTCGGGGCGCGAGGCGCCGCCGCCGCCGAGCCCCGCGTCGCCTCGGCCGGGATGGATACCCCCACCGCCGGGACCGCGTTCTGCCTGATGACGTCGCGCCGCACGAAGGTGAGCACGCTGGTCAACCCAGCCGCCACCGACACCACGGTCACCGCCGATTTCCACGACCCCGAGACAAAGCTCCAGGCGCGCCCGAGCCGGGTGGTCGGCTCCGCCTTGGTGGCCCGCCGCGTTCGATTCGAGGCGGCCATGGCGGTGGCCGCCACCCGCGACACGGCGGCGGTGGCTTCCAGCGCGGCCAGCATCGACGCCGCGTCGGGGAAACGGCCGAACCGGTTCTTGGCCATCGCGCGCTCGATGATGGGCTGCAGGAAAGGCGCGGCGGCGAGATCGGGGCGCACCTCGGACAGCGACGGAACCGGCTCTGAAGCGTGCGCCCTCTGCATCTCCTCGGGCGTCTGCGCCAGGAAAGGCGGGCGACCGGCGAAGATCTCGAACAGGACGACCCCCGCGGCGTACACGTCGGTCCGGACGTCGACGGTCTCGGCGCGCGCCTGCTCCGGTGACATGTAGGACGGCGTGCCGACCACCATCCCGATCCGGGTCAAGTTCCCCACCAGCGTCGGCGAGGCCGAGGCGCCGCGGTCGAGAAACTTCGCCACCCCGAAGTCGAGGAGGCGCACGTGGTCCAGGTGATCCGGCAGCTCCTGCAAAAATACGTTGGTCGGCCTGAGATCGCGGTGGACGATCCCCTTGCCATGCGCAAAGGCCAGCCCGCGCAGCATCTGGCGGGCGATGTCGAGAGCGCGCGCGAACGGCAGATACCCTTCTGCCAGCAGCTCGGCCAGCGTCTTTCCGTCCAGGAGCTCCATGACCAGGTAGGGCACGTCCTCGTCGATGCCCGAGTCGGTGACGCTGACGATGTTGGGGTGCGCCAGCTCCGACAACGCCTTCGCTTCCCGCTGAAAACGGCGCCGCGCTTCCGGCATCCCGGAGGTGTGGTGCTGGAGCATCTTGATGGCCACGAACCGACCGAGTTGCACCTGCTTGCCCCGGTACACCACACCGGCCCCACCCGTCCCTAGCCGCTCCAGCACCTGGTAGCGCCGGTCGAGGATCCGCCCGATGAACGGATCGGTATCCGCCGCGGAGGAGAACAGCTCTTCGCCCACGTGCCATGGTAACACCAGTCGGCCGAGGCGAGCCGCGCCCCTCAACCGGGATCCGGAACGTCGTCGTACGTGACGCTACGGATCAGCCAGCTCTCCTCACCGTGCAGCGTCTCCAGCTGCGCGACGTCCCCCATCCGCCTGCCGAGCAGCGCCCGCGCCAGCGGGGCCGTGAAGGCGATCCGCCCCGAGGCCGCGTCCGCCTCGTCCACGCCGACAATCTGGTAGCGGCGCTCGATTTCCCTGTCTCCGCCTTCCCCCACGCCGCGCACCAACACCGAGGCGCCAAACCGGATCGTCTCGCGCGCCTCGCCCGCCGGAGGCGCCACCACCACCGCGCTCCCGATGCGCGCATCCAGCTCGACCATTCGCGCGCCCACTGCCGCCGCCGTCGGCGCATCGCCGGCCGCCTCCCAGCGAGCCCGCTCCGCCTCCAGTTGCTCCCGCTCATCCCGCAACTCCGCCAGCCCGCGCGCCGTGACGTAGTTGGGAACCCCGCGCGGCAAGGGCGGACGCGAGCGAACGAACTGAGGGGCGGACCCGTCGTCGTCCTTGGTAAAGGCCTTGCTCACGAGGGGAAGGTTAGCGCGGCGGCCCCAAAGGGGGCGTCGCCCCGAGGGAAGAAGCTCGACCTCATCCGTTCTCAGTCTGATGAAGCGGAACTGGAAACTACCCTTGGCGCTGCTGGGTCTGGCGTTGCTGGCCACCCCGTGGGAGCGGGTGACGCTGCATCAGCGGGACCTCGGCCCGCCGCAGGAGGTCCTGCGACGTTTCCGCGGAAGCGCCCCGAGCTTCACTGCGGCAGCGCACCCTGGACGACCGTAGCGCGCGGGTCCGACTCCCGCCTCGAGCCCCGGGGCCCTGGGCTCTGGCAACTCAGAGAGGAGTCTTGGTGAATTCGATGACGCGCTTACCAAATTTCGCCACCGCCGTGTCGCGCATCCTGTTCAGGAGCAACCGGAGTTCGATGAGATCGTTTCCTGCGTCGGCGACGGCATCTTCATCGTCGGAGGTCTCGGAGAGCTCGAGCAACTGACGTTCCTGGGACATCAAGGATTCCAGCAGGATCTTCGCCTCGGACTCGGTGAAGTCCAGACCGATAGTCACAGGGCTATGGCGACCGCCGCGCCTTCTCCGCGCTTGTCAGGTCGCGGTAGAAGGTGAGCGCGTTGCGATCCAGGTCATAAAGCGCGAATTCCCGTGTTCCCCACGGCGTATCGCGAACGCCGTCGGGATTGCACTCGACGCCCCGTTGCCGGTATTCGTTGAACAGCACGTCCGGGTCCTCCACGACAAACCGCAGGCGGATCGTGCCCATCTCGTGCTCGAACTGGAACTGCATGTGGAGCTCGACCGCGTCTCGGCGAAACCCGACGTAGTTCGGCGGATCGGCGTTGTCTCCAAAGGCCAGCTTGAAACCGAGCTGCTGGGTATAGAAGTCAATCGCCCGTCGGATGTCGCGCGTGCCAAGAATCGGGTGCGTTTCTTTGAACATTGCCATCTCCCGGGCGCAAACTTGCTCACCGCAAGACCGCCACCTTCTCTCCGAACAGCTGCTCGATCCGCGCCAGCAGGTCATCCGTTGCCGCGACCTTGTAGTCGTCGCCCAGATCCAGCACTGACTCGCTGCGCTTGGGGATCTCCATGCGAATCGTGGTCCTGCAGGGGCCGGTGTGCTCGCGCAGCAGCTTCTCCAGCGCGACCAGCGCGTCGTCGTTGACCTGGTCCGCGTTCAGGCGGACCTCCAGCAGCGAGCTCTTCTGCCGGCGGATCTCCGATAACAGCTTGGCGTCGTTGAACCGCAACCTCTCCCTCGCGGCCTCGCCGTCGCCGAACGGCGCGTCGACGGTGGCGTAGACCAGCAGCGGATCGTCTTTGCCCAGGATGTCGCGGTACTCCTCGACCTTCTTGCTATTCACGATGAGCTCGATCTGGCCGTAGTGGTCCTCCAGGGTGAAGAAGGCGTATTTGCCATTGCCGCTCTTCATGGGGCGTTCCTGGTAGTTGCTGACGATGCCGGCCAGGGTGACTTCGGCGCGCACGCCTTTCTCGATGCAGTTGGCGGTGGTGGCGGTGGTGAACTTCTTCATTTCGCCCAGGTAGCGGTCCAGGGGGTGGCCGCTGATGTAAAAGCCCAGGCTCTCTTTTTCGAAGGCAAGGGTCTCTTTGGGGAACCATTCGTCGGCTTCGGGGTAGGTGTCGACTTCGGCGCCGAAGCCGTTGTTGCCGCCTTTGCCGTTGGATTTGCTGGCGCCCCCGCCGAAGAGATCCAGCAGGGAGGTCTGGCCGCTCTCTTTTTCGCGCTGGTGGGCGGCGGCGCGGTCAGAGGCCAGGCCGATGGCTCCGAAGAGGCGCGCGCGGCTGATGCCGTTCCTGACGGCGACGCCGTCGAAGGCGCCGGACTTGACCAGGGCTTCCAGGACTTTGCGGTTCACTTTGCGGCCGTCGACGCGTTTGCAGAAGTCGAACAGCGACAGGAAGGGGCCGCCCTCGTCGCGCGCCGATTTGATGACTTCGACGGCGCCCTCGCCGACGCCCTTGACGGCGCCCAGGCCGAAACGGATGGTCTTCTTGGCTTTCGCGTCTTTGATTGTCTCGTCGGTGCGCATCACGACGGTGAAGTCGGTGTCGGATTCGTTGATGTCGGGGCGCTGGACTTCGATGCCCTGGGCGCGGGCCTCGGCGATGAATTTGACGACGCTGTCGGTGTTGTCTTTGTCGCAGGTCAAAAGGCCGGCGAAGAACTCGACGGGCCAGTAGTACTTCAGATAGCCGGTCTGGTAGGTCAGCATGCCGTAGGCGGCGCTGTGGCTGCGGTTGAAGCCGTAGCCGGCGAACTTCTCCATCAGGTCGAACACCTTCTCGGCGACGCGCGGGTCGACCTTCTTCTCCCTGGCGCCGTCGAGAAAGCCGGCCTTCTCCTTGGCCATGACTTCGGCCTTCTTCTTGCCCATGGCGCGGCGGAGCAGGTCGGCCTTGCCCAGCGAGTAGCCGGCCAGCGCCGACGAGATCTGCATCACCTGCTCCTGGTAGACGATGACGCCGTAGGTGTCGCGCAGGATCGGCTCGAGCAGGGGGTGATCGTATTCGACCTTCTTGCGGCCGTGCTTGCGGTCGATGAAGTCGTCGACCATGCCGCCTTCCAGCGGACCGGGGCGATACAGAGCGCCGGCGGCGACGATGTCCTCGAAGCAGTCGGGCTTGAGCTTCTTCAGGAGCTCGCGGAATCCGCTCGACTCCAGCTGGAAGACGCCGGTGACGTCGGCGCGGGAGATCATCTTGTAGACGTGGACGTCGTCGAGGGTGATCAGCGCCAGGTCGAGCGCCGGCTCTCCGCCGGCCTCCTTTTCGCGGTTGACCAGGTCGAGGCAGGTCTGGATCACGGTCAGGGTCTTGAGGCCGAGGAAGTCGAACTTCACCAGGCCGGCCTTCTCGACCATGTCCTTGTCGTACTGGGTGACGATGCCTTCCTCGCCCGCGGGCCGGAAGCAGGGCACGTACTCCCACAGCGGGCGGTCGCCGATGACCACGCCGGCGGCGTGGGTGCCGGCGTGGCGGTTCAGGCCCTCCAGGCCCTTGGCGATGTCCAGCAGCTCGCGGTACTGGGCGTTCTCTTCGTAGAGCTGCTTGAGGCGCGGCTCCTTCTCGATGGCCTCGGCGATGGGCAGCGACTTGCCCTGGATCGGCTCGGGCACGAACTTGGCGACCTTGTCGGCCTCCGCGAAAGGGATGGCCATGGCGCGCGCGATGTCGCGGATCCCGCTGCGCGCCTTGATCTGGTGCATGGTGACGATCTGGCCGACGTTGTCCTTGCCGTACTTGTCGGTGACGTAGCTGATGACTTCGTCGCGCCGGTTCATGCAAAAGTCGATGTCGAAGTCGGGCATGCTGACGCGCTCGGGGTTGAGGAAGCGCTCGAACAGCAGCTTGTGCTCGATGGGATCGATGTCGGTGATGCGCATGCTGTACGCGACCAGCGATCCGGCGCCCGAGCCCCGGCCCGGGCCGACCGGGATCTTGTGCTCCTTGGCGTGGCGGATGAAGTCCCAGACGATCAGGAAGTAGCCGGAGAACTCCATGCGCTTGATGACGCCCAGCTCCAGCTCCAGGCGCGCGGCGTAGACGTCGCCGTCGATCATCTTGCCGTTCGCGTCGCGGGCCCGTCGGCGGTGTGCCTCCTCGATGCGCTTCTTGAGGCCGGCGCGCGCCACCTCGGTGACGTAGGTGTCGGCGTCGTAGCCCTCGGGCACGGTGAACCTGGGCAGGAAGCTCTTGCCCAGGTCGAAGGTCACCTTGCACATCTCGCCGATGCGCGCGGCGTTCTCCATCGCCTCGGGCACGTCCTTGAAGTACGCGTCCATCTCCGCCGGGGTCTTCACGAAGAAGGCCTCGTTGCGGTGATGCATGCGCTTTTCGTCCTGGATGGTCTTCTTCTGCTGCACGCACATCAGGATCTCGTGCGCGTGCGCGTCGCTCTTGTTCAGGTAGTGGCAATCGTTGGTGGCGATGAGGGGGATGCCGGTCTTCCTGGACAGCTCGCGCAGGTGACCGTTGACGGTCTCCTGCTCCTCCAGGCCGTTGGGCTGCATCTCCAGGAAGAAGTTGCCGCGCCCGAAGATGTCGTCGAACTCGCGCGCCGCCTCGGTGGCGGCCTCGGGCCCACGCCGCATCATCAACTGCGCGACCTCGCCGCCCAGACACGCCGACAGGCCGATCAGGCCCTGGCTGTGCTGGCGCAGCAACTTCTTGTCGATGCGCGGGTTGTAATAGAAGCCCTCGAGGTACCCCATCGAGTTCAGGTACGACAGGTTCTTCCAGCCGACGTTGTCCTTGGCGAGCAGGATCAGGTGGTTGCTGCGCCTCTCGGTCTTGTCCATGCGGTCGGGCGCGATATAGGTCTCGCAGCCGAAGATCGGCTTCACCCCGTGCTTTCTGGCCTTCTCGTAGAAGTCCAGCGCGCCGAACAGGTTGCCGTGGTCGGTGATGGCGACCTGCTTCATGCCGCGCTCGAGGACCTTGGGGAACAGGTCGTCGAGCCGGATGGCTCCATCGAGGAGGCTGTACTGGGTGTGCAGATGCAGATGCGTGAATTCAGCCATGCGCGACCGGAGCAGCTTACGCCGGGCGCGTGTGGATAACCTGTGGATAACCTGAATTTTTGTTCAGGCCATAAGCACAGGAAAACACTGCAAAACCGGCGCTTTATCCACAGCCTATCCCCAGCCCTGGCGGCGCCGGCCCGCGCGCCGCGCCACGCAGCGGCACGACACCGGGTCACGGCATCGCGATACCGAGCAGCGGTTCGGTCGGAGCAAGCTGTCCGCGACCAATTCGCCCTTGCCCTGATCACGAGATTGGTGGAAGTCTTTCGTCATGACCGCTGTGTGGTTGCTGACGTTGGTGGCGGGGGTCGGGGTGCCGGCCGCGGTACCATGCGGTGCGCTTCGGCCGGACGCCAAACCCCTGCTGGAGATCCCTGCCGGCGAGCGGCGCGCGCCGCTGGCGCTGTACGCGATCGGCTTTTCGCCCTCGGGGCACTTCGCGTGGCTCGAGCGGCGGCGCGCCGTCAACCGCGAGAAGACCGAATGGTCGGTGCACGTCGTCGACCTGGTGAACGACAAGTTCCTGGCCGAGCGCTGGTTCGAGATGGGCCAGACCGAGGTCGCCGCGGTGTGCGAGAAGCACGGGCCGACCATCGCGATGATGCTGGACAAGCACGCGATCCAGGCCGTGCCGGCGACGGTGTTCGAGCAGCCCGTTTCAACCAGTGATCCGACCGGCTTCGACGTGCGGCCGGGGTTACCCAACACCGAGACCGGCAAGACCCCCTACGACGTGATCCTGCGCAGCCGCTCGGGCGGCAAGGTGCTGGGCTCGGTGTACCGGGTCGACATCACCGCGGGCGAGCCGCCGCTGGGCGAGCCGCAGATCCGCGGCATGCTGCGCAACCCCTTCGAGCGCCGGGTCGCGATCTTCATTCTGCAGGGGATGGCGGGCAGCGAGGGTGTCGAGATCCCGGTGGTCAGCGTGCTGGGCGGGCGGCTCGACAAGGGCTTCGTTCAGAACCCCTGACCCAGCCAGCGACGCAGGGCGCGCTCGTCGTCGGGCGCCAGGCAGCCGGCGGGCGCGGCCAGCGCGCGGCGATAGGCGGCCACGGCGCGCGCCGGTTTGCCCTCGTCGAGCTCGACCAGCAGATCGCCCAGGCGGCGCTGCCACTCGCAGGCGGGGACGGGTGACGCGGGGGGTGGCTCCGCCAGCGGCAAGGTCGCGGTGCCCTCCTCGAGGGTGAAGGAGAAGGTGGCCGGGATCTCGCGCGCGGCGATCAGCGCGCGCCACCTGGGCAAACGGCGCACGAAGACCCGCGCGTCGTGCTGCCGGTAGATGAGGGCCCAGCGCGCCGGATCCCACCAGGACACGCGGCGGTTGAGGCCGGCATAGGCCAGCAGCGCGCTGTGCACCCCGTAGCGTTCCATCGCCCGGTCCCACTCCGCGCGGTCGACGTCGGTCCGCCCCAGCAACCGGTGCAGGTCGGGCGGATAGGCGGGCAGGCGCGGATCGATGAACACCCGGTGGCGGGGGTAGCCTTCGAAGACCAGGTAGGAGCCGATCTCGAAGTCGTTGTACATGCGATCGCGCACGCCGTTCTCGTCGGCGAAACGGATGGCGTCGAGTGGCAGCGCTGATCGATCGAGGTCGATGTCGGCGAACGGCCGGCCCTGGCGCGCGCCCGCGATCCGCGGCCCCAGCGCCAGCCCGATCAGCAAGAGCGCGGCGCCGGCCGCCGGCCCGCGCGCGCGCAGCCACGACGGCAGCAGGACCCGCAGCCGCTCGCCCAGCGGGGTGGCGGCGGCGGCCAGCAGCGGCGCGGCGCACAGCGCGAAGTCGGCGCCGAAGCGGATGGCGCGCGCCGCCAGCAACGCCAGGCCCAGGACCGGCAGGATGCGGCGCAGCCCGACGTCGTCGCGTTGCGCGCGCCACACCAGCCCCGCCGCCACCAGCGCCGCCGTGGCGTAGACCAGCAGCGCGCCGTCGGACTCCGGCGAGACGGCGCGGAACTCGTCGATGGGGTGCAGGCGCGGGATGGTGACGTGCAAGGCCAGATAGCGGAAGAGCCCCGGGCCGAGCGGCGTGGCCAGCATCGCCGCCAGCGAGAGCAGCGCCAGCGCCGCCGCCGGAACGGCCAGGCCGGCGCGGCGGTCGGCGACGGCACCCAGCGCATAGAGCAGCAGCAACACCGGTGCGACGAAGACGCCCGCGTGCAGGTTGGCCCACAGCGCCACGCCCAGCAGCAGGGCGGCGCCCGCCCGCCAGCGCGGGCGCAGCGGCGCCGCATCGCCGGACGACTCCAGGTGCTCCAGCGCCAGCAAGACGGCGATCTCGCCGGCGAACGAAAAGATGTGCGGGCGCTCGACCAGGCGCTCTTGCATCACCACCAGCGCGGCGGCCACCGCCAGCGCCGCCGCCACCGGACCGGCGCCGCGCCGGCGGCCAAGGCGAAAGGCCAGCGCCGCCGTCGCCGCCACGCACAGCGCCTTGCCGATCACCACGGCGGGAAAACCGCCCGCGCGGAACAGCGCCGCGGCGCCGACCTCGAACAACCAGGAAGCGTCCAGGTCGGGGAAGTCGGGCGCGGTGAACGAGAACAGGTTGCGCGCCGGGATGGCGTGGTGGGCCAGGATCTCACGTCCCGCAGCCAGCCGGAAGAACAGATCCGACTCGGTCATCGGCGCCAGGGCCAGGCCGGCGGCGAAGACCAGCAGCGCCGCCGCCAGCATGTGGTCAGAACACGGCGGCCAGCGCCGCGAAGACCTCGCCGCGCGTGTCGATCACGGGTTCACCGTCGGGGAAGGCGGCGCGCGACGCGCCGTAAAAGCGGCGCACCGCCAGGCGCAGGCGCAGCTCGCGCGACGTGGTCCGCGGCGTCAGCGGGACGTCGATGTGAAGACCGAGCAGGCTGCCGATGCGATTGACCGTCTCGGCCGCGCGCGCGAGACGGCTGGCGCGCTCGACGCCCAGTCCAAGATCGATCGCCATGGTGCGCGCGATCCGCATCCCGTAGCGCCAGTCGGCCGGCCACAGCTCGGCCAGCGGGCGTACCACCATGATGGCGTGGATGCCCAGGCGATCGACGGGCATGACGCTGGGATCGTGATAGCGGCCGTTGGCGCTGTTGGCGAACACGCCCAGGTCGACCCCCACCAACCCGCCGCCGAAGCCGCCCATGACGAAGAACGACGGCACCACCGCGCCCGGCGAATCCTTGCGCCCGCCGTCATCCAGCGAAGCCCCCACGCCCACTGCCACCTCGATGCGCGGCCGCGCCGGCGACTCGGACTGGGCCCGCGCCGGCGCACTCGCCGCGCAGATCACGAGCACGAGCATCAGCATCCAGATTCGCACGCTGGGTTTTCTAACACGTTCACCTTGGGCTCGGGTTTCGCAAGTTCTGGAGGGCATCGGACCACCGACTGCGGGCTTCAGGATCTTCGGCCCCGACGACTGCTGAAGCGCCAGAGCGAGCGCAGCGAGTGGGTTTATCGACGGGAGGTGCGGCTCCGCCGCACCGGCGCCGACCTGAGATCCGATGGGGGGCACGTGGGGCTGATGAATCCCCACGAATTCGATCGATCCGTCGGCGTCGGCGTCGGCGTCGGCGTCGGCGATTCCGGCTCCGTTCCCGT
>DASRQZ010000178.1:0-6847 GCA_035696125.1 Polyangia bacterium
CGCCGCCGCCCGCCAGCAATGGCGCGTTCCCGTTTCCCGTGACGGAAAAGACGTTGCCCAACGGGCTGCAGATCTACGTCGTCAACTACGACTCGCCGGGCATCATCGCCTATTACTCCGTCGTCCGCACCGGCAGCCGCAACGAGGTCGAGCCCGGCAAGTCGGGCTTCGCCCACTTCTTCGAGCACCTGATGTTCCGCGGCAGCGAGAAGTTCTCGACCGAGGCTTACAACGACGTCATCAAGTCGATCGGCGCCGATTCGAACGCGTTCACGTCCGACGACCTGACCGTGTACCACATCCTCGCCGGCAAGGCGGCGCTGTCCAAGATCGTCGAGATCGAGGCCGACCGCTTCCAGCGCCTCAAGTACGAAGAGGCCAAGTTCCAGAAGGAGGCGGGCGCGGTGCTGGGCGAATACAACAAGAACGCGTCCAACCCGATCGAGAAGATGGTCGAGACCCTCTACGACAACGCCTTCACCACCCACACCTACAAGCACACGACGATCGGCTTCCTCAAGGACATCGAGGACATGCCCAACCAGTTCGCCTATTCGCGGCAGTTCTTCGATCGCTACTACCGGCCCGACAACGTCACGCTGCTGGTGGTGGGGGACGTCGACGCCGACACGGTATACGGCCTGGTCGAGAAGGAGTACGGCGCCTGGAAGCGCGGACCGGCGCGGCCGGCCGTGCCGCTCGAACCGGCGCAGAGCAAGAGCAAGCGCGCGGAGCTGACCTGGAAGGGGGCGACGCTGCCGATGCTGCTGGCCGGCTATCACGTGCCGGGCTTCTCGACCAGCAACGTCGACATGCCGGCGCTGGACGTGCTGGCCGAGCTGCTCTTCGCCGAGCGTGCGCCGCTGTACAAGAGGCTGGTGATCACCGAGCAGAAGGTCGAGTCGCTGTCCGGCTCGGCCGATCCACACGTGGACCCGAACCTGTTCGCGATCCTGGCGCGCATCAAGAAGCCAGCCGACATCGCCTACGTCGAGAAGGCGATCGACGACGAGATCGCGCGCGTCGCCCGCGAAGGGGTCGACGAGCGCACGCTGGCCGAGGTGCTGTCCCACGTCAAATACGCATTTGCCGGTCAGCTGTCGACGGCTGACAAGACCGCCAACACGGCGGCGCAGTTCATCGCGCTCACCGGCGCGCTATCGTCGATCAACGATTACTTCGCGCTTTACGACAAGGTGACCAGCGTCGACGTCAAGCGCGTGGCCAAGACCTACTTCACCCCGGCCAACCGCACGGCCGTCACCATGAAGGCGGCCGGCAAATGAGCGCCGCCAGGACCTTCGCCAGGAGCCGCTGGATGATCCTTTCGGTATTGCTGATGGCCGGGCTGGGTGCCCGACGTGGTCGCGCCGCGCCAGAGCCGGCGAAGTCGGCGCCGGCGCCGGCGCCGGCGCCCGCGCCCGCGTCGGCGGATTCCCAGTCCGCGCCCGCCGCCCCGCTCAAGTCCCCGCCGCCCTTCCGCTGGGCAGGCAATCCGCCCCGGACCGTCTTCCTGCCCTCGGCCAGCAACCCGCTGGTGGCCATCCGCGTGCTGTTCCGCACCGGGTCGGTCGACGACCCCAAGGGCAAGGAGGGATTGGCGACGCTGACCGCCGAGATGATCGGCAAGGGCGGCTCGCGCGCGCGCAGCTACGCCGAGCTGCTGGACGCGCTCTATCCGCTGGCCGCCAACATCCGGGTCTACGGTGACAAGGAGTCGGTGGTCTTCGAAGGCATGGTCCATCGCGACAACGCCGAGAAGTTCGCCGAGTTGCTGGCGGAACAGATCCTGAACCCGCGCTTCGCCGAGGACGACTTCACCCGCAACCGCCAGGACGCCGTCGACTACCTCACCAAGACCCTGCGCGGCAACGACGACGAGAACCTGGGCAAGCAGGCGATGGCGTCGGTGCTGTACGCCGGCCATCCCTATGGCTATCCCTCGCAGGGCACGGTCGCCGGGTTGCAGGCCATCACCCTGCCCGACGTGAAGCTGTTCTACGAGACGCACTACACGCGCGACCGCCTGGTGGTCGGCGTGGGCGGCGGCTACCCGGCCGGGTTTGCCGATGCGTTCACGCGCCGATTCTCGGCGCTTGGCCAGCGCGGGGTCGCGCAGCCACGCCTGCCCCCACCGCCCAGGCGCGACGCCGACGAGATCCTGATCGTCGAGAAGGACGCGCGCGCCAACGCGATCTCGATCGGCCGCGCCCTGCCCATCACCCGCGCCAGCACCGACTTCTATCCGCTGACCGTGGCGCGTTCGTACCTGGGCGAGCATCGCACCTTCAACGGGGTGCTCATGAACCACCTGCGCAGCGCGCGCGGGCTGAACTACGGCGATTACGCGTACGTCGAGAATTTCATCCAGGACGGCTGGTCGACATTCCCGCTGCCCAACATCCCGCGCCGGCAGCAGCACTTCGAGATCTGGTTGCGCCCGGTTCCGCCGCAGAACGCGTTGTTCGCACTGCGCGCCGCGCTCTACGAGACCGACAAGTTGATCCGCGAGGGCATCCCCGAGGCCGGCTTCCAGGCCACCAGGACCTTCCTGATGAACTACGCCGATCTCTGGATCCAGGACATCTCGCGCCGGCTGGGTTATGCGATGGACGCCCAGGTCACCGGCAAGGACCTGATCAAGGAGTTGCACGACCGACTGCCCAGGATGAAAAAGGCCGACGTCGATCGGGTCATCCGCAAGTACCTGGCCATCGACAAGCTGTCGATCGCCATCGTCAGCGACAAGGGTGCCGAGGTGCGGCAGAAGCTGGTCGACGCGGTCGCCACGCCCATCACCTACGACACCGCCGGAACCCCGCCCGAGATTCTCCAGGAAGACAAGGTCATCGAGAAGTTCGCCCTGCCGGTCGCCCCCGACAAGGTGAGGGTGGTCCCCGTCGACCAGATGTTCGAACGAGCCAGCCAGTGACGGTCGACGTCACCGTCCTGGTCCTGGTCGCCTTCCCGTCCTTGCCCGCCCGCGGGGGATCCGTTGTCTGTTGGGGCAGGAACGACGTGGGACAGGCGACCCCGCCCACCGGTACCTTCACGCGGATCGTCGCCCATCTCGCCTCCACGTGCGGCATTCGCACCGACGGGACCACTGTTTGCTGGGGCGGACGCGCCCTGTCCCCGCCTCACGGACCCTTCAAGGAGATGTTCGTGGGCCAGTTCGGGGCCTACGTCTGCGGCGTTCGGGTCAACGCGAGCGTCACGTGCGGGGGCTCCTTCGTGTATTGAGATACCAGAGAAGGTCGCAAGAAATCGGTGCACGCGCCGATGCCCGCGCAAGGACATCGTCGAAGGTGCGACGGAGAAGCTCGAGGAGGGGGCGATAGGGGCTATCCTCTCCCGCGATGACCGCACACCAAGGAACGCGTCCGCCTCCCCTGTTCGGCGACAAGGGCGGCAGCGCCTGGGCTCTCTTGCAGGAACGCACGGACGTCTATCTCGATCCCTTGGGTCGGGCCGCGATGGCTCTGCTCCAGCTGGAGCGAGGGACGCGCGTGGTAGACGTCGGTTGCGGTTGCGGCCAGACTCTCCTCGAGCTGGCCGAGCTCGTGGGCCCCTCCGGTGAGGTGCTCGGCCTCGACATCTCCGAGCCCATGCTGGCGCGGGCCCGGGAGCGAGTGGCGGCGCACGAGAACGTCTCCTTGGCCCTCGCCGACGCCGAGACTTACCCCTTTGGCCCCCGCTCCTGGGACGCCCTCTTCTCCCGGTTCGGCGTGATGTTCTTTCGCGATCCACAGGAGGCGTTCACGAACCTCCGGCGCGCGCTGCGCCCGCACGGCCAGCTCGCCTTCGTCTGCTGGCAGGAGCTCGCCCGCAACCCGTGGGCCGACATCCCGCTCCGCGCCGTGATGGCCCGATCGCCGGACACGACCGTGCCGGGGCTCCTCGAGCCTGGCGCCCCCGGACCCTTCGCGTTCGCCGATCGCGACGGGCTCGAGGCCCTCCTGAGCGCCGCCGGCTACGCCGAGGTGAGGATCGCTCCGCACACGACCTCCGTGCACTTCGGGGCGGCGCTGACCGTCGATGAGGCGGTCGACTATTGCCGCCAGCTCGGCCCCGCTGCCCGCTTCCTCGCCGAGGCGCCCGCGGAGCGCCACCCGGAGTTGCTGGCGACCCTGCGCGAAGCCCTCGCCCCCCACATGACACCGCGAGGGCTGTGGATGGACGCCGCGACCTGGCTGGTGAGCACGCGCAACCCCGGTTGACCGCCTGACACCTGAAATGGATCGGACGTGGGGCGTCGATCAGGCGCCGGAGCCAGCTGGTCGTTTCGACTCCGACGCGTCCGCGTCGAGGGCGGCGATCACCAGCTTCAGCGTCTCGTGCAGCTCGCGCATGCGGCGCGCGCCGATGGCGGCAGCGAGGTCGTCCTGGAGCCCGCGCAGCACGCCGAGGCCGTGCATGAGCGCCGCGTGCCCCCGGCGCGAGAAGCGGATGCGCTTCGCCCGGCTGTCGTCGGGATCGCTCACGCGCTCGACCATGCCCAGCGCGGCGAGGTCGTCGACCAGTTGCCCCACCGCCTGCTTGGTGACTCCGACCTTCGCCGCCAGGTCCGTCAGCCGGATCCCCTCGAAGCCGAGGTGGGGGAACAGCGCCGTGTGCGCGGGGCGGACGCGCGGCCCGGCGGGCGTCGAGGCCGCCACGCGCGCGAGCGCCGTCTCGTTCGCCAGCCGCGCCGCCTTGAACAGCAGCTGCAAGGTCGCCGCGTCCCGCGTCGCCTCGAAGCGGCTGCGCTCGGCCGCCGAAACCGGCGGCTCCGTCCTCCTGGCCATGATGATTGTCTGTACGCCGCTGGCTGTTTTTCGTCAAGCTCGCTTGACGATATTGATAAGGTGCGCTTGACTATCGGCATGAGCACGCAAACACCAACGCTGGTCCCCTTCGCCGACGGCATCTGGCTGAGCAGCGACCCTGTCCAGATCGTGGGGATGCCGCTGACCTCGACGATGACGGTGCTCCGCCTCGGCGCAGGCGGGCTCTTGCTCTACTCGCCGGTGGCGATGACCGCGGAGCGGCGCGCGGCGGTGGAGGCGCTCGGCCGCGTCGCGCACCTGTACGCGCCGAGCCTGTTTCACCACCGCTGGATCGGCGAGTGGGCGGCGGCGTTCCCATCGGCGCGCGTGCACGCGCCGGCGGGTCTCGCGAAAAAGCGCCGCGACCTGCGCATCGATCGGATCCACGGCCGGATCCACGGCGCCACGCCCGAGCCCGCGTTCGCGGGCCTCGTCGACGAGCTCCCGATCGAAGGCTTCCGCCTGCGCGAGACCGCCCTGCTCTACCGCCCCGCCCGGACGCTGGTGGTCGCGGACCTGGTTCACAATGTAGGCCGGCCCACCCACCGCTGGTCCGCGATCTACACGCGATTGATGGGCTTCTACGATCAGGCCGCCCTCAGCCGGGCGATCCGCTGGGCCGGATTCTCCGACAAGCCCGCCGCACGTCGGAGCGTCGATGCGATCCTCGCGCAACCGTTCGACCGGCTGGTCGTCGGTCACGGCGATCCGCTGCCGTCGGGTGGCCACAACGCGTTCGCCGCCGCTTACCGCTGGCTGAAGGTCTGACATTCCATCGGTTCTCTTCCCCGCGGCGTTGCGCCGGAGGTCAGAACCAGAGCTGGAACTTTCCGCTCGCGTGCAGTAACGAGAGCATGTAGAGCACGCCGTTGTAGTAACGAAACTGGCCCGTTGGAACGGGTAGGTCCCATAGCGCCTGGACGAAGGGTCGGGCGGTGCTGGCCGGCAGGGCGAAGCCGAGCGTCGCGTTGATGGCCACGAGGCCAGCGGAGTGATCGGTGCCGAGCATCGTCCCGGACAAGGAGTACTGATCGCCGTAGCTGGGGCCCCGGGCCGTGAAGAAGGCGCCCAGCCGCGCGGCGTACGTCTCCTGCCACGGATCGACGCCCCAGAAGTGGTGGTCCGCCATCACGTTGAGGGCCACGCGCCAGGCGTCGAAGCGAAAATCGCCCTTGGTCGCCTGCGTGCTGGGCGTGCCGTCGAAGCTGGCGTACTCGGGCGCGAGCCCCGTCGTGGGATGGGTGGCCTTCGGGAAGAAGGCGCGGCTGGTCGCGGACACCGTCCTCCAGAACGCCGCGTTCTTGGCGTCGAAGCAGGCCCAGACGTCGTAGAAAGCGGGCATGACGTACGATGGGTCTGTGAACGTGGATGAGCCGCTGTTGGCGTTGGGGACGAAGACCACCAGCTTGGCCGCGGGATCGAACATGCTGGTGATGCCACCCGCCTGCGCCTCGCTGGACTCGCCCTTGTGCACCATGACGTCGAGCAGCGCGCGGGCCTCGCTCGCGTAGTCCAGGATCCCGGTCCCGTCGCCCCAGCGCTTCGAAGCGAAGATGAGCGCGGTCGCGAAGTACTCTTCACCGTCGGGCGCGGGGTAGGTGGTGGCCGACAGGGCCGCGCCGGCCGTGCTGCGGCGCCAGGCCAGATAGCCCGACATGCTGCCAGAGGACTGGTACATGTACTGCTTGGCCCAGCTCCAGATGCGGTCGAACTCGTTCTTCTTGTCGAGCTGGACGGCGATCATCATGCCGTAGGACATGCCCTCGGTTCGCACGTCGTTGTTGTTGACGTCGAGAATGTAGGCTTGAGTGGCGCCGACCTCGTAATAGATGGTGTTGTTGTTGCTGCTGCCGTGAAACAACGACTGGAAGGCGGTGTCGACCTTCGCATCGACGTCGGCCGCGCTCTTGCCGAGGACGTCGGCGAACAGGCTGCTCGACGGCGCCGGGGCCTGACAGATGCCTCCTGCACCGCTGGTGCCGCCGGCGTCGCCGGCTCCCCCGGCCGCGCCACCGACTCCCCCGGCCGGCCCACCGGCT
>DASRQZ010000179.1:0-7879 GCA_035696125.1 Polyangia bacterium
CGATCTGATCTGACGTCTGCGGCGTTGAGGCGCAGTGAACGTGGTGGTGGGGTTGAGGGTGGGCCGGGGGAGCGGGGGGTGCTGTTACCGCGGGGTCTATGAGGGCGCACCTGCCTGTCCGCAGGCAGGTTGCCAGCCCGAATAGAAGCGCCCCCGTGCCGCCGGCGTTCATGGTCAAGGAGGGGGAAGAGCCCGGAGACACCAAAAGCAGTCATCGAGAGTTCACCGCCCGCCCGGCGGCGTAAGGGCGCGTCCCCGCGGTAGGCACACCCCCCGCTCCCCCGGCCCGCCCGCCTCACAACGGAGAGAGCGGAGCCGCAATCAGCGAGGCGGGCGTCACGGCGGTTCATCCGCCAGCGAGTGGCGGGTCACGTTGCCCGACACGCTGGTGTCGCCGCTGGTCACGTAGAGCGTGCCTTCGGTGTGGACCATCGCCCAGCGGGCGTTGCGCTCGGTGGCGCGTTCCAGCGCGTCGAGCAGCGCGCCGTCGAGCGCGTAGACCTCGATCTCCTCGGCCTTGTGGATCGCCTTGGCGCGCGCGGCCTTCTTCAGCAACGCGGGATCGTGATGGGTGAAGACGACCACCCGGGGCGAAGCCTTGCTGGCCTTGTGCAGGCGCTCGCCCGAAGGCGTGCCGACCTCGATCCAGACCAGGAGGTTGCCGTGCGCGTCCTTGACCCAGGCCGCGGGCTCGTCGTTGGTCGACAATCCCTTGGAGAAGGCGATGCCCTCCTCGTAGCACAGGCAGTAGGCGATGACGCGCGTCAGGAGGTAGCGCATGGTCTCCGACGGGTGGCGCGCGACCCGTAGATCCATCGTCTGATAGACCGCGCGATCGACGTCGGACAGATCGATCTGCAAGTGATACATCGTCGCCGATGCCGCCATGCGCGCAGTCTACGTCTCGCTCCGCGCGCAGCGCCACCATGGTGCGCCGGGCGAGGGCATGCAGCGCCACCATGGTGCGCCGGGCGAAGGCATGGGCCATCACGGCGTATATGCCCGCGGGTCGGCGGCGAGATCGGGAGGGGACATGCGCTAGGCTACGAGGGTCGGCCATGGAAACGCCGCTGCTCGCCCTCGCGGCCCTGGGTCTGTTCGGTGTCTTCGCGGTCGCCCGCGTCGTGTACGCGGACCTCTTGAGCCCCGAGGCGCGAGTCAAACGCTCCCTGGTGCGGCGCCCGCGCGTGGCCATCGCCCGCGCACCGGACGGGGTGGTTCGGATCACCGGGCGCGTCCGGGCGGGCGGAGCGCTGCTGGTCGCCCCGGTGACCCAGCGCCCCTGCGTGGCCTACCAGCTGGTCATCGAGGGCGACGAGCAGGGCAGCTGGGGCAGCGTGCTTGAGCTCCAGGACGCGCGGCCCTTCACATTGGTGGACCAGACCGGCGAGGCGTTCGTCGACGTCGCGGACAGGTCGTTCTTGCTGGCGCTGGTCCCCGACAAGCGCGGCTGGACGCGGTCAGACGCGGACCAGGACGCCTCCACCCAGGCGGTACGCCTGCTGCTGCGGTCCGCGCACGTCGCCATCGATGGCATGTTCGACGGTCCGCGCCGGTTCCGTTACCGCGAGGCCGCCCTGGTGGAAGGTCGCCGGGTCGCCGTCGGCGGGCAGGGCACCCGCGAGGTGACCCCCGACGGCGCGCGCCCCAGCGTGCGCGAGCCGCCGCAGCGCTACGTGGTGCGCGGCAGCGCCGACGAGCCGTTGCTGATCAGCGACCTGCGCGAGGCCCTGGGCCAGTCCGGCGAGTAGAGCAGGGGCGCGACCTCCGCCGAAACGACTGTCCACAACGCCGCGATCGTTGCATTTCGCCGGTGGCCGGAACATTCTCCAGGGAGGTCCTAACCCGTCGGAGAACCGCCCCCATGACGACGCGAGCCCAGGTCCTCACGCCGCCGCCCGCCGGCGCCGGCGAGGTGTTGAACGACGACGCGCTGGCCTTCCTGGCCCTCCTGCACCGGCGTTTCGAGCCGACGCGGCGACAGCTGCTGGCCCGGCGCGCCGAGCGACAAAAGCAGTTCGACGCCGGCGCGCTGCCGGACTTCCTGCCCGAGACCGCCTCCGTCAGGGGGGGTGACTGGCAGGTGGCGCCGGCGCCGCCCGACCTGCAGAACCGCCACGTCGAGATCACCGGTCCGGTCGAGCGCAAGATGATGATCAACGCGCTCAACTCGGGCGCGCAGGTGTTCATGGCCGACTTCGAGGACTCGCTGTCGCCGTCGTGGCGCAACGTGATGGACGGCCAGCGCAACTGCATCGACGCGGTCCGCGGCACCATTTCCTACGACTCGCCCGAGGGCAAGTCCTATCGCCTGGGCGACCGGGTCGCGACCTTGCTGGTGCGGCCGCGCGGCTGGCACCTCACCGAGAAGCACCTCAGCGTCGACGGCGATCCGATCAGCGCCAGCCTGTGCGACTTCGGCCTTTACTTCTTCCACAACGCGCGCGCGCTGCTCGACCGCGGCACGGGGCCGTACTTCTACCTGGCCAAGAACGAGAGTCACCTCGAGGTGCGTCTGTGGAACGAAGTGTTCGTGGCGGGGCAGGAGGCGCTGTCGATCCCACGCGGGTCGATCCGCGCCACCGTGCTCATCGAGACGCTGCCCGCTGCGTTCGAGATGGAAGAGATCCTCCACGAGCTGCGCGAGCACGCGAGCGGCCTCAACGCCGGGCGCTGGGACTACATCTTTTCCTTCATCAAGAAGTTCCGCAACCGCCAGGGCTTCGCGCTGCCGGAGCGGGCGCAGGTCACCATGACCGTCCCGTTCATGCGCGCCTATACCGAGCTTCTGGTCAAGACCTGCCATCGCCACGGCGCGCACGCGATGGGCGGCATGGCGCCTTTCATCCCCAGCCGCAAGAACCCCGAGATCAATCAGGCCGCGCTGGCCAAGGTGCGCGACGACAAGCGGCGCGAGGTCGGCGACGGCTTCGACGGGACCTGGGTCGCGCACCCCGACCTGGTGCCGACGGCCGCCGAGGTCTTCGACGGCGCGCTGGGCACGCGCCCGCACCAGAAGGACCGCGACCGCGCCGAGGTGCAGGTGACGGCGGCCGAGCTGTGCGATCCGCGGGTGCCGGGCGGCCAGGTCACCGAGGCGGGCGTGCGCCTCAACATCGACGTGGCCCTGCAGTATCTGGGCTCCTGGCTGCAGGAGAACGGCGCCGTCGCGATCCACAACCTGATGGAAGACGCGGCCACCGCGGAGATCTCGCGCGCCCAGCTGTGGCAATGGATCCAGGCCGGCACCACGCTGGATGACGGGCGCCCGGTCACCAGGGACCTTTACCGGCGCATCCGCGAAGAGGAGCTGGCGCGCCTGGGCGGCGCCGCGGCCGGGCGCGCCGGTGACGCGGCCGCGCTGCTGGATCGGCTGGTGCTGAACGACAGCTTCGAGGAGTTCCTCACCATTCCCGCCTACGCTCTTTTGCCCTGAGCGGCCCGCGATGTCGCATCCGTCATCGGTGTCCGCGGCCCGCAGCGTGGCGCTGCCGGCGACGCCGGCGCGGCCCGAGGTGGTGGCGCGCCTGGCCGCCATCGTCGGCGCTCGCCAGGTGATCCACGACCCGGCCCAGCTGGCCACCTACGAGAGCGACGGGCTGGCCAGCTTCCGCGCGCGCCCGGGCCTGGTGGCCCTGCCGGCCAGCACCGATGAGGTGGTGGCGGTGATGAAGCTGGCGCGAGAGGTCGGCATGCCGGTGGTACCGCGGGGCGCGGGCACCGGCCTGTCGGGCGGCGCGTTGCCCACGCCCGGGTGCCTGGTGCTGAGCCTGGCGCGCATGACCCGCGTCCTGGAGATCGACGTCGAGAACGGGTTCATGCGGGTGCAGCCCGGCGTGATCAACCTCGAGGTGAGCCGGCGACTGGCGCCGTTCGGCTATTACTACGCGCCCGACCCATCGTCGCAGAGCGTGTGCACCGTGGGCGGCAACCTGGCCGAGAACTCGGGCGGCGCGCACTGCCTCAAGTACGGCTTTACCACCAATCACGTGCGCGGGGTGCGGTTGGTCACCGCCGAGGGGGAGGTGGTCGATCTCGGGGGCCCGGTGCTGGACGCGCCCGGCTACGACCTTCTGGGCGTGCTGGTGGGCAGCGAGGGGACGCTGGGCGTGGCGACCGAGATCGTGTTGCGCGTCCTGCGCCGCCCCGAGGCGACGCGCACCTTCTTCGCGGCCTTCGCTTCGACGACCCAGGCCGGGGCCTGCGTGTCGGAGATCATCGCGCGCGGCATCGTGCCGGCGGCGATCGAGATGATGGATCGGCTGGCCATCGAGGCGGCGATCCGCGCCGTCGCCGTCGACTGGCCGATCGAGGCGCCGCGGGTGGGCGCCGCGTTGCTGATGGATGTCGACGGCCCCTTGGGCGAGGTGGAGCACACCGCGCGCGAGGCGCTGGCCATCGCCGAGCGCGCCGGCGCGGTCTACGTGCGCGTCCCGCGCGACGAGGACGAGCGCGCGCTGATGTGGAAGGGTCGCAAGAGCGCCTTCGCGGCCATGGGGCGGATGGCGCCCAACTACATCGTGCAGGACGGGGTCATCCCGCGCACCGAGATCGCGCGCGTGCTGGCGGAGATCCAGACGCTGGCCGACGCCGCCGGCCTGCGCGTCGCCAACGTGTTCCACGCCGGCGACGGCAACCTGCACCCGCTGGTGCTGTTCGACGCGCGCGTGGCCGGACAGGAGCAGGCGGCCGAAGCGCTGTCGGGCGAGATCTTGCGGATCTGCATCCGCGCCGGGGGATCGATCACCGGCGAGCACGGCGTGGGCGCCGACAAGGCGCCCTACATGGCCGAGATGTTCTCCGAGGCCGATCTCGACACCATGGCCAAGGTGCGCTGCGCGTTCGATCCCGAGACGCTGTGCAACCCGCACAAGATCTTCCCCACGCCCCGGCTGTGCGGCGATCGGCCGGGCGTCTATCGGCCGCACGCCAGCGAGCGTGCCGGACTGGCCGATCGCGCATGACGGCGATGACGACGACGACCACTACCACGGCGCCGGTGATTGCCACGGTAACGGCGGCGGCCGCGGCTGGCGGCGCGCGTCCCGGAGGCGCCGCCGACGCGGTCGCGGGGGTCGTGCCGGCAGTGGTGGTCGCGCCGCAGACGATCGACGAAGCGGTGGCGCTGATCGCGGCCGGCGCGCGCGACGGCCAGCGCCTGGTCTTCATGGGCGGGGGCACCGAGATTGGCCTGGGGGCGCCGCCCCAGGGGCTGGACGTCGTGATGCGCACCTCGGCGCTGGATCGGGTGGTCGAGCACGCGCCGCTGGACCAGATCGTCACCGTGGAGTGCGGCGTGCGGCTGGCGGCGTTGCAGCAAGCGCTGGCCGCGCACGGACAGATGCTGGCGCTGGATCCGCCCTGGGCCGAACGCGCCACCGTCGGCGGCATCGTGGCCAGCAACGCCTTTGGCGCGCGGCGGACCCGCTACGGTTCGGTGCGCGACCTCATCATCGGGATCTCGTTCGTGCGCGCCGACGGCACGCTGGCGCGCGCCGGGGGCAAGGTGGTCAAGAACGTCGCCGGCTTCGACCTGGCCAAGCTGCTCACCGGATCGCTGGGGACGCTGGGCCTCATCGCCACCGCGACCTTCCGGCTGCACCCGCTGCCGGAATCCAGCGCCACGGTTTATTTTCCGGACGGGGCGGCCGCCGACGTGCGCCGGGTGATCGCCGCCGCGCGCGCCGCGCAGCTCGAGCCCGACGCGGCCGCGGTCCTGATCGACCACGACGCCGCCGCTGCCGGTGGCGACGGCGCAGCCGCGGGTAACCGGCGCGGAGACGGCTGGCAGCTGGGCGTGCGCTTCGCGGGTTTCGCGCGCGCCGTCGCGCAGCAACGCGATCGCCTGGTCGAGGTGGGGCGCGCCCTGGGCCTGGACGTCCGGCCGCTGGACGACGACGCCGCCGCCGAGATCTGGGAACGGCATCGGGTGGCGCGCGAGGCGCCGGCGGGCTTTCGCGCCAAGCTGGCGATGTTGCCCGCCGATCCGGACGCTGCACAGGTCATCGCCCGCCTGCGCGCGCCGCTGCGGTCCGCGCGCACCGTGTTCTATCCCACGCTCGGTCTCGGGTTCGTCACGGGTGACGTGGGCGATGCAGCGCCCGACATCGCCGCCGCCGTGCATGAGGCGCGCGGCCGGCTGGCCGCCAGCGGCGGCACGGTGGTGGTGCACGAGGCGCCGGCGCCGGTGCGCGCGCGCCTGGACGTCTGGGGCGTTCCCGGCGACCGGCATTCGCCGCTGCCCCTGATGCGCAGCGTGAAGGCGCGCCTGGATCCGCAGCGGCGCCTGGCGCCCGGGCGATTGGTGGGAGGGATCTAGTGCCTCACGTCAAACGTCCGGGCGCATCCGGACGCCGATCCGCGCCGCCCGCTTCGTTGCTCCCCGGTTACATGGGATGCACCATGCGCCCTCGCCGCTCCTCGCCGCCAGCGCGGCCAGGCGTCCTCGGTGCTGCCCAGACTTTTCACGTGAGGCGCTAGTGGCGCACGGGCAGGGCACGTACGATCGCGATGCCATCGACGACTGCGTTCACTGCGGTTTCTGCCTGCCGCACTGTCCGACCTATCAGTCCTGGGGCGAGGAGATGGACAGCCCGCGCGGCCGCATCGACCTCATGCGCGGCCTGCGCGACGGAAGCTTGCGCCTGGGCCCGGTGATCGTCGAGCACTTCGATCGCTGCCTGGGCTGCATGGCCTGCGTGACGGCCTGTCCGTCGGGCGTCCGCTACGACACGCTGATCGAGCGGACGCGCGTGGCCGTCGAGCGCGCGCGCCAGCGCCAGCCGGAGCTGGCCCGCTCGACGGGCGACAGCCTGCATCGCGCGCTGGTGTTTGGCCTCTTCCCGCATCCCGGCCGGCTGCGGGCAGCGCTGGTGTTGCTGTGGCTCTACATTCACAGCGGGCTGCGGCGCCTGCTGGGCCGGATGGGCGTGCTGCGCCGGTTGCCCCCGCGCTGGGCGCAGCTGGACGCGCTGTCACCCGACGTGTCCGTCGGCTGGCGCGCCATCACCTCGCGACTGCCGGCCGAGGTCGCCGCGCAGGGGCCCACGCGGGCGCGCGTGGGCCTGATCGCCGGCTGCGTGCAGCGGGTGTGCTTCCCGCAGGTGAACCAGGCCACGCTGCGCGTGCTCAGCGCCGAGGGCTGCGCGGTGCGGGTGCCTCCTGGCCAGGGCTGCTGCGGCGCGCTCTCGCTGCACAGCGGGCGCGACGCGGAAGCCAGGGACTTCGCGCGCGCGCTGATCGAGCGCTTCGAGGATGCGCCGATCGACTTCGTGGTGGTGAACGCCGCCGGTTGTGGATCGCACCTCAAGGCCTACGGCGACCTGTTCGCCGGGGAAACGGCGTGGGCGGCGCGGGCCCGGTCGTTCGCCGCCAAGGTGCGCGACGTCAGCGAGCTGCTGGCGGCGCTGGGCCCGGTCGCCCGGCGGCAGCCGTTGCCGGCGCGGGTGGCCTATCACGACGCCTGCCACCTGGCGCACGCGCAGGGCATCCGCCGCCAGCCGCGCGCGCTGCTGCAGGCCATCCCCGGCCTCGAGCTGCTGGAGATCCCCGACGGAGAGCAGTGCTGCGGCAGCGCCGGCACCTACAACCTGATGGAGCCCGAGGCCGCCGACGAGATCGGCGCGCGCAAGGTGACCAACGTCCTGGCCACGCGCCCCGACCTGCTGGCCGCCGCCAATCCCGGCTGCGTGTTGCAGATCCGCAAGCTGCTGCGCGCCCGCGGCATCGATCTGCCCGCCGCCCACCCCATCGAGCTGCTGGATGCCTCGATCCGCGGCGAGCCGCTCCCCGGTGTCCGCCGATGATCCCGTCGGCGTCGGCGTCGGCGCGATCGTGGGCGATCCGGCTCCGGATCCGGATCGCCGACGCCGACGCCGAC
>DASRQZ010000180.1:0-12620 GCA_035696125.1 Polyangia bacterium
GGGCGCCAACGGCCCCACCGAGACCGCCGCCGAGCCGATCATCGCCGAGAAGGGCATCGACCTCATCCCCGACATCCTGGCCAACTCGGGCGGCGTGGTGGTCAGCTACTACGAGTGGCTGCAGAACAAGCGCTCGGAGCGCTGGGAGCTGGAGGAGGTCGAGGAGCGCCTGGCCAAGCGGATGAAGCGCACGTACCTGGCGGTCAGCGAGTTTGCCCAGCAACACAAGTGCGATTGGCGCATGGCGGCGATGTGCATCGCGCTGGATCGCATCGCCAAGGCCTACTCCGAGCGCGGCATTTTCCCGTAGGATCTGGCGCCGATCCCGCAATGCGGGTCGGTTAACCGCCAAGGCGCCGCAGACGCCAAGCCCGGATCCCTGATAATCCGGATCTTGGCGTCATGGCGTCTTGGCGGTTAGCCCTATCCGAACCGTATTGGCCGATCCGCGGCGGTTTTTGCGGAAATATCGACTTCGCCACCGCAAGGGCGTTGCGCTCGGGCCTGGAATAGTCCTTTAATCGCCAGCGCATGGACGCACACCGAAGTATCTCCCGGTTCCGTTCCGTTCTGGCTCTGACGTTTTTCGCAGCCGTCGCTCTGTCGGTGGCGCACCCGGCTCCGGCGCAGGCACAAGACGCCAGCCCGGATGTCCTCAACAAGGTGACGAACCTCAACAAGCGCGCGCTGGGCGCTTACCAGAAAAAGGACTACACCGCGGCGCGCGCGTTCCTCAAGGATGCGCTGGATATTTGCGCGAATTCGGGCCTGGCCAAGCACCCGATCAAGGCGCGCACGCACATCCACCTCGGCATCGTGCTGATCAACGGCTTCAAGCAGCGCGACGCCGGCATGCAACATTTCAAGAAGGCGCTGCAGATCCAGCCCGACATCCAGCTGACCAAGTCCGTGTCGACGCCGGCTCTGCAGGAGGCGTTCGAGGAAGCGATGGTCGGCCTGGGCGGCGCCGGCGCCGCCGAGCCGGAAGGTGGCGGCGGCGAGGCGCAGACCGACGGCGAGCCGGCGGGTGGCGGCGGCGGAGGCAGCGAGGCCAGCGGCGACGAGGGATCGCCGCGCCGGCTCTCGGCGCCGCCCAGGAGGAGAAGACGGAGCGGCGACGACGACGAGAACGGCGGCGCGGTCGCCAAGCGGCGCGACGACGACGACGACGACGACAACAACCAGGTGGGCGCCAACAACAAGGGCAAGATCTTCATCGGCATCACCATGGGCAGCGGGTTCGGGATCGCCAGCGGGAGCGGCGACATGACCAGTCGCCACAGCCTGGGCAGCGCAGGGTTCGCGCCGGCCCAGCTCGGTCACATCTCGCCCGAGGTCGGCTACTTCCTGAACTCCAAGCTGCTGCTGTCGTTGCAGGGCCGCTTCCAGTACATCAGCGGCCTCAACCCCGGGCCGACGACCTGCAACCTCCCCGGGGGGGCCACCATGAGCTGCGTGCCCAAGACCACGGCGCTGGCCGGCTTCGCACGCGCCACCTACTTCATCCTCGACGGTGACTTTCACCTGTTCTTCGGCGGATCGCTGGGGGTTGGCACGATTCGCCACGTCAGTCTGTTCGCCGACGACACTTCTTGCGGCAGCGGCAGAACCCAGTGCGTCGACACCATCAAGGCCGGCCCGGTCCTGGTCGGACCCAACGTCGGGTTGAGCTTCGATATCAACAAGACGGTGGCCCTGGTGCTCTCGGTCAACACCCAGGTGGGCGTGCCGAACTTCACCTTCAACTTCGACGGCAACGTCGGCCTCGGACTGAAGTTCTGACGCGCCCGGCGCACGCGGGGGGCTGAGGACAGCGTCGGGGGGAGCGCGTTTGACCGGTCTGCGGGCGCTTGATATCCCTAGTTGCTCCATAGGCAATGAAGACTTTGTCGCGCAAGGCGCGCTACGCGCTGCGGGCCCTGTACGCGCTGGCCGGTGATCCGCAGCGCGCGCCGGTGCTGATCGCCGACCTGGCGGCACGCGAGCGCATCCCGCACAAGTTCCTGGAGCTGATCCTGCTGGAGCTGCGCAACGCCGGCATCCTGCGCAGCAAGAAGGGCAAGGGGGGAGGCTACTCGCTGGCGCGCGCCCCGGGCGAGGTGACGCTGGGTCAGGTGATCCGGGTCGTCGACGGTCCGCTGGCCCCCGTCCCGTGCGTCAGTGAACGCGCCTATGCCCGCTGCGAAGAGTGCGTCAGCGAGGCCCACTGCGGGACGCGCATGGTGATGAAGGAGGTGCGCGACGCCATCGCCAAGATCCTCGACGGCACCACCCTGGCCGACGTGAGCGCGCGCGTCGCCAAGGTCGGAAGGGGACCCGGAGGCCACGTCACCTATGGGGGCTGAAGTCGCGGCGCCTTCTTCCGCGCTGCGCGCGCGCGTGCGCCGCAAGTCCAATCGCGGCCCACTGCCGGGATTTGGCCTCTCGCTGGGCGTGACCCTGACCTACCTTGGCCTCATCGTGCTCATCCCGCTGGCGGGGCTGGCCGTCAAGACCGCGTCCCTGACCGGCGACCAGCTGTGGACCGCGATCAGCTCGCCGCGCGCGCTGGCCGCCTATCGCATCAGCTTCCTGGGCGCGCTCAGCGCCGCCGTGGTCAACGGCCTCTTCGGCCTGGTGCTGGCCTGGGTGCTGGTCCGCTATCGCCTGCCGGGCAAAGGACTGCTCGACGCCATGGTCGACCTGCCGTTCGCGTTACCGACGGCGGTGGCCGGCATCGCGCTGACCGCGCTGTTCACCGAGAGCGGCTGGCTGGGCCAGTTCCTGGAGCCGCACGGCATCAAGGTGGCGTTCGCGCCGCCCGGAATCGTGATCGCCATGATCTTCGTCGGCCTGCCGTTCGTGGTGCGCACCGTGCAGCCGGTGCTGATGGACATCGACCCCACGATGGAGGAGGTCGCGGCCACGCTGGGCGCTTCGCGCGCCTACACCCTGCGCCGGGTGATCCTGCCTTCGGTGATGCCGGCCCTGCTGACCGGGTTCGCGCTGGCGTTCGCGCGCGCCCTCGGCGAGTACGGATCGATAGTCTTCATCTCGGGCAACATGCCGATGAAGACCGAGATCGTGCCGCTCTTGATCGTCACCAAGCTGGAGCAGTACGACTACCCGGGCGCGACCGCGATCGCGCTGGTGATGCTGATGGCGTCATTTGCGCTCCTGTTCATCATCAACTCGCTGCAGGGCTGGATGGCCCGGCGCGGGGGTCACCGGTAGCGGCGCGCGATGGCCGGCACTCTTCCCTCTGCCGCCGGGAGCGCGGTCGTGATCCCGCCCGGCCTCCACCCGGGCGCGGCCGGCACCAACCGCGCCGCGCTGGCTGACCCGCCCCTCATCCGCTGGCTGCTCATCGGCCTTAGCCTGGCGTTCCTGGGCCTGTTCGTCGCGCTGCCGATCAGCGCGGTGTTCGTCGAGGCGCTGCGCAAAGGATTGAGCGCCTACGTCGACGCCATCGCCGAGCCGGAGACCCGCGCGGCCATCCGCCTCACCCTGCTGACCGCGATCATCTCTGTGCCGCTGAACCTGATCTTCGGCGTCACCGCCGCCTGGCTCATCTCGAAGTATCGCTTCCCCGGCAAGAGCGCGCTCATCACCCTCATCGATCTTCCTTTCTCGGTGTCGCCGGTGATCTCGGGATTGGTGTTCGTGCTGCTGCTGGGCGCGCGCGGCGTGCTCGGCCCCTGGCTGGAAGCGCACGACATCCACATCATCTTCGCCGTGCCCGGCATCATCCTGGCCACCACCTTCGTCACTTTCCCCTTCGTGGCGCGCGAGGTGCTGCCGATCATGCAGGACCTCGGAAACGACGAGGAGGAGGTCGCCCTGACCCTGGGCGCCAGCGGCTGGCAGATCCTGTTCCAGATCACGCTGCCCAAGGTGCGCTGGGGCCTGCTCTACGGCGTGGTCCTGTGCAACGCGCGCGCGATGGGCGAGTTCGGCGCCGTATCGGTGGTGTCGGGCCACATCCGCGGCCTGACCAACACCGTGCCCCTGCAGGTCGAGATCCTCTACAACGAGTACAACATGGTCGCCGCCTTCGCGGTGGCGTCGATCCTCACCCTGCTGGCGCTGGGCACCCTGGGCGCCAAGAAGGTGGTCGAGGCCCACCAGCACCAGGGGTGAGCTGCCGCTGCGATCGTTGAGGCTGACCCTGACGGACCGGATCGCTGACGCTGACGCCGACGCCGACGCCGACGCCGGATCCGGAAACGACCTCCCGTCGGCGTCGGCGTCGGCGTCGGCGTGGGCGATCCGGTCCGTCAGCGTCGACGTCGGGCTTGCGGCATGAGCTAGACTTGCCGGGTGCGGCAGCAGATCCTGATCCTGTGCCTGGCGACGCCGGACCTGGGCAGCCCGGTGCTGGCCTGGTCCTTCTACGATGGCACCGGGCGCGCGACCGGGATGGCGGGCGACAGCGAGACGCCGCCGTTTCCCTCGGTGCTGGCGGCGATGAAGGAGGGCTGGCGCGTGATCCAGTTTCCCCTGCTGATGCCGCGGCCCGCCGGACACGAGCACGAGACCTCGCACCTGCGCTTCGAGTACGTGCTCGAGCGGATGGTTCAAGCGTGAGCTCCGGCCCGGTGAGCGGTGACGCCCCGCTGCTCGACTCACCCCAGCTGGCGTCGTTCGTGGCACGCGGCTTCCTGCGCTTCGACGAGATCGTGCCGCAGCCGCTGTGCGCGGAGGCGCTGGCCGAGATCGCCGGCGGCACGCGGCCGAGCAGCTTCCAGGCCAAGCGCGGCGAGCCGGCGGCGCGCTGGCCGGGGCGGCCGCTGGACGAGATCTGGCCCGACAGCGTCGGTCTGGCGGCCATCGTGCGTTCGCCGGCGATCGCCGGCATCATCCGCAGCCTGGTGGGGCCGGGCGCGCTCTACGACCACCACTACGCGCATACCATCCAGCCGGGCCAGCGCTGGAGCCAACCCTGGCACGCCGACGCCATCGTCGACCCGCGCACCGCGTTCGACATCCAGCTCTGCTTCTTCTTCGAGGACACGCCGCGCGCCATGGGCGGCACCATGATCCTGCCCGGCAGCCACCTGCGCCGCGTCAACGAGAGCGACATCGCCCGCTACCAGAACTTCGTCGGACAGCAAGCCACGGTGTGCAAGGCCGGCACGCTGCTGGTCTGCCACCACGGGCTGTGGCACTGCGGCCAGCCCAACCTCAGCGCCGCGCCGCGCACCATGCTCAAGCTGCGCCTCAACCCCAGCGTCCCGCAGCGCCGGCTGTGGGACGCGCGCGACCTCGACGATCCCGGCGTCGCCGCCGTGGTGGCGGGCATCCTGGCCAGCCCGGAGCCCTGGCACGGCAACGAAGCGCGCCTCGAGGTGGTGAATCGGATCAAGCTCTGGCGCCACCTGTCCGGCGACGCCCGCTTCGACGTCGACTACTGGCTCACGCGTCTAGAGAATCAGAAGAATTGATCCGGAACCTGGGCTCCGACGGGGGACCCGTCTGCGCCCTACGCGGTAACGACCTGAACCGCGGCCTTGGCCTCTTCTTCCTCGTCGGCGTCTTTGGGATTGGGGAAGGGAGCCTTCCAGGCGGCGATGATGCTGGGAATCGACGCCACCAGCACGAAGATGAAGAAATGGCGGTAGCCCATCCAGTCAGCCAGGTGTCCGCTGACCGATTGCGTGGGAACCAGCACCAGATTCATCAACGAGGTCGCGAAGGCGTAGTGGGTCATCTTGTATTTGCCCGGCGCGATCTGCTGCATCATGTACAGCATGTTGCCGACGAAGCCGAAGTTGTATCCAAACTTCTCGATGCACACCAGCAGGTAGATCAACGGCAACGGCAACGGTCCGGCCGGTGTCACCGCCTGGCTGAGAAACACGTAACACAGGTGCGGCACGTTGAGACAGATGGCCAGGAAGAGCAGGCTCCTCTTCAGACCCACCTTCGAGACAAAGAAGCCTCCAGCCAGGCCTCCGAGGACGCTGACGATGGTTCCCACCACGCCGTCGAGCGCGCCCTTCTGTTGCAGCGACAGACCGAGGCCTCCCTTGGCGACAGCCGCCTGCATGAACAGGGGCGCCTCGACCAGCAGGAAGCCCTCTCCGGTGCGGTAGAGAAAGACGAAGATCAACATGCCCCAGATGGCCTTCTTCTGAAAGAAAGCCCTCACCGCGTCGAAGAAGGTGGCGGCCACCTCGGCGGCATTCTCCGGGCGACGCGCCACCGTCCCGGTCGGCAGCACGAAGTAGTGATAGATCGCCAGCGCCACCAACACACCCGCGGCGGCGAACAGCGCGATGGTCCAGGATGCGAACTTGCCGAGCCCAAACGCGATCAGACCGCCCGCGAGGCTGAGGATGAGACCCTGCCCGAAGGCGCGACCGCAATTCCAGAACGCGCCCTGCGCGCCGATCCAGGCCGCCTGTCTCGGCTTGTCGAGCGCGGTGATGTAAACACCGTCGACGCAGATGTCCTGGGTGGCCGACGCGAAGGCGAACACCCACAGCAAACCGGCGATGACGGCGAAGTAGTTGGGCAGCTTGAGCGCCAGACCCATCAACACCAGCAGCCCCGCCATCAGAAGCTCCATCGCCAGCACGAAGAACTTCTTGGTCCTGAACATGTCGAGGAACGCCGCCCACAGCGGTTTCAACGACCAGGCGATGCCGACGCTCCCGGTGACCAGCGCGGTCTCGCTGTCAGAGTGTCCCAGGCTGCTGAACATCGACCCCATGACCCAGATGGCCATCGCAAACGGGATGCCTTCACTCAGGTATGCGGTCGGTACCCAGAGGGCCGGATGCACGAGGCGTTTCTTGGGGGCACTCATCGAGGTTTTTTAGCATTTCTCGCTGACCAAGGGGAAACATCGCCGAACCCCGTGACCGCCCGCCCGCGCCGCGCTAGATCAGTCGGCTCCTTCGATGAAGATCGCGACCTGGAACGTCAACGGTATCCGCAAACGCCAGGCCGAATTCACCGACTGGATCGATCGTGAGCGCCCGGACGTGGTCTGCGTGCAGGAGATCAAGGCGGCGCCCGAGCAGATCCCGCCCGAGATCGCCGACATCGACGGGTACTGGTGCTACTGGCACGGCGGCAAGGGGTACTCCGGCGTCGGCCTGCACGTCGCCAAGGCCCTGACCCCCGAACGTCCGGCCTTTTCCCACCCGCCTTTCGACCACGAGACCCGCATCGTCACGGCCGAGATCGCGCGCGCCGCCGGGCCGCTGACGGTGGCTTCGGTCTACGTCCCCAACGGGGGCAAGGACTTTGGCACCAAGCTGCGCTTCCTGGAGGCGCTGGCCGCCTACGCCGCGGCGTTCCGCGCCACGGCCGCGCCGCTGGTGTTATGCGGCGATCTCAACGTCGCGCGCACCGAGATCGACGTCCACCCGCGCGACCGCAACCCGCGCGTCATCGGGCAGCTGCCCCAGGAGCGCGCGTTGATCGAGGCCCTGATTGGGCACGGCCTCTCCGACGTGGCCCGCCGGCTGGCGCCCGATGACGACCAGCTCTTCACCTGGTGGGCGCCCTGGCGAAACCTCCGCCAGCGCAACCTGGGCTGGCGCATCGACTACGTGCTGGCCAGTGAAGCGCTGGCCGCGCGCGCGGTCAGCTGCGTGTCGGCGCGCGCGATCGGCACCAGCGATCACGCGCCCGTGACCGCGCAGTTTGCGGACTGACTTCGTCTCGAGGCCAGGCCGGACCGGAACCGGCTCCAGGATTCTCCTCTTGCGTGTGCAGGGGCGCCCGCCTAGAGATCACCCTGACATGCTGGTGACGTTGGCTTCCCCGGCGCTGGCGGCGGCGCTGGGTCTGGTGCTGGCGGGCGCTGCCCCGGCCCAGCGCGGCAGGATGGTGGCCAGCGCGCCGCTGTGGGCCCCGCCCGAGGGTGGAACCCCGGGAACGGGCGCCGGCGCCCCGCGTCGCGCGCGCAAGCGCCCGCCCGTGCCGACCGATCACCCGACCCCGCGACCGCGCGGCAATTCGACCGAGGCGCTGGAGGCCCAGGTCTTCGGCGACGAACCGACGCCGCAGGTCCGCAAGGCGGCGCCGGCCCGGGGCCAGAGCTCGGACCGGGATCGGGACGACGACCAGGACCAGGATGGCGACGACGAGGATCGGGCGGCGCGCGCCGCGGCCATGGCGCTGCCGCCGGTCATCGCGCCGCACCTGATCTCGTTCGGCCTCGGCACCTCGCTGATGGGCCGCAGCTTCCGGTTCGACGCGCCTTTACAGCCGGAGAGCAGCTTCCCGCGCGGCGGCGTGGTGGCGTCGCTGGAGTCCTACCCGCTTTTGCGCGCGCGCGGCTGGTTCGCGCGCTTTGGCGCGGGCGCGACCTTTGGCACCGAGATCGGCAGCAGCGGCGTCGGTCAGCCCGACGGGGGCACCCTGAGCTACCCGGTCAGCGAGCGGCGCTGGGAGTTCGATGTCCGCTATGCGGTGCCGCTGGGCCAGCGCTTCTTGCTGGTGCCGCGCCTGGGCTACGGGCGATCCAGCTACGATCTCGACCGGCGCGGCCAGCAGCCAGCGCCCTCCACCTGCCCCGCCAACAGCACCCAGGTCTGCATCCCTGACGTCGGAGTCTCGCACCTGGCGCTGGGGTTCGATGCTCGTCTGGCGGCCACCGGCAGGCTGGGGCTGTCGCTGGCGGCGGCGTTCTTGCCGGCGTTCGGCGTCGGCCGCGGCAGGGGCCAGCTCGGCGTCGAATCCCCCGCCAGCGCGCGCGGCTTCTCCGGAGAGCTGGCGGCGTCCTTCCAGCTGCTCGACTGGCTGGCGGTGCGGGCGGCGATCCCGCTGGTCAGCTACAGCTACCAGTTCAGTGGGCAGGGCCTGAGCTACCGTGCGGCGTCCGAGACCTACTACGGCGTGACGGCGGGGGCGGTGGTGTTCGCGCGCTAGCCGTCTATTTACGATCCAGCACGATCGTCACCGAGGCCGAGCAGCCCAGCACGTCGGCGCCCGCGGCGACCAGCGCGCGCGCGGCCGCGAAGTCTCGGATGCCGCCCGAGGCCTTGACCCGTAGCCTGTCACCCACGGTGCGCTTCATGAGCGCCACGTCCGCGACGGTGGCGTGGGCGCCGCCGAAGCCGGTCGAGGTCTTGACGAAGGCGGCGCCGGCCCGCTCGGCCAGGCGGCAAGCGGCGACCTTCTGCGGCTCATCGAGCAACAACGTCTCGAGGATCACCTTGACCGGCACCGGCCCGGCGGCCGCGACGACCGCGGCGATATCGTCGAGGACCGCGGCGTGCTCGCCCGCCAGCAGCAAACCGATCGACATCACCATGTCGACCTCGTCGGCGCCGGCGTCGATCACCGCGCGCGCCTCGGCCGCCTTGCTCGGCGACAGGTTGGCGCCCAGGGGAAACCCCACGACGCTGACCACGCGCACCCCGGCGCCGGGGAGGTGCCGGCGCGCGGCCGCGACGAAGCAGGGGTTCACGCACACGCCGCGGAACCGGAACGCCGCGGCCTCGTCGCACAGACGCGCGACCGCCGCCGGCGTCACCTCGGGCCTGAGCGCGGTGTGCTCGATCAACGGCGCCAGGTCGATCGGGCGTTCGACGATCGTCATGGGCGTGGCTTGGCCGCGCCTTTCGCGCCGAGCTTGATGGCGACGGCGACCGCCCTCAGCAGATCGTCGCTGGTGACTGGCTTGGCCAGCACGCCGTCGGCCAGCTCTTCGACGGCTGGCTCCACGTCCTGGCCGGTGAAGAGCAAGATGCGCGCGCCGCGGATGGTGCGCCGCAGATCGGGGATGATGGTCTCGCCCAGCCCGTCGGGCATGGAGCGATCCAGCAGCACCACCGACACGTCGCCGAGATCGGGCAGGCGCGCCAGCGCCTCGCTGGTTCCGCCCACCGCCGTGACCCGGTGGCCGGCCAATTCCAGCAAGCGGCACACGACCTTGCGGATGGGCGCCTCGTCCTCGACCAGCAGGACGTGGGCGCCCGCGCGGATGTTGGCGGTCGCCGGCGTGGGCCGGCGCGCGCGCGGCTCGCCGTCGTAACGCGGCAGCAGCACCGAGCAACGCGTGCCCCGGCCCAGCTCCGACTCGCACTCGATGGTGCCGCCGTGCTCGCGCACGATGGCGTAGCTGGTCGACAGGCCAAGGCCCGTCCCCTGCCCCAGCGGCTTGGTGGTGAAGAACGGCTCGAACATCCGGCGCCGGACCTGATCGGTCATGCCGGCGCCATTGTCGCTGACCCGGATGCGCACGAAGTTGCTCGCCTTCGGGATGGCGTCGGGCACGTCGACCTCGCTGACGTCGACGGTGACGCGCGCGCCGCGGTCACGCACGTCGTCGAGCGCGTCGCGCGCGTTGAGCAGCAGGTTGACCAGCACCTGCTCGATGGCGCCGGCGTCGCAATCGACCAGCAAGCCCGGCGGCGGCCGCGCGGCTTCCAGCACGATGCGCCGATCGAAGGTCGACCGGCAGATCCCGAGCGCGCGCTCGACCAGGCTGGCGACCGGCGCCGGACGGCGCGTGATGGCGCGGCGCTGCCCGGCGAAGGTCATCAGCTCGCGCACCAGCTCGGTGGCGCGGCGCGCGGCGTGAATCGCCTCGCCGACCACCTCGCGCAGGTGGACGGGCGCCGACGGCGCAACCAGCTCCAGCGCCGGCAGGATGGCCGCCAGCAGGTTGTTGAAGTTGTGCGCGATCCCGGCCGTCAGGCTGCCGGTCGCCTCCAGCTTCTGTGCGTGCCGCACCTGCTCTTCCAGCTCGCGGTGCTCGGTGATGTCGATGTTGCATCCCAGGATGCGCACCACCTTCCCGTCCTCCTGCACGACGTCCCCGCTCGACATCATCCAGCGCACCGATCCGTCGGGGCGGATGACCCGGTGGACCTCGCTGGCCCACACGCCCCGCTCCATGATGGTGCGCACCGCCGCCTCGACGCCGGGGCGGTCTTCCGGGTGCACGATCTCGGACAGGTAGGTGGAGAAATCGGCGGTGCTCGACCGTCCGACCATGGCCTTCATTCGCTCGTCCCAGAACACCTGACCGACGCTGAGGTCCCAGGTCCACAGGCCGACCCCGCCGGCGTCCAGCGCCAGGCGCAGCTGGCGCTGGCTATCCTCCAGCGCCAGCTGGCGGGCACGGTGCGTGGTCACCTCGAAGGCGATCAGGCACCCACCGGGATGCTCGCCGTCGCGCACCGGGGCGACGTAGCTCTCGTAGTACGCCAGGCCGCCGTTGGCGCCGGTGGCGACGTTGTCATAGCGGCCCGGGACGCCGGTCGCCAGCACCCGGTCGATCGTGGTGCGCGCCAGCTCATGGTCGTCGGGGTGGATGTAGTGGAAGATCGACTGGCCGATGACCCCGTCCATGGTCAGGCCTGGCTGCAGCCGGTTGATGTAGCGAATGCACATCCCGGCGTCGAAACGGATCACGAACGCCGGCACCGCGGCCAGCACTGACTCCAGGAACGCCGCGGCGGTTTCGCCGGGCGCCGCGCCGCCCTGCGCCAGGCGAGCGCGCAGCTCGGCGTTCTCCCGACGCAGCGATTCCAGCTCGCTCCCCGCCATTTGTCCTCCCAGGTCAGTTCACCGAGGGCCCGCGCGTCGGCCCGCCTGCCGACTCGTTACGCCGGCCGCGGCCTTCGTCATCGGGACGCAAGACTTGCATGCGGGCCAGGACGCCCAGCAGGCGCTCGCGATCGCCCGTCCGCTCGTAGATGTTGCGCAGGTTATTCAGGATACGCGCCAGCACCTGTCGCTTGCTGGCCGGCGCCAGCACGCGCGGATCGATCGGACCCTCCTCGCCGGTGGCGCGCTGGTGCAGCTCGGCGATCTGCCGCCGGTCCAGCAGCCGACCATCGAAGGGATCGATGAACAGCGCGTCACCATCGATGTCGACGCGCACCAGGAAATGCCCGGGGAACGAGACTCCACGCGCCTCGATGCCGACGCGCTGGCAGATCTCCGTCAGCACCAGGGCGAGGCTGATCGGGATGCCCGTGCGGCGATCGATCACCTCGTTGAGGAAGCTGTTGCGCGGATCGTAGTAGTCCTCGGTGTTGCCGCGATAACCCAGCTCTTCGTACAGGTAGCGGATCACGCTGGCCAGCGCCGGCCGGCCCGGCGCCGAGGCGATGCGCTGAGCGGCGATCGCGCCCAGGCGATCGAGCTCCTCGACGTAGGCGCCGACGTCGAGCTGCGGGTACTCCGGCTCGGCGATCAGGAGCACCGCGCGTATGAGGTCGAGCTCCGCCTCTGGCCGGGCGACCAGGTGCGAAAACAGGGTGACCTCTTCCGGCTTCATGGGGGGCGCCCTACGTCTATCTTGCGCCGGCCGCGCATTCAACTGCGGTCTAGAGCACCGAACGGTTTGAGAGCTGGGCCACCGCGCGGAAAGGGGCCTCTGGCTTCGGGCCTCGGACCTCCCGTGCAGGGTCCTCTAGGGGGTCTGAGGGGCGAGGGAGATGCTCTTCCTTGCGGCGCCAGAGCGAGCGCGGCGAGTGGGTTTATCGACGGGAGGTGCGGCTCCGCCGCACCGGCGTCGACCTCAGATCCGATGGGGGGCACGTGGGGCTGACGAATCCCCGCGAATCTCGTTCGCGAGTCGGTCCGGCGCCGTCTTTCCCGTCGGCGTCGGCGTCGGCGTCAGCGTGGGCGACCCGAACGGGGACAGAGCCAGAATCGCCGACGCCGAC
>DASRQZ010000181.1:0-36951 GCA_035696125.1 Polyangia bacterium
CGCCGGCGCCGGCGCCGACGGATCGACGGCTTGATTCCGATCTCGCCGCTAGCGCGACGCGGTCGGGGGCAGGTGGGTCTGGGCGCCCGACGGATAGGAGACAGCCAGCGTGTGGTTACGCTCGCCCTTGCCGATGGTCAGCTTGTGCGAAGCGAACACGCCGGCGCTGGTGCTGAACGAGAACTCGTGGGTGCCCGGATCGATCGGGATCGCGCGCCCGTTGATCTGCGAAGCGATCACCTGACCGTCCATCCGGACCTGGATGTCGGTGCGCGGCGCGCCGTTCTCATCGACGACCAGCGGGACCACCGACGGCAGCGCCGCACTGATGCGCGTGCCGCGCACGATGCAGTCCTGCCACACGGCCGCGCCGCAGCTCTCCTCCGCGCACTGCGCGAACAGCTGGCTGGCTTCGACCAGATGCCCGAGCTGTTCTTTTTGCTGGCCGCCCTCGTAGGCCACCTGGCAGGCGCGCGCGTCAGCGCCGGCTCGCGGGCGCGCGTTCTCGCTGCGCGCCGCCGCGCCGCCCTGGAACAAAGACATCCCCAGCAGAAGCAATCCACCTGCGCTGATCCGAGCGCTTCTACCGATGAGCCGATGATGTGACATGACGTGAGCCCTCCCCTTGATTGACCAGTACCCCTGCCCGGAAAGATTCAGGCAGGCCGACAAACTTTTTTGACGATCGGGAGGCGCATCTGGATCCATGTGGTGAGACGCGCCGATCATCCGACACGCGATCGCGCGTGCGTCTCCGTCGGGGCCAGGCGTCAAGCTCGATCGCTTGGTCAGGCGGTGGGCGCGAAGGTGGCGACCAGCCGGCCCTCGCCCAGCACCCACAACGTCCCCGGCGCGGCCTTTTGCCAGCTTTCGCCCCGCGTCAGCGGTTCGGTCGCGACCACGGCCAGCCGGGCGTCGCCGTGACCGCCCGCCACCTGGTCGAGGTCGACCGTGACGTCGGCGTCGACCAGCGTCGCGTGGCCGAGCGGCGAGCCATGAACGATCGCCGACAGGTGATCGCCGCAACGCGCGTAGAGGTGATGGCCGTCGGCGAACAAGAAATTGAACACGCCGTCCGCGCCCAGATCGTTGCCGAGGTCGAACAGACAGCGGCCGAGCTCGTGCGGGTCGTCGGGATAGCGGGTCGGGTAGCGCTCGCGAAGCGCGTCGAGCACCACGCAGAACGCGTGCTCGCTGTCGGTGTCGCCGATCGGGCTCTCGAAGCGCAGCGGCCGGTCCCTGACCCGCGGCAGCGTTCCATTGTGAGCGAAGACCAGGTGCCGGCCGTGAAAGACCCGCACGAAGGGGTGGGTGTTCTGGATGGCGGCCACCCCGCGCGTCATCTTGCGGATGTGCGCCACCGCCAACCGGGTCGGGATCGGGTTTTCGCGCACGAAGCGCGCCAGCGGGCTGGAGAATGCCGGGTGCGGCTCCAGGAAGGTGCGCGCGAACCGCCCGTCGTAAAACGCCACGCCCCAGCCGTCCGCGTGCGGGCCGGTCTGGCCGCCGCGCAACGCGAGCCCGGTGAACGAAAACGTCAGATCGGCGGGCACGCTGGACACCATGCCCAGCAGCTCACACAAGACTGGCCTCCCCGGCGCTGTCGCGGGTCGCGCCGTCGCTGTCGCCCGCGATCAGCAGGCCCGCGATGCCGCCGCCCGCGGACACGTTGCTCACCTGGGTGGCCGACACCCGGACCATCGCCCCCTCGGCGCGCCCGGCGAACAGGAACGGACAGATATCGAAGTACACGTCCTCGTAGACGATCTGGTCGCGGTAGGTCGGCAGCCGCACCGTGCTCGGGTATCGGCGTTCTTGCACCACCGCCGCGCCATCCGTGGCGGCCGCGGCGCTGACGGCGGCCGCCCACTCTGCGGGCGGCGTGCACCACCCCAGCCACACGCCCTTGCCGCCGTACTCGTCGTTGGGCTTGAGCACCAGCTCCTCCCGCCGTGCGCCGAGCTCGGCGACCATCTCGGGCCGCACCCGGCGCGTCCAGGGCACGTGCGCGGCGATGGCCCGCCGTTGCTCGTCGGTGAAGAGATCGGCGTAGCGGGGATCGGTCAGCACGGCGAAGGCCGCCTTCTTGTTGAGGGCCTTGGTGCGAAACGAATTGGCGACGCACACCGCACCGTCGCGGTAGGCGCGGATCAGGGGGTGACCCAGCCCGCGCCGCGCCAGCAGCTCGCTGGTGATGATCCGCCGGTAGACCAGGTCGACCGGCATCGATCGCAGGCGTCCCCAGGCACCGCCCGCGCCGTCGGCGACCTCGGCCCACAATCGCCCGCGCGTATAGCTCAGCTGGTCCGGATCGACGCACACCGCGCGGTGACCGGCGGCGTTGAGCTGCTCGGCCACCGACTGCAGCTCGCCGGCCGTGTCGACCCCACACCAGTCGACGATGGCGATGGTGGTCAGCGCGCGGCCGGCGCTCCAGTCCGTGAATATCTCGCGCAGCGCCGCCAGCAACGCCACGTCCGGGCGCGGCGCGCCGGCACCCGGGGCCCAGGCCGCCAGCGCCGGCGACCGGGTCGCGTGCCGGACGCGCAGGTGGGGCAGCTCGCCCAGCGCCCGCTGAATCAGCGGCTGATCGGTGATACCGGCCGGCGAATCGGCGTTCAGCTCCAGCACGTGAAAGCCCGTGGCGTCGGCCAGCATATCGAGCCGCCCCACCGCCAGCGGCTGCGGGTAGCCGGGCTCGATAGCCGCCAGGGTTTGCTCGACCGGGCTCAGACCCAGCTCGGCGGCCAGCGCGGGATCGACGCGCGATCGCGCGGCGACCGCGGCCAGCGCCGCGACGATCAGCTCGGCGGCGCCCGCCATCTCTCTGTAACGTGCCGCGCTGATGATGATCGGTCGCAGGTGCCTGCACAGCGGCCGGTCGCCATGGGTCAGCCCCAGGCGGCGCTGCGCCGCGAGAAAAGCCTCGAAGCCGGACGCGTCGATGGCGCCGGGCGCGGACAGGCGCGCCTCGAGATCGCGCGCCAGAGACTGCGCCCGCTCTGACTCCGCTGACCGCTCGGGTGCGCTGGTCTCTGGCATCGGCTCTTCCTCACACCTCGATCGGCCAGTCATGCACCGGTTGGCCGGTGTTCGAGAGCAGCAGGTAGCGCTCGACCAGCCGCCGCCGCGCCTCCTCCGGCGTGACCCCACGGGCGCGCAGCGCCGCCAGCGCGCGCAGCTGCCAGGCGGCCCCGGTCACCGCGCTGCGGACCCGCCGCTCGAAGATGCCCAGGTAGTGGCCGACCTCGTCGCGCGCCACGCCGCCCGCCAGCAACCCGGCCTCGGCGCGCGGCAGCAACGACAGCAGCAAATCGACGGCGCGCACCGGCGACGGCGCCTGGCCCGGCGCGCGCGGCCAGCCCAGCTCGGCGTCCAGTCCGTGTTGCGCCGCCCGGTAAAAGTTCCGCTCGGCGAGCGCGAAGGGGAACGCCGGCAGCAGCCCCGGCACCTCGGGCGCCAGCGCCAGGATGCCGCCCACCAGGAAGGCGGCGTTGGCCAGCATATCGTCGACCGTCGGCCCGGCCGGCAGCGCGCGCAGCTCGATGCGCAGGTGCCCGCCCGCCGCCGGGTCGTAGACCGGCCGGTTCCACTTCCAGACCGTGCCGTGGTGCAGGCGCAGCGCGCTGAGGGGCAGCGCCGTGCCGACACCGTCACCCAGCGCCCTGGCGCCGCCGACGCCGACGCCGTCGCCGTCGCGGTCGCTGCACACCGGGAGGATGGGCTCGTAGAGCGCCACCGCCTCGCTGAACAGCTCGACGGCGCCGTCGCGCACCCAGCCGTTGCCGAAGCTGACGCGCGCCGGCCGCAGCGTGCTCTCTGCGCTGTCGGGCGGACGATCGTCGTCGGCTTGCTTGAACAGCGCGATGCGCGTCTCGTGCCACAGGCGATGGCCGAGGAAGGTGGGCGAGTTGCCCGACGCCGCCAGCACCGGGCCGGTCAGCATCATCGCGGCGTTGAAAAGCGATGCGAACTCGCGCGGCGCCGCGCGCAGGTGGACCTGAAACGCGGTATTCGCCGCCGCCATCGCGGGATGCGCCGAGGTCAGCTCCAGCGGATCGGGGCCGTCGATGCAGATGCGGAAGGCGCCCTGGCGCAGGCGGCGCAGGCCGGCCGCCAGCGCGCGGTAGCGCGGCAGGTCGGTGATGGTCCCGGGCCCGAAGTCCTCGCGCCGCAGCGTGGGCAAGATGCTGATGGGGATGGCGCGCGCGCCGAAGGTCGCCGCGCGCGCCCGGATGAGCGCGATGACCTCGCGCATCCGCGCGCCCATGGTCGTGAACGGACGCCCCGCCAGCGTCACCGGTGGTGTCGCCAGCTCGATGGTGAAGGCGCCCATCTCGGGCGTGACCTGGGGGTTGTCGGCGGCGCGCACCACCTGGGGGCTGACCGGCAGCGGCTGCGCCCGGTCGCCGATCAGGAACAGCTCCAGCTCGGCGCCCAGCGTGCGCTCGCCCTCGCCGAAGCAAGGACCCGCCAGCACGGTCTCGAGATCGACCAGGTCGCGGCGCAGCCGCTCGCGGAATCGGACGAAGTCCTCCTCGGTGAAGCTCTCGTGCGGGATCTCGGTGCCCAAGCCGTGTGAAGCTAATCACTCGGCGGCCGGCGTGAAGCTCTGGCGCGGCGCGCCCGCCCCGTGGGCTACTCGGCCGAGGTGTCGCAGTCCTCGATCCGGCCGCGCTCGAAGCCGCGCCGGAACCATTGCACCCGTTGCGCCGACGAGCCGTGGGTGAAGGTCTCCGGCACCACCCGCCCGCGTGCGCGCCGCTGGAGCGTGTCGTCGCCGATCGCGCTGGCCGCGCGCAGCCCCTCCTCGAGATCGCCCGGCTCGAGACGATCGTGCATCTTCGCCGAGTGATTCCCCCACACGCCGGCCAGGCAATCGGCCTGCAGCTCCATGCGCACCGAGAGCTGGTTTGCCTTGACCTCGCCCGCCCTTTCGCGCGCGGCGCGCGAACGCGACGAGATGCCGGTCAGCTCCTGCACATGGTGGCCGATCTCGTGCGCGATCACGTAGGCCTGCGCGAAGTCGCCTGGCGCGCCGAAGCGTCGATCCAGCTCGCCAAAGAACGACAGGTCGAGATAGACCTTGCGGTCGGCGCCGCAGTAGAACGGACCCACGGCGGCGCTGGCCATGCCGCAGGCCGAGTCGACGTCGTCGGTGAACAGCACCAGCCGCGGCGGCGCGTAGCGCTGGCGTCGCTCGGCGAAGATCGACGTCCAGACATCCTCGGTGTCACCCAGCACCAGCTTGACGAAGTGCACCACCTGCTCCTGACCGGCCGGGATGGGGCGCTCGCCCACCACCTGGCCCTGATCTTGACCCGCGCCCAGCAACGCGCGGACCACCTCGCGCGGCGCGCCCAGCAGCGCCGCCACCACCGCGATCACCACGGCGCCGCCGCCAATACCGACCCCGCGCCGCATGACCACACCGCGCCGGTCCTCGACGTTGTCACTCTCGCGATCGGACCCCCAGCGCATGTGAATGACAATCTACGTCTGGGCTTCACTCCTGAACAGGGGCCCGCCCTCGAAGGCCAGGAGATCCCATGGATTTCGCCGCTCCGTCGAGAAAGAGGGGTCGACTCGCAGCACCGCTGTCGACGCGCGCGGCCAACCGGACTGCGTCGTGGGGCGCGTGCCCGTGCGCGTCGTTGTCGAAGTACACGTAAACGTCATCGCCCGCGGCGGCCCAATCGCCAATCAGTCCCGCCCAGCGCCCGAGCTCGGCGTCGGTGTAGCGGCTGGCGTAGAGCGCCGTCGATCCGTGCAGCCGTACGTAGGCAAAGCCCGCGGTTCGCTCGCATGACAGCGGGTGGCGGCCGGCGGTGTCGGCGGCGACCAGAGCCAGGTCGAGCTCGCGCAAGGTCGCCAGCGCCTGGTCTTGCACCCACGACGGGTGGCGCACCTCGACCGCGTGCCGGAGCGGCGCCTGGCGTCCGTCGGGGGCGCGCAAGGTCGCCCGCCCGGTGGTGCGGGCGTCGTGGCGCCGGGCCCAGCGCTCCGCGCCCGCGACGTCGCGGGGCAACGCCGCGAAAAATCGCAGCGCCCGCTCGCGGTCGAAGGGCAGCTGCGGCGGGAGCTGCCAGAGGATCGGGCCCAGCTGGCTGCCCAGGCGCAGGATCCCCGAGGCGAAGAAGTTGGCGACGGCGCGCTCGCTGTTGCGCAGCTTGAGCATGTGGGTGATATAGCGGCTGCCCTTGATGGCGAAGACGAAGTCCGCCGGCGTCGTCCGGCGCCAAAGTGTGCAAGTCGACGGGCGGGTCAATGAATAGAAGGTGCCGTTGACTTCAACGCTGGACAGTCGCTGCCCCAGATAGGCGAGCTCGTCGGCGTGCCGCAAACCCTTCGGGTAAAAGTCGCCGCGCCAGCGCGGGTACTGCCAGCCGCTGGTGCCGACGCGGACTCGCCCGGAGCGCGGAGCTGGCTTGCGGCTGGTCGGACCCGACATCCCCGCTAAAGTAAGAACGGCGCCGGGTAGAGATCAGTTGATCTTCACGCTGCCGCCCTTGATGCGGTTCACGCCCTTGGCGTGGGTCTCGACGTAGGCGCCGCGCAGGATCAGCTTGCCGTCGCGGCGCAGGGTGATGCTGGCCTCACCGCACCTCAGCACGACCTCGTCTCGACCCTCGAGCACCACGCGCTTGCCGTCGACCACGGCCTCGATCCGTTCGGCCGGCGCCGGCGCCGGCCGCGCGACCGAAGCGGGAACCGCCGCCGCGGGCGCCACCAGCAGAGGAGCGAGCAGCTCGGCGCCGGGCGCGGCCGGGACCAGGCCGACCACGATCGGCAACCCGGGATCGCCGTTCTCGAACAGCAGCACCACCGGCTGGCGCACGGCGATCGCCTGATGCAAGGTCTTGTCGTCCAGCATCACGATCGACCGCGCCGCCCGCGGTCCCCCCGCGCTTCCGTCGAAGTCGACCAGCAACGCGCCGACCGCGCTCCCCGGCACGAGTCGCCCGACCTTGACCGCGGCGTCGGCAATGGTGGCGGTGGCGGCGGTGGTGGCGCTGTCCGGCTTCTGCGCCGACTGATCGGGTTTGCGTCGCACGCGAGCATGCTACCGCGACAAGGCGGGCGCGGGTGAAGCGATCGTTGCGTTGGCGTTGGCCTTGGCGTTGGCCTTGGCGTTGGCCTTGCTCCCCAGTCGGCGATTGCCGCCGGCGGCGACCTCGGCTATTGTGCCGTGGTCATGACGTCGTTCGGCCGCCGTCCGATCCGGAAGCATCTGGTCACCCGTCGGGGTGGCCAGGCCTGGGTCTGCCGCGTCTGAACGATCGACGACGAGACGACGACCCCGGCTGATGGCCGCGGGTCGCTCTCGGTGACTCGCGGTCTTCGGTCCTCCCGGAGAGACGACGATGAGCCACCTTGAATCGCAGACCTCACCCACCGCCCGCGACGGAGGTTTGTTTGGTCTGCCGCGTACCTACTGGCTGCTGTGGAGCGGGATGCTGCTCAACCGGCTGGGCGGCGCCGTCTTTTGCCTGCTGTCGGTCTACCTGACGCACGACCGTGGCCTGTCGGCGCCGCTGGCGGGGCTGGTCATGTCGCTCTACGCTGCCGGCAGCACCGTCGCCGGCCCGCTCGGTGGCATGCTGGCGGATCGGGTCGGCCGCCGCGCCACCCTGATCGTGGGCACCGCCTGCGCGGGTGCGCTGATGCTGGCGCTGGGGTTCAGCGACGGCGGGGGCGCGGGCAGCATCCTGGCGATCGCGCCGCTGCTGGGGTTCTTCACCGATCTCTGCCGCCCCCCCATGCAGGCGGCGGTGGCCGACGTGGTGGTCCCCGAGCAGAGGGCGCGCGCCTACGCGCTGCTCTACTGGGCGATCAACCTCGGCTTCGCCGGCGCGGCCGCGCTGGGCGGGGCGCTGGCCGAGCACAGCTTCAAGCTCCTGTTCGTGATCGACGCGCTCAGCACGTTCGCGTTCGGAGCCATCGTGCTGCTGGGCGTGCCCGAGACCCGTCCCACCTCGCCGCCGGCGGGCGCACGGCGCGCGGGCCACCAGGCTCTGCTGCAGCCGTTTCGCGACCGCCGCTTCATGAGCTTCGTCGGCATCCAGCTGTTGCTCCTGCTGGCCTTCGTGCAGGTCATCGTCGCGCTGCCACTCGACATGCGCAACCACGGCCTGGCCACCTCCCAGATCGGGTGGTTGCTGGGACTGAACGGCGTCATCATCGTGCTGGCGCAGCCCGTCGCCTTGCGCTTCGCCAGCGGGTTCAGCCAGGTGCAGTGGCTGGCCGCGGGCGCGGCGCTCACCGGCGTCGGCCTGGGCGTGATGGCGCTGGCGGGCGGCGCGCTGGTGTACGCGGTGGCGTCGCTGCTGTGGACCCTGGGTGAGATCGGATTCTCGACGGCGACTCCCACCCTGATCAGCGAGCTTGCGCCCGCCGATCGGCGCGGCGCTTATCATGGCACCTATCACCTGGCCTGGGGGCTGGCCACCATGGTGGCGCCGCTGATCGGCTCGCTGGTGCTGGCCCGGCTGGGCGGACCGGCGCTGTGGCTCGGTTGTCTGGGCGCGGGCATCGGAGCCGCGGCGCTGCACCTCGTCTATACGCGTTCAAGCTGATGCGATCTTGCTGAGCCGGGCGGAGGGCGCTCGCGCGCCGACGTTACCGCGTCGACACATTCGCGGCCGCTGCGATCCGCAACCGTAAGGATCTCCGCGTCCGAGCTGGCGATATGGCCTTCCGAGGGCCTGGCACGAGCTTGGCTTACTCAAGGGCAACGGCTTGTGAGCCGGGAGGGGTCAGATGTCCTTAGATACAGACCGCGCCACGACGCGTAGAATGCCGGCCATGCGAGATCGAACCAGCCCCAGCATGAGGGTGGCGACCTTGAGCCAGCGCTTTTTCTCGAAGGGCGAAGAGCAAGAGGCCAACGGGTACAAGGGCGTGATCCTCGACGACGACGCGCCCCCCTCTCCCGAGCTGGAGTTCGATTCCTTTGACCGGATTCCCCGGCGAAGGCGTCCACTGCTGGCCATCACGGCGCTGCTGGTGTCGCTGCCGGTGATTGGCTTCGTGACCTGGAGATCGACCGGTGGATTCGGGCGGTCCGGCGCCTCGGTGAACGATTCGGCGCGGGCGATGGTGGCAGGTCAGCCGGCGCCAACCAACATGCCCACGCCGCCCCCGCCGGCAGGCGCTCCGGCCCGCATCCCCGCCGGATCCAACCCGGAGTCGTCTCTGCCGGCGATCGCGCCCGGAACTTGTCAGCCGACCGCGACCGAGCGGGCGGAGGCAGCCGTTCCCCCGCGACCAGCCGTTGAAGAGTCCGACCGACCGGCCAGGCCGATCGTCGCCGCTGCGCCGGAGATCAAGGAGCAGCCGGCGAAGGCGGCACCCAAGGCTGACGTTGAGCTGGAAACCAGGACACAAGCAGCGAACAAGGCGGCAGCCAGGCCCATCGCGGAGACCCGCGAGACGAAGGCGGCGCCCCGGAGCGAGTCCGAGTCCAGCACGGCCGCGCGCAAGAGCCGGTCGAGCGGGGCGCTGCGCGGCTACGTGTGGTCCCCCGAGGCGAACGGCCTGGTCCCCGCGGGGTCACCGGTCGCTCCCCAGCCGGGCGCCGCCCCCATCACGGAACTGGGCGCCGCTCCGACCACGGAACCGAGCGGTGCTCGCACCACCGGGTCGAGCGCCGGCTCCGCGCAGGAGCCGCGTGTCGCGCCGCCGCCCCGCATTGCGCCCCCGGTCGCTCCCGGCGCCAGCCCGGCACAGGAGGAGCAGCCGAGCGTCGCGCCGCGGCCCCGGATCGCCGCGCCCGAGACCGGCCCGATGCCGGCCGAGAAAGCGCCCATCATCGAGTAGCGCGCGCCGCTGGACCGCGACCAGAATTGCATGAAGGACTCCAGGACTCGCACATCCTGGCCGGCCTGGGGTTGGGTCTTGCGCCGCTGATGCGATCTCGGCATGAAGGGCGGCACTGGCCGGCTGCCGCTGCCCTCGTCAGTGGATAGCGGGCCGGCGCGCGGCGCGACCGAACCGCGGCAACGGTGTCTGAGATCGCGCGCCGCGTGGACGCACGGGGTGGCATGCGCCGCGGAAATCAGCCCGGATCACGGTATCCTTCTTGCTGCGGCGAGGGTCAGGTCGACTGGAGGGACGCCATGCGGAGAGCTGCGAGCTGGACGTGGATCGGATTGATGCTGGTGTTGTTCGGAACGCGTTGCAGCTCGCAGAACTCGCCGCCGTCGCAGGGACAAGGTGGCAGCGAGTACCACGCAGGGAACACGGGCAGTGCGGGGATGGGTAACGGCGGCGAGATGGGCCTCATCGGCGGCAGGACCGGCAGCGGCGGCGGGATGGGGACGGGCGGCTATATTTGCGACGGTCTCGGCGTCATCCCCGGCAACTGCTTCGGCGGCATGACCGGTAGCGGCGGGAAGGGAACAGGCGGCCTGATCTTCGAGAACATCGGCGGCATGAAAGGTATTGGGGGCAATGATGCGGGCTCCGACGCGGTGGTCTGCTGCCCGCCTGATTCGCAGCCGAGCGGGTGTACGAATCTCGGTGGCGTCTCCTTTACCGGCGTGTGCTACACGACCTGTGATTTCTGGGACTCGAGCCGCTGGCGCATCGAGACTGACGCTTTCGGTTGTCCGATATGGCGCTACGACTTCGGCGCCTGCTCACCTGACGCATCATCGCCCAAGTTCTGCTTCGACGCCGGCCGGCCAGACTAGGCGACTTGCAGAGCGAAGATCTGGACGGCAATCGGGTCGGTTAACCGCCAAGGCGCCGCAGACGCCAAGCCCGGACCCCTGATAATCCGGATCTTGGCGTCATGGCGTCTTGGCGGTTAGCCCTATCCGAATCGCATTGGTCTTACCCGATCCGAGCACGTGGGGCTGTCCTCAGCCCCCCGCGCGCGGAAGGCGCGTCAGGGAAGCGCGAGGAAGAAGTCGGCTATCGCGTTGCTGGCGAAGCAGGGCCAGCCGTGCTCGTAGCCGTCGGTCAGGTTGTAACCGTGGTCGTTGTGCGAGCACCAGATCGTCGGCTTGCTGCAGCCCTGGTACGACACGCAGCCCGGGGTGACGGTCATGCGATCGGTCGCGCTGGTGCATGTCGGCACGTCAAAAGGCATGGTGGTGATCGAGCACTGGTTGCTGGCGGTGAACACCGCGACCACGTCGGCGCCATTGCTGTTGTTGCGCATGGCGTCCATCATCCCCTGGATGTACATGACCGATGTCGGCATCACCCGGGTGCAGTACCTGGACGCCGCGACCGGCGCGACCGCCTTGTAGCGGGTGTCGCCGTTGCACACGATCTGCACCGCCATCTGGGCACCGGAGCTGTGGCCGGTCAAGAACACCCGGCTGGTGTCGATGCAATAATTGTTGGTCAGGTCGGTGTAGGCGCTGACCACCTTCTGCGCGTCGGTCGCGTAGACCCACGCGCTGCCCGCGCTCTTGGGGAACGCGCGCACGAATGAGGTGGCCAGACGCGTTCCGTTGGAGATCCCCTCGAGCTGGGTATTGGAGTTGCCGGCAGCGTGCAGCGCCATGAGCAGCGGCAGGGGTGTCCTGCCGTCGTAGCTCGCCGGGAAGTCGTAGATGTGATCGTTGGCGACGCTGACGGTGCCGTTCGGCGGCCGAGCGGTCATCCTGGCGCAGCCAGCGCTGGGCACCGCGGGCGAGGCGCCCCCGTCCGAGCCGTTCGCCCCGGCGGCCGCACCCGTGGAACCGGCGGAGCCTGCCCCCGATTGCCCGCCTCGCCCACCCGCGCCGCTCCCGCCGGCGCCGTCCGGCGCGCCACCGCGCCCGCCCGCCCCGGTCGCGCCGCCGCTTCCCGCGGCGCCTCCGGTTCCCCGCGCACCAGCCGGTCCCGAGTCACTGCCGCCCGCGCCGGCGTCGCCGGTCTGCACGCTCGCGACGCAGCCGACCATCGACCCCAGCAGCAAACCGGACAGCGCGATCGGGATCCGCGACATCAGGCGAGCATCCCGGCGATCGTGCCGGTCCCCGTCCCCATGCCGAAGCTCACGGGGGCGCTGCTCTTGTCGCGAATCGCCGCGGTGATGAGGGTGTTGAACAACTTGTTGTTGGTGACGTTGCCGGCGTCGAGGTACAGCCCCTGCTTGAGGTAGCCGCCGCCGTTGCCCCAGATGATGTGCGGCACGTTGCGCATGCTGTGGCTCGGCCCGTCGGCGATGTGGTTCGTCCACATGACGAAGGACTTGTCCTGCAGGCCGCGCGCCTGGAACGCGTCGAGCCCGTGCAGCAGCGACTGCATGCGCAGGACGTCGATCTCCGCGTGCGCCTGCTCGGCGGTGGGATTGCTGCCGACGCTGGCATCGGAATCCACGCGGTGGCTGAGGTGGTGGAACGGCCAGCCGAGGCTTGCGTTCGACGGGACGCTGTACTTGGTGCCGTCGGTCCCGTCGCCCCACTGCAGCGTCGCCACGCGGTTGAAGTTGCACGCGAACGCCAGCGCCACCAGCTCGAGGTGCAGCTTGACGACGTCCTCGATCATGCCGTTGGCCTTGAAGGCGAAGCCGGTCCTGAGCGCGTCGAGCTGGGTGGTCGACAGGCCGTCCTTCGTGCAGCTCGCGGCCATCGTCCCCATCGTGATCTCCGTGTCGCGGATGCCGTCGAAGTGCTGCTTGAGCCGCTGCTTGTCCGCGCTGCTCAAGGCCGACATCCCCATGAGGCTGTTCAGCTCCGCCCGCACGAGATCGTTGACGCTCTTGCGGGTGGTCACGAGCTCCATCGCGACCGGATCGACGGTGGTGCCACCGCCCGCGCCGGTGGTGGTGGTGAGGCCCGTCAGCTTGGTGTAGAGGTTGTATGGATTCAGGTCCGCCGCCCGCACCTGTCCCGCCCCTCCCGCTTTGAAGGAGATCCGTTCGGCGATGTAGGCCTTCGAGCCCGCGTACAAGGTGAGCGGATCCGCGGCGCCGGCATTGACCGCCGGGGCGATCACCATGTCGGCCGAGACCCCGGTCGAATACGCCGACCCGCCGTTTCCGGCCGGGGGAGCCGCGGTCAACGACTGGCACAGGCCCTGGGCGTGCCCGCAGCCGGTCGGCCCGGTCAGCGGGAAGTTGATCCCCTTGATGAACAGCAGATTGGGCGCGTGCGGTGCGAGCACGCTGACCGCCTTGTCGGGCATGGCCATGAGCCCGGCGGTCGTCAGCGGGCCGGTCGCGCTGGGGAAGAACTTGTTGCCGACGACACCGCAGGCGGCGACGATGAACATGCTGAACACCGGCGGGCTATCGGCCGCCCAGGCCGAACGCTCGGGCAGCCCTTCCAGGAAGGGGAGCCCGATGGCCACCGTGCCGGCGCCGCGCAGGAACGCGCGCCGGTTGATGGTCACCCGTCTGGTCGGGCTCGCGATGATCGGGACGACGGTCTTCGGGGGCGTGCCCATCACTTGACTCCTCCGGCGTGCGTGCGGAACGCGTCACTGCGGACCAGCTGGACGATCACTTGTTTGACGGAGCCGTTCGCCGCCATGCTCGTCGCGGCCAGGGTCTGCACCAACGCCTGGTCAGAGACCACGATGTCGCGCTGCAAGCCGTAGCTGGCCAGCTTTTTTGCGTAGCACAGATGCGCCTGCGGGTCGTCGGCCATCGCCCGCATCAGGCCGGCCGCGTTGGTGAAGGTCTTCGCCCCGTTCATGAACACGTAGCTGCCGCTCGAGTCGATCGGCAGACCGCCGTTCTCGGTGTCGCGATACTGCCCCATCCCGTCGAAGTGCTCGAAGGCGAACCCCAGCGGGTTGATCATCTGGTTGTGGCACTGGTTGCCGCAGGTGGACGTGAGCGTATCGATGCGCTGGCGATTGGTCTGTCCCGGCATGGTCGGCGGGATGGGCGGGATGGTCGCCACCGGCGGCCCGAGCTTCGCGCACAGCATGTCCAGGTTCATGCTGACGCCGCGGTGGATGGGGTCGGGATCGGCGTTGAACCCGTGCAGGGTCAAGAACGGAATCTGCGAGAAGTAACCGACACGCTGGGACCCCAGGTCACGCTCGACGTAGCCGGTCGCCGGCGCGCTCATCCCGTACAGAGGCGCGGTGCGGGCCCCGGCGAAACCGCTGGTCGTCGTGAGGATCTCCCGCACACCCAGGCCCTGGGTGAAGATCTTGTCGAAGAACAGATGCGAGACATCCTCCAGCTCCGTGTTCAGCGCGGGGTCGTAGCTCGGCACGTTGATCTTGCTGATCTGCGCGTAGCGATCGAAGTGCAGGAGCTCGTCGTGGAACCGCTGCATGACCGTGGTGGCGGTCGGCTCACCCAGCATCGCGGTCGCCAGCGCCGCCGCGCCGTCGGCCGTATCCAGCTTGCCCGGCCCCGCCGCGGAGTCGAGCAACCCGTCGTCGGGGATGGTACCGCGCAGCCACAGCGAGAGCTTGGCCGCCACCTCGTAGCCCGAGAGCGGAGCCCCCGCCGGGCCCAGCTCGGCCCGGTAAAGGAAGTGGGGAGACTGCAGCATCGCCCGGATCACCAGCGATGCCCCCTTCGCAAACACGCTTCGCGTCCCCGTGAGCGAGGGGCCCTGGTTGAACAGGGTCAAGTAGGTCGCTTGCTCCGCCGGCGTCAGCGGGCGCCGGTAGGCGCGCCGCCCCAGCGTCGAGATGAACCCCGCCGCGTCGGTGCCGCCGTAGACCTGGGCGAGCGCCGCGTCGGTCGCCGTCACCTGCGCGGCCAGCGTCTCCGCGGAGGACTGGAAACCCGACCAGGACTCCTGATTGACGTCCAGCAGCAGCTCATTGTTGGTGAAGTCGGTGGTACCGACCACCGGGCCCTGGAACCCCTTCTCGAGGCCCGACGGGGAGGAGAGCTTGAGCAGGTCCTGGACGGCGCGGGCCCACTGCGCATTGGTCAGCCGGACCAGGCGGTAGTACTGCGGGGAGCCTTCGAGGTTCAGTCTGGCGGGCAGGTTGGCACCCGGGAGTTGCGAATTGCCCCCGGCGCCTCCGTTGAGCCCGCCATTCTCGATCCGGCCGTAGCATCCCGCGAGCGTCCCCATCCCCAGGAGGGAGACAGAGACGGAGACGTACAGGCCCAGGCTAAGCGTCTGAACTCTCATTTGGCTCCGTGGTCGGTGGTTGCTGCGGCCCCGAATCACCCCGCCCCCGGGCAGCGATCGCAATATAGCGAACGGTTTACACATGTACCTGTCGGGGACCGGGACTTCTTGTGACAAAAAGAACTGAGCGGCCGGAATTGCCGCGAAGGCCCCATGACCGCGAAGCCGCCATGACCGCGAAGCCCATGACAATGGCGGGTCCTGGTGTAAGCGTGGGTCGCTGGGGGGCCGCCTTGTCGAGGCTGGCCGCCGCTCAGGCGTGGCGGGCCCCGCCTGGGGCGTCCCTGGCCGACTGATATGCCACCGTCAAAAGAGTGGCTTATCGCCGCGATGGTGACGCGCTAGGATGTCTCGCTGCGACGCATACGGAAACGATGGCTCGATGGGCGAGAACACGACCGGGACGGGACCAGCTATCCCGGATCCGTGGATCCACCGCTCGGAGCGCCAGACCCGGGGGAGTGAGGAGGGGCTGTTGTCATGACCGATGGAGCCAACACCGACGATCTCATCGGTACCCAGATCGGGAATCTACGCATTTTCGCGCTGATCGGCCGCGGGGGCATGGGGGCAGTCTACCTGGCCGAGCACGAGTGGTTGAAACGCAAGGCAGCAGTCAAGGTGCTGCTGCCGGAGCTCTCTGGCAGGACGGATCTACTCCACCGGTTCCTGCTCGAGGCGCGGGAGACTGCGCGCCTCCGTCATAGCTCGTTCGTCGAGATCTTTGATTCCGGAAAGCTGCCCAGTGGCAGGGCCTACCTGGCGATGGAGTATCTCGTCGGTGAGAGCCTCGGGTCCTTGTTGTGTCGCAAGCCGGATACGCGACTGCCCTGGGACCTCGCGCTCACCGTGGCCCGTCACATCGCCACCGGAATGAGCGTCGCGCACCAGCAGCAGATCATTCATCGCGACCTCAAGCCGGACAACATCTTCCTCAACATCTCAGACGTCGCCGAGCACGGCACGGTCGTGAAGATCCTGGACTTCGGAATCGCGAAGCTCACGGCGCTCGGTGGCGACAACCCCGCGACGCGAACCTGCACCGGAGCTCTCGTGGGCACCCCGCTCTACATGTCGCCTGAACAGTGTCGGGGGCGCGGGGCGGTGGACCACCGTTCGGACATCTACTCGCTGGGGTGCATCCTCTACGCGACACTCGCCGGGTATCCCCCGTTTGCCTTCGACGGACCGGGCGAGATCATCTCCGCTCATCTGACGGTGACCCCACCCTCGCTGCGTTTGACGGGCGTCGAGGTTCCTGCCGCGGTGGAGAGCTTCGTTTTCGATTTGCTGGCCAAGGATCCCGGTGCGCGTCCATCCTCGATGGAACGGGTCGCAGCGAACATCGGCGCGCTGCTGCTCGCCTGCGGTGGTAAGGACGTCTCGCTCGCCGAGCTCGGCGTACAACCGACGGACCACGGCGCGTGGGCGGCCTCCGCGAACACCGTGCCCGGCAGGCGCATCCCGCATGTCGGGGAGACCAGGCACCTCACGGCGTCAAATCAGTCGAGCGGAACGCTGAACGCTGTCGCTTCGGAGACCGTTCCGCCGCCCAGGCTGCGCGAGCGTCTCCGCTTCGCCAAGCAAGGCCCGTGGGCGGGCCTGGCCCTGGCGATGGCCATTCCTTTCATCATGTATCGAGCGACGATCTTACCCGCGCCTACGCCACCTGCAGAGGGAACGCGTCCGAACACCGAGGCCGGACAAGTCGATCGCGCTGTCATCAGCACTCCATGGACATCTGTCCTCGAGCTCGCCCGGATCGAGCTGCCGGCGGAGCGCGATACGGCTCGACATCCGGAACCCGTCCCGATCCCTGTGAGAGGCAAGAGCGCCATCGCCGCGGCGCCTGAAGACGCAGAGAAAGCGGCCATGAGCGAGGTCGATGTTCTCATGAATCGTGCGCGGGATTCCTGGGCCCAGAATGACTGCAGAAAGGCCGTCGCTCTCGTGAGGAAGATCAACGAGAAACGAAGCGTTCCGGAGGCCCTGAAGATCCTGGCAACCTGTTCATGCACGCTTCATCACGTCGCGCTCGCGAAACAGGCGTACTTCAGTCTGTCCGACACGGGTGATCGTTCTCTCATCGAAGCTCACTGCGCAAAGTACGGAATCGCCATGGGCGTCGGGGACGAACAATAAAATCACCGCGCCGTCGGCATCGCCGGCGTTGATCCAGTGCACGGCCGTGTCGTCGCTGACCATCCAGGCATGTTCAGTTCAGTCCCCGCGCTCACGGCCCGAAACGACCGAACCGATCGTCGGGGTGGACGTTCCCTGCGCCGATGGCGCCGATGTCGGTGTTGCGGGCGCCGCCGGTGTCGTCTCCGGGATCGCCGGCGTCGATGAGGGGGCTGCCGGCCGCCGGGGTGTAGATCCCGCGGTAAAGAGACAGGATCTGCGAGACCGTCACGCGCCGCAGCCAGATCTCGCCGTCGCCGATCGGGAACGGCACCACGCGCGCCTGCGCGAACCTGGGATCGGTGCTGGCGCCGCCGCCGAGGTCGTGCGCGCCCAGGCCGCCGTCCGCGTAGCGCGTGAGCCTCGTCGTGTCGGGGTTGTAGAAGCTGTTGTAGTCGGCGGCGGCGGCCGAGCCCGCGGCGAACAGCGCGGTCGGGCTCTGGTAGGCGAACCCGGTGAAGACGTTGTTGCGTGCGCTCGTCAGCTTGTACGGACCCATGGGCGCGACGAAGCTGTCGTTGAACCAGCCCAGCTTTGCGCCGCCCGCGTCGACGGTGTTGTTGTAGAAAGATCCATTCGACAGCGTGACGCCCCCGCTCGGAGAGTACTGGCGCTGATAACCGACGTTGGCGAACACGTTGTGGTGGATCGCCGTCCCCGCCTGGTTGAAGCGAATGAACGCCTCGTTGATGTTGTCGATGAGCAGGTTGTACCGGAGCTCGCCGTCCAGGCCCTGGATCATCCAGGAGCTGCCGCGGAACACGTTGTGCTCGACCAGCGTCGTGCTGTCCGTCCCCTCGAAGTCGAGGTTGTGTCCCTGCGACCAGCCGAACGGGTAGCGATGGTACGAGAAGTTGCCGCGCATGACGACGTCGCTGGCGTCGTTCATCTCGACGCCGGCGCGCACGCCGATGAAGATATTACCGTCGGCGTCGTGGTCGCCGCCGATCAGCCAGTGGCTGGTGCGATAGAAGCGCACGAACGAAACACCCACGTTGTTCCCCTGGAACAGCTTGGCGGCGGTCGAGCTCCCGGCGATGGTGAGGCTCGGGTGCGAGCCGGCGTAGTCTGCCTCGTCGTTCACCGGCGTCAGGATGTTCGGCTGGAAGGTGTTGCCCGAGATGGTCACCGGCGCCTGACCGTTCGCGGTCAGCGACGGCGGGCCGCAACGGTCGAACACCGAACCGCTGATCTCGAGCGCGTTGCTGCCGCCGACGGTGACCTCGATGCCCGGGATGTCCATTCCTCCGAGCCCGATGACGTCCGCGTTGCGGATGATGAGGTGACCGGTCCAGCCGGCGGCGCTCCGGATGCGCGACCCGTTGCTGCTGGTGAGCAGCGCCCGCGCGCCCGCCGCGCCGATGAGCTCGAAGTTGGTGCTGCCGCCCAGGACCACGTCGCTCGTCAGAGTCATGTTCGGGCCGCCGTGGGGCGGCACGTCGATGACCGTGACCGGGACGTGCATGCTCTCGACCGTGCCGCTGGCGAGCCGGCTGCGCACGTACACCTCGTATGAACCGGCCGGGACGCCGGTCGCGTCGACCTGGTAGTAGTCGATGGGGTCGCTCGTCGTCACGCTGACGCTGCCGACCATCATGGTGCCCAGGTAGAAGTCGACGGTGGGCGAGTAGCCGTTGACGCTATCGTTGCCGGAGTCGGGCGCGTTCGCCCAGATCCGGATGGTCGCGGGCGCGAAGTAGGTGACGAAGGGGATCGGGGTCATGACCTGCACGTACGGGTGCGCCGAATCGTAGAAGGGCGCGATGACCGACCCGCCGCCGGAGACCGTGACCAGCGCCGTGCCGCTGCTCTTCGAATCGACGACGCTGGTGGCGCGCACCGCGTAGCTGCCGCCGATCTGCGGTGCGGTGAACAGGCCGGCGGCGGTGATCGTCCCCCCGCTCGCGCTCCAGGTCACCGCCTTGTTCGACGCCCCGGTCACCGTCGCGGTGAACTGCTGCGTGCCGCCCGGCGAGAGGCTCACGGTCACCGGTTGGACCGTCACCACCACCGCGGAGACGCCGCTGTCGCTGGCGCCCGCGAAGCCCCCGCCGCCGTCGCCGCCCCCGGCGCCGACCTGGCCGCCGCCGCCAGCCCCGCCGGAACCGCCGCTGCCCGCGTCGCGAACGTCCCCGCCGGCCGCGCCGTGACAGCCCGCCACCAACGTCGAGAGCACGACCGCCACCACGTCACCGCTGATGAGACGCCGCATGCGAAACATTGTAAACCTGCCGGCCTTCCCTCCCCCCAGCATTTCCCGGGACACGAGGTGGCGTCTCACCGCCATCGGGATCCGCAACGACCGGAACCTGGGTCCGAATCGCACCCGCCCCTCTGAGCGACCGCCGCGTTAGTCTCTCATCGTGCGCCTCGACGCGAACGTGATGTCGATCAAGGGGATCGGGGCTGTCGTGTTGGCGGCGGTCCTTGCGACCGCCGTGCTCGCCGCCGTGTGGACCTGCGGTTGCCAGCGGCCGGCGCTGGCGTCAAGCGACGGCGACGGCACCGCCGCGCCAAACGTCACGGGCGCGGCGGGCTCGCCGCCAACCGCACCCGGCTACCCCATCGACACCCGGCCGCCCAAGGATTTCTTCAGTGACCAACTGCTGCGCACACTGGGACGCGAGGCCTCGGCCACCGTCGTCTGCCGCCTGCAGGGTCTGACGGACATTTTTTCCGACCGGCACGAGCCCGACGTCTTCTACGATGCGGAATGCGAGATCGCCCAGGTGGTGCGTGGCTCCCGAGGCGCGCTCGGTGCTAGCCCATTGCACTTCATTTGGCAGGTCGAGCGCGGCAGCCGAATGCCGCCCCCCCGATCGGAATTACTGGTCTATTTGAAGGCGCGAAAGGAGCCGCTCGAAAACGCGCCACCCATAAAATGGGCTGCTCTCGACACGGGAGTCATGCGATACACGCCCGCCCTCAGGGAAAGAATCGCCGGCATGACGAGGAAGAAAAAGTAGTTGTGCGGACACCGCCGCCCAAGCAAAAGACCGGCGTGCTACGCACCGGCTTTGCCCACTTGCGCGGCGTGATGTGCTTTGAGATGCACTTCGGCGACGCCACCGGACACTTCACGCTTTGGGATGGTACCCGGGCGGTGCACGGCGACTACTTCGACCGCGCATATCGCGTCTCGCTGTGGCTGGCCGGTTGAGCCCTCGAAGAGGGCCACGCCTGCGCTGGGGCGATTGAAGATATTCGGCGCGTAAAGCAGCGCGATCGAGCTCAGCGAAGGGCTCGCTGGATGAAAACCCGGTCAGCGATGGCCGCGACCGCCGCCGCCGTGGAAGCCGCCGCCATGGCTGCCGCCGCCGAAGCCGCCGCCGTGGCTGCCGCCGCCGAAGCCGCCGCCAAAGGCGCCGTGTGACCCGCCACCGAAGCCGCCGTGCACGCCGCCGCCGAAGCTGCCGCCGGGCGGCCGACCGCGAAAGCCGCCGCCAGAACCGGCGCTGGGGTACGAACGACCGTACGCGCCCCCGCCCGCTGGCGTGCCGCGGAAGCCGCCACCGTAGCCGTTGCCAGCGCGGTAGCTGTTACCGTACCCGCCGCGGTAGGTGTTGCCGTAACTGCCGCGGTAGCCGTTGCCGCCGTAGTATCCGCGGTAGCTGTTGCCGTAACCGCCGCGATAACCACCCCAGCCGTAACCGGCATGGTAAAGGCCGCGGTACCACCCGAAGTGCCAGGGACCGGCGAGCCCGAAGTAGGGATAGGCGCCCCAGCCCCAGATCCAGGGCGCCGCCAGCCAGGTCCACCCGTAGGCAGGGTAGTAGGCGTAGGCGTAAGGCTGGGTGTCGTAGGACCCTTCATAGGTGTATTGCGCGCCGTAGGGCATCCACACCCACCCGTACTGGCTGGTGTAGACCCACTGACCGGCGGCCGCCTGAGCTTCGGGCGCCGCCGGGTATTGCTGAGGAGCCGTCTGCTGGTACGGCTGCGCTGCTTGTGCCTGTGCGTCGTTCTGCACGGGAGGGGGCGGCGGCTGCGGTGGCGGCGCCGGCGGCACCTGGACCGGCGCGGCTTCCTGCGGTTGAACCGCTTCAGGCGTTCCGGCGGAGGGCTCGCCCTCCACCTGCTCCTGTGCGCGAACGGCGCGCGACCCGAGCAGCAAGAAACCACAGAGCAACGTGGATGCGATCTTCATGATGGCTACCTCTGACTCACCCATAGGACGTAGCACGCTCTTGAATCTATTCTAGTGGTGGGACGACACCTCGTGCGCGCCGTCACTGGGCCCCCTCGATTCGTGCCCGCGGGCCACGCAGCGCATCCGCATCGGCTGCCACGCTCGAGTTTCGAGCGCAGGTGCTGCGGCGGCGGCGCTGGAGCATGCTAGCCGCGATCCGCCAACGCCAAGGAGCCAGACCATGTTCATCCCGCATTTCTCCAGTGACGCGATGTTCAACCGCAAGGGCCTGCTGCCGGTCATCAACTCGGACAAGGCCGGCAACCCGCTTGCCCACCCCGCGCCCAAGGCGCCGCGCATCTTCGCCGACTCGGCGAGCCGCGCCGACATCGAACCGCTCTTGCGCGCGGGCATCGTCAACGGAATCACCACCAATCCGACCCTGCTCAAGAAGGCGGGCGCGAAGTCGTGGGACCACGCCAAGGAGATCATGCGAGATCTGTGCACGCTGCTGCGCCCGCATCCGGTCTCGCTCGAGCTGACCGAGCTCGGCGAGGAGGGGATGGTCCGTCAGGCGACCGAGCTGTCGGAGCTGGGCGACAACTCGGTGATCAAGGTCCCCATCGGCGGCTATCGGGCGGTCAACCCGTCGGCCGATCCTTATACCGGCCTCAAGGTCATCCGCCGCCTGTGGGAACGCGGCATCAAGGTGAACACCACCCTGATCTTCAACACGACGCAGGCGTTCTGGGCGGCCAACGCCGGCGCGATCTACGTCAGTCCCTTTCTGGGCCGCCTCGCGGACTACGGGTACAAGAACGACAAGCCCGAGCGCGCGCCCGGCAACTCCCTGTACTGGGTCGAGGACCACAAGAACAGCAAGGGCGACCAGATCATGCACAACACCGAGTTCGTGGCGTCGGGCGGTCCGCTCAAGGACGCGGGCGCCCGTCTCATCTTCGAGATCGCGACGGTGTTCGCCAACTACCGCATCACGACCGAGATCCTGGCCGCCAGCTTCCGCAACCAGGTGCAGCTGACCGAGTGTCTGCTGGCGGGCGCCGACATCCTCACCGTACCGGCGCCCGTGCTCGCCACCGTGGCCGACCATCCCCTCAGCGACGAGGGAATGAAGGCCTTCGTCGAGGACGCCAAGGCGTTCGGCAAGTAGCCGAGGCGGCGCCCGCGCCGCCTCGGTCGTTACACCCACGTCCTCGGTGCACATTTCGTTCTGTTCGGCCCCGAACCAGACGAGTACACTGCCGGCGACCGCAGCGCTGCCCGCATGCTTCGCTGCACAGCCACCTGAGCTGCAATCGGGACGTGCGGTTTCGTTGATTGCGTTCGTCCCTGTCGCTGCAGCGACAATCCAACCGGAGAGGTTCAACATGAAGCTCGCGAATCTCGTGCTTCCCTGCGTTTTCTCGCTGTGCGCGACGCAAACAGTCCGCGCGGACGACACGTTCATCCTCGTCACCGGACGCCGCGATCCCCGCATCTACGCCGTCGACCTCGAGAAGGCCCTCAGGCCGGAGAACAACAACACCCCCAACGCCATCGTCAGTCGTTCGAAGGTTGCCCTCGACCGTCTGGATGGCAGACCGCTGGGAGATCCGGCCAACATCGTGCCGAGTGAAGACGGCAAGACGGTCTACGTCGTCAATCACCACGGAAGCATCGACAATGCCGAATTCCTGCAGCACGGCGGAAGGGGGAACATTGCCGTCATGAACGTCCGCGCAATGCTCAAACGCCAGAACGACGACACCGTCGCAGCGCTCGAGCGGCATGTGGACAGCGGCTCCTTTGGATCGGTGGGACTGGTTCTGCTTCGCGATGTATTCATCGTGGCGAGTGCCGAAAGCCACCTCACCGAAGACGGCGGAAACCGCATCGCCTTCGTCGATCGAAATACGGGCAGTCTCCGGGGCGAGGTGGAGTTGGCCCTCGGTCATCCGGAGTTTGCCTGCCCCACCTTCCCGGTTCCTTTCGTCTCCCCGAGCGGACCGCCCACGTTTCCTCTGCCCGTCTTCCCACCGAGCACCGCCATCACTCCCGTGCCTCTGCTCTCTCCCAATCCCTCGTGGGGATGCTTTCCCGACACGAACGGAATCACGCTGGGCGTCAGCAACGACGGCAAGCGCTACCTCTTCACCGCGAACGGTGGCACCAACGACGTGTCGGTGATCGACCTCGAACGCGCCCTGATCGGTGACCGCCGGGCCGAGGTCGCTCGGATTCCGACCCAGATCGGGCCTTGGGGCATAACGAACAGTCCCGACGGCCGCTGGGTGGTCGCCGCCAACCGCGAGAGCCAACGCTTCGCTTTCGAAGGAAACACCATCTCGATCATCGACGTCAATCTCCGGGCGGAAGTGGCCCGGGTTCTCGTCGGCACCACGGACCCCGCGACCCAGACGCGGCCGTTCATTCCTTCATTCAGCCCCGACGGGCGCAAGATCATCGTGCCGAATTTTCGTACGAACAACGTATCGATCGTCGAGTTCGACTCCGCGACCGGCCAGCACGGCACCGTCGTGGACATTCCGCTGCTCCGGCCGGACGGCTCACCCGCGCGACCGAAGGGGTCGGCCGTCACATCCGACGGTCGCCACGCGGTCATATCAGGTGGAGCGCGCACCGCCGTGGGCCCCAGCGGCACGCTGTGGATCGTCGATTTGAAGACGCGGGCGGTGGTGGCCACCGTCACCGGAATCGGCAACGATCCGTACGGATTGACCATCGTCGACGGGGGACGAGATTAGCGACGAGCCTGGCGGCACTGCTGGGCGCCCTGCTGTGGATGCGGGCGGTGCGCCGCGCGCGGCTCGAGCGCGAGACCCGGGGCGCGGGGCAGCGAGGTGGAGGACGCGGCGCGGTTGCCGGCGCCGCCAGGTCGGTGAGATGGTGGCCTCCTGCAGACAGGAGGCCGATGAGCACACCCGCGGGCGACAAAGTCTTCAGTGGCTCGGTGCCGCAACTGTACGAGGAGTTGATGGTGCCGATGATCTTCGCTCCCTACGCCAGGGATCTGGCGTTGCGCGTGCTGAAGCGAGGAAGCGCAGGAAGCGCCACCGTGCTGGAAATTGCAGCGGGGACCGGCGTCGTCACCCGGGAGCTGGCCGATCGACTGCCGCCCAGCGTGGCCATCGTCGCGACCGACCTCAACCAGCCCATGCTCGACCTGGCGGCCCGGATCGGGACCAGCCGCCCGGTGACCTGGCAACAGGCCAACGCGATGCAACTGCCGTTTCCCGACGCCAGCTTCGACGCGGTCGTGTGCCAGTTCGGCGTGATGTTCTTCCCGGATCGGCCGCGTGCCTACGCCCAGGCCCGGCGCGTGCTGAAACCAGGCGGTGCCTTCATCTTCAACACCTGGGATCGGATCGAGCTCAACGAGCTCACCGACGCGGTCCAGGGTGCGGTGATCGACCTTTACCCGGAGCATCCGCCCCGCTTCATGGCGCGCACCCCACACGGCTACTTCGATCCGCAGGTCATCCGCGACGACCTGGCACACGCCGGTTTCCGCGCCCCCGCCATCATCACCACCCTGCCCGCGCGCGGCCGCGCCACCTCGGCGCGCAACGTCGCGCGCGCCATCTGCCAGGGCACGCCGATGCGCGACGAGATCGAGGCGCTGGGTCCTGGCGAGCTGGCCCGCGCCACCGACGCCGCGGAGGCCGCGGTCGCGCGGCGCCTGGGCAGCGGCGCGATCGAGGGCCCGATCAGCGCGCTGGTGGTGGAGGTCTCATCCGAGGGCTGACGATAGCCAGGTGAACCTGGAAGCACGGACGAAGGGTCATCAGCTATCAGCTATCAGTCTTCAGGGATAGTCGGCGGCGTTCAACTTTCGGGCGGAGCGCGACAAAGCTCTGGACGCCGCTGCGATCAACTCGGCATCGAGCCGCCGCCTGGGTCCGTCACCTTTTCCTGTCGACTGAAAACTGAAAACTGATGACACCTCGCCCAGCTACGCCCTTCGACCGAGCTAGCGCGCACCGAATCCCCAGAATCGGCCGGTCAGAAGCTGGCGTCAGCGCGCTGCCGCCAGCAGCGCGCTGACGATGTTGCGGCGGGCGGTGCTCATGAGGTCGTAGTCGGTCTTCCAGAACCAGCTGCCGTTGGCCGGCGCGACGCAGCCCTGGTACTCGCAGGCTCCGAGCTGGCTGTAGACGGCGGCCACCTGCTGCTTGGCCATGTCGCGCAGGTTGTTGCGGTCGGCGAGCAGGAACAGGGCCCAGTCCTGCAGCCCCGAACGGGTCATCTTGAGGCGGATGCTGGCGACCGGCCCGGCCATCGCGATGCCGGCCGGCGATCCCTTGCCGGTGTTGGTCCCGCTGTGATCACCGGGGTAGATGATCACGCCGTCGCCGGTCTTGTCGAAGCCGGTGTTCGGTCCCCAGGGATTGGCGTCGTCCCAGTTGTCCACCGCCCAGTACAGAAAGCCGCTGGCCCCTTCGTACCACGAGCCCCACATCATGATGCGCGGCTCGGCGGCGTCCAGGGTGTTGCTGGCCAGGCCGGGATAGGGCGCGCCCTGCGCGTTGGATTCGTAGAACCAGAAGCGGATGCCTTGCTGCAGGCGGGTCGCCCACTGGGTGCGGCCAAAGACGTGCCCGTCGGGAAAGGTCCACTTGTCGAAGCACTTGAGGCAGATCACCCACAGCGAGAGCGCCGGGTCCAGGATGGCGGTGCTACTGGCGGTGGGGATGGTGGTCTCGAAGATCCGAGGCTTCCACTCGGGATCGCCCTGGTTCATCCACCCGGCCTGCTCGGCGATCGCGGGGTAGCTGGTCTCGGGAGGTTCGTCCTCGCCGTACACGTACGCGCGATCCCACCAACCCTTGGCTTTCAGGTGATCCGCCCAGGCCCTGGCCACCGCCGTCGTCGAGGCCTGCCCGCACCTTTGCAGATCGCTGCCGTTGCCGGGACCGAGCGGCACTTGCAGGATCGAGCTTGGCACCCCGTCGGCCCAGTACGAGCCGTCCATGTACGGCGTCAGCGCCGGATCCATGTCGCTGAAATCCGGCGTGGTGTCGGTGCAGCCGTTGGGATAGGACACCAGCGTCTGCTTGGGGTCCAGGCGGTGCTGGTGCAGGATCTCCTGGTAGCGCTTGATGATCTGGCGCGGCGCGCTGCTGGCGCCGCAGCTGGCGTAATAGCAGTCGTGAACGCCCGCGTGGTACTTCTCGATGTAGTTGTAGTCTAGCTTGAACCAGGCTGGGATCGCGCGCATGTCCGGCAAGGTGATGTCCCAGACCGTCACCGAGACCGGCACCTTGATCGCTCCGGCGCCTGTCGCCGTGAAGTTGATCGATCCGGTGTAGGTTCCCGCCGCCTGATCCACGGCGATGCGCACGTCGAGCCACAGCGGCTGGTTCTTCGCGGCCGCCACGTCGAACGGCGCACCCAGGGCGGCCCCCGTGTAGGGATCGTGCAGCGGGATCAGCGCGTCCGGCACCAGGCCGTCGCGGGTCGGCGAGCTGGCCGGCGCCGGCTTGGTCCCGCCCATCACGCTGACGCCGGTGAAATCGATGAACGTCTGCCGGAACAGCTGGACGCTGGTCGCGGGGATCGTGTGGCCGGCGCCGTCGCTGAGCTCGGTCGCGTTGCCGTCGACGCCGGTCAGCGCCCCGCGCAGCACGATCTGAAACGATTCGGTCGCGCCCCGCGCGCCCTCGATGCTCACCGTGCCGCCGGCGGCGCCGGGCGCCGTGCTGGGCTGCACCTTGAACGAGGTGTTCTGTAGCCAGTACGACGCCGTCCCCTCCGCCACCACGGCCGGACCGGTGCCGCCCTTGGTGCCGCCGCCGATCTGACCGCCGCCGGTGACCCCGGGACCCGGCCCAGGGTCGGGCATCGATCCGCCCTGCCCTCGGCCCGCCTGCCCACCGCCCATCCCGCCGCGGTCGCCGTCTTTGCCGCCGTCGCCGCCGGCGCCGCTGGCGCCGCTAGCCGCCGCCCCGATGCGGCCGTCGCACGACAGCCCCATGACCCCCACCCCCATCCCCGCGAGCAGAATCATCGCCGGTTTGCGCATGACGTCGTCCTCGAGCCCGGATCAGTCGGGCACCGACGGCATCATACGCCGGATCGGGGTCGGGCTACTGCACCACTTGCACGGTGGCTCCGGCCGGCGTCAGCGCCGTGAGGGTGATGGCGATGGCGGCGACGCCGTCGGTGAAGGTGCGCCCGACCGCCAGGGGGGCATCGTTGAACGACGTCGTGGCCGGCGTGAGGTCGATGAGCTGGGTCCGCGCCAGGGTCGCGTAGTCGGGACTGCGATGAATGATGACGCCTGTGATCGCCGGGGAGCCGGCGGCGAATGCATCGAAGACCGACGGTTGCCGGAACTCGACGTAGTAATAGAGCGGGGGCGCCGTCGCGCGGATCGGGATGCGCAGCACCTGGGCGCCGGTCGCCTTCTGTTCGAGCGGCGCGATGGTGAACGTGCCGCCGGCGGGCGCCGTCACCGTGTTGGCGGCCTCGAGGAAACCGAGGCGTCCCTTCTGATACGCGTTCATGTGGCGATAGCCGCGGCCCATGACATCGTAAGGATCGCCGTACTCGCTGCTGGTGCAGCTACCGCTGATCGACACGCGCGCGCCGGCAGAGTCGAGGCAGGTCAGCGAGCTCGCGTGATGAACGCCGAAGTTGTGGCCCAGCTCGTGAGCGATCGTCGACGAGCTCGAGCCGTTGATCCAGGTGTAACGCCCAGGCAGCTGACCGACGCCGGACCAGCCGCAGTTGGGGCTGCGGGGGAAGTAGTGGATGACGTGGGCGTAGCCGGTCAGGTTCACGCCCGCGGCCTGCGCGGCGGCGCGCGCCAGGTTGCCCCAGCCGACATAGTCGCAGGTGGTCCGGCTGGCGTTGATGGGGAACCACCCGAACACGTCGCCGTCGGCGCGCTGGATGCCCGTCAAGGAACGGGCGCCAAACGACTGCTCCTGGTAGTAGGCGTTCGTGGAGGTCGCCGCGCCGAATACCAGCGCGCGGGCCCCGTCCTGAGTCAGGGGCTGGCTGGCGTCGTCGGTGAAGTTGGCCAGGATGATCGCGACCTTCTTCGGCGTCGGGGCGATGAGTGCGCCACGGACGATCGCCACGCCGCCCTGGTCGTCGGGCTGGGTGTCTTCCAGCGCCGTGACCGCCAGGGTGTCCTCATCCAGGTAGTCACCCTGCAGGCGAACGTTGGTGTCGCCTGGCCGGTGGAAATGCGCCTCGCCGTTGCCGGTGTCGTGGACCCCCGTCAGCTCCGGGTGAGCGGCGAAATCCAGACGCAGCCAGCGATCACCACGAGCCGGCGTCGACAGGAAGTACTCTGCGTGCGAGGTCACGCCGTCACCCACCATGACCAGCTCGAGCCGGCCTTCGATGGACGGTGACGTGGAATCGCCGCCACCTCCCATCTCGGCGGCGCAGCCCACGGCGGACGCAGCCAGCGAGGCCACGATGGAAACGGAACGGAACAACGGACGGCGTGAAACACTCTTATGCATCTGTCCTCCTGGTCTTGGTAACGAACCTGTGACGACCGGACCCGCGAGCTACTGCAGCTGGCCGAGCAACGTGCTGAGGTAGCTCGGCACCGTGTCCCACGGGTTGGGGAGGGTGTCGCTCTGCAGATAGATGTAGCCGACCCGATCGCGGGCCGACTGCACGAAGGCCGCGCTCGAGGTGGGACAGCCGTAGGGGATGACGCCAAAGTTGCCGCGGTCGTAGTTGCGGTGCCAGCCGTCCAGGCTGGCGAGGCTGGGAACGCCCGCGCTCTCGTAGATCAGGATCAGATCGACCGTTCCCACGTAGCTCGGCGCGGTGTCGGCGCCGGGGTTCCCGACGGTGAAATCCATGCCGGTCTGCTTGACGTAGGTGCTGAGCGCCTTGTAGTAGGTCTCGAGGCCGGTGGTGTTGGCCTGCTCATCGAAGAAGATGCCGCTGACGCCGGGATAGAACGTTCGCCAGCGATCGATGTCGGCGCGCACCTCCGCCGACCCGCGTGCGCCGTACGAGGTGTACACGTATCCGATCACCTTCACTCCGGCCGCCCTGAGCTTGGCGATGCCGGATGTGTAGCTCGTGTCGACCGAGGAGCCGGGACCATTGTCGGGGTTCACGATCGCCACCACCGGCACCGTCGGGTGCGCGAGCTTGGCGGAGGCCACGACCGTCCACGATGCGTCGGTCGGGTACGAATAGAGCGGGATCAGCGTCGCCGTGGCACCGGTCGCCGGTGGCGGAGCGACGGGTGCGCCGCCGGTGCCGGAGGCGCCGCCAATGCCCGAGACGCCGCCGGTGCCGGAGGCGCCGCCGGTGCCCGAGACGTCGCCGGTGCCGGAGGCGCCGCCAATGCCCGAGACTCCGCCGGTGCCGGAGGCGCCGCCAGTGCCCGCCCGCCCGCCTGTGCCCGAGGGAGCGACCGCCGTCGCGCTGAGCGCCAGCGAGTCGACGTACACCGTGCTCGATCCACTGGCCGCGGGGATCAGCGCCAGTCCCTGAATCCCGGCCAGATCGCGGCGGCCGTCGACGACAGCGCCCGACGGCTGGAAACTGCTGGGCGTGAACGCCGCGAACGGCAGGGTCTGCAGGCGCCAGCCGGTGAAATCGACCAGGAAGGCCGACTCCCAGCGCTCGCCGCCCGCATCGTAAAGCTGCACCACGAAACGGTGGCCGCTGCCGGCGCCGTAGACCCACAGGCTCAGGGCGGTCGCCGCCGACCAATCGGGGCCTGGTGAGAAAGTTCGTTCGACGCCCGCGTAGCCACCGGCGCCGACGGTATAGGTCAGCTTCATCGAGAGCCTGCCGCTCTGCGCGTGGCTCGAGGAGATCCGGTGCGACATGGTCGACGCCGTGCCGGCGAAGTCCTGCCAGTCCGAGACGTCGTTGTCGTCGAAGCTGTCGACGTCGGACATCAAGAGAACCGGCGTGGTTGAGATTGTCGACTGATCAGGATCCAATGTCGGGTCAAGTCCGCAAGCGAGGGTCAGGGACGAAAGCGAAAAAACCAGGGTGTAGAGCCCACTGCGAGATCGTGCGTGCTGTTGCAATTCTTCCTCCGCAACCACTTACGGAGGTCAGCTGACTTTGGACGCCTGCCCGAGATCGCGGCGTCGGAAAAGCTCAGGCTCCCTGGGCGCTTCCGCGCGAAAAAAAAGCGAGCGCGGCGCGACCAGGATCAGGAAGTTGCGATGCTGACCTCGAAGTCAAGCGTCGCGGTGATCGAATTGCCGAAGTAATACCCGCCCACGACCGGCATGGTCGCGGCTTGATCGGGCGCGGCGCACAGCGCGACGTGACCCTCGCCCGCGGGGACGCCGTGGGTCGGATCCCAGCCGCGCCAACCGACGTCGGGCAAGAACACTTCGGGCCAGGCGTGGAGGTGTCGCTGGCCATCGGCGGTCTGGGCGACAGCCTGGTAGCCGCTGCAAAACCGCGCGGCGAATCCCAGTGTCCTGGCCGCGGCCAGAAAGAGCACGGTGAGGTCGCGGCAGGCGCCCCGCCGCGTGGCCAGCGTCTCGGCGGCGCCCTGCGCGTCACCGGTCAGGCGGATATGTTTATCGGTGCGCTGGTACAGCGTCTGGCAAAGATGGTCCAGGAACGCCAGCGGCTGGTGGCCGGCCTCGCTCGCGAGTGAACGCGCGAACGCGGTCACCTCCGTGTCGCCGGCGCCGCCGTCCAGCCGATACCCGGCGAGACCGTCATTCAGGCCCGCCGACCAGGGCAGTGGGGCCAGGACCAATGAAGAGGAAATCGGGGCCGGCGCAAACGTGTCGAGCTCGAAGTGGCTTTCGATGCGCAGTTGATCGGAAGGCCAGTCGGCGAAGCTCGCGCGCGTGACCGCGTTCCCGAAGTCGTCGATCTGATCGAGCTGCCAGACCGGCTGGGGGTAGACCAGCAGCGACCGCGAAAACAGGCGGGTACCCGCCGAACGCGGCGTCAAGCGCAGCAGATGAGGCGCGAGCACCACGGGAACGCTATATCGGTACAGGGTGTTGTGTTGAACGACGAAATGCATCCGCGGTCTTTGGCCAGCTCGACTGAGGTGGACGAGAAATCATAGTCGACCGCGGCCGGAGCGGCGGCAATTTGGATCTTCCGATCCCCGCCCTGAAATCAGCGCGGCGCGCAGCGCGCTCAGTGACGCTTGAAGAACTGAACCGCGCGCTCGTGCTCCTCCGCGGCGGCGCGCGTGCGGAAGGTGCCCAGGTTCCGGCGGCGGCCGGTCTTGGGATCGACCTTGCGCGAGTAGAGGCGGTACTGCCCCGATGCAAGCTTGCGGATCACGGCGGGCAGGCCACCACCTGCAGTGCGACGGTGTCGATGTAGAACGACGTGAGCGCGTTATTGCCGTTGGTGAGGTCGCGGAACTGCAGGCGCACCGTCTGTCCCGCCAGGGTGGGGGGCAGCGTCGCCGAGAAGCGGGTCCAGGTGGTGACCGGGTTGGCGTTGCTGAAATGGGCCAGGGTGGTGGTCTGCGCGCCGCTGGTGACCGTCACGTTCATGACGTCGTTCTCCGCGGTGCCTGTCTTGCCGGTGAAGACCGCGTAATAGAAGCTGACGCTGATCGAAGTGGCATCCGCGGGGATGACCACACTCTGGCTGGCGACGTCGTCGGCGTTGGCGTAGCCGCCGAACCAGGCCACGTTGCGCGGTGACTGGGCGGCGATCGCCGGCATGTTGGTGCCGCCGTTGCCGGTCGCGACGTAGATGAGTGGGAAGCCGCCCGCGACCGAGGTCGTCCACCCGGTCGTGCCGTCCTCGAAGCCGGGATTCAGCAGGAGCTGGCGCGTGGAGGTGCCCGTGCTCTGCCAGACTCCGGTCGCCGAACAGGTCTGCAGATTGCCGCCGACGCAGCGGTTGGCGCCCGCGGCGCAGACACCCGTGCCCCCGGCGCCGCCAGTTCCCGCTCGCCCGCCCGTGCCCGCGCCTCCCGTTCCGCCATTGGTGCCGCCGATTCCCGCTCGCCCACCCGTGCCACTTCCCCCGGACCCGACGCTACCACCGGTACCGGTTCGCCCTCCCACCCCAGCGACAGCGCCGCCGCTACCTGATGAGCCGCCTGCGCCGCGCGCGCCGCCCTCACCGCTGGTGCCGCCGCTTCCCGAGGGTCCGCCCACGTCCCCCGCGTCGCCCAGATCTCTACCGCCATCTGCACCTTGAGGGCTCGACCCACCCGCGCCGGTTCCGGCAACACCGCCGCGGTCTCCTCCCGAGCCACCTGCACCCGCACCGCTGTCATCGGTGCCCACCGGGAGCGTCCCCAGATCACCATTGCCCCCGTCGGGAACGCCGCGCAGCTCGTGGAAACCCCAGATGTCGGAGCAACCGGCCGCGCAGAGCGCCGCCGCCGCGCACAGCGCGCTCGCCGCCGCGGATGCCTTGGCGCGTAGCCGCACCGTCGGGCGCCCGGTCACCACGCCCCCGCCATCATCATGCTTGCGCCGCCGTCGACCGCCGGAGCCAAGGCCAGGGCCGTCTGCTTGCGCCCTGTGAAATAAAGAGTCGCGCCCGCCGCCAGCAGCACCCCGGCGGCGGCGAAGCCGATGGTGGCGATGGTGGCCTCACGGTGCGCCGCCTTGCCGTCGGCGATACCCTGCTCGGAACAGCGAGACGGATCGCCTCGGCATTCGAACGACAGCGCGTCGTCGTAGGTCGACTTCGACTTCAGCGACCAGACGGTGCCGACCGCCAGGCTGCCCAGCCCCACCCCAGCCAGCACCACGCCCAGGGTCTGCCGGCGACTCCAGACGATGGACGGCTCGTCCGGCCGCCCCGGCGCGGGGAGCGTCAACACGCGGGTCGCCGCCGTGAGAAACACCACCACGCGCAGCTTCTGCCCTTCGACGACGACGAAGGTGTTCTCGACGCTGCGGAAACCAGGCGCGGCGAAGACGGCGCGGTGCGCGCCTGGACTGAGGAGGATCGCCGTACCATCCAGCTTGTCGACGACCTGCGCGCCGTCGATGGTCGCCCGCACGCCGCCCACGTTCATGCTGCCCTCGTCCTTCGCCTCCAGCACCACCGCGGTGCGCGCGGGAGCGGCGACGCAAACCCTGCAAGTGGCGGCGACGGCGGCGGCGACGGCCAGGGCGACGACGTCGTGCCTCACGGGCAACCCCGCGCCGCCTGAAATTCTGTGCTGCATCGAGCGGCCCGCCACTGGCAGTCGGAATGTTAGGTCAACAAGGAGACTGGAACAAGCCAGCCGGAGACGATTCGCGTGGGTTCATCGCGTCCGATCTGCGATCGCGGGCATCCGACGCTGGTGCAGCGGGGCTCGAGAGATCTGACCCACTCGGCGCCGAGCCCGGTCGTCCGGATATGCGGATGGCCTCTGGGCGAGGCCTGCGCGCGCGGCTCCACCAACCTGCGTGCTAGGCTGAGGCACGGTGTCGCGGCTTGACCATCGCTTGACGTCGTACCGGGAGCTCTTGCCTCACCCGTCACTGCGGCCGTTCGTCGACCGTTTCTGGATCAGCAGCTTGCCGGCGGGCGCGCCGCCGCGACGCATCCTGCCCGACGGCTGCATCGACGTGCTCATCGACCTGGCGCGCGGCGGGCGGGCGCTTGCCGTCGGGACCATGACCCGCGCCTCCGTCTTCGCTCCGCGCGCGCCAGTCCGGATCGCGGCGGTGCGCTTTCGCCCCGGCGGCGCGGTCCCTTTCTTGCGCGTGCCGGCGGAGGAGCTGACCGACCGCACCCTGCCTTGCGCCGACATCGGGGCGCGCTGGCTCGCACACCCGAGCTGGAGCGAAGCCACCGAACCGGAGGCGGCGGTGGATTCCCTGCAGCGACTGCTGCTGGATCGCCTGGCGTCGCGCGATCGGCGCCAGCCGGTCGTCGCCCGCGCGGTGGCGGCCCTGTTCAGCCGCGAGCCGCCGTCGATCGAGGCGCTCAGCCGCGACGTCGGTTGGAGCCGGCAGCACCTGGCGCGCGCCTTTCGGGTTCATGTCGGCGTGAGCCCCAAACAGCTGGCCCGCGTGGCCCGCCTCCAGCGAGCGGTCGCCTCGTTGCAGGGCGGCGCGGGCCACGGGCTGGCCGACCTGGCCCTTGGCCTGGGCTACTTCGATCAGGCGCACATGACCCGCGACTTCCGCGCGCTGGCGGCGGTGACGCCGATCGAGGCCGGCGCCAACTCAAGTTCCATTTTTCCAATCCGTTCGCTGTTCGCCGACCCATAACTCGGTCATGAAGAAGCTCACGCCAAACCTGATCGTCGACCGCATCGAAGACTCGCTGCCCTTCTGGATCGAGCGGCTGCAATTCGAGAAGCTGGTCGAGGTTCCTCAACAGGACCAGCTCGGCTTCGTGATCCTGCAGCGCGGGGCGACCGAGCTCATGCTGCAGAGCCGCGCTTCCTTGCGCGAGGACGTCCCTGACATCGCGGAGGGCCCAAAGCACACCGTGCTCTACTTCGAGGTGGCGGATCTCGCCCCGATCCGGAAGGCGCTCGAGGGCTGGCCCCGCGTCATGCCGGAACGAACCACCTCTTACGGCGCCCGCGAGATCATCGTGCGCGACCCGGCCGGAAACGTGGTCTTCTTCTCGGCGCACGAGAACCGCGGCTGACCGATGGAACTTAACGATTTCGGGGACCTAACCGTATGTTCAGAACCTCGCAAAGATCCGAGAGCAAGATGAAGTCGTAGAATATGAATTGGCCAAGCATTGGCGGGCGGCTTCCGGTCCCGCAGGGGCGGTCACCGCCTCTCTGGTGACCTGGTACCACAAGTCAGGGAAGCATGTGACCGTGAGCCGGGCATCAATGCTCGCACGTCAAATGTTTTACGACAGCGACGGCAAGCTCGTGACTGAATGGCGAAAGAACGATTTTGGAAAATGGTCATGGAACATGAAGCGCAACGGTGTCCGAACCGTCTATTGCATTCACACAACGCCTGAGGACGAAGCCACCACCGGATCTTTCGAATTGTCGCAGTCACACGGCTGCTTGCACATCCGGCCGAAGGACCGCGATGTCATGGTGGACAAACGCTATCTTGTCCGAGGCACCGAGGTCGAGGTGATGCCCTACAATAAGAGGAGGGGTTGAGTTTGATTTTGGCCTTTCCCCTGGTTCCATTCTTCCTGCTGGGGATAGGATCACAGGACGCCGCCAGCGCTGTGCAATTCTCGTGCGACTCAGTAGAGCGCGAGATCGCCAAGGATTTCAGCAGGGCCGCGCTGGCGATGGAGCCAGAGTCCACCATCAGGGGAATCTACGATCGAGCGACGGAGGCCCAGCGTCGATGCGAGAACAGCGAACCACTGGCCTATTTTCGAGTGCGTGCCGCCGAGCTCGGGAAGGGCGCGTCCCTGGCACCGCTGTCAGCAACTTCGGAGCAGGAATGGCGGGCCCTTGCGCACGACATGTTCCGACGGTTCCCACGATCTCCTCGTATCGCAACGGTGGAGGCCCGGGCCGTGGGAACAATCGCCTCTGCGAAAGATGCCATGACACTTGATCCAACCTATCTTCCCGCCTTGGTCGCTCTGGCAGCCGCGGCGGTGGCTACAGGTGACGCCGCCGGTGGAAAGGCCGTTCTTGAAGGCAAAAAGAATCTCGACGCTACCTCAGATGGGTACGCGGTACTGGCACGTGCACAGTTTGAAGCGGGCGACCTTCGGGGCGCCGAATTTTCGGCCAACAAGACATTGCACGCAAGAAGCGCCGAGCTAGTCGAGCCAGACGCACGAGATCCTCGTCCGGAGATCACCGCCCACGAAGTCCTTGGGCTGATCGCTCTCCGCAAGAAGCGCTATCCGGAAGCTGCCCGCCACCTCTTGCAGGCCGAGGTCACTTCACCAAAGGCCCGGGCTGCCCTGACCACGCCCGACGCCGACTTTCAGCGCGCACTGTTGAAACTTCGCCGTGCAAAAAACCGGTAGGCAAAGTCTGAGCGGGGACAGCGACAAGCACTCCCCGGGTCGAATCGCTGACGGGTCGGATTCGTTCAGCTCGGAACAGGCCGTGGTTGAGTCGAATCTTTGCCATCCCCTTGCCACGACGGCAGGGAACGCCGGGGCTCGCCGCGGTTCGGCACGGCCCCCCGCGGGATGGTCGAACTCCTCAGGATCACTCCGGAATCAACACAAGGCCGCGCCGCGATTTATGTTTTCATGGTCCCTGGGTAGAGAGAGAGTTCCAATCCCGCTGGGGTCGCAATTCTGAATGATCTTGCCGACGGATTCGTGCAGGCGTCCGAAGGCGAGAAGGCTTCGCCTCATTCGGCGACACGAATGACCACCTTTCCGACGGCGCGGCCGGATTCGACGTACGAGACGGCCTCTGTTGCAGCTTCGAGCGGAAAGGTCTTATCCAGGATGGGTCTGATTGCGCCCTGGTCCACGAGCGCGCCGATCTGCTCCAGCTGCTCGCCGCTCGCGTGCATGAAGAGGTACTCGTAACGAACGCGCTTTGCCCTGGCGAGGCCGTCGACCTTGCGGTTCAGGAACCCGAGGATCCAGACGAGCGGCAGACTCAGGCCCCAAGCGCGGGCGAACTTGGCGTCGGGACGTCCGCCGACCGTTACCACGACGCCGCCGGACTTCACCGCGGCGAACGAACGGAGCAGCGTCTCACCCCCCTGGGTG
>DASRQZ010000182.1:0-2641 GCA_035696125.1 Polyangia bacterium
TCAACCCGCTCAGGCGCGGCGGCGCATGCGCTGGGGCTTGGCTGCGACGACCCGCGGTTCGTTGACGACCGCCGGCCGATTGACGGCGCCACCGTCAAAAACACGTAGCGGTGGCGTGACACTGTTGCGCTTTGGTTGCGCTACCGGAGCGGTCACGACCCCGAAGGAGATCAGCCGTGAGGCCGCCGTCCAGGGCTGCTTGGCTTCCTCGATCCGAGCCAGTAAGCCATTGATGTCATTTTGAAAAGATATGTCCGACCGAATGTCACCCGGAGTGGTGAGCGACCTGCGAACACTGGGTGCCGAAACAACCTCGACGTCGGTAGTCTTCATTGATGGCCCTCGCGATCTTTGAACCGAGCAACGAACGAGCCAACTCGCCGCGGCAACAACCCGAACGCCGCGGAGAATGACAGCTAAGAATTGTACTGTATGTAGCTCGCTAGGGCACTATGTGCAACTATGTGCGACCTTGAACTACTCAGCGTCGGGTTCTGGACCCCGCGCCGGACCGCGAGACTCGCCCTGGTCGCCGCGTCGATGCTGGCCACCACCGCCCGCGCCGACTGGAAGGACCGCTCAACCATTGGCGTCGACCTGGGGCTAGGCGGCATCCTGACCCGCTATCGCTCCGACGCTGCCGATGGTGGATCGGTGTTCCTTGGTACGATCCGGGGTGGCTACGACCTGGGCCCGGACACCGCCGTCCAGGCCGTGTTACGCCACTGGTCGTTGCCCGGCGCCAACCACGCCACAATGCCGGGCGTGGGCGGCCGCTTCGAGCCTTTCCAGGGGCCAGCCGGGCGGGCTTTTGTCGACGCCGCGCTGGGACCAGCCTGGACGCGTGATCGGGTCACCTTCGGATTCGACCTGGGCGTCGGCTTCGAGGTCAGCGTTCCGGTCGTCGCCGGCCTCGGCATCGGGCCGCTGTTCCGCTACGGGCAAGTGATCAACCCCTCGGCCTCGAGCGCGCTCGACGGCCGCTCGTGGGCGATTGGCCTGTCGAGCAGCTTTCACATCGGGCGCTGGTCGAAGGCGGCCGCCGCCGAACGCGCCCGGTCGCCCGGCGGCGGCAGACCGGTGCGCCCCTTCACCTTCACCGTGCACGACGGGGACCACGACGGCACGCCCGACGAGAGCGATCAGTGCCCCGAGGTCCCGGCCGGGCGGCACCCGGATTTGCTTCGCCCCGGCTGCCCGGAAAACGACGAGGATTCTGACGGCGTCCCCGACGGCGACGACGTCTGTCCGGCGACGCCGGCGGGCGAGCACCCCGACCGCGCGCGGCTGGGTTGCCCATTCGTCGACGGCGACCAGGATGGGGTCGCCGACCTCGACGACCACTGCCCCGACAAGGCTGGACCTGCGACCCAGGATCCAGCCACCAATGGCTGCCCGGTCGCGCGCAAGGCCGCGGTGCAGGCCCCAGAGGCCAGCAGCCCCGAGCAGGCGTCCCCGGCCGCCGATTTCAAGCCGGTGTCGAAGAGGCGCATGGAGGGGCCCAAGGCCGCCCCGCCCCCCGCGCCATGAACCCCGTTCCTCGCGTCGCCTCGGCGGCCGACGCAGCCCGCCGCAGGGCGGGGTGGCGCCCTTTGAGGGTCCCGGCAATAAATGATAGGAGCGTCACATGAGGCGTCAGCTGACGAGACGAAGCCGAACCCGGACAGTCCTCGCGTGGCTGGCCGCAGGCGCGATTGGCGTCATCGGCGCGGTTGCCGCGCGGCCGGCGTGCGCTGCCAATGCGTTCAACGCCTGTGGCTGCCGAGAGGGGGCGCCGGGCCAGTGCGTCTGCGAGAAGAAGTCGCGCTGCGGCTGTCCGGGCGAATGCGAGCCCCGAGGCTGCGAAGAGAAGCGCGCCAAGCAGTTGGAGAAGGAGATCCAGGCCGAGACCAGGAAGGCCGAGGAGGCGCAGCGCCGCCAGCGCGTGCAGCAAGAAAAAGCCAACGCCAAGGAAAACGAGCAGGAGCAGCAAAACGACGACGAGCGCAACAAGCCGGACCAGTCCGACCGGTCACCCTCGTCCGGCGGCGGCCACGATCGCGGCGTCGACAAGGCGGCGCCCGCAAAGAAGGTGCGCGTCGTCAAGATGACGCCCGCTCAGAAACGAGACCTCACCAAGCTGATCGGCGCGTACCTGGCCGAGCACCCCGACCAGGGAGGCAAGGCGATCGACCAGGTGCAATCCGAGCTGAGAAGTCAATAGCCGGCGCGCGGCGCGGGTCGGTCTACCGGCCCGCGCGCGTGCCAGTGCCTGCTACCAGCGCCGTCCGCCGCCACCGCCGCCGCCGCTCTTGCCGCCGCGGCCACCACCGCCGCCGCCGCCGCCACCGTAGCCACCGCCACCACCACCACCACCGCCACCACCGCCGGTGCGCTCGCGCGCCTCGCTAACGGTGATCGTACGTCCTTGCAGGTCCCGGCCGTTGAGGTTCTCGATCGCCTTGCTGGCCCCCTCGTCGGTCGTCAACTCGACGAACGCGAACCCGCGGGGGCGGCCGGTATCCCGGTCCATCACGACCTTGACCTCGGCGACTTCGTAGCCCTCAGCCGTGAAGGCGTCGCGCAGGTCAGTCTCGTTGACGGAGTACGAAAGGTTACCGACGTACAGTCTCTTTCCCATGAGCGCTCTCTCCTGTTCCTG
>DASRQZ010000183.1:0-12262 GCA_035696125.1 Polyangia bacterium
GGCCTTGTCCAGGTCGGACCCGAACTGGGCGAAGGCCGCCAGCTCACGGTACTGCGCCAGCTCGAGGCGCAGCTTGCCGGCCACCTTCTTCATGGCCACGATCTGCGCGGCGCCGCCGACGCGGCTGACCGAGATGCCGGCGTTCACCGCCGGACGCTGCCCCGAGTAGAACAGGTCGCTCTCCAGGAAGATCTGACCGTCGGTGATGGAGATGACGTTGGTGGGGATGTACGCCGACACGTCGCCGGCCTGGGTCTCGATGATCGGCAGCGCGGTGAGCGAGCCGCCCCCCGCCTTGTCGGACAGCTTGGCCGCCCGTTCCAGCAGGCGCGAGTGCAGGTAGAAGACGTCGCCCGGGTAGGCTTCCCGGCCGGGCGGGCGGCGCAGCAGCAGCGACAGCTGGCGGTAGGCGACCGCCTGCTTGGAGAGATCGTCATAGACGATCAGCGCGTGCTGACCGCTGTCGCGGTAGTACTCGGCCATGGTCACACCGGCGTACGGCGCCAGGAACTGCAGCGGCGCCGGCTCGGAGGCGGTGTAGGCGATGACGGTGGTGTACTCCATGGCCCCGCTCTCGCGCAGCTTCTCCACCACCGAGGCGACCGTCGACTGCTTCTGGCCGATGGCCACATAGAAGCACTTCATGTTCTGGCCGCGCTGGTTGATGATCGCGTCGATGCCAACGGCGGTCTTGCCGGTCTGGCGGTCGCCGATGATCAGCTCGCGCTGGCCGCGACCGATGGGGATCATCGAATCGATGGCCTTGATGCCGGTCTGCATCGGCTCGTGCACCGTCTTGCGCGCGATGATGCCGGGCGCCTTGACCTCGATCTTGCGCGACTCGGTGGTGGCCAGCGGGCCCTTGCCGTCGATCGGAACACCCAGCGCGTTGACCACGCGGCCGATCAGCGCGTCGCCGACCGGCACCTGCGCGATCTTGCCGGTGCGCTTGACCGTATCGCCCTCGCGCACCTCCTCGAAGTTACCCAGCAGCGCGACGCCGACGTTGTCCTCTTCCAGGTTCAGCACCAGGCCCACCACGTTGTGCCCGAAGTCGAGCAGCTCGCCGGCCATCGCCGATTCCAGACCATAGACGCGGGCGATGCCGTCACCGGCCTCCAGCACCGTGCCGGTCTCGCGAACGGCGACTTTCTGATCGAAGCCTTCGATCTCCTTGCGGATGATCTGGCTCACTTCTTCGGCGCGAATTTGCATGTCTGGACTCTCCGTCTCTTTCTCGGGCTGTGACTCTATCTAGTTGAGCAGCTTTTCCCGCAGCGTGTTGAGCTGGGTGCGTACGCTGCCATCCAGGACCAGGTCACCGACCCGCGCGACCAGCCCTCCGATCAAGGTCGGGTCGACCTCGGCCTCGAGCATGACCTTTTTCTTGGTCCGGCGCTCGAGCGATCGGCGCACGCGATCGAGGTCGCCGGCACCGAGGGGCGTCGCCGAGATGACCACCGCGCGCACGCGCCCGACGTGCGCGTCCGAGAGCTCGCGGTAAGCGCGCGCCAGCGCGGGCAAGAGCGCGATGCGCCCGCGCTCCAGCAGCAGCGCGGCGAACCGTTGCATGGTGAGGCTGGGGGTGACCCGCGGCAACAGCTTGTCGAGGATGGCCCGCTTCTCCGAGGGCTTGAAGATCGGGTTGAGCAGCGTCTGGCGGAGCTCGGTCGACTGCTCGAACAGCGACGCCAGGTCGGTCAGCTCCTGGCCCAGCGCCTCGACGATGTTGGAGTCGACCCCGATCTGGAACAAGGCGCGCGCGTACCGGCGCGCCACCGATCCCGCCAGCGCCGCCACCCTAGACCGCCTTCCCCACGGCGCCGGGGGCGTCGGCGGCGCCGCCCGCCACCTCGTTCATGAAACCCTCGAGCAGCCGGCGCTGGTCGTTGGCGTCGACCGTGCGGCGCAGGATCTCCTCGGCGACCCGCAGCGCGTGCTCGACGACGTCGCGGCGCAGGGTGATCTGCGCTTCCTTGACCTGCTGCTCGATCGCGAACACCGTCTCCTCCCGCACCCGCCTGGCGCGCACCTCGGCGGCGGCGATCAGGTGCTGCTTCTCGATCTCGGCCTCTTGCTTGATGCCGGCGCGCATGGCGGTGATCTCGCGCTCCAGCCCAGCCAGGCGCGCCTCGTGCTGGCGCAGTCGCTGCTCGGCCTGGGTGCGGGTCGCCGCCGCCGCGGCCAGCTCGGCCTTGAGCTGCTCGTGACGCGCGAGCAGCGCCTTGTTGACGGCGCGGCCACCGAAGTAGACCAGGATCACCACCAGCACCAGAAAGTTGAACAGCTGGAGCGCCAGGTCCTTGCCGTTGACGACGGGCGCATGCTCGCCCTCGCCGGCCTCACCATGCTCGGCGTGCTCGCCGACCGCGCCCGGCTCGGTCACCTGGTGCGCCGGCTCCTCAGCCTGGGCGTGAATCACCCGCGCCGGCAGCGCCGCCAGCAGCGCGACGACCAGCGCCGCCCGCCAGGCGCGGGCCAGCACCCGTCGAGAATGTCGTGGCCCGGTCACGACGCGACCTCGCGGCCCAGGATCTTCTTCGCGGCGTCGCGCCCGAGCTCGGCCGCTTTCTGCTGCAACTTCGCACGCTCGGCGGCCACCGTCGCCTCGAGCTGGGCGCGCGCGTCGGCCAGGGTCTTCTGGGCCAGCGCCTGCGCTTCGGCCATCAAGGTGTGCTCGCGCGCCAGCGCCTCGGCGCGCGCCACCGCGCGCTCGCCGGCGCCGACTCGCCTCGCTTCTGCCAGCTCGGCCTCGAGGCGGGCCAGACGCGCATCAGCGTCGGCCTGGAGGCGGGCCGCCTCGTCCCGGTAGCCGTCGATGCGGCTGACGCGCTCGCTGCGCACGCGCAGGTAGGGCTTCCACAAGAACCGATACAGCACCAGCACCAGCGCCAGGAACACCCCGAGCTGGACGAACACCGTACCGTCGACGTCGATGAGCTGCGGCTGGTGGACCTGGGGCGCCGCCGCCAGCAACGTCGGAAACATTGACGGAGACAAAGACATGATAGAAAAACCCGCGCGTCCGTTATCAAATACCCGGCCCGGAGTCAATGACGGAGTGGGCTTTCCTGTCGCCGGCGCCGCCGCTGCGGCCCGCGCCCCTGATCTGCGCCCCGCGCCCGCCTGACATACCAGGTCGCGCCTACGAGTCGGCAGCGGCGTCCGCGCTGGGGGCGGCCAGGGTCGGGGCCACGGCACGCGCCTTGGTGGCCCCAGAACCGTTGGGCTCCATCTGACAGTGGCCATCGAAGACCACGCCCTTTTCGATGAACAGCGAGGGCGTGGAGATATTGCCCCGCACCCGGCCCGGCGTGCGGATCTCGACCGAGCGCTTGGCCTGGATGTTCCCGTGCACCGAGCCCTCGATGACCACCGCCCCGACGTTGATCTCGGCGCTGACCTCGGCTCCCTCCCCGATGATCAACACGTCGTCGGTGAAGATCTCGCCGGCCAGCTTGCCGTCGATCCGCACCGTGCCCTCGAAGGACAACTTCCCCTCGAACTCGCTGCCGCGTCCGAGCAGGGTCGTCACTTCGGACGTGCCATGGTCAGAGGGCGAGGTGCCGGTAGCCGACGCGGGGGCCATTTTGTTCACTTCCTTCTGGCCTTCACGGCCACTGGCGCGAAATTTCGGACGCCTCACTTTCCAGCAGAGATGCCGGGTTGTCAACGTGAGCCGAGGGCAAAAAAACCGGTGCCCTGCGCACTCCCTCTTTCCGGCGTCGGCGTCGGCGTGGGCGTCGGCGTGAGCGGTCCGGATCCAGGGATCGACCACGCTGACGCCGACGCTGACGCCGACGGGGCCAGATCCAATAAGAAGCGGCGTCCCGCTAGCCTACGCGGGACGGCCGCCCTCGATTGGGGTCGAAGAGCGGATCTGGACGCTAAAGGGTCGACAGGACGCGATACGCGCGAAGAATCTTAGCCGCCGCCGCGAGTGATGTACGGACGGAGATCTTCGCGCAGCCGCTCGTAGGCGCGCGACGCGCGCACGCGGACCGCACCCGGCGTGGTGCCCAGCACCTCCGCGATCTGCTCGAAGGTCAGCTCCTCGTAGCGATGAAGGTGCACCACCACGCGCTGCGATTCAGGCAGCCGCTTGATCGCGTCGCGCACCGCCTCGGCGCGCGCGGCATCGTTCGAATGATCTTCCGAATGATCTTCAGTCGTGGAGGCGTCAGACACCAGGGTCGCTTCGACCGACTCGAGGTCGGCCTCACCGACGTGACGGGGCAAACGATAACGCCGGCGCAGCTCGTCGCAGCGAACGCCGGCGGCGATGGTGAAGACCCAGGGCTTGAGCGGACGGTCGGCGCGGTAGCTGACGCGGGCCGAGTGCAATTTCAGGAACGTGGCCTGCGTCAGATCGTCGGCAACCGCGGCGTCTGCGAACGATCGCAGGAAGAACGCGCGGATCCGTGGTGCCATGAGCTCAAAGAGCCGCCTGAAAGCCGCACCGTCGCCTTCAGCGTACAGAGCCATCAACTTCTCTTCCGTGGGGTCTCCGCTCAGCCGGTCCTAAAGTACGTCGAGCTTGGCGAGGATGTTACACCACGATCTTTTCCCCAGAGAAGACCTGGGCTTATGGTTCAGCTTCCGCTCCTCGAACAAATGACCGGGGCGAGGAGGCCCCTAGCGCGCTGCCGGAAGCCTCCTTCGACGAGTCGTGGTCAGGGCCACGATCGTGACCGCCAGCAGCACGGCGCCGAAGTGGAAGAGTAACAGGTGAGCGTGAGAATGAGGAACCTCGCACGCCAGGTGCTGGCCGGCGTGGGCCGCCAGCGCGCCCGACGCGACGATGACGGTGAGATCCCAGCGACCGAAGCCGGCGTCGAGGCGTCGGGCGGTGGCGCCCACGATGATCCAGGTCAGCCCGGCCGCCCACAGCTCGCGGAACGCGCAGCGAACGCCGATGCCCGCCGCCAACCCTTCGGTCGTGCCAGCCACCCAGGCCATGGTGAGCGAGGTGCCGATGACCAGCGCCACCGCCAGCTTGCCGCTCTGGCGCAGCAGGGTCACGCTGGCCAGCGAAACGGCGAGCACCAGCAACGACGCCCCCGCGTGCTCCAGATCGGGTGTGAAACCGCTGCCGACGGTCAGCTGAAAGGCCCAGGCGGCGAAGACGCCCAGCACCGAGCCCCAGATGATGCGCCGGGTGACGCCCCCCTCGCTGGCGGTGTGCCGCTCGATGGCCGCGGCCGCGCGCGCCAGCAGGTCGGGCGAAGGTGGCGCCAGCGGCTGTGACTCGTCGAGCAACGCGACCAGACCCTGCCCCTCGGCGAAGGCATCGCGGCAGGGCGCGCAGGCGCGCGTGTGCTCCACCGCGCGCACGCGCTCGGGATCGTCTTCGGCAAGCGCGGCCAGAAAGCCCGCGCGATCAGCAATGTGAAAATTCATGCAACCCCACCCGAACGCCATGTCTCCGAAACGCCGCTGGATCGCATTATTCTCGTGGAATTGAGCAATTTGCGCCGTTCCGCCAAAAATACGCTCGAATTGTCGCGACTGTTACAGGCTCCGTCGAGTTCTTCCAAAGGAAGTTTACATATTGTTCCGGTCGCACCTCGGGGCTCGCCTCGGGCAACCCACAAACATCGGCGCAACGTGGGCTATGCTGTGCGACGTGATCCTGGGAGCACACGAGTCGGTTGCCGGCGGCGCTCACGCGGCCATTCCCCGGGCAATCGAGGATGAATGTGAAACGATTCAGATCTTTGCTCGACCCTCCGCGCAATGGCGCGCTCGGCCGTTCGACCCGGGCGAGGTCGAGCGGTTTCGAAGCGAGCGCGTCAAGCTACCAGGGCCGGTCCTGTCGCACGCTTCGTACCTCATAAACCTTTGTGCCACCGACCCGGTCATCCTCGATAAGTCTCGATCCGCGTTGGAGGAAGAGGTCCTGCGCGCCGAGGAGCTCGGGCTCGAATACGTGGTTCTCCACCCCGGCGCGCATCTCGGCGCGGGGGAGCGGGACGGCCTGGCGATGGTCGCCGATTCGCTGGCGGCGGTTCACGAACGCACGCGGGGCGCCAGGGTGCGCTTGTTGATCGAAATCACCGCGGGACAGGGCAGCTGCCTGGGTTGTCGCTTCGAGCAGATCGAGGAGATGCTGTCGCAAACCCGCGGCGGCCAGGACATCGGCGTCTGCTTCGACACCTGCCACGCCCACGCCGCCGGATACGACCTCAGCACCGAGGACGGCTACGAGCGGACCATGTCCGAGGTGCAGCGGACGCTCGGGCTGGATCGGGTCAAGGCTTTCCATCTCAACGACTCCAGGTCACCAGCCGGCAGCCGGGTCGATCGCCACGCCGAGATCGGCGACGGATATCTCGGCCTCTTGCCCTTCTGGCGGCTGGTCAACGATCCCCGCTTCGCGCGCATTCCTGGCGTGCTCGAGACACCGCCAGGGCCAGACAAGCAGACCTCCTTCAGACGGAATTTGCAAAGGTTGCGCACGCTGATCGGGGCGCCGAGACCGCCGGGCCCGCCCAGGTCGCAGACGCCGCCCGACGACAAGAAAAAGCGCGCGGGCGCTCAACAGAATCTATTCGAGTGATGCGAGGCCCTAGCCCTGGCGCCAGGGCGAGGGATGGCGGGGCTCCAGGGCCAGCACTGACGCGCTGGTGCCGGCCGCGGCGGCGGACAGGGCGGCGGCGATGGCCGCCAGCTCGGCGGTCGCTTCGTCGGGCTCGGGAGGAACGAGCTCGCTCTTGTAGCGCTCGATGAAACCGGTGTCGTACTGGCCGGCGCCGAACGCGGGATGGCGCATGACCTGGCGGTGAAAGCCGAGGTTGGTGCGGATCCCGCCCACGTGATACTCGCCCAGCGCGCGCCGCATGCGATCGATCGCGGCTGGCCGCGTGTCCGCCCAGGCGCACAGCTTGGAGATCATCGGGTCGTAGTGAACCGAGATGGTGCTGCCCGCCAATACCCCGGAATCGTCGCGAATTCCCGGGCCGCCGGGCACTCGCAACGAGGTGATGGTTCCGGGCGAGGGCAGAAAGCGCACCGAGTCCTCGGCGTAGATCCGGCACTCGATGGCCGCGCCCCGGCGCGGAATCTGCGCCTGCGTCAGAGGCAGCGGCTCGCCTTGCGCCACGGCCAGTTGCCAGCGCACCAGGTCGACGCCGGTGCAGAGCTCGGTGACCGGGTGCTCGACCTGCAGGCGGGTGTTCATCTCCAGGAAATAGAAGCTCCGCGTGGCGCTATCGAACAGCATCTCGATGGTGCCGGCGCCCACGTACCCGACCGAGCGGGCCGCCCGCACCGCGACGTCGCCCATGCGGGCCCGGATCTCGTCGTCGATGGCCGGCGACGGCGACTCCTCGATCACCTTCTGATTGCGGCGCTGGATCGAGCAGTCGCGTTCGTAGAGATGGACGGCGCCGCCGTGCTCGTCGCCAAAGACCTGGATCTCGATGTGGCGCGGCCGCACGATGGCTCTTTCCAGGTAAACCGCGTCGTCGCCGAAGGCGGCCATGGCCTCCCGGCGCGCGCCGGTCAGGGCTGCTTCCAGTTTGTCCTCGGTGTCGACCAGCCGCATCCCCCGCCCGCCGCCCCCGGCGGCTGCCTTGAGCATCACCGGGTAACCGATACGCGCGGCGGCTGCCCGGGCCTCGGCGGGGCTGGCAAAGCCTTTGCCAGCCGGGCCGTTGTCGCCCGGGACCACCGGCACCCCCGCGGCCTGCATCAGCGCGCGCGCCGAGGTCTTGCCCCCCATGGCGCGGATCGCCTGCGCCGGCGGCCCGATGAAGGTGACGCCTGCCGCCGCGCAGGCCTCGGCGAAATCGGCGTTCTCGGAAAGGAACCCATAGCCAGGATGGATCGCGTCGGCGCCCGTGCGTCGGGCGGCGTCGAGGATCTTGTCGATCACCAGGTAACTATCGCGCGCGGGCGCGGGGCCGATCGCCACCGATTCGTCCGCCATGCGCACGTGCAATGCGCCTCGATCGGCTTCGGAGAAGACCGCCACGGTCGAGAGCTCCAGCTCGCGACAGGCGCGCATCACCCGGCAGGCGATCTCCCCGCGGTTGGCGATCAGGACCTTGCGCAGGCGGCGTGCGGACATCGTCGGGTCCCCTCTTTCTTCAGTAGCCAGTGGGGGCGCCGGCGCTGCGCGGCTCGGCGCCGGCCTCCAGCCCTCGGTCGGTGCGGACAATCACGTTGGCGACCCCGATGCGGGGCAGCTCGCGCAGGTTATGCCCGCGCCGTTCCAGCCCCTCGCGCACGTCGCGGACGATGTCTGGCTCCAGCATCAGCACCTCGGGCAACCACTGATGATGGATACGCGGCAGCGACACCGCGGCCTGGGCGTCGAGCTGGAAGTCGAGGACGTTGAGCAGCACCTGGGTGGTCGCGGTGATGATCGTCGGCCCGCCCGCGGCGCCCACCGTCATCTTCACCCGATCACCGTCGAGGACAATGGTCGGTGTCATCGACGACAGCGGGCGCTTGCGCGGCGCCACGGCGTTCTGGGTGCTGCCCACCAGGCCAAAAGCGTTGGGGACCCCCGGCTGCAACGAGAAGTCGTCCATCTGATCGTTCAGAAGGATTCCGGTCTTGCCGGCAACCAGGTGGGCGCCGAAGCCGAGGTTGATGGTCGTGGTCAGCGCCACCGCGTTGCCTTCCGCGTCGATCACGCACAGATGGGTCGTGCCGCCATCCTTGTGGACCGCGGGCGGTCCGCCGGCCATGCCATAGGCCTCGCGCGCCAGCACGCCGTTGTCCTTGATCCGCCCTGCCAGCTCGCGGTGGTAGGCGGGGCTGGTCAGGCGTGCCATGTCGACGCTGACGAAGTCGGTGTCGCCCAGCTGGCGGGCCCGATCGGCGAAGCCGTGCTTGAACGCCTCGGTCAACAGATGCAGGTACGCGGAAGAATTGCGTCCCAGCTTGGCCAGCGCGCCCGGGTCGGGGGCCCGCGCCGACAGGATGCCCAGCGTCTCGACCAGAACCACGCCGCCCGAAGACGACGGCGGCATCGAGATGACACGCAGGCCGCGGTAAGGCGCCTCGAGCGGCGTGCGCTCGGTCGGCGCGTATCCTGCCAGATCCTCGGCGGTCAGCACCCCGCCGCTCTCGGTGACCGCCTTGACGATGGCCGCGGCGACCTCTCCCTTATAGAAGGCGTCGGGCCCCCCGGTCCGCAGCTTGTCCAGCGTCCAGGCCAGGTCGGGGCGGCGCCAGCGCTCGCCGACCGCAAACGGCTGGCGGGCAAACAGCGCATCGAAGATCGCGTCGGCGCCGCGCGGCCTGGGCGCGCCCGCCGGGGTCTTCTGGTCCTTGTCGGTGAGTGACGCGGCCGCCTCGGCGAGCCGCCACGACACCGGAAAGCCCTGCGCGGCCAGGCGGCGCGCCGGTTCGACACAGCGCCGGAACGGCAGCGCGCCCCAGCGGCGCACCAGCTCGCCGAGACCGCGCACTTCTCCGGGAACCGCGACCGCCAGCCCGCCCGACGCCGACAGCGAAGGGTCGGCGCGCCCGTCGCGCTGGTAGAGCTCGGGGCGAATCGCGGCCGGTGCGCGCTCGCGGAAGTCGAGCGCGTGGACCTTTTTCTCCTTGGCGACGTAGACGACCGCGAACCCGCCGCCGCCGATGCCGGAAGCAAAGGGGTGCACGACCCCGAGCGCCAGCGCGGTGGCGCAGGCGGCGTCGATGGCGTTGCCGCCTGCGCGCAGGAGCTCGAGGCCGGCGGCCGAAGCCAGCGGGTTGTCGGACGCGATCGCGGCACGCGCAGCGCGGAATGGCGGAGGTGTAGCCGCCGGCGCGCGGCGCGCCGCCACCGCCGGCAAGATCAGCGCGAACGCCATCACCAGCGCGTGCCGGCGCCGCTGGCTCAGCCGGCGCGCAAGCCGGCGCGCTCCGTCGCGCGCTCGGTCGATCGTGTCGCCACTCGACCCGCGCGCGCCCTCGCCGTGACTGATTCGCGCCATCGCCCTTCCGCGCGTATACCAGGGGACGTTAGCCCTTTGCAAAGGACAATCCGAAGTGTTTATAGTGCCCGAGCGGCGCCGTGATCGCGCCGGTTGACAACAGATGGAACAGCCCCCGCCCAAAGAAACGCGCGTTCCGGTTAACCTCCGGATCAAGTTCCGCAGTGAGACCATCGAACAGTTCGTCGACCGCTATGCGGTCGACGTCAGCCGCGGCGGCATCTTCATCCGCACACGCGAGCCGCTGGCGGTGGGGACCCAGCTGAGGTTCGACTTTCAGTTGCAGGACACCACTCCCTTGATGGCGGGTGAGGGCACCGTGGTCTGGATCCGCGAGCACGACCCCAGCCGGGCCGGGGTCACGCCCGGGATGGGCGTCCGCTTCGACAAGCTGACCCCGCCCAGTCAACGGGTGCTGGATCGAATCCTGGCCGACAAGACGCGCCGCGAGTCGAACGTACCCACCGGGGGTGGCGCCGCATCGGCGACTGGGTCGGGCAAATCGGGCGCCGGCCCCCTGCCCGTTCGCCGGCCGTCGAGCACCTTCAGCGCGCTGGATCCCGCCGCCGCGGGCGTCCCCGCCGCGCCACAGTCGACAGTGGGCACCAATCCCGGCATCGGGGGACCACTCAACCCTCCCGTGGGGGGGACGACGCTCCCCTTTGGCTCCGTGCCCAGCGCCGGGCCAGGGTCGAGCCCGGCCTTGAAGCCGCTGGGCGCCGCCGCGTCACTTGCGGCGGGCCCGGCCGCCAAGCCGGCGACGGCCAGCCCCGCTGCGGCCGTGTCACCCGGCAAGACCCCGGCACCGTCTTCGGGCGCCCTGCCCACGCTGGAGAGCCAGAGCGCGCTCGGCCGCCTGGCGACCGGACCGAACCTCAGCGCCTTTGCGCCGCTGGGGCCGCGCGGCAAGTCACTGGAGCCGTTGCTTGCCAAGGGCGCGCCGCCGCCCGCCGCCCGCGACGCCACCGGGCCAGTAGCGGCCGGGTCGGGGACGCCGGGGGGCCCGGCCCCGGTCGAGGACAGCGACCGCACCCAGATCGCCGACGGCTTGCCCGACTTCGCGGGCGAGACGACCCTGGTCGGCGGGCAGTCGCAAGACGCCGCCGATCTCGCCGATCTGATGTCGGGGCGCGCGGCCACCATCACGGCCACCTCACGCCGGAGCCTGACGCCGTCGGCGGATCCCAGGCGGTCGCTCGACGCCGGGTTCGAGGCGGGCACCGCGGCGACCGCGCCCGGCGCGCGGGCACCGGCGGGCACGGGCGCCGAGACCAGCGGCGCCAGCGCGATGCGGACCACGTCACCCGACGGCATGACCGAGGCCGTTGGCGGTAGCGGACCGGGGCGGCTTTCGGCCAGCCAGCCGGTCGTCGCCAACCCGGCGCCAGGCCCCGCCCCGACCGTCGACTCTGACCTGGCGCGCACTGTTCCTGCCGCTGCGCGAATGAGCGCGACCACCTCCAGCATGCGCTCGACCACGCCAGCCACGACGCCGCAGCTGACGAAAAAGAAGCGTCCCACGGTGGCGATCGTGATCGGCGTCCTGGTGGGCGCCGCCGCGGCCGCGGTGATCGCCTTCCAGATGTCGGGCAGCGGGCCTGCCACCACCGGCGGCGCGCCAGCGCCTGAACCGACCGCCGCCGCGCCGGCAGCCTCCGCCAATCCAGCCGCCAGCCCCCAAGGCACGCCAGCGCCGGGCAGCGTGCCCGTTGCCGCCAACCCGGCCGGCGAGCCCAAACCCGGCGAGGCACCAGCCATGGCCGGGGAAGCCGCCAAGCCAGCCGCGGGCGTGGCGCCCGAGGGCAAACCCGGCGAGGCCACGGCGGAGCCCAAGCCCGTCGAGGGCACCCCCGCGGGGAGCAAGCCCGCCGAAGCCAATCCGGCCGAACCGGTCCCCGCCATGGCCGAGGCGGCCCCGGGGGCCAAGCCGGGACGAAAGCCTCGCCTCACCGCCCACAAGAAGGGCGCCGGGCCCAACAAGGCCGAGACGGCGCTGGAGGCGGCCGCCGCCACCGGCGGTGATGACACAGGAGCGGCGGCGGAGGGCAACGTCGCGCGCGTCATCTCGCTGCCTTCGGGGGCCGAGGTGCTGATTGACGGCCAGTCCGTGGGAAAGACGCCGTTCGTCAGCAAGGACATCGACCCCAGCGCACCGCACGCGCTGACCATCCGCAAGGACGGCTTCGAGACGTACGAGCACATGGTCAGCTCGTCCGACTGGATCAAGGGCAAGGGCAACGGGCAGACCCTCAAGCAAGCGGTGAAGCTGCGCAAGACCCGCGCCACGGGTGAACCGGAAGGGGCGGCCGGCGACAGGAAGGTGGACAAGA
>DASRQZ010000184.1:0-4938 GCA_035696125.1 Polyangia bacterium
GTGCACGGCGGCGACGCAAGCATCGGGCAGGACCACCGAGAATCCACCGGCGGCCAGGGTCTGTGCGCTGGATCCGGTGGTGCATACGATAGTTCCCGCGGTCGCCATGTCCCAGAGCTGGACCTGGAGGTTCTTCGAGCCGGTCAGCGGGATCCCGGCGGTGTCGGTCAGCGTGCCCGAGTAGGTCAACGGCTGGACGGTGGGAACGCCGGCGGCGCGCGCGCGGCCGACCAGGTACGCCGACGCGCTGGCGAGCACCGCCAGCGCCGAGAGTCCGCACACGATCCCTCGATTGCTCTTGCTCATGGCACGATTCCTCCGCGTACGAGACAGACTGCTGGACCGCAGCTCGACGGGCCGGGCGCGTCGAGGCGAGGCTTCACGATCAGGATGGCGCCGCCCGCGCTGGGCACGGGCGGGCGCAGCGCGCCGATCGAGCCGCGCAGGCGGATCCCGTTCACGACGGTGCCGCCCGCGCCCCCCGCCCCGGTCGATCCGGCGCCCCCGGTGGTCCCAGCGCCGCCCCCCGTGCCGACGGCGTCCGGCGTCCGCGTATCCCCCGACCCCAGGTCTGTCGGGGGCTCCCCGCCGTCATTGCGAGGGTTGGCGACCGAGCCGCAAGCGGCGACCAACGACAGGGCGATCGCCAGGGATAGGATCAGCTGCACCGACGTGATTCGCATGGGGCAACCCTCACGGGACCGCCGAGACGGCGTGGAGCGCGGCACCATTTATCCGGCCAAGCTCGGGCTTGTCAACCGGTGGGCAGAGGCGCTGCCCGGCAGCCGGGTCAACCAGGTTGCGGGCGTAGGCCACCTCCAGCTGGACTAGAACAAATACGCGGCGCCGATGTTGCCGTCCAGGTTGACGGTGAAGTTGGGCGCGCCGATCTGGGTGTTGGCGACGGCGAGCAGCGCGACGTGGGGGGTGAGCGTGTACATGACGCCGGCCCCGACACCGGCCAGGACCGGACCGCCGGCGATGGTGTCGATGCAGTCGGTGCGCCCGTCAGTGCCGCAAGTTTGCATCATCGGGTGCTTGACCACGTGCCGGATCTGACCGCCGCCCAGCGCCAGCGACAGCAGCGGGTGAAGGCTGCCGTGCCCCAGCATCCAGGTCGCCTTGGCGAAGAACGCCAGGGCGAAGTTCGCTGGACGGTAGGTCGTTCCCCCGTAGATCTTCACCGTCGGGCCGGTGATGTACTGGTAGCGCATCTGCAGCGACAGCATCAGCTCGGGCCGCAACCAGTAGCCGACCTCCGGGGCGACGTGGGCCGCCTGCGCGAGCGCGACGCCCCCTGACGAGTACTGGGTGTTGCGGTCGCTATCGCCGTTGCCCGACGCGTAGCCCGCGCCGCTGCCGATCGAGATCGCTGCGAAGAACTTCGAGGTGTTCTCGTCTTCGTCTTCGTCTTCGTCGTCCTCGTCTTCGTCGTCCTCGTCTGACCTGGACGGCTGCTTGCTGACCCTGGTGTCGCCCAGCATGATGACCAGCGGCCTGGTCTCCGAACCGCGCGCCGCCACCGGGTCGCCGTTGCTGTCCTGCGCCTCGATGTAATAGGCCACCATGGTGCCGCTGGTCGCGCGCGCCGGGATCTCCGCCGAATAGATACCGGGGTCGACCTGGGTCATCTCGCGACCGAGAAAGTCGGCGGCGCCGTTCGGGCGGTAAGCGAGGACCAGCTTGCTGAACTTGAGCGCGGCTTCGACGTTGACGGTTATCGAGATCGCGGTCCCCGGACGCGCGCGCGTGACCGGTTCGTGGTCGAGCCCGGTCGACGGGACTGCCGGCTCGCTGGGCTCGACCGCGACAGGCGCGACCGGCGGCGGCGCGACCGGCGGTTGCGCGGGCGGCTCGGTTGGCGTCGTCGGACCCGGCGTGGTCGCAGGCGCGGTCGTTTCTTCTCTGGAATCGTTGGGCGGCTCGGCGGCTGTCGCCGGGCTCTTCGCGTCGGCTTTCTCGGCCTTCGCCTCGCTGCGCTTGGCCTCGTCGAAGGCGGTCTGCAGCTCGGGCGTGACCAGCGCCTTGGTCAGCAAGATCTCGGGCTCGATGCTCAGCGCCTTCTTGAACTGCTTGATGCCAAGCTCCCGCTGCTTTGATCCGCCGATCAACACGATGCCGAGATGGATCAGCGTGCGCGCCTTGACCGGGTGCTGATCCAGACCCGAGGCGTCGCACACATCCAGCGCCTGCTTGAGCAGCCGCTTCGCGTCGTCGTTCTTGTGGGCTTGATAGGCGGTGACCGCGTCCTTGTTGAGCTGGGTCGCCTTGGCGATGGTGTCGGCTTCGTCGGGCGCTTGCGCACCTGCACCTGAACCTGAAACAAGACCAAGCAAAACGAGGGCGAAGGAGGCGGCCGCTACCGTGCGGCGCACGACCCAGCGCCCCGATGCTGGGCCGCTGACAACCCCGGCGGCGTTGCGAATAAGAAAAGACAAACGCGAGCTTGGCTCATTCATGTGACAATTTCTCGGGGGCGCGCGGCGGGTCGAGGTCGGTGTCAGTCGACGGCGATCTGGGGCGGGACGCCAATCTAGGGAACCTTTTTATCACGGAATGGGTCCTGCAATAGGGCTGCGTCCCGGGGCGTCCTGGGTGACAAAACGGTGTCGAGGCGCAAAAAAAACATCTCCGATCGGCGGCCCCCCTTGCGCTTGGGTGGCCGGTGCTTACCTGACCAGCTCATGGCCTTCCAGGAAACCGGACGTGGCGCGGTGGATAGCATCCCCGCAGCTGACCCAAATGACCTCCTCACCCCCAGTGACGCCGCCCGGGTGTTGGGCCTCTCGCCCGACTCCGTACGGGTCCTATCTGACAGCGGCCGCCTCCCGGCGATGCGCACAGTCAGCGGCCGGCGCCTCTTTCGCCGTGGCGACGTCGACCGCCTGGCGGCCGAGCGCGCGCATCAATCGGCCGCCCGGAACCATCACGCGCATCCTCCCGAGTCGGCGGGCCCGCCCGGCATCGAGATGATGAACGGCAACGGTCACAAAAAGGTGTAGCCCGGTCTGACAGGGCGCGTGGGTGAAGCCCGCGTCCCAGGCCCAGCCACGCCCGCCCGGCGACCGATTCCACAGCGAAACAACCATCAGCACCGCCCCCACAGGGTGGCGGCAGGAGCCTATCGTGGAATTCGATGAACGCACACGGAACACCGGAGCGAGCAGCGGGGCGAAGGGGCAGCGGCACGGGGAAGACGCGAATCGAAAAAACGGCGGGACAGCGGGGAGCCCGGGGATGGAAGCCGGCCGCAAGCGGCCGCCCGACCCGGCTCGCGTTCGCGCGCGGCAGGAGGCCCAGCTCGGGCACTTGCTCAAGGGGCTGCGCGCCGTGCGGCAGGGAGATTTCCGGGTTCGGCTGTCGCTGCGCAACGGATCGGGGAACGGAGCCAACCATGGTGACGCGACGCTCGCGTTGCTGCACGACATCGTCGAGGAGTTCAACGCTACGGTGGCGCTGAACGAAGCGCTGGCCAACGAGATGGTGCGCGTCGAGCGCGTGGTCGGTCGCGAAGGTCGCATGACCGAACGCGCCACCCTGAAAGAGATGCGCGGCGGCTGGGGCGTCAGCATGGGGTCGATCAACGCGCTCATCGGCGACCTGGTGCAGCCGACCACCGAGGTCGCGCGCGTCATCAGCGCGGTGGCCGAAGGCGATTTCACCCAGAAGATGGCGCTGCAGATCGAGGGACAGCCGGTCAAAGGCGAGTTCCTGCGCATCGGGACGACCGTCAATGGCATGGTCGATCAGCTGAGCTCATTCGCCGCGGAAGTCACCCGCGTGGCCAAGGAGGTCGGCACCGACGGCAAGCTGGGCGGCCAGGCCGAGGTGCCCGACGCCGCCGGCATCTGGCGCGACCTGACCGACAACGTCAACCAGCTGGCCAACAACCTGACGGCGCAGGTGCGCAACATCGCCGAGGTGACGACCTCGGTCGCCAAGGGCGACCTGTCGAAGAAGATCACCGTCGACGCCAAGGGCGAGGTGCTGGAGCTCAAGAACACCGTCAACACCATGGTCGATCAGCTGAACAGCTTCGCGGCCGAGGTGACCCGCGTGGCCAAGGAGGTCGGCACCGAGGGCAAGCTGGGCGGGCAGGCCGACGTCAAGGGCGTGTCGGGGGTCTGGAAGGATCTCACCGACAACGTGAACTTCATGGCGTCGAACCTGACCACCCAGGTGCGCGGCATCGTCAAGGTGGTGACCGCGGTGGCCAACGGCGACCTTGGGGAGAAGCTGCAGGTCAACGCCAAGGGCGAGATCGCCGCGCTCGGCGACACGCTCAACAACATGACCAAGACGCTGGGCATCTTCGCTCAACAGGTCACCAGCGTGGCGCGCACCGTCGGCGTCGAGGGCAAGCTGGGCGCGCAGGCCGAGGTGCCCGGCGTGGCCGGCACCTGGAAGGACCTGACCGACAACGTGAATTTGCTGGCCAACAACCTGACGGCGCAGGTGCGCAACATCGCCGAGGTGACGACCTCGGTCGCCAAGGGCGACCTGTCGAAGAAGATCACCGTCGACGTCAAGGGCGAGGTGCTGGAGCTGAAGAACACCATCAACACGATGGTCGATCAGCTGAACAGCTTCGCGGCCGAGGTGACCCGCGTGGCCAAGGAGGTCGGCACCGAGGGCAAGCTGGGCGGCCAGGCCGACGTCAAGGGCGTGAGCGGCACCTGGAAGGACCTGACCGACAACGTGAACTTCATGGCGTCCAACCTGACCGGCCAGGTGCGCAACATCGCGCTGGTGACCACGGCGGTCGCCAACGGCGATCTGTCGCGCAAGATCACCGTCGACGCCAAGGGCGAGGTGCTGGAGCTGAAGAACACCATCAACACGATGGTCGATCAGCTGAACAGCTTCGCGGCCGAGGTGACCCGCGTGGCCAAGGAGGTCGGCACCGAGGGCAAGCTGGGCGGCCAGGCCGACGTCAAG
>DASRQZ010000185.1:0-7216 GCA_035696125.1 Polyangia bacterium
AGGTTGCCCTGACGCAAGAGCCCGATCGAGCCGGGCGCCACGGTCTCGAGCGACTGCAGCCGGCGCTTGAGCTCGTCGGCGCGCTTGTCCGACAGGTAGCGCACGCTGTAGTAGATCGCCTCGAGAAAGAAGATCGCGGCGAAGGCCAGTAGTCCGATGAGGATTGGTTGCACGGTTAGCCCACCTGGTAGGGCCGAACGATGTCGGCCGGATCGATCCCGAAGCGCTCGATGCGCTCCATCAGCTTCGGACGTACCCCGCTCGACCGGTACTCGCCCAGCACCTTGCCGTCGGCGTCGGTGCCGCGCTGATCGAAGCGAAAGATCTCCTGCAGCGTGATCGTGCTGCCCTCCATGCCGGTCAGCTCGGAGACGCTGGTGACGCGGCGCCGGCCGTCGGTACCGCGGGTCAGCTGCAGCACGAGGTTGATGGAGCGCGAGATGGTCTGGCGCACCAGCGTCTCCGACATCTGCATCCCGCTCATCCCGACCATGGCCTCGATGCGCGACAGCGCGTCGCGCGGCGTGTTGGCGTGCACGGTGGTCATCGAGCCCTCGTGCCCGGTGTTCATGGCCTGCAACATGTCCAGCACCTCGCCGCCGCGGCACTCGCCGATCACGATGCGGTCGGGGCGCATGCGCAGCGCGTTCTTCGCCAGATCGCGCGCGATCACCTCGCCGCGCCCCTCGATGTTGGGGGGCCGGGTCTCGAGGCGGACCACGTGCCGCTGCTGCAACTGTAGCTCGGCGGCGTCCTCGATGGTGATGATGCGCTCGGTCTCGGGGATGAACGACGACAGCGCGTTCAGCATCGTGGTCTTGCCGGTGCCGGTGCCGCCGCTGATGAGCACGTTGCACTTGGCCTTCACCGCGGCGCCCAGGAAGGCGACCATCTCCAGCGTCAGGCTGCCGATCGAGAGCAAATCCCGGATGCGTAGCGGCGAGCCGCCGAAGCGGCGGATGGACAGCACGGCGCCGTCGAGCGCGAGCGGCGGCAGGATGGCGTTGACGCGTGAGCCGTCGGCCAGGCGGGCGTCGGCCATGGGCGACGAGTCGTCGACCCGGCGTCCGACCCGCGACACGATCCGGTTGATGATCTGGACCAGGTGGTCGTTGTCGCGGAAGCGGATCGGCGTCAGCTCCAGCTTGCCCGACCGCTCGATGTAGACGGTGTCGAAGCGATTGACCAGGATGTCCGAGATCGACGGATCGCGCAGCAGCGGCTCGAGCGGGCCGAGGCCGGTCACCTCGTCGAGCAGCTCCTCGACCAGGGTGTCGCGCTCCTGTCGGTTGAGCGGCAGCTCGGTGGCGGCGAGCATGACGCCCAGGATCGAGCGCAGCTCGTCGTGCAGCTGCGCGCGCGGCAGCTTCTCGATGGTCGTGAGGTCGAGCTTCTCGATCAGCTTGCCGTGCAGGCTGTGCTTGAGGTTCTGGTAGGTCTCGGTCGCCATCCCGGACGCTGGCCCCGACCACGACTGGCCTGGTGCCACCGGGGCCGTCACGGCGATCGGCGCGCCGCTCGCCGCGGGTGGCGCCTCGCCCCGGCGCAAGCGATCACGAAGCCCCATTGGCCACCTTCTTGCTACCGAAGAGCCCGCCCAGGAACGAGCGACGCGCGACCGGCTGCTTGTCCCCCGCCGACACCAGCGGCACCAGATCTTGAATATCCTGGGTCAGGCGCGCGCGTGGGGCGGCGTCCTTGAGCAGGAGCCCGCGGTTGATGGCGTCGATCACCGAGGCGAAGTCGTTACCGAGCGCGTGCGCCACCGGCAGGCGCAGCGTCTCGCCGATCACGCCGAGGGTGATCTTCGACGCCTTCTGGTAGCGGTTCAACACCACCCGCACCTTGGCCTCGTCGTAATGCAGGCGCCTGAACGTCTCCAGGCAGCGCACGCCGTTGCGCACCGCCGGCACGTCCTGGGTCAGGACCATGAGGACGTGCTGGCTGGCGTCGAGCGCGGCCAGGGAGATCTCGTCAAAACCGCGGATACCGTCGATGACCACCTTGTCGTAATGCCGGCGCAGGAACGCCAGCAGCGCGCTCACGTCGCCGGCGTCGATCTGCTCCGCGTCCTCCATCTTCCCGCTCTGCGCCAGCACGTCGACCCCCGACGAGTGGTGGATCATCGACGAGCTCAGGAGCTCGTCGTCGAGGCGGGCCATGTTGGCCACGACGTCGCTGATGGAGTAGGTCCCGGGCACGTCCATGAACGACAGCACGTCCCCGAGATGCATGTTGAGATCGACCAGGCACACGCGCTGGCCGGCGGCCTGCAGCGCCCCCGCCAGGTTGGCCGCGATCGTTGTGCTGCCGACCCCGCCCTTGGCGCCGAACACGGTCACCACCGAGCTCGTGTCCGCGGCATCGCCAGCCCGTGCGCTCTGCGCGTGCGACCGGATGGCCTGACGGAGTCCCTCCTGATCGCCCTCGAGCAGGAACTCGCGCGCGCCCGCCCGCATGGCGCGCAGGATGAGATCCGGGTCTTTGCTCGGGCTCACCACGATCACCGTCCCACCCGCGGCCGCGACTTGCCCCATCGCCGTGAAGCGGTCGGACATCACCCCGGCGTCGAGGAAGACGATGACCGCGCCGGCCTGCCGGCGCGCGTACTCGTCGGCGATCGAGTCGGCGGCCACCGCGACCGGCAGCACCTTGCAACTGTCCTTGAGCGCGCCGCGCAGCGCCGCCTCGAGGATCTCATTGGCGCCTAGCAGCAGAACATTGGGTTTTTGCATGGTGATGGTTTCCGCTAGCGGATGAAGCCAATTTCGCCGCTCGGTCCCCGTCCGGCCTCGATGGCACGGTCGGCCGCCATCGGCGGCGCCCCGCGCCCCTCGCCGCCCAGCAGGAAGAGCTCGAAGTCGTTGGGGTCGTTGAGCTCCTCGTCGGTGGGCAAGCGCGGCAGCTCGTGCGGCGCGACCGGCTTGGTGAGCCGGGCGGTGATCACGACCAGGAGCTCCGACTCCGCCCGGCGGAACTGCACCGAGCGAAAGAGCATGCCCAGGATCGGGATGTCGCCGAGCAGCGGCACCTTGTCGATCTGCGAGCGGGTCTGGTTCGAGAGCAGGCCCGCGATGGCGAAGCTCTGCCCATCGGATAGGCGCACCGTGGTCTCGCTCTGGCGCGAGATCAGCGCGGGGATGGTGAAGCCGCCGATCTGGATGCTGCGGCTCGGGTCGATGTCGCTGACCTCGGTGGCCAGCTTGAGGTGCAGGATGCCGTCGCTCACCACGGTGGGCGTGAAGTTCAAGATTATGCCGAACTTCTTCCACTGGATGCCGATCCCGCCGAGCCCGGTCGAGACCGGGACGGGAAATTCGCCGCCGGCCAGGAACTTCGCCTCCTGCCCCGACATCGCGACCAAGGTCGGCTCGGCCAGCATCTTCGCCAGCCCGTTGCTCTCCAGCAGGCTCAGCATCGCGCTGAACGGGAAGTTCGGCAGCCCCGAGAAGAACAGCGAGAACGCGTTGCCGACGACCGGCGACAGGATGCCGGGGCGGCTCGCGGTGCCGGCGCCCTGCACGTCGACGACGCTGCCGGCGGAGCCGCCGGGCGCCGTGATGCCGCCCAGGAAACGCCCGGCCGCGTCGCGGTGGAACAGGTTGACACCCATCTCACGCAGCCCGCTGCGCGACACCTCGGCGAACTTCACCTCGAGCTGAACCTGCTGGTTGCCGCTGACGCGGATCAAGTTGACGACCCGCTCGGCGTGCAACTGGGCGACCTCGGCGGCGCGCTCGGGCACGCGCACGTCCGACGCCTGGCCCGAGAGCACCACCAGGTCGCCGGCGGCCGACGCCGAGATGCTCTCCCCGGGGAACAGCTCGTGTAGCTGGCGCCGGAGCGCGTCCAGGTTGCGGGTCACCAGGAGCGCGAGCACCAGCGGCTCGTCCTTCTTGTTCCAGAGCGTGAGGTCGGTGCTCCCGACGCCGCGCGCGGTGAGCAGCACCTGGGTCGAGGTGATGACCTTGAGATCGGCGACCTTGGGATCGGCGACCGAGACGCGGACGATCGGCTCCGACAGCACCAGCAAGCGGTTCTGCCCCATCTCGAGCCCCAGATTGCGCGCGGCGCCGACCTCGCGGTCGATGCGGATCTGCGAGGTGGGTGTTGCCTCGTCGTCGGCCGCGTGGGCGACAAGGGGGGTCGCCATCGCCACCAGCGTGGTGGCGATAGCGATCGAAGCAGCGGCGGTCCGTCGATGGGTCATCACTTGACCTCCTGGGCTTTGTCACGGGCGTCGAACTTGCGCTCCTCGAAGCGGTCGCCGCGCAGGATCTCGACCACGTCCTTCTTGGCCGCGACCACGGCGACCGTCGGAGCGATCGCGGGTGCCGCGCGGACCGGCGCGCTGTCGTGGTGGCCGGAGCGGTGCGAGGGCGCGGACGGAGCGGCGGCGGCCACCGGCGTGGCGGCGACGTCGGCCAGGAGGCCCGAGGGCTTCATGCCCCCGGTCACGACGTCCTGGTTGTCGGTCCAGCTACGCAGCGTCAGCATGATCCGGCCTTCGTTGGCGGCCAGCGCCATGCGCTCGGAGCCGGCCGGGTCGACCAGCAGGGTGGCCACCGTGGTCGGCGACGCCTGGGCGCGGTTCCCGTCGCTGACCTCGAGCTCCTTGCCGACCGCCAGCACCTTGACGTTCTGCAGGATCACCTTGGAGACCGATTCGGCGTCGAGCGGCTTGGTCGGGCGCAAGGTGACGATGACGTCGACGCGATCGTCGGGGTGAATGAAACCGGCGACACCGACCACGTCGTCGACGTGCACGGCGATGGCCCGCATGTTGGTTGGGATCAGCGCCGCCAGGCCGTTGCCCGCGTTCTTGGCGGCCAGGCGGCCGGTCACGATCGGCTCTCCCGCGAGCACGCGCGTGGTGAGGATGCGGTCGACCGCCTCCTTCGGGTCGTGCATGGCGCCCGCCGGCGCCCCGTTCGCAGGCCAATCGACCAGCTTCACCTGCTCGGCGCGAATGCGATTGGCGAGCGGCAACTCCATGACCGCGACCACGATCTTGGTGGTGGGGATGGCCACCGTGGTTGTGCGGCGCTCCATGTAGCGCACGATCAGCAGCGCGGCGCTGAGCCCGGCCACGATCGCGACGCCCCAGAACGCCGCCGCGCGCGCGCCCGAACGACGCGATCCCTCCGACGCGCGGTGTAGACCTCCGTTGCCGCCGATGAACTCAGGATTTGCCAATGGTGTTCCCCGTCTTCCTTTTCATTGCCATCGCATTACCGAATGCGCCTGGACATGCGCCGGCAGGATGATTGAAGTGAACCCGGTCAAGCTCACGCTGTTGCAGACAATGACGACGTCGATGGCCGGGGTCGTGAGTCCGCCCGTGGTCAACGGAACAGCTGTCGCCGTGATGCGGCCACCTGCGCAGCCCACGTTATTACCGGCGAGATACGCTGACACCGCCGCTTGAGCGGCGGTCGTCGCAATCCCGCCGTTCGTGGGCGGCGATCCCACGGGGGCGACGAGCGTTCCAGTCCGCGCGCCTTCGCGCGCTGCGTTGGTGACGATCTGATCTGAGAAGAAGTAATATCCGTAATCGATAGTGCCCATGAGCAGCATCAGGAAGAGCGGCAACACCAGCGCGAACTCGACCGCCGCGGCACCGCGCTCGGTGCTCCGACGGTGACGCACCAGGACAGCTGGGGGGGATTTGCTGCGAGAGACCATGGCGGTGTTTTGCATCCTGGTGTGTTCCGCGCTGGCAGCGGCGAGCACTCGCCCGCCGCTGCTTTCCGCGGCGCAATGGCTACATATGTGTCGAGACGTTGGTGAAGGCGGTTTGCACCTTGCCGCCAACCGTCACGACGATGCCAGCGATCACGGCGGCGATGGCCGCCACGATCAGGCCGTACTCGACCGCAGTGGCGCCGTCTTCGTCTTTGATCAGGTTCTTGATTTGGGTGAGCATCGTGGATCTCCTTTTGTTTGTTCTGTTCGCTGGGAGAGGGGAAACCGACTGACCATCAGCCGGATTGGGCCATCGAGCTTCGCCCGCTGATTCGGGCTTCTCACTTTGCGGCGCCGACCTCGTCACACCCTTCGTTACAGCACAAACTCGGCCAAAACTTTTGTCGCGCTACTTACAATTAAATCGCGGCTGTCCGTATATGTTGCTGGGCGACCTGTTGTACAAACGGCGAAACATCGTTGCGCGGCGTACAACGGAGCCGCGCAACCTACGTGAGCGACAAGGGGCGAAATCGGGGTCGCGCACGTTGATCACAGGTGCGGTCGCCAGGTCATCCACAGCGCCGCGCACAGCCCGGCGACGATCGCGAGCGCGTACGGAACCCTGACGCGGCCGACGCCCTTTCGCGTGGCGCCCGCGTCGGGAATCTGGCGCAGGATGGCCGCCGTCCAGAGATTCTCGCGGATCACCCCACGCGCTTCCGCGGGCGACAGCAGATAGCAAACGCCGGCCACCACGCCGCCCGCGATCGCCCCCGCCAGCAGGTACACCGGCAGCCGCCCGAGTCCCACCCAGACCGCCGCGGCGACTGCGAATTTCACGTCGCCGCCGCCGATGCCGCCGCGGCTCCACAATGGATAGAGCGCGACGAGGACGACCGCGGCCGCCCCCACACCCGAGAGGGCCGGCATTGCGCCGGCGGTGCTCCCCTGCGCCCAGAGCCCGGCGGCCAGCACCGGGGCGGTGATGAGGTTGGGAATGCGGCGCCGGGCGAGATCCCACGCGGCGGCCGCCAGGCACAGAGTGCCGAGGATCGCGAGATGGATGGTCGCGTACGACATGCGCGTGAGGGCCCCACGAGTAGCGTCGACCAGAATGGCCCGCCGCTTGAGCGCCAGCACCCACGCCCGCCGCGCTCAACGTCCTCCTCAAGACCGAGCAGTGGCGCGCCGATGAACAGCGGATGAATCCTCACACGCCTGCGGGTCGCCGCCGCTGCTGCGCAATCCAGACCATGCCCGCCGCCCTGACCGCGATTGCCTGCCTGCTCGCTGCTCACGTTGGCCTCGGCTGTGGGACGCCGGCGCGCACGTTCTTCGTCGTACAGAACCAGGCGCCCGCGCAAGGGACGGATTGCGTCATCCCGGGCGATCGGGGTGCGAACGCCCGCGGGCGCGGCTTGCTGGACGCCGGTCTGCTACCCGCCGACACGTCGACGGGCTACCTCCTGTTTCCGCTGCTGGAGAACGACTTCCCCGCCGAGGGCAGCGGTGACCACGAACCCAATCG
>DASRQZ010000186.1:0-23540 GCA_035696125.1 Polyangia bacterium
GTCTCGCCGGTGGCGAACGCGGGGCCGCCACCACCCTCGACGGTCGAATCCAGGCTGATGCCGACCACGCGCGGCGGCGGGCCCTTGGGCTCGGGCGCCCTGGGCTGCTGAGGCGGCGGCGCCAGCTTCTTGACCATCGGCGGCGGCGGCTTGGGCGGCTCGGGACGAGTCTCCTCGGGCGGTGGCGGCGGCGGCGGTGGCGGTGGCTCGCGCATCTCGACCCGGACTGTCTGCTCGATGCGCTCGCGCCGGCCGGGCTCGCGGCCGCCGATGAGAAAGCCGACCGCGACCACCGCGACGTGGATGGCGGCGGCGCCCAGCAGCAGCGCCGCCAGCAGCGCGGCGCGCGTTGCCGCCCCGCGGCGCGGGTGGGTCAGCGGGTCGTGGGCGCGCTGCTGGTCGGTCAGCGGCTGCTGGGTAAGCGCCGCCATCCGGCGGCGGGCCTCGCGCCGTTCGGTCTGCTTGCGCAGGCCCAGCGGCAGGCGCGCGCGCAGGTTCCAGATCGGGCTCGGCAGTCGTTTCGCCTGCTCTTCGGCGCTGGATCGATTCATCGCGTGTCCGTTGCCTCGTCTACGGGCTGCCGCCGCTCACCGGCGGCGCGGGCGCCGTGCCCCCCGGCGACGCCGGACCGCGCTCGACGTCCAGGGCAAAGGTCGTGATGCCGTTGGCCTTGACCAGGTCGATGAGGTCGACGACGCGACCGTAGGCGACGCCTTTGTCGGCGGCGATCACCGCCTGGGTCTTGGGGTTGGCGCGCGCCTGCCGGGCGACGATCGCGCCGGCGTCGCGCATCGACGTGACCGGCTGGCCGTCGATGACCAGCTTGCCGTCCTTGCTATAGACCAGGTTCAGCGTCGATTCCACGCGTGATCCGGCGCTGGCCGCCCTGGGCAATTCGACCTTGAGGCTGGCGCGGATGATCGTCGCTGAAGTCAGCATGAAGATCACCAGCAGCACCAGCACGATGTCGACGAAGGGGATGATGTTGATCGACGAGATCGGCCCGTCGTCCTCTCCGGTGTCATCGAGCGCCGACATGACCAGCTCCCTTTTACTCGGCCGCCTGGCGGACCGCCGGCTCGACCGCCTTGAGCTGCGACAGCAGGATGCGCGACAGCATCTGGCCGTCGGTCACCGACGACTTGACGCGGGCCTTGAAGACGTTGAAGGCGACCACGGCCGGGATCGCGACCAGCAAGCCAACCGCGGTCGCGATCAACGACTCGGCGATGCCGGCCATGACCGCCGAGCTGGCGTCGGCCATGTTGGCGGCCAGGTCGCGGAACGAGCGCACGATGCCGAGCACCGTGCCGAACAGTCCGACGTACGGCGCGTTGCTGGCCAGCGTGGCCAGGAAGTTGAGGCGCTTCTCGTAGCGGCCCTTCTCCTTGCCGAGCGCCCCCGCGATCAGATCCTCCACCGACTCGGGCCCGCGTTCATAGGCGGTCAGGCCGGCGAGCACGATATTGGTCTCCAGCGTGTCGTATCCCTGCAGCAACTTGACGGCGCCGTGGAAGTCGCCGGCCGCCAGCAGCGACGACAGCTTTGCGCGCAGGCCATCGGCGTCGATGCGGTGGCTGCGGTAGAAGAACCAGCGCTCGACCATCACCGCGATCGAGATCAGCGACAGGCCTAGCAACAGGTAGAGGACCCACTCGGATCGGAACACCGGGAGCCCGAGCAGGGTTTGAACGAGGCCGCCTGACGAATGTTGCATGAAGCGTGGTCCTTTTCTTCAGCGCCGGTTCGACCGTCGCCCAGGTGTCTTGTTTAACACCGGCCCCCGGCGCGGGTGTCACCTTTGAGGTTTCATTTAGATAAAGAATTGTTAAGTGCCCCGTCGGCGCGCAGGAGGGCTGACCCCCGCCGGCGACTGCAGGTTGCCCGCGCCGGCCGCGCCGATCAGCTTTGAGCCCACGAACGACGGGAGCTCTCGATTTTGCTGTCGATTCTCCTCTGATTGGTCCCGTCTCGACGGCTACCGCGCCGTACCACCCTCGCCGCCGTCATGCCTCCGCATAGCACGAAGACGCGTGGGGCGCCGACGCGCCGAGCGTCACGAGCTCTTACCGGTCGCCGGGGCGCGGATAGGGGAACGTCGCGCTGGGCGTGGTCGGCTCACTGTCGTGGAACTTGTCGAGATCAAGCACCAGGTCGCCGTTGGGCGCTTCCGAGATGATGTCGGCGTGACGCGCGCCCCACAGGACGTGGCGCGCGAAGTACTGATGGCTGGCGTGGATGGGCTGCATCGTCGTCTCGTCGAGCCCGACCACCATCACGCCGATCTCGGTCTCGTCGGCGGCGATCGCGTCGGGCGTCTTGCCGTACAGCGGGCTGTCGGGGAGGATGGGGTGCATGACGCTCCACGACCGCGACAGCGACAGCACATGCTCGCGGGTCGGGTGCAGGTCCAGCATGCGGTAGAAGGTCTGGCCCTCGGCGGTGATCTCCTTGCGCACCATCACGCAGCGGATCTGCGCGTCGACGATCCGGTTGCCACGCTGGTTACTGAGGCGGAACATCAGCGTCGGCACGCCGTCGACCAGGGAGATCACGGCCTCGCGCGTGAAGATGATCCGCGCTGTCGAGCGCGAGAACTTGGCGAACACCAACCCGGTCGCCAGCGCGGTCAGCGTCAGCGAGGTGATCGACTCGGCGACCACCAGCACGTTGGCCGCCGCCGACTCCGGGTACATCGCTCCGTAGCCGATCGTGCCCATGGTTTGCACGCTGAAGAAGAACGCGTCGACGAAGGACCGCGCGCCAGCGTGGGCCACGCCGCCCGACACGACGTAGGCGATCGCGAACAGCGCGTTGGCCGCCAGGAAGACCCCGCAGATCGCCGCGATGGTGTGGCCCCAGGGACGGCGCAGCAGCGCGTGGTAGAAGTCACGCAGCGGTGCGCGGCGTTCGCCCAGGACCTGGATCCCGTAGTCGGCGCCCGGCACACGCAGCGCCTTGGGTCGCGACCGGGTCCGCTTGCGAGGCATGCGCGCAGTTTCGTGCGGGCGCCCCCCTGGCCGCAAGGGGGTAAGGGGCGCTCATCAGGTCCGGGTTCCCGTCGGCGTCAGCGTCGGCGCCGGCGTCGGCGTCGGCGTCGGCGTCGGCGGTCTGGCCCCGCCTGCTCCCGTCAGCCCACCCGCAGGCGCACGGTCATGGGCGGCAAGTCGCCCAGGCGGTCCAGCTCGAGGTTGAACATCAGGCCATCGCGCGCGGCCGCCGGGATCGGCAGGCACAAGGTCACTTGCTCGACCACGCTGCCCTGGAACTGGCAGCGCCGGCACCACACGTCGCCGCCGGCGACGCCGCCGCAGGTTGGACAGGGGACGGTGAGCGGGAGGTTGATGGCGGCGACGCCGCCCAGGCGGGCCTCTTCGGGTTTGACGTGGAGCTCGAGTATCCCGGCCGGGTGCGGTCGCAGGATCCCGCGCTCGGTCAGCGCGTCGACAGTTCCGCACAGCCGCAGGATCAGGGTCGCGGTGGATGCCGCCGCCGCAGGCGCCGGTCGGACCTCGGCATGAACAGCGGGCGAGGCCGCAGCCTGGGTTCGTGCCGCGGCGCGCTCGGGCGGACGCGAGCGCCCCGCGTCGTAGCTGGAACGCAGCTCGGGATCGGAGAGAACGCGATAGGCCTCGGCGATGCGCTGGAAGGTTGCGGTTCCATCGGGTCCCGCCCGATCCGGGTGGTGCCGCAGCGCGAGCAAGCGATAGGCGCGGCGAATCTCGGCGATCTGGACGGTCGGGGTGAGGCCGAGTACGGCGTAGTGGTCGTCGCGCGCCATGGAGTCGTTGCCTTTAGTCTGCCCGCCAATTTGACGATGGGGGCGTGGAGGTTGGCCCCATGGCGCTATTTAACAAGAAGTCGGAACCGAAGATCGAGATCGAGCCATTTCCCCCCCGCCCACCGGTGATGAGCGTGCCGCCGCCCGCGGCGCCCGTCCGGCGCATCTATGGGATCGGGGACGCGATCGTCCTCATGCGTTCGCTCCCGGTCGACCAGAACACTGATCTGATCGTGCAGGTGATCAGGGCAACCTTGGCCTCGATGAACGTGCGCGTCCAGGACATCATCGAAGACGCCCGTCGCAAGGAACAGGCCACCGAGGCCGGCATCCACGAGCTGCACGGCAAGGTAGCCGAGCTCGAGCGTGACCTGGAGACCCGCCGCCAGGAGATTCTGGGCCTGGAGGCGGACCTGAAGGAGACCACCGCGGTCAAGGAGCGCCTGCAGCTGGCCGAGAGCATCGCCTCGGTCATCCCGGTCCAGGCCGTAGAGGTCGAGTCCTCGGCCGCCAACGGCCAGTACTAGTCAGGCAGTCGTCAGTCATCAGGTTTCAGTCATCAGTGGGAAACCACCATCATCCTGAGAACTGACAACTGAGGACTGAGAACTGACCGCTCACAGCACTGCGACCGGCCGCCACCATCGCGTTGCGGCCTGGTGAGTCGGTCTTCCTGGGGTAAGCTGCGCCCCATGTCCATGAAGGACCGCGTCGTCGTCATCACCGGCGCCAGCGCCGGGATCGGGGCCGTGCTCGCCGAGCGCGTCGGCCAGCGCGGAGCGCGCGTCGTGCTCGTCGCGCGCCGCGAACCCGAGCTGGCCGAGGTGGCGCGCCGCGCAGGCGCGCAGGCGCTGCCGGTGGTCGCCGACGTCACGCGCCGCCAGGACCTGCAGCGCGTGCTCGACGCGGCGCTGGCGCGTTTCGACGGCGTCGACGTCTGGATCAACAACGCGGGCCGGGGCATCAGCCGCGTCGTCTCCGAGCTGACCGACGCCGACTTCGACGAGATGATGCTGGTCAACGTCAAGTCGGTGCTGTACGGGATGCAGGTGGTGCTGCCGCACTTTCGCGCGCGCGGGCGCGGGCACATCATCAACATCTCCTCGATGCTGGGCCGCGTGCCGTTCGCCCCCTTCCGTTCGGCCTATTCGGCGGCCAAGCACGCGGTGAACGCGCTGTCGGCCAACCTGCGCATGGAGCTGCGCGCGACCGATCCGGAGATCCACGTCTCGGTGGTGCACCCAGGCATCGTCGCCACCGAGTTCGGGGTGCGCGCGTTGCACGGCGGACCCGACTCGCGCCAGCTGCCCAACGCCCAGTCGCCCGAGGCGGTGGCCGACGTGATCGCCGGCGTCATCGACGATCCCCGCGCGGACGTCTACACCTTCCCGGACGCGCAGAAGTTGGTGGCCGCCTATTTCGCGGCCGACGACATGGCCGCGTTCGAAGCGCAGTCGTCATTCGGAGGGCCGCCCCCGCGCCGCCCGTGATCGCTGCCGCGCTCGCCGCGTGATTTGCGCTGGCGCCGTCTTTGCCTTTCCATGGTGGGGTGACTGCATTCTCCGCGCGCCCCCTGCTCCCGTCCCGGAGCCTCCCGACCTCCCTCTCGGTCGTCCTTTCGGTCTGGTTTTCGCTCCTGGGCTGGTCGGCCGCCATCCCGGTCGCGGCCGCGCAGGACGACGACCCGAATGCGGTGCCGCCTTCGCCCTCGCAGCGTGCGGCTCCCGGCGCCGCCCAACCGCCCGCGGCGGCCGGCGGCGCCGCGGCGCCCGCTGGTCCGCTCGGCGACGCCGAATGGTCGCAGCGCTACGTGCAGGCGCGCGCGAGCATGCTCGCCGGGCGATTCGCCGAGGCCGCGGCGCAGTTCGCCGCGCTCGTGTCGAGCGGGCGCGAGGAGAGTCAGCAGATCCTGGCGCGCGAGCAAGCCGACATCTGTGATCGATGGGCGCGCGGCGGGTTCGTCCTCCTGCGCGCCGCCGACCTGCCCGCCGCGCAGGCGCGCGCGGCGGAGTCGCTGCTCGACCGGCGCTCGGTCGACGAGCTCGGCATCCTTTACACGGCGTCGGTGCTCTACGGCCTGGGAACCGGCCTGACGCTCGACTTCTGGACCGAGCCGAGCTCGGCCGCGGGCGCGATCCTGCCGGCGCTGGCGCTGGGCGGCGGCGCCGCTGGCCTGGTCTACATGCTGGACCGGCCTCAGGAGCTGCGTTATGGCGTCGCGCAGTCGATCACCTCGGGGATGTGGATCGGTCTGGAGGAGGCCCTGGCCTGGACATTGTGGAACCAGGCGCGCGCGAACTACTACGACGAATGGTCGGGGCGAACGGTGGCCACCGTGCTGTGGGTGACCGCCACGGCGGGCGCGGTCCTGGGCGGAACCCTGGGGACCGCCTATGGCACCACCCCGGGGCGGGCGTCGCTCATGGGATCGACGGCGCTCTGGTCCGGCTTGGTGGTGGGTTTGCTGGGCGCCTCGGCGGTGGGCGATTCGCCGACGGCGGACGACAGCTTCCTTTTGCTGAGCGCGCTCGGTCTGAACGGCGGCGCGGTCGCCGGCGTGATCATCGGCAAGGACGTCTCGCCCTCGATCGCTCGCGTGCGCTTCCTCGATCTCGGCGCGCTCACCGGGGGCATTCTGGCCGGCGGCGTCTATCTGGCGGCCTCGAACGGACATCCCAGCACGCGGGTGTTGACGGGGGCCCTGGCGGCGGGGATCACCGGCGGCCTGGTGACGGCGTGGCAGCTGACCGGCAACATGGAGCCGGACCATCCACGCGGACGGCAGGACGCCGCGCCGCCCGCGGAACCGACGCTCATCCCTTCAATCTCGCCCAGCGCCAGCCGCGGCGGCGCCTCCGGTGTCGACGGTCTGGTGCTGGGGGTGACCGGTGCGTTCTAGCGCTAGCCGCCAGGACCGCGCAGCGCCGCACAGGTCGGATCCATGAGCTGCTGCGCTTGCAGGCCCTTCAGATCCTCGACCAGCTTCTGGATTCCGGCCGGAGGGGGCACACAGGAAGCGTTCGCCTGGCAGGTGTCACCGACCAGGAAGCCGCGCCCGTCGGCGCGCTGCAGCTTGAACGCGACACCATCGACCGGCCGCGGGTCGTTGCCGTAGAAAGGCGGTGTCGACAGCGCCAGCGCCGCGACGACGTCCGGGTGCCGGAGCTCGGCGGTGATGTCCGCGGCGTCGATCTTGACGGAGTCGTGGCAGGCTGGCAGCACGGGGATGCACTGCACGTCCGCGGGCTCGACGATGTACGATGTCCGCTGCAGCGAGAAGGATGCCGGCGGCGCCAGCGTGACCAAGTCGCGGTAGGCGGCGTCGCCGCCGTCGTTGCCATAGGTGTACGTCGCGTCGAAGGCGCACTCGACGAGGCCCACCGAGGGGTTGCAAAAGGCCGTCGTGCAGGTGAGCTGCCCATCATCGCCGCACCAGCACGACTTGCAATCGGTCCTGGGGAGCTGCTCGCCGCGCTGGTAAACCTTGCCTTCGACCGTGCAGGTCGCCGTGCACGCTATCGTGGGGCACTGCACCTTGCCGTCGTCACCGCAGATGCAGGTGCCGCCGCAAGCGCTGGTGTTGACGACGGAATCGCCCGGCTGGTACAGCCGGCCCTGGGAAGCGCAGCTCTTGCTGCTGAAGATGTCGTTGCATCCCGCGAGCGTGGTCGCCGCCGCCAGCGCCAGCGCACACGCGCCGAGCGACCCTTTCATGAACCACCTGCCTGGGTGCATCGCCGATCTCCTGTTTGGTGCCTGACGCCTTCGCCTGTCCAGGCTCACTCAGCAAGGGCCGTGCCCAGGCGTGGCGCGCGGTTCCGCGGGCGCTCAATCAGAATTTTGATGCCGAGCGCCCGATCGGGCTGGTTTTTCCGCGGTCTGCACGCCTCCGCCGTCGCAGCTGGCCCAGCGCATCGAACGGGTGTTGAACGCGACCCCCGGACCACCGCGACGGCCGACCAGGATCACGCCACCCCGTCCGGCGACGCGCGTATCGAGCAGGACGATCGCGCGCCGGGCGGCGGCCATCGGGGCGATCCCGGCGCGCAGCAGATCGATCGCGACCTTGGTCAGCGCCACCTGGATGATGCGCTCGCCGTGGCCGGTGGCCGATGCGGCGCCGGCCAGCTGGTCGGCGTAGGTGCCGGCGCCGGGCAGCGGCGAGTCGCCGATCCGGCCGGGCCGCTTGCCGACCATCCCGCCGGTCGACGTCGCGGCTGCGACCCGACCATGACCGTCACGGGCGACCGCGCCCACGGTGCCGCCGCCACGCCCGGAGGATCCGGGCGAGTGGGCGTGCCGTCGCGCCAGCTCGCGCGCCAGCGCCGCGCGCGCCGCACGGGTGACGTGGTAGGAGGGGTCGACCAGCGTGATGCCCCGCTCGCGCGCGAGGGCGAGCGCTCCCGCGCCCGTCAGCAGCACGTGCTCGCCATCGTCGAGGACCGCGCGCGCGAGCGCGATCGGGTGGCGCACTCGGTTGACCGCCGCCACCGCGCCGGCGCGCAGGCCGTCGCCGTCCATGATCGCGGCGTCCATCTCCACGGTGCCGGCGCGGGTCAGGCAGGATCCGCGCCCGGCGTTGAAGGCCGGGTTGTCCTCCAGGATACGCACCGCCGCCTCGACCGCGTCCAGCGCCGAGCCGCCCGCGCGCAGGATCGCTAACCCGGCGCGCGCGGCAGCCGCGCATCCGGCGCGCGCCCGGTCTTCCCCGGCAGCATCGGGCGCGCGCTCGCCGGCGCCTCCGTGAACCACGATCAGCGGCGGCGCCGGGCGCGTCCTCCTGGATCTCTCGGTCAATCACCCGCCGCAGCGCTGCCTGGTCGATGTTCGATCCTGACAGCAGCACGATCGCGACCCGGGCGATTGTCGTGCTGGACGCGCACGCCGATGTCGAATCCCACCAGCTCGCTGAGCTGTGGGTAAGCTCGAAGCGGGGTCGGCGTCAGGTGGGGCGCGATGCGCGAACGCGCGACTACCACGTCTTCATACGAGATGGGCAAGGTCGAGGACACGAGGCCTCCGTACTCTACTCCGGCGCGTCAGCGGCGCCAGCTCGGCAGGTTGTGGGCGGCCAGGCTCACTCGCGCAGCTGCCGTCCCCACTCGAAGCGGTACTTGCCGCGGATCTTCCGGACCGCGTCGCGCTCCTGATTGATGAACTGTTGCGCGCCGTCGTTTCCCAGCAGCTGGCGCAGCGCGACCTGGCGCGCCTCGGCCGCGGTCAGCGCCACGCTGGCGCCCGACGCCGCAGGCTCGCCGCTCGGGACGCCTTGCTCGGTCCGCTTGCGATGCTCGTCGTTGATCTCACGGATACGCGCGCGCGTCGCCTCGGGCAGATTCAGCGCGGCAAAGGTCTCTTCGTCCGCCTCCGCCAGGCGCAGGTTGTGGTTGCGCACCAGCAGGTCGCGCCGCATGGCGAACGGCAGGCGGGCGGTCCGCGTGCCGGGGTCGGCGGGCGCGGGTGGCGGCACCTCCGCGGCCGCGATCGGTGCGGGCGCGGGTGCCACAGCGGGTGGACGTGGCGGGGCCCGGCGGATCGACGGCGGGGTCGGCGCCGGGCGTGGCGGCGGCGCGGGGCGCGGGCTTCCTTCAGCCTCGAGCGCTGGCTCGGGCGCGTCCGGGGGCGGGGGCGGGGAGGGGCGCGGCCGCGCGATCAGCCAGACGGTCACTCCGAGGACCGCCCCCAGTAGCGCGGTCAGGCCGATGGTGATGGGGCTCGGGCGTGCCATCTTGATCAGAATGTCACATCCCGCGGGCCCAGGGCGGCGCGCGTCCAACGACGGTCGCGAGCGGTATGCCCAGCTCCTGCGCGCGGCGCAGCTGGTGCGTACGCCACAGCGTATAGAGCACCGGCAACACTTCCAGCGTCAAGAACGCGCTGGTCGCCAGGCCCCCGATCATCGGCGCGGCCACGCGCCGCATGATCTCGGCGCCGGCCCCATCAGCCCACAGCAGCGGCAGCAACGCGAACGCCATGGTGGTGATGGTCATCAGCTTGGGGCGCAGCCTGCGCACGGTGCCCTCGGCGTGCGCCTCGACGATGTCGTCGCGTCCACGCACCCGGCCGGCACGCACGCGCTGGTGGAACGCCTGGTCGATGTACACCACCATGACCACCCCGGTCTGCATGGCCAGCCCGACCACCGACAGCAACCCGACCCAGACCGGCGCCGACAGCGGGTACCCGAGCAGGTACAGCGTCCAGAAGCTACCCACCAGGGCGAAGGGGACCGAGGCCAGCACCAGCAACGCCGCGGTCAGGCTGCGGAACTGCAGGAAGAGCAACCCCAGCATCGACAGCACGACGGTGGGCACGATCCACCTGAGACGCCGCTGTCCCGAGAGCAGCAGCTGGTACTGCCCGGTCCATTCGACGCGCTCGCCGCGCTGGAGACGGACGGTGCCCTCCGCCACGGCGGCGTCGACGGCGCGGCGCGCCCGCTCGACGTAGCCCTCGACGTCGACGCCGTCGGCGAGATCGACGTAGACGTAGGCCACGAGCTCGCCCTTCTCGGTGCGCAGCTGAGCCGGGCGGCGCACGTAGCTCGGCTTGCCCACCAGCACCAGCGGCACCGGCTGGCTGGTCGCGGCCGCGTCACCGCTCGCCGTCGAGCGCACGGTGATCTCCCGCAACAGGTCGGCGGCGCCGCGCGCCTGCACGTCCGGAAGCTGAGGCGACAGACGAACCCGCGTCGGACGCCCCTCATAGGAGATCTCGCCGACCTGTCCGCCGGTGGCCAGCAGATCGACCGCGGCGCGCACCTGGGCTGGGTCCAGCCGCAGCTGCGCCAGCGCGACGCCGTCGGGAACGAAGTCGAGCCAGGTCTCGCCGCCCAGCGATTCGAACACCGCGCTGCGCGTGCCCGGCACGCGCTCGACCAGCGCGCGCAGCGCGCCGCCGACCGCGTCCAGCCGCTGGGGATCGGCCGACACGATCCGGATGCCGACGGGGGTGCGCACGCCGGTGGCCATCATGTCCATGCGGGCGCGCGCCGGCGCAGTCCAGGCCGCGGTCCATCCCGGCAGCCGCACCGCCTTGTCGAGCTCGTCGACCAGCTCGGCGGTGGTGCGCGGCGTGCGGTCGGGCCACAGCACGCGCAGCACCTTCTGCACGGGCTCGGGCGCCCAGCGCGAGTACCAGCGCGCGCGCGCGACGCGCGGCCACTCGGCGCGCGGGCGCAGCCGGATGGTGGTCTCCGCCATCGAGTAGGGGGCCGGGTCGGTGCCGGTGTCGGCGCGCCCCACCTTGCCGAACACCGACGCGACCTCACCGAAGCGGCTCATGGCGTGGTCCTGCCAGTAGAGCTGCAGCGCCGCTTCGTCGGGCGCCACGCCCGGCAGCGTGGTGGGCATGTACAGCAGGTCGCCCTCCTCGACGCGCGGCAAGAACTCGGCGCCCAGGTGCGACAGGATCGGCAGGCACGACAGCAGCGCCAGCGCCGCCGTCGACAGGGTCAGCGCCGGGCGGCTGAGCGCGAAGTGCACGAACGGCCGGTATAGCCGCACCAGGTTGCGGGTGATGGGGTTGCTGAACTCGGGCACGACCCGCCCGCGCAACAGCAGATCTCGCAGCGCCGGCGCCAGGGTCAGGGTCACCACCGCGGCCGCGACCACCACCAGGGTCTTGGTGAGCGCCAGGGGCCGCAGCAGGCGCCCTGTCTCGCCCGAGAACGCGAAGACCGGCAAGAACGACAGCGCCGTGATCAGCAAGGACGTCAGGATCGCGGGCGCGAAGGATTGCGCGGCCGCCACGATGCGCGCGCGTCGCTCGGCCGCCGAGGCGCCCGGGCTCAGGAGCTCGAGCTGACGATGCGACGCCTCGAGCGCGACGATGTCGGCGTCGACCGCCATGCCAAGCGCGATCCCGATGCCGCCCAGGCTCATGATGGTGGCGGGCACGCCGATGATCCACATCGCGCCGAAGGTGAGCAGCAGCACCACCGGCAGCGTGGTCAGCGGCACCAGCGCGCTGCGACCATGCAGCAGGAAGATCAGGATCACCAGCACCACCACGGCGATCTCCTCGGCCAGGGCGCGCAGCAACGTGGTGCGCACCCGGCCGGCCAGCTCGGCGCGATCGTAGGTGGTGGCGACGTGAACGTCGGCGGCGGCACCCGAGTCGAGGCGCTCCGGGTCGGCGGCCCGGTGGGGCAGCTTGCGGCTCTCCCGCACCAGCACCCGCTTGACCTCGCTGACCAGCGCCGCGATATCGGCGTCCCGCCGGGCGATCACGATGCCGCCGACCGCGGGGTAGCCGGCCACGTCGGCGCGTCCGGTCGGCATGTCGTCGAGGACGCGCACCAGCGCGACGTCGCGCACCGCGACCCCGTCCTGCGGTCGGCCCACGGGCAGGGCCTGGATGTCGGCGGGGGTCATGGCCCGCGGTGCGGCCTGGCCCGGGCGCGCCGGAGCCGCCAGCGGCTGCAGCGCCGCCTGCACGTCGCTGAAGGCCAGCCCGCGATCGCGGAGCTCGCGCGCGCGCACGTCGACGCGCACCTGGCGCAGGCTGCCGCCGATCGAGGCCACCTCCGCCACGCCCGGGACCGCGGCCAGCGCCGGTCGCAGCACGTCATCCTGGAAGCGCCGCAGCTCCAGCGCCGACGACACCAGGCCGGGATCGGTGAGCGCGTACTCGAACACCCAGCCCGTGCTCGACGCCGCCGGGCCGAGCTGCAGGCGGACGCCGGGGGGCAGGTGCGGCCGGGTGCCCTCGACGCGCGCGGCGATCTCGGCGCGCGCCGCGTCCAGCCCCGACGCCGAAGCGAACACCACGTCGACGTAGGCCATGCCCGACATGGTCGACCCACGCACCGCCTTGACGCCGGGCAGGCCGGCCAGCGCCTCGGTCAGCACCCGGGTCACGCGCTGTGCGACTTCGGAGGCGGGGTGACCCATCCAGTCGGCGACCAGGCCGATCTGCGGGTCGGCCAGATCCGGCACGACGTCGCGCGCCAGGCGCCGGCGCGCCTGATCGCCCGCGATCGCCGCCACCAGGCCAATGGCGATCACCACGCGGTGATGGCGCGCGCACCAGGCAACCAGGCGCCCGATCACGGCGTGCCTTGCGGCGTCCCGGGCGGCGCGCGTTCGGCCTCGCCCGTGGCGGCCAGCGCCGGTGCCACGCCCAGGCGGCGGTCGGCGTCCAGGAAGAACGCGGCCCGCGACACCACGCGGTCGTGCAGCTTCAGCCCGTCGAGCACGACGGCGAAGCCATGCTTGAGGAAGGTCTCGCCGATCGCGATCGGCCGCTTCTCGAAGCGCCCGCCGCCGACCCAGGCCAGCACGTAGGGGCCCTCGGGGGACTGCAGCACCGCCGAGGCCGCCACCGCCAGAACGGTGCGCGCCCTGGGCGAAAGCTCGATCCATCCCACGTCGCCCCGGGCGGGCGCGCGGCTCGCCGATTTTCCGCCGCGGGTATCGGGGCGGAAGCGGATGCGCGAGGTGGCGCGGTCCCAGCTCTCGGCGGGGTCGCCCGTGCGGCGGACCGCGAAGGTGGTCCCGGGCGCGCGCGCCAGCGCCAGCGTGCCCGGCTCGTCGGCGTCGAGCGCCTGGATCTCGTCATTGTAGAAGGTCGCCGTGATGGCGCCGTCGTCACCGACTGACGCCGAGCCGCGCAGCTCGCGCAGGGGCGGCAGCAGCGACCGGCTGCGCACGAAGTCGACGATGCGATGCTTGCGGATGTTGTCGACGGCAGTGATATCCGGCACGCCCGGCATGTCGGCGTGGCGACCCGCGGCCGGGTCGCGCCCGATCGGCTCCAGCGCCATCCGGCAGATGGGGCACTCGCCGGGAACCGGACCGCGCACCTCGGGATGCATGGGACAGGCGTACAGCGCGGCGGTGTCGCCAGCCCCGCCACCGCGCAGGCCGATGATCGCCGCGGCGACCACCGCGCCGACGGCGACCAGCAGCACGGCGACGCGTAGCGCGAGAATTGACGACGATGAAACGGGTGGCCGCCCGGGCCGGGACGCGTCGGATCTCTCGTCACGGTCGACCAAGATGCGGAGCTCCTTTGAAAACCTAACACATCAGGCGCAACCGGGTGGGCAACCGATTTTTTTGCGCGCAGAGACGACGCCCCGTTGCGCGCGCACCGAGACGGGCGTGCGGGTTACGGGCTCCGGGCGTCAGGCTTCAGGAAAGGAACTCTCTCGGCGGAAAAGGCGTACCTTTCCATCCTGAAGACTGCAGCCCGTAGCCCGAGCCTTTTCTCCTAGCGCTGCGGCAGGAGTGGCCGCATGAACTCGTTGTCTTCGTGGTCCAGGATGTGGCAGTGCTCGACGTAGCCAGGGGCAACCGTCGGGTCGAACGAGAACCGGTTCTGCCCCGCGCTCACGCCGCCCGCCGCGATGCCCTGGGGCGCCCAGCGCAGCGCGATGCGGGTGATCTCACCCGGGAAGGTCTTGATGGTGTCCTTCCAGCCCACCTCTGACGTCTCGGGCGAACGGCTGGGGCAGGCGCCGCCGGCGCACGTCCCCTGCGTCAGATACTTCGCGGCGTCGAAGTTGAGATTGCCGCCCACGGCGTTCGCGGAGTTCAGCGTGTTGTAGTTGGCCGGCGGGCCGAAGCCCGGGATGTACATGCCCGGCGCGAAGGTGAATCCGTTGAAGGTCCCGCCCGGGAAGGACGCGATCCAGTCGGCCAGATAGGCGTCGACGTCGAAGGTCTGGCGCGAGATGACCTGGAACTGGATCAGGTGGATGTGGATCGGGTGCGCGTCGCCGGTGATGTTGGCGATCTCCCAGACCTCGGTCGAGCCCTGGCGCGGCGCCTCGGTGGCCAGCACACCGCGGCCGTTGGAGACCGAGCCCGGCACCGCCGTGGTCGTCCCTTCGCGGTTGCCGTTCCACTTGGTGTTGTTGATCAGGCTCTCCACCGGTTCGCCTTCGGCGTCGGGCGCTCCCGGCTCGCCGGGGTTGAGGCTCGCCTCCTCCTCGACCAGGATCAGCTGGCGCAGCTTGTCGCCACGCCCGTTGGCCGGCTTGACGTTGACCATGGGCGCGGCGCGCAGGGCAGGGTGGGTGCCCGCCGGGTTGAAGCTGGTGTCGGTGCTGGGCAGGGGCTGGTTGAGGACCCGGAACTGCATGACCAGACCGTCGGAGGTGGTGTCGGGCGCGCCGAAACCCACCGGCCCGCCGCTGGGGAAGGGGATGACCGCGAAGTTCTTCATGGTGAAGGTCTTGCCCTGCTGGCCTCCGAAGTCGATGATCACGTCGGCGCGCTCCGCCGGCGCCAGGAACAGACACTTGCCGCCGGCGCGCACGTCGGTGGCGCCACCGAGGACGCCGCTGCTGGCCAGGCCGTCGCACTGATGGTTGCCGTTGGCCGGGTCGGCGAGCTTGACCGGGTTGTTCAGGAAGCCACCGTCCGAGCCGATCTGCCAGATCGCCGGGCCTGCCGGGCCATTTTCGTGCATGTCGACGCCCGCCTGGTTGAAAAGCTGCATGCTGTAGAAACGCGCGTTGCTGCCATTGACGAAGCGGAAGCGGTAGCGGCGCGGCTGCACGTCCATCACCGGCCAGGACTTGCCGTTGACGGTGATGACGTCACCGAAGAACTCCGGGATCCAGAACGGGTGGGTGTCGGGGTTCCCGGGCCCGCCGTTGAGGCCCGCGCCGTTGTCGGCGTCGGGGAACAGCAGCTGGCCGTTGGTGTCGAACTGGCGGTCGGCCAGGAACAGCTCGGCCTCCTGCGCGCCAGAGGGCAGGGTGATCGGGTTGTTGGGGAGGCCGGTGTCGCGGTTGTCGCGGATGAAATAGAACCCCGCGAGACCGGCGTACACGTTCTCGCGCACCACACCCAGCGCGTGGTCGTGAAACCACAGCGTGGTCGCTTCCTGGGTGTTGACGTAGTTGTACTGGTTGCTGACGAAGGCGCGGCCGCGCAGCAGCGTGCCTGGCGTCCACCAGGCGTCGGGGTGGCCATCGAACTGCGACAGCACCTCGGCACCATGCAGGTGGACCACGGCCGGGACCGGGCCCGAGTAGGGCTGCGTGCAAGGCGCCGCCAGCGGCGCGCCGTTGACGCAGTTGTTGCGCGCGGTGGTCTCGAGTGGATCGGCCCAGTGCAGCGACTGGTCGACGCTCAGCAGACTCTGGAGCCGGGTGTTGATCAGCAGATTGCCGTACTGCACCGGAGTGGCCGTATTCCGCTGCGCTTCGATGGTGCGCGCCGGCCAGCTGGGCCCGGCGGCGTTGATGTTGTAACCCCACAAGTACGTTCCGGCGTTGAACGGCGCGCGTAGCCCTGCGTAGACCGACGCCGGCAGGACCTTCTGCTGGAACTCCTGCATCGTGACCAGCAGCGGCGAAGCCCCGTTGGCGCGGCGGCCGTTGAACGTCGGCACCTGATCAACGAACTTCGGGATGTCGTTTCCGTTGAGGGGCGTCTGCGGCGTTCTGACGGAGGCCTGCGTCGTGACACCGGTGGTCGCGTCGGGGTTGTTTCCTTGGTCGCACGAGGCGGCCCCGAGCATTGACGCCCCGAGGGACATCGACAGCAATACGTGACTGGGACTTCGCATGGGTTCTTCCTTCCTGGTTGGCGCCCGCACGGCCCACCCGCCTCCCTGAACCCCCCCGGGCGGACAGTGGCACAAAACGAGAGCAACCTGACCTGCAGCGGCACCCCTCCCGCGCCGGCGGGATGTGTAAATATTTCGCAGGCGGCTTGTAGGTGTTACGCTTCTGTCCGGCTCGCCAACTTTTTTTCGATCTTTGTCTCCGGCGGTCTTCCCGCCGGTCTACGAGCGACGGTAACAGTCCGCACGGAAATGAAAAACGGCACGGCGGCCTCTGGGGCGCCGTGCCGTCTCGGTCGACTGCGATTCAATGGCTCAGGGGTCGCAGCGCGCCGGCGACACCGAGGTGTCCGGCTTGGTGCACAGCGGGCCGAGACCGGTCTCGGCGTCGGGCAGGGTGATCATGGCCAGCGGGCCGGCACGGTGCTCGCCATTGAACGGCGTCGGGACGTTGGGGTCGAAGCCGCAGGCCGCGGCGTCGTTGGGGTCGTTGAACCAGAAGCCGACCTGGAAGGTGTTGGTGGGCGCGAGGCCGACCGCGGGATCGAAGCCGAAGATCTGGTCGAGCAGGATGGTGCGGAGCTGCACCTTCATCGATCCGTTGTCGCGCGCCTCGAGGTCGCTCTGGTACCAGGCCAGACCGAAGCCGCCGAAGCCGGCGACCGGAGCTCCGCCAGCATCGAGGAAGCTGTTCTGCACGGTGAACATGTCGAACGCCAGCCCGGGCTTGATGTACTTGCCCTTCAGGAACATCCCGTCGTTGAGATCGCCGCGCACCACGGTCGCCTCGACGTAAGGGGCGCGATAGGGATCGTCGGGGTACTGCGCGAAGCAGGGCAGGAATTTCGGGTTGGGCGCGAACTTGAAGGTCACGACGTCCTCCTCGGGGGGCGGGTTCACGCCCGGGGCGGCGATCTCCAGCACGTCGAGCTCGACGGTGACCTGGCTGGCGCTGCTGTCGATCTGCTGGCGCTGGCCCCACGGCGTCGAGCCGTTCTTGACCCACATCTTCACCTCGTCGCCGAAGCGATTCTGCTCGCTGATGATCGACTCGTCGTAGGGCAGGGTCAGCATCGCCGGCACCGCCAGCGCCAGGCCGGCCGGCTCGATCCCGTACATCGGGCCGCACGCGACCGCGGTCGCGGGCAGCGGCGGGACCTTGCCGGCGGGATGAATGGTGATCTCGGTATCGGCGGCCAGCGCGCCCGGTGGGATCACCAGGCGTACGGCGGCCATCGAGGTGCCCGGCGCGCCCACCAGCTGTCCGCCCGCGGCGCCGATCGTGCCGTGCAGATCGCTTTCGCCGGCCAGCGGGTCGGTGGCGGTGCCTCCGCCGTCGCAGCCAGCGCCCAGCAGCATGCCCGCCAGCGCCATCGCCAGCCCCCAGCTCGTCTTCGTTCCGTCGGTGCGCAACATCGTGTCCTCCTCTCTGAAATCAGCGACGGGACCACCGGAGCCCCATGCTCCGCGCCGTCCTCGTCGACGGACACGGATTCAGCAACCGCCGTGCCGCGCGAAGAAAAGCGCGCGCGCGCGATCCGATCCGCGAACGGCCGCGTATTTCAGGCAGCTGCGGCCGCGGTGGTGGCCGCGGCGGGCCCGATCGCGCGGGCACGTGCCGGGCACAGGTGCCCGCGGCGCGGACCACACCGGTTGCTCGCGCGGAGGGATCGCCGACGCTTACGCCCACGCTGACGCCGACGACGGACCGGATCCGATCCGTCGGCGTCGCCGTCGGCGTCAGCGTCGGCGATTCCTCGCTCGTCTACCCGCGCGGGGAGCTGGGGGGCGTGGGGCGGGCTGCCGGCGGCGCCTCGAGGGCGCGCGGGTCCACCTCGTGGCGTACCAACCAGCGGCGCAGCTGGTTGCGGTGCACGCCCAGCCGCTGCGCCGCACGGGTGACGTTGCCGTTCTCCGCGCGCAGCATCTCCTCGACGCGCGCGCGCGGCGGGAAAGCCTCGGCCGCCTCGGCGGCCGGCCTCGGCGCGGGCGCTGGGCTGGCCAGGTGCAGCCCGGCCGCCGTGCCCAGGTCCAGCCGATCGACGCGGGTGCGCCCCTTGTCGCGCGCGGTGTGCCCGGCGCGCCGCGCCTCGCCGATCAGCTCGCGCACGTTGCCGGGCCAGGGGCGCAGCAGGCACAGCTCGACCAGCGGGACATCGGGGCGCAGGTCGGGCGCGACCGCGGCCAGCGCGTGCTGGATCAGGAAGGGTATCTCCTCGCGCCGGTCGCGCAGCGGCGGCAGGCGCACGGCCGGCCGGCCCATTCGGTAGTACAGGTCCTCGCGGAACTTGCCCTGCGCGACGCGCTCCGGGACGTCGCGCAGCGTGGCGGCGCAGATGCCGACGTCGACGGCGCGGCCGCGCGCGTCGCCGAGCGGGATCACCTCGCGCGTCTCCAGCACGCGCAGCAGCTTGGGCTGCACGGCAGGGTCCAGCTCGGCCAGCTCGTCGAGGAACAACGTGCCCCGGTGGGCAGCCACCAGATAGCCGTCGGCGTCGGCGGCCGCGCCCGAGAAAGCGCCCCGGCGCGCACCGAAGAGCAATCGCTCGGCGATGCCCTCGGGGATGGTGGCGCAGTTGACCGCGACGAACGGGCCGGCCGCGCGCGGCGACGCGGCGTGGAACCGGCGCGCCGCCAGCTCCTTGCCGGTGCCGCTGTCGCCCAGGATCAGCAGCGTATCCGAGGTGCGGGCCACGACGTCGATGCGCCGGAAGGCGCGGCCCAGCGTCGGGCCGATCACCCCGGCCGCGCCGGCCTGCACCGGCTCGGCCTCGAAAGGGCGGACGTCGGCGACCGCCAGGAGCAGGCTCTGCCCCATGCGCAGCACCGCGCCTGGCTCGACCAGACGGCCGTCCGGCTCCGCGCTGGGGACCCCGTCCACGAAGGTGCCGTTGCGGCTGCCGCGGTCGGTGACCCGCAGCAGCCGGCCGCCGTCCAGAGTCACCGTGGCGTGCCGGCGCGAGAGCTTCTCGTCGCTGGCCAGCTCGGGGTCGAGGTCGCGCCCGATCTCGACACCGCGCGCGGGCACACGGATGGGCACCGACAGCGGCCGGTCGCGCGAGAAGATCAGCACCAACCCCGGGACCGGATCACCGTCGGGCGGATGCGGGCCCGAGATGTCGGAGAGGTCCTTCAGCGTTTCGCGCACCGCCATATGCGGCAGTATAGCCAGGGAAGCTGGCGAAAAAAGTGGCCGGGTGGGCGAGCGCGATCCTTCTCCAAGGCAAAGCGCTCGCGCGCGCCCTGCCTAACCAAGAACAGCGCGATAGACCGGCGCCCGAGCGATCAGAAACGGGGGACGGTCCCGCCTTAGCGCCCTGCCGTGAGCTTCCTGGCCGTGCCAGCGTAAGGGCCGTCCGAGAATCGCTGCAGGTACTCGGCGGCGATGGGGCGGGCAGCCGCGCTGCCGCGCAGCTTCTGGATCAGCACCATCTTGCGGCCCAGCACCGGACGCACGAACGCGCCGGTCGGGCTCTCGCGCAGGTAGCAGTCGTACCAGTCCAGCGCAGCTTTGAGGGCCGCCGCGCCCGACTCGTCCTCGCTGAGGCCACCCAGAAAGAAGGCGGCCTCGCGTCCCTGAGGCGACCCCGGGAAGCGGCTGCGCTCGGCCAGCAGCGCGCCGCGCGCCACGTCGACGCGGCGGGCGAAGCGGGCCGCGTCGGCCAGCGCGTTGAGATCACCGACCGGGGCGCGGGTGAAGACGCTGTCCAGGCCGCGGTGCTGGGCATCTGCCAGCACCCCCTGAAAATCACCGTGGGTCAGCCGCGCGCTCCAGGAGCTGTCCGGCGGCGTCCCCGCCCGCGCTCCGGCGCGCAGTCGCTGCACGGACGTCGGGGGCTGCGCGCGGGTGGGGTGCGCGCCGTCATAGCCAGTGCTGGCGGTGACCGCGTTGCTGCCGCTGCTGGCGGTGCTGCTGCTGATGCTGGCTGGCGGCGCCTCGCGCGCGGCCGCTGCCGCCGTGCCCGTGACGCCATCGCCTGTGCCGGCCGGCTTCGGTCCGTCGAGGCGGATCTCGCCCTTACGCACGTTGGCGAACAGGTGCGCGCCGGCCTCCATCGAGATGCCGTCGCGTGCCAGCGGGCCGCGCACCACGATCGATCCCTTGAGCAGATGCAGATCCAGGACCTCCTCGTTGGCCGACCAGCGGATGTCGAACTGGGTCCCGATGACATGGACGGAATAAGGGCCGGCGTCGACGGTCCAGTTGGCGCGCGGCCGCGGGTTGACGTGGATGCGCGCGCGGCCGCTCTCCAGCAGCACGCGCGCGCCGTGGGCGTCGAAGTCGCCGACGCGGGCGCCGGTGCCGGGATCCAGCGCCACGCTGGACCCGTCGGAGAAATGCAGGGCGGTGTCGCCCGAGGGGTTGGCGCGCACGTAGCCGCCGTTGCTCACGGTGCCGTTGACCACGCTGAAGGTGACCGTGTGCGGGCGATCGCGCAGGGTCAGCATGGACACCACCAGCGCGGCGGCCGCCGCACCGACGACGATGAACCACGGCAGCGCGGGCGTTCGACGCCGCAGGGTGCGCCGCGCCACCACGCGCTCGAACTCGATCAGACCGGCGTCGCTGGCGATGCGCCGGTCCTCCGACAGCCTGTCGGACAGCGCCTCTCGGGCCAGCGCAACCAGGTCGGCCACCACCTGCTCCCCCTTGGGAATCTCCTTAGGTCTATTGGTATTCATTGCCATTTAATCACTGTCTCGGTTCGGTGACAGATATAGGGACAACACGGGATCGCGCTCTACCAGCAAGATGACCTTGGCCCACGCGCGTGACAGACGCCGCTTGGTGGTCGCCAGGGACAGCCCTGACGCCGCCGCGACTTCGAGCAGGCCGAGCCCCTCCATGAACCGCAGCACGAACAGCGTGCGGTCCTGCGCGTTGATGCGATCCAGGATCGCATAGAAACGGCCCAGCGCTTCGCGCGCATCGGTGTCCAGGTGAACCACCGCTTCGTTGGTGGCGTCACCCTTGCTCGACAGACGGATCCAGCGCCGAACCCACAGGCGGCGCAGCTCGCTGCGGGTGGTGAGGACGGTGATCGAGATGACAAAGGCCTTGAGCGCCTTGGGCTCGCGCAGGTTGGGCACCTTCTCGAACACGCACAGGAACACCTCCTGCGCCAGGTCCTCGACGTCGTGGCCCGGCCCCAGCGCCCGGCGCAGCATGCGAAAAACCATGGGCGCAAAGCGCCGCCACAACGCCCGGGGCGCCTTGGGATCGCGGGCGATCAGCGCGCGCGCGAGATCGGCGTCTTCAGAATCGTCCAGCGTCGCACCGGGCAGCAGCAGCACGCGCGCGCCCCGTTCCTCACGCATCACGCCACGCATCGCGAACCATCCTGGTAGCTTGGCCCAACATGCCCTTGCAAGGTGGCCGACGGGCCCCGGACTGGCTCATAATAATTTCCGGGATACCCGGAACTCTGGACGCCACGCCGCGTCCGACGCGCCCCGCCACCAGGTGAGCGCGGGAGACTCGCGAAAAACCGGCCCTACTCGGTGGTGAAGCGGTGGATCATCGTGTGCCGATAGGTCTTACCCGGCTTGAGGATGACCTCTTCACGCCAGGCCGGCACGTTGACCGAGTTGGGGAACTTCTGCGATTCCAGGCATAGGCCCGCGTACTGGACCTGCACCGCGCCGCCCTTGCCCTTGTTGCTGCCGTCCAGGTAGTTGCCGGTGTAGAACTGCAGGCCCGGCTGATCCGCCAGGAGGGTCAGCACCCGCCCCGACTTCGGGTCCTTGAGCCGCGCCATGCGGCGCAGCGTGTGCAGGTCGCCGTTCACCACCCAGTTGTGATCGAAGCCGACCGGCTTGCCGCCCGCCGCCTTGAGATCGCGACCGATCGGCTTCTGGGTGGTGAAGTCGAAAGGAGTGCCCTTGACCGCCACGACTTTACCGTTCGGGACCATTGGATCGCCCGGGGTGTACTTGTCGGCGTCGATGGTCAGTTCCTGATCCAGGATCGTCCCGCTACCAGCCAGGTTCCAGTAGCTGTGGTGAGCCATGTTGATCAGCGTGGTCTTGTCGGTCGTGGCCTCCATCTGGACCTCGAGCGCGCCGTCGTTGGTCAGCGTGTAGGTCGCCGTGGCCGTCACCGTGCCGGGATAGCCTTCTTCCCCGTCGGGTGAGACGTGGGTCAGCTTCAACGAAGGACCCTTGGGCGTCTCCTTGGGCTCGGCCGTCCAGATGACCTTGTCCCAACCCTTCTTGCCGCCGTGCAGGTGGTGGGGGGCGTTGTTGGCCGCCAGCTTGTACGTCTTGCCTTCCAGCTCGAAGGTCGCGTTGGCGATTCGATTCGCGACCCGTCCCACGATGGCGCCGAAATAGGGGCTCTTCTCGACGTAGTCGCCGACCTTGTCGAACCCGAGCACGACGTCGCCGAGCTCTCCCTTGCGGTCGGGCACCAGCAACTCGGTGACGATCGCGCCGTAGTTGGTAATCTTCGCCACCATCCCCATGCTGTTGGTCAGCGTGTAGAGGTCGACCGCCTGGCCGTCGACCTGACCGTAGGGGGCCTTCTGGATCGGGACGGCGGCGCCTGTCTTGCCCCGGTGGTGCGACATTTCCTGGGCCTTGCGGCCCTCACTCCTGGCCGACGCCGGCAAGTGGCCGACCAGCATCGCCAGGGCGGCGGCGCCCACGGCGACTGACAACGAATTCGAGTGCTTCGCGGTACGAGACAGCGATGGCGGGGGCGACAGGGTCATGGGCGATTCCCCTTTCAGGCGTAGTGATGGCCCGAAGTGTCATGGCAGGGGGGAGGATGGCTCACCAATCGGTCGCGCAGCGCCTGGAACACCAAACGGTTTGAATGAGCCGTCATCCCCCGGTTAAGGCTCGGTTAAGGCCTCGGGCTCGGGCCTCAGACCAGGCCTCAGACCTCTGGAGAACTCTTCACTGGAGGTCCGAGGCCCGAAGCCAGAGGGCCCTTGAGGCGCCCCGAGGACGGCGGCCCGATCAGTGCCATCGGGTCCGGGGTCCGCGGTGGTCATGCTACGGTGGCGCGTGCCGACGGTGCTGGTCGTCGAGGGGTTTCGGTTCTTCTTCTTCAGCAACGAGGGAACTGAGCCGCGCTAGACTGTTGGTGATCCAGCACCGGCTGGAATTTCGGGAGAGATGGCGTGATTTCGGCACCTGAGCAGCCCCGCGCGACCGCCGTCGATGTCATCGACGGCGAGCTCGTCGTCGAGCTCGAGGACGGGCGCAGCGTCCACGTACCGCTGGAGTGGTT
>DASRQZ010000187.1:0-4658 GCA_035696125.1 Polyangia bacterium
GCCATCATCTTCGACGCCCAGCGACTCGCCGGGAAAACCTCGATGACCAGCAACGCCGACCTGGAACGACGGTGGATCGACGCGTGGAACGAGGGGTAGGCGGAAGAAGCGCGGTTTTCGCCCGAGCCCGCGCATTTCTGAATGTCCGATAATTATGACTCTGTCGTCTTCGCTGAAGGATATCCCCTCTCCGCCGGGGCTCCGGCAGCGCGATATTGATCTCGCCGCGGAGGCACGAGCGGCGGGATGCCCGTGCGACGGACGGCTGCACAGCGCGCGCTATCGGCGCAAGCCGCGTGGCGCGCCGATGGGGATCGGCGACGGCTCAGGTCGTTCCGCGATTCGTCAGCAGCTGCAGGTGGGTGCGCCTGGTGGCCAGTGGCAGGCCGAAGATGCAACCGAGCGCCAGCGCGAGATCGCCGATGGCGAGCAGTCGAACGAAGGGACCGACGGAGCCGCCGAAGTCCAGTGCGAACGTGACCACGACGAAGGCGAGGCGCACGATCCCGTTCCAGTATGGAAACGTACCCAGGCGCCTGAGGTCGGCGGCGCTGAACATCAGCACCGTCGCCGCGAACAGTGCGAACAGCGACGGCAACCACAGCCAGAAGGGGGAATACGGCGGCTTGACCCCGAGCGCCGGCAGGAAACCGGGTGTGAGAAAGACCACCGCGGCGCTGGCGTTGTAGAAGGCACAGGCCCGGATGAACCAGGTCATGGGCGAGCCTCCCGGCGAGCGGCGACCAGCAGCAACACGCCGAGCAGGTAGTGACTTGGAATCGCCGCCAGGACGCCAGCGCGCGCCTGCGCGGTGGCAAATATTCCGTCGCCGCCCAGAGCCAGCCACATGATCCAGTCGGCGGTTGCGCTGGCCAGCTGATAGAAGGCGAACCCCCGGGCCACTGCCAGGTGCGGATTGTCGCGCAGGATCCAGGCGATCCACGCCTGGGTGGCCAGCGAAAGCGCGAGCAGCTTTGTGATCCAGTGGCCATCCGCGCTCAGCATCCAGCCGGTCGCCGGGGCGACCAGCCTCGGCGGCATCAAGCCTGCGATCGCGTAGACCGCCTCGAGTATGGCGACCGCCCGGAACAGGAATCGGAGATCGGTGAGGCGCCCCGTGCGACCGGGCCACGCCACGTCCGCGTTGGTGTTGCTCATGCGAGCCACTGTGCGCCAATGGGCGGCGCGCGCCAAAGCGGAACGCGCCAATTCGCCCGCAAGATGCGCCAAACGTCAGTGCGGGTGGGCCTTGCGGCGAAACTCGCTGGGCGACAGGCCGTTCCAGGCGCGGAACGCCCGATAGAAGGAGGTGGGCTCGTCGAACCCGAGCAGGTAGGCGATCTCCGGATCGCTGAACGCCGTGGCGCGCAGGTACCCGTGCGCGTGCTGGTTTCGCACCTCATCGAGGAGCGCGCGAAAAGAGGTCCCGTGCTCCCCCAGAAGCCGTTGCAGCGTCCGCGTGCTCATCGCCAGGTCCTTGCTGACCGAGTGCACGGTGGGGCGGCGCCCACGAAGCTGCTGGGCGATGACCGCGCGCACCTGGGAGATGGTGGACGAGGTCGCGGCCGGCGTGTGGGCCGCCAGGTACGGCTGAAGCGCCGCCAGGAGACCCGGATTGTAGGTCTGGAACGGGACGCGCGCGTCGTCGGCGTCCCAGTACAGCGCGTTGGCCGCCGCGCCCGGAACGATCGGGCAGCGGAAGAAAGCGGCGTGCTGCGCGCGCGGATCGAGCGCACGCGCGCGCACGACGACCCGTCGCGGAGCCAGGCCGATCTCGCGCCGGGCGCGGCGGGCGATCTCCACCAGGAAGGCCAGCTCGATGTCGACCAGCACCTGGGGCGGCTCGCCCACCGACGCAGGCCAAGCGTAGCTCAAGCAAAGCTCGCCCGCGTCGCTGGTCAACGTCACGTCCTCGGGGCTCAGCATGCGCTTGTAGCTCTCCACGGCCGCGGCCGCCGATGCCAGGTCGCGGGCGCTGAAGGCCGCCAGCAGCAGCGGCTCCGTGTGATCGGCGCGGATCATCTGGACCAGGCGCAACCCGATGCTCGGGTCGCCGCCGACGGCCGTGATGGCTCCCCACAGCGCGAAGTAGGAGTCGATGGGCAGCCGAGCACCGGCGCCATCGAACAGGGACGACGGCAGGCCGGCCCTGGCCAGCACGGCGGCCACGGAGACGCCCAGCTCCGTCAGGGCGGGCGCCAATCCCACCGGCACCTTCGCTTCCACCGGCTTCGCCGTCATCTGCTTCGGGCGCCAAATATACCGTGGCCCGCCAAGCAGATCGCGCCAAACCGCTGGCAAGGCGCGCCAGAGTTTGCCTTGGCGCGTGGCCGCCAGCGCGAACCTGGCGGAGCATGCTGACAAGGGCACCTCGATCAGAACCGCGCTCGCCCTCGGGGCCGCGCGCGTGCGGGCGTTCTTCGTCCGTACCGGGTGCGAACGACGCGGAATCGCCGGGGCGCTGCTACAGCGATGCGAAGACGAGATGCGCGCCCGTCCGTCGAGATGCCACGATACCGCTTTCGCTTTTACACGGACGGCACGCGGCAGCAGCGCGTCGTCGACCTGCCCCCGATCCCGCGCACCGTCAGCGGCAGCCCGCTGGATCCCCGGCCGGCCGTCGATGATCGGGGCGCGCCGATCGTTGGACCCAACTTGATCCCGCAGCTGTTCACGACCGACCCGGGGCGCGCGGCGATCACTGGCAACCCCGCCGACTTCGAGGCGTTCGACGTGCCGCAGCTGCGCGGCATCGCCCAAACCGCGCCGTACTTCCATGACAACAGTCACGAGACTCTGCGCAACGTCGTCGACACCTACAGCCGCTTCGTGCTGCCGGCCATCCCGCCGATGAACCTGCCGCCGGTCAACCCGCCCGAGCTCCCGGTCACCCCGCCCGAGTCGCTGAGCTCCGCGCAGAAGAATGACCTGCTCGCGTTCCTGGAGGGGCTGTGATGATGCCGGCGGATGGCCACGAGTCGGCCGCGGGGTGCGCTTGGCAAGGTGCTGATGTCGAGCGGCAACGGCGTGCAGGGCGGTGCCATTGCGCGGCGCCTTGGCTCGGCGCCAGAGCAAGTTGGAACCTCGCGTCAGGCAAGTAGGTCTCAAGGCGAGCCGTGGGTGCGGGAGCGTCCGGTTCCCACGTCCCTTCCGGCCCCACTGCGGTACTGACATCATTTCGCTGAGCCAATGGCGGAGGGTCGCGGCACTCCTTCCTGGAGGCCATAAGGATCGGCCGCGCCAACGTGCAAGGAGACGCCCTGATGCAGCATTCCTCCGGTGTGTCTCTGGTTGCGCCCGGCCTCGTCGGTCTTCTCCTTCAGGGTCTGCTGGGTTGCGTGGGCAGTGCCGGTAGCGGCGGAGCCAGCCCAGTCGCCGGTTCTGGAGGTCGCGATGGCCTGGGGGGCGGGCCGAGCGCCGGCACGGGCGGCGGAGCCGCGGGCACAGGGGGCGCGCCGGGCAGCGGTGGTGCTGGCCGGAACGGTGGTTCCGGTGCGGGTGGCACCCCGGGTGCGGATGGCGGCCCCGGGGTCTTCGTCCACCCGGGCCTGCTGCACGGGTCCCAGGACTTCGATCGGATGATCGCGAAAGTGGCCGCTGGCGCGCAGCCGTGGAAATCCGGCTGGGACCGACTGGTGGCCAATGCGCATTCTTCTCTGAACTGGGCGCCCAACCCCACGGCGGTGGTGTATCGGGGAGCGGATGGTGTTCATCCCGAGAACTACGCGCAGCTCTACAACGACGCTGCGGCCGCTTACGCTCTGGCGCTGCGCTGGAAGATCTCCGGCAACGCCGCCTATGCCGACAAGGCGGTGCAGGTCCTCAATGCGTGGTCCGCGGTGCTGACAGGCTTCGGCGGGACCACGGACCTGTTCCTGGCGGCGGGGCTGCAGGGGTACGAGATCGCGAACGCCGCCGAAATCATGCGGACGTACGCCGGCTGGTCAGCGACTGACTTCGCGCGGTTCAAGAACATGATGCTGCAGATCTTCTACCCGCTGAATCACGACTTTCTCACGCGCCACAACGGGGACAGGTGCCTCACTCATTTCTACGCCAACTGGGACCTGTGTAACATGGCCTCGATGCTGGCGATCGGAGTGCTGGCGGACGACCGCAGCATCTACAACGAAGCGATCGATTACTTCAAGAACGGCGGTGGAAACGGCGCCATCGGGAACGCCGTCTACTTCCTTCACCCCGGGAATCTGGGGCAGTGGCAGGAGAGTGGGCGCGATCAGGGACACGCCACTCTTGGCATAGGCCTGATGGGAGCTTTCTGCGAGATGGCCTGGAAACAGGGAGACGACACCTACGGCTACAGCCAGAACCGCTTCCTGGCCGGGGCCGAATACGTCGCCAGCTACAACCTGGGAAACGACGTCCCCTACGTCACGTACAGCAATTGTGTCGACGTCTCGCAACCCGTGATCGCGGCAGCCGGACGAGGTGACGTCCGCCCCATCTGGGAGCTTGCCTACAATCACTACGTCAAGCGCAGGGGTCTGGCTGCGCCGAATATCGAGGCCTACGCCGCAAAGGTTCGACCCGAGGGAGGGGGAGGAGACTACGGTCCCAGCAGCGGCGGGTACGATCAACTCGGCTACGGGACGCTGACCGCCACGCTGGAGTAACTCCTGGGCCACAGGGGATTTCCC
>DASRQZ010000188.1:0-27231 GCA_035696125.1 Polyangia bacterium
GCTTTCGGGCGTACGGCCAGCTCGCACCAGGTCCACTATCCGTCGGCGGTATTCGGGCGGGTAGGCGGGATGGGTTTTTGGCATCGTAGTCTCCTTTTCGCCCCGAAGGGCTCAGGTGTCCACGAAACCGGGTCAACTCCAAGGTCCGACGCCCCCGAAGTCCGAAGTCCGAAGTCCGAAGTCTGACGCCTGAGGCCTGGAGGCCTGAGGCCCGAGGCCCGAGGCCCAGGGAGGTAACCGAACGGCATTGGGCCGACGTCGGGAGATCGGGGGCGATGGGCGCATTCGAATCAGCTCGCCGCCGGCGCCGCCAGGCGCTTGAGCTCCTCGAGGGCGCTCCTGGCCGCGTCGATGTTGCCGAGGCCGATCTCGGCCTTGGCGAGCTGGGCCAGCACCGGGCCTCGTTCGGGGGTGGTGTCCAGGGCGCGCAGCAGGTGGATGCGCGCCTGCCGGAACTGGCGCAGCTCGACGTAGCCGCGCCCGATCAGCATGTTGGTCAGCCAGAGCTCGGCGTCGTGTTGCAGGCTCTGCTCCAGCATCCCCACCGCCTTGCCGACCTGGCCGTGACCGAGCGCGATGGTGGCCAGCCGCGCGACTGGAAGCGCGAACGAGCCGTTGCGCAGGGCGGCGTCCTCGTACAGCGCACAGGCCTTTTCCAGGTCGCCGGCTCCCTCGGCCAGCTCGCCCAGCCGGCACTGCGCGGCGCCGAAGGCGGGCGCGATCTCACGGCAGCGCTCGAACGCCGCTGCCGCACCGTCGAGGTCCCCGCGCGCCTGCCGGTGCGCGCCGATCAGATACGCGACATTGCACGAGCGCGGGCTGAGCTCCTCGGCGCGCCGCAGATCGCGCAGCGCCGACTCGGCGTCGGGCTCGACGCCGGCCAGGAACATGTGCGCGACGTAGAAATCGGGCGCCAGCCGGGCTGCGTCGGCGAAACGGCGGCGCGCCTCCTCGGCTTGTCCCCCCTGCTGCAAGACCAGCCCGTGATAGAGCAGGCTCTCGACCTCGCCCTCGCCAAACGCCGCGTAACGCGCCCCCGCGAAGGTGCGCGCGCCCCGCGGCGTACCGGCCAGCGCCCCTTCGGCGGGCGTCGGCGCGCGCCCGCCGTGATCGAAGGACAGCGCGGCGACCGACGACAGGTAAAAGCCCAGGCGATCGCGGGCGTGCTCACGCTCGAGCCGCGTCGCCGCCACCTCGCGCATCGCCGTGCGCGCCATGGCGATGCGTTCGGCGGGACGGGCCAGGGCCCGTTCGATGGCGCCGTCCAGCGCCGGCAGGTCGGAGAACAGCAGGCCGTTCTCCCCGTCGCGGATGGTGCTGCGATAGGGCTCGAGGTCCGAGCAGATCGAGAGCGCGCCGGCCGCCGTGTACTCCAGGAACTTCACGTCCGAGCGGCAGCGGTTGAATTCGGTCGGCAGCAGCGGACCGAGACCGATGTCCAGGCCGTCGACGAAGCCGCGGTAGGCGTCGATGCTGCCGCCCGGCTTGAACTCGAAGCGGCCGCGCGGCACCCAGGCGAAGAGGTCGCCCAGCGAGGTGTCGCCCATGATCGCCAGCGTGACCTGGGGGTGGCGCGACAGGATCCCGCGCAGCACGGGGATGATCCACTTGATGTCCTCGCGGTGTCCGACCGAGCCACCCCAGCCGATGCGCACCGGCCCCGCCGTGGTGGCGGCGATCTCGTCGCCCGGCGGAAGCACCGGCGCCTCCCACAGCTGGTTGGGGAAGATCGCGCGGCGCGCGTTGAGGTGGCCGAAGCGCCGCGCCAGGGCGTCGACCGTGAGCTGCAGGCAATCCGCGTGGCGCGCCAGCTGCGACGACAGGCTGCGCGAGATCAGGTTCGCCGCCAGGTAGGCGGTCGGATTCCAGGGCTGAGGCGCCAGGAAGTGATCGTTGATCTCGTACACCGTGAGACGGCGCCGCCGGCGCCGCGCGCTCATGATGGGCAAGAAGTCGGCGTCGACGACGTCGCACAACACCAGCACATCGGCGTCGTCGACCAGGGCGTGCGCCTCCGGCGTCAGCAGCGACCCGCTGACGACGGTGACGTTTTCCAGCTCGCCGAGCGCGCGGCAGGGCTGCGCCGTGCGGTAGACGTGGTCGCCCTGCTGGCCGCGATTCGGTGACTCGAGGTGGAGGATCAGCACGCCCCGCCCCCCGCGCCGCTCACGAACGCCGGGAGATCATCGCTTGCGTTCCGGTCGGTGACGCCCCGGCCTTGCCCCCGCGATCTCCGGCCGGGACCACGGAGGCGAAGCGCGTCTCTTCTTGATGCAGCTCCGCGGTGAAGAGGTCGCGCATCAGGTGCAACACCTCGGCGGCGGCGCCGGTGATGTACGGCAACAGCGCGGCCGCGAACTCACCGGCGGTCTGATAGCGCTCGGCCGGGTCGACGCGAAGCGCGCGGCCGACGATCTCGGCGCACGGCCCCGGCAGCGCCGCGATGCGCGCCAGCTCGTCGGTGTCGGGACCGGTCGCGGCGCGGACCAGCAGCTCGTAGGTCGTGTTGCCCCGGTACAGGACCTCGCCGGTGAGGCAGTAGAAGATCACCAGGCCCATGGAGAACAGGTCGGCGCGCGCGTCGACCTCGCCGCCGCGCGCCTGTTCGGGCGACATGAAACTGACATTGCCCTTGACCACGCCGTGCTGGGTCTTGGTCACCCGCCCCTCCGCCTTGACGATGCCGAAGTCGAACAGCTTGACCTCGCCGCGCGCCGAGACCAGCACGTTATTGGGTGACACGTCCCGGTGCACGATGCCGAGGGGCCTGCCGGCGTCGCCGCGCTTGGTGTGCGCGTACTCGAGCGCCTTCAATGTCTCGTGCGCGACGTGCAGCACCACCGGATAGGTCAGCGGCTTGCCGCTGCTCTCGATCACGCGTGCGGTGATGCGGCCGAGGTCGCGCCCGAGGATGTACTCCTGGGCCAGGAAGTACTCGTCGCCGACCTTGCCGAAGTCGAACACCGGGATGATGTTGGAGTGCACCAGCGTCGATCCGAGGTTGGCCTCGTCGATGAACTGGGCCACCACCGTCGGCTCGCGCGCCAGCTCGGCGCGTAGCCGCTTGACGACGAAGGTGCGGCGGAACCCCTCGGCACCAAAGGTCACCGCCGTGTAGACCTCGGCCATTCCGCCCGCGCCCAGTCGATCCAGCAGGGTGTAGCGGCCGAAGGTGATGGGCCGCTCCCCGTCGGGGGCCGCGGCCAGGCCGTCGGTGGGTTCGTAGACCTGGGTCTCGGCGACGCCCGGACCAACGGCGGTGCCGCTGTTGCCGCCGCCCGCCGTCGCGCCGTCGCGCCGGCGCGGGTCGGGGGGCGATCGCCCGCCGGCCAGGCTACGCCCCGGCGTGGCACCCGAGGGGGCCGCCGCCCCGCCGAACGACATCTGACCAGACGGAAACTGCCCGTCGGCGCCGGCCGGCGTCGAGCGGCGGAAGGCGAAGAACAGCGCCGCCACGGCGGCCAGCGCGGCCGCCGCCCAGATCGCGGCGGTGCTGGTGGCCGCGCCGCCGGCGCTGTCAGGGGCCGAGGGGAGGGCGCCGAAGGTCCACATCCACAGATTCGGAGCCAGCGGGCTGACCGCCGCGGCCCAGACTCCATCAGAAGACTTTCCGTCAGAACCTTCGCGGCCGCCGCCCAGGTAGATCGGCCCCTTGCCTTCGGCGCCCACGGCGTGACGCAAGAGGGCGCGCTCGGCTCCGTCGCCGGTCTCGAGCACCGCCGACTTGCCGTCGCTCAACAAGACCGCGCCGTGCGCCTTGTCGGCCAGCCGGCGCAGGGTCGCTTCGTCGATCGGCTTGGCCAGCACCAGCACCGGCGCGATCGACCGCTCGGGCACCGGCGCGATCGTCGCGGCCGCGGCGTAGGGCCAACCCTTGCCCATGACGATCTCGGCCACCGGCTCGCGCCGTTGCCGCGCCTCGCGCACCAGTTGATCTGCGGCGAAGTCGGCGGCGTTCATGCCTTCCAGGATGTCGAGCTTGTCGGTCTCGAGGGCAATGGCGTAGACCTTGAATTCGTCGCGATAGGGCTGCCACCAGACCTCGCTGCGAAACAGATCCTGCAGGGTCGCCGCGTCGACGTTCCCCTGCAGCGCCGCCGACAGGCGCGGGTTGGCCGTGGCGTTCTGGGCCTTGAGCTTCAGCTCGGCGACGTGACTCGCCAGCGCGTCGGCGGCGCGCTGGCCGGCCGCCTCGGCGCTGCGCAGGGCTTCCTGGCGCGCGGAACGATCGCGGCTGGCGTTGACCGCCCGCGTTCCGACGGCCGCCGTACCCAGGAGCCCGACTGCCGCGAGGAGCCCCCAAAACTTCTTCACGGACCGATTGTTCCCTCCCGAGCCCAGGAGGTCAATACGCGCGTCGGCGCGGGTTGCGGCGGTTCTGCAGGTCGATCCGTCTGGTCGGGCTGTTCGTATACGCCCCGTCCACGCCCGCACACCGGGCCGTGCACCTCACGGGGCCGATCGGCTCCCTACTGCGCCGCGACGATCTTTTCGGCGTCCGACTGCAGCTGTCCGTTGACGTGGAGCTTGACCCAGCCGGCCGTGCGCTCGGTGCGGGCGTACATGGTGGTGCGGTTGCCGGCCGGGTCGGTTTGCTGGACCGAACCGGGGGTGGTCTTGAACAGGTCGAGGTAGCCCAGCGACTTCTTGCCGTCGAAGTACTCGATGCGCAGCATGGGGGTGGGTTGGCCGTCCTTGGGGACCTCCCCCTTGCCGAGGATCTCCATGGGGAACGAGCGCCAGATGAGGTCGTGAAAGTTCTTGGCCATCTGGTCGGGCTTGTCGGGGGTCTTGGGCGACGCCAGCTGGGCGGTCGACGGGCTCTCGCGGTGGGTCTGGACGAGCTCGCGGCTCTTGCCGCCCACCGTCAGCACCATGCGATCGAAGTCAGTGGGCTCGAAGCCATGCAGCTTGCGGTCGACCAGGCGGGTGGCGGCCTGCAGATCACCTCCGATTCCGTGCGGCATCAAGTAGACGCGCCCGTCACGCGTGTCGCGCAGGAACGACTCGCCGCTGCCCGGACCGGGAGGCGAGCCCACCGTGAACTCTCGCATGTCGCCCTTGACGTTGACGATCAGCTTGCGCTTCGACCCCTCCAGGCCCAGCTCCTTTAGCTTGGCGGCGTCCAGCACGCCGAAGGCGCGCGGCGAGCGCAGCGGCGCGAACTGATCCAGTAGCTTGGCGGCGACGTCACTGCCGTTCAGGTCGCGGGGCGGATTGACCGGCGGCGGTGGTGGGAGCGACTCCGGGGGGGCCTTCGGGTCGGGCGGGTGCGCCGGCTTGGCCTTTTCCACCAGGTGCAGCCAGACGCCGTTTTCGCCGGCGTCCTTCCGTCGCTCCAGCTCGATGGTGTTGTTGTCATCCTCGTAGTGGACGCGGCCCACGTCATTCTTGCCCGCATCGATGAGCGTCACGTCACCCGGGGCGCGCTCGGGCTCGCGCTGCCAGGTCAGGTGGGCGGTGATGAGGCCGAGGGCGGCGAGGCCCCCTTGCACAGCGGCGGCTTTCCCGGTCACGGCGCGACTCCTTGGTTGGCGGAACGAGCGGCGGCGACCACCTTGCCGCGCCGGCGGCCTCGGGTGACCAGAAAACCCACGCCGAGGACCAGCACCGGCATCAGGAAGATCGACGAGTAGAACCAGGCCACGTCCTGCTTGCGGGTGTGGGTGATGGGGACGTCGGCCTCGGTGTTGGTCTGTCCGGTGTAGGCCTCGTCGCCCATCAGCCAGCGCACGGTATCCAGCATGAGGATCCCGTTGCCGCCCACGCGGATGGCTGCGTCGGAGAGAAAGTCGGAGTCGGCAAACACGAACATCCGTCCGCTGCCCTTGGTCACCGCGACCGCCAGGTCGAACGCGCGCTGCTCCTCCCCGTCGTCCTTCTTGAAGTTGCCGTTCTTGTCGTCGAAGGTGGTGGGCTGGGAACGCACGGGCGCGTCCAGCGCGATCCCGTTGGGCTTGATCTTGGCCATCTCCAGCCAACCGGCGCCCGGCAGGATCAACGGCGCGCGGCCGGCCAGGCGGCTCACCGTCGACATGGCCGGGTGGGCCGAGAAGCTGGCGGTCACCAGATTCACGTGGTCCGAGTCCTGATGGGTGCGGCGCGCGAACTGCTGCTCGTTGGCCAGGGTCGTGGTGTGAAAGGTCACGCCGAGCGGCCCCAGCAGGTCCTTGAAATCCAGGCCCGCCTCCGGGTCCAGCGCCACCAGGATCCGGCCGCCGCGGTCGAAGTAGCGCATCAGGGTCCCGATCTCCTCGGGTTCAAAGCGCTTCTGCGGGCCTATCACCATGACGAGGGTGGCGTCCTTGGGCACGTCGGTCATGAGACCGTCGGCCGCGCCGAACGACCGGACCTCGTGGCCCTGATCGCGCATCACCTCGCGCAGGTCGCGCATGCCCGGGCGCTGGTCGGCGTCGTTGAGGGCGCCCTTCTCGAACCAGCGCTCGTTGTGGCCCTGGGTGAACAGCACGACGCGCTTGGGCTTGACCACGGTCAAGAGCCGCTGCTGGACCTCCTTGTCCAGGGTCTTGAGCGCCGAGCGCGCCGTCTCCAGCTGGGTCGGGACCTGCAGCAGCTCCTTGCGTGCGTTGCGCGAGACCGCGATGGTGCCGTTGGCGGTCACGGTCAGGTCGCGCGCCCGCGTGGGCTCGAGGTCGAAGTCGTAGGCCTTGAACTGCAGCTGGTTCGACTCGCGCGCCAGCTCGGTGAAGTAGTTGTTGACCTCCTCGCGCACCTCGGTGCCGGCCGCGAAGAAGCTGGAGATCTCCACCGGTTGATCGAGCGAGCGGACGATCTTGCGGGTCGCCTCGCCGGGCCGGGTGGTGCGAAAGTAGGCCAGGTCGACGCGCTTGTCGCGCTCCGACGTCACCCAGGCGACGCTGAAGGCGAAGATCAGCGCGAAGGCGATGCCCAGGCCGGACAGGAGCGCGTCGCGGATGCGGCCGACCTCCATGTGCGGGGCGCGCGCCATGTTGGCGTAGGCCAGCTCGACCAGGCCGATGGGCCACGCCGACGCGATCCACAGCGCCGGCCAGATCGCGCTCAGCACGGTGGCCAGCTTGGGCCAGCCGTGCTCCAGCGGTTTGCCGCCGCGCAGGGTCGGCACGTCGGACTGGACGAAGTAGATCACCACCGACAGCAAGCCGAGCGCGTAAAGGCCGAGCAGCGACCGTTCGGCCTGGCGGCGGTCGGGCGGCGCCTGCTTGGCGCGCAGCACCCGCACCACCATGGCGGCCAGCACCAGCACCAGGCCCAGGATGGTCGCGACCGCGCGCGGCCGACCGCTGCCGATGATCCGTTCGCCGGCAAAGATGGCCAGCATGCCGGCGGCGTACACCGCCGACCAGCGCGCGCTGGGGCCGATGCGCCCGGCGCCGCTTGGGGTTTGCGTCATCGCCATCGCCGTGCCTCCATGACCCGGGTCGCGCTGAACAGCGCCATGTAGGTGACCATCAAGTAGTAGCCGACGTCGCGAAGGTGGACGGCGCCCGCCTGAAACGGCGGAAAGTGTCGGCCGTGCAGGGCCAGCGCCGTGAACATGTCATTGAGCGGCGCCTCGGTGACCTTGGCCAGCATCCAGCAAACGATCAGCGCCACCACGATGCACCCGGAGAAGATCGCCGCCAGCACCTGGGTGCGCGCCAGTGATGACCCGAAGGTGCCGATGGCCAGCGAGGCGGCGCCCAGCAACAGCAGGCCGATGTAACCGGCCGCCATGTGACCCAGCGAGATCTTGCCATTGACGAAGATCAGCAGCGGCATGAACACCGTGGCCGCCATGATCAGCATCAGGAAGATCAGCGCCGCGAGGAACTTGCCGATCACGATCTCCCAGTCGTGCACCGGCGACGACGCCAGCAGCACCAGGGTGCCGGTCTGGCGCTCCTCGGCGAACAGGCGCATCGAGATGAAGACGCTGGCCACCATGACGACGCCGCTCGAGTTGAAGAAGAACTGGCTCAGCACCTCCGAGGAGAGCTTCTCGCCGGATAGCGCCAGCGCGTTGAAGAGCAGGCCGTCCACCAGCAGCACGATGGCGGCGATGACGTAGCCGCTCATCGAGCGCAGGTAGGCCCCGAGCTCGCGGCGCATGATCAGGAATGTGGACTTCATTGGACAATCCCTCGCGGAGCGCCAGGCGGGTTTGATGAGCGGCCCGCACCACCGCCCGCAGGATGGTCGGCCAGGTTGCGGGTCAGCTCGAGGAAGATCGATTCCAGCTGGGCGGCGCCGCGGTCGATGCGCAGCAGGTCGAGCCCGCCGTTGACCAGCACGCGCGCGATCTTGGGCCGCAGGTCGGCGGCGGCTTGCATGCGCACGACGGCGACGCCGTCAGCCTCGCGCACCACGGTGCCCGCGGTCACGCCCGGCACCGAGGACACCAGGTCCACGACCCGCCGGCCCGCAGCGCCGTGCACCTCGACCTCGACGCTGCCGCCGGCGCCCATGCGCGATGCCAGCTCCTGCTCGGTGCCCTGGGCGACGATCTCGCCGGCCTGGATCACCAGCAGGCGATCGCAGGTCTGGCTGATCTCCGACAGGATATGGCTGGACAGCAGAATCGTGTGCACGCCGCGCAGGTTGCGGATCAGCGTCCGCATCTCGATGATCTGCAGGGGGTCGAGGCCACTGGTCGGCTCGTCCAGGATCAGGAGCTTGGGCTTGTGCACCAGCGCCTGGGCCACGCCAACGCGCTGTCGAAAGCCGTGCGACAGGCTGCTGATGAGCTCGTCGTGGACGTGTCGGGTGGCGGTCTTCTCCTCCGCCTCGGCGACGCGCGCGGCCGCGTCGCCCGACGAGACGCCGCGCAGCTCGGCGGCGAAGGTCAGGTAGCGGCCGACCGTCATCTCGTTGTAAAGCGGCGGCGCGTCGGGAAGGAAGCCGATGCGGCGGCGGATCTCGTGGGGATCCTTGGCGATGTCGATGCCGTCGACGCGGACTTCGCCGGCGGTGGGAAGCAGCACGCAGCCCAGCACCTTGAGCGTGGTCGTCTTGCCGGCGCCGTTGAGGCCCAGAAAGCCGATGACCTCACCGCGTTCGATGGTGAAGTTCAGGTCGCGGATGGCGGCGTGCTCGCCGTAGTACTTGGTCAGATCTTTGACTTCAATCATGGCAAAGGGGGCCTCGCTCAATCTTGTCGGCGCGCAGTATGCCCGAAAAACGGCGCCCCATTCAATTCCGGGCGGCGCGCGGATATTCCCGCGCGGTGAGATTGTCGAACCTCGGGCTCCGGCGGGGACCCGCCCTACGCTCAATGCGGGTCGGTTAACCGCCAAGGCGCCGCAGACGCCAAGCCCGGACCCCTGATAATCCGGATCTTGGCGTCATGGCGTCTTGGCGGTTAGCCCTATCCGAACCGCACTGCCGCCTACGCTCGCCTACAGCGGGGGACCCGCCTACGCCCAGCGCGACTGTGCTAGCCTGCGGGCCCATGTGCGGGGTCGTAGGAATTTTTGGTCACCCGGAGGCCGCCAACCTGGCCTATCTGGGCCTCCACGCCTTGCAGCATCGCGGGCAAGAATCGGCGGGCATCGTCTCGACCGATGGCGAAAAGCTGCGCTGGGTCCGGGAGATGGGCCACGTCGGCGACATCTTCACGGTCGAGCGGCTGGCCCACCTGGTCGGCTTCGGCGCCATCGGCCACGTGCGCTACTCGACCGCGGGCGATTCCACCCTGAAGAACGCCCAGCCGATCGCGGTCGACTATGCGGGCGGGTCGGTGGCGGTGGGACACAACGGCAACCTGGTCAACGCTGTCGAGCTGCGCGAGCGGCTCGAGGCCGAAGGGTCGATCTTCCAGACCACCTCGGACACCGAGGTCATCGTCCACCTCATCGCCAAGTCGCGCGAGGCGACCCTGCCGGCGCGCGCCGCCGATGCGCTTCGCCAGGTGCGGGGCGCCTACTCGCTGGTCTTCCTGTCCGAGGACACGCTGATGGCGGTCCGCGACCCGATGGGCTTTCGACCGCTGGCGTTGGGTAAAGCCAACGATGTGTGGGTCGTCGCGTCCGAGACCTGCGCCTTCGAGCTGATCGGCGCCGAGTTCGTGCGTGACATTCAGCCCGGCGAGATGGTGATCATCAATCAGAGCGGCCTGCAGAGCGTCTTCCCCTTCGCCGCCCAGCCCGCGCACCGCTGCGTCTTCGAGTGGATCTACTTCGCGCGGCCCGACTCCACCATCGACGGTCGCTCGGTCTATCGCGCGCGCGAGCGCATGGGGCGGCGGCTGGCGCTGGAGCATCCCGTCGAGGCCGACGTGGTGATCCCGGTCCCCGACTCCGGCATGGCGGCCGCCATCGGCTACGCGCGCGAGAGCGGGATCCCCTACGATCAGGGCTTGATGCGGTCGCACTACATGGGCCGCACCTTCATCGAGCCTTCGCAACAGATCCGCCACTTCGGCGTGAAGCTCAAGCTCAGCCCGGTGCGCGAGGTCATCCGCGGAAAGCGGGTGGTGGTGGTCGATGACTCGATCGTCCGCGGTACCACCTCGCGCAAGATCGTGGGCATGATCCGCGCCGCCGGCGCGAGCGAGGTCCACCTGCGCATCAGCTCGCCGCCCACGGTGGGGCCGTGCCGCTACGGGATCGACACCCCCACGCGCGAGGAGCTGATCGGGTCGAGCCACAGCGTCGAGCAGATCCGCGATTACATCGGCGCCGATTCGCTCGGCTATCTTTCGCTGGAGGGTCTGTATCGGTCGGTGGACGGCTCCGACGGTTCGTCCCGCGCCAGCGGGCAGGGCAAGGGGTTGCCGGTCATCCAGCCAGCCCCCGCCGGCCCCGAGGGTTATTGCGACGCCTGCTTCTCGGGCCGCTATCCCATCGCCGCCGAGCAGCCGGCGCGCCTGCGTCAGCTGCGCCTGATCAGCGCCTAGGGCTTAGCAAACCCGTGGCCGTTATCGTTATCGTGATCGTGGTCGTGGCCAACCCCGTGATCGTTGCCGTGCACGTGCACGTGAACCCCACCGTGGGCGTGGTCGGTGTCCGGGGATCGATCACCTCCACGGTAGCGTTCCCGTGCACGTGCACGGCAACGATCACGGGTTCGATCACGCTCACGCCCACGGCCACGGCCACGATCGCGCTTTGTAGGGGTTGACGGGCCGTTCTTACGGCAAGGGGTGGGCGGTGAAGAACGCCCACATCACGCTGCTGGCGTCGATGGTGAAGGCTTGCTGGGGCGCGCCTGGCCACTCGTGCCCGGCGCCCGCGATGGTGTAGAGGGCGACTTCGGCTCCGGCGGTGCAGCCGCGATAGGCGGAGAGCTCGACGCCGGCCGCCGCCTGGGTGACCTCGGGCGTGGCGGCGCAGCCGTCGTGCGCGGCCCACTGCGCGGCGGCGCTGGGTACGCTGTACGTCCAGTAGGTCGGTCCGCCTCCCTCGTAGGGGTTGGTGGTGTCCGCCGTACCATGGAACGAGATCACCGGGACCGCGCGGGCATCGGCGCACGGGCCGGGGAAACGCAGGCCCGAGACCGGCGCGACCGCCGCCACCACCGGCGAGAGATCACACCCTATCTGGCTCGCCATCCTCCCACCGCCGGAGAATCCGGTCGCGTAGATCCGCCGCCCATCGATCGCATAGCGCTGACCGAGGATCGCGATCGCCTGGGCGAAGAATGCGACGTCGTCGGCCGCGTCGGGCGGCACGGCGCCACCCCCCGATAGCGGCTGCCCCGGCACATTCCAGGCAAAGCCACCCCCGAGAGCGACCGCCCCATCTGGATAGGCGGCGATGAACCCTTGCGCATCGGCGAGCGTATCCATCGCCGTGTACGCCTGCTGCCCCGAGGCGGTGCCGCCGGACCCGTGCAGGTTGAACACCAGCGGCAGGGCCCTGGTCGCGTCCCCGCCCGGCAGATGGACGATCAGGTGCCGCGCGTGCCCGTGGATGGTCAGGGTCAAGTCATCGGTGCGCGGCGCCCGATCGCCCGTCGCCGCGTCGGGCAAGACGACGCCGATCTCTCCAGGCGGCCCGACGCCGGCCAGCGGGTGTCGGCAAGCGGGAAGCAGCGCGACCAGGAGCGCCAGCGGCCTGCGAGTCATGGGCGGGATAGTACGCCGGTCCTGGACTCCTTCATGGGGCGACTTGAAGGGGGCGAGACAGCCGCGAAGCGCCGAAGGCGCGTTACCTCTTCAGCTCGGCGTAGGCGAGCCGGGCGTCGACGCTGATCAGGCGCCGCTCTGGTAAGCGGATCGCTGTCAGCTGCTTTCCATAGACGCAGCCGGTGTCCAATCCCAGCGCGAAGGGGTACTGCTGCAGACCGCGCAAGGCGTCGTGACCGAAGACGATAGGCTCCGGTCCTGGCCACACCTTCGCCCAGGGCCGCCCCTCGATGCGCTTGGTCGCCTGCCCGTGCGCGTCGATGCTCCTCATGCTGATGAGATGCTCGCGCCGTTGCTCCTCCAGGGGAACGCCCGGGACCGCGCCCGCGTGCACGACGGCCGTGTCGGCGGCGCCCTCCTGCTCGGGGCCCAGGCGCAGGAACAGCGGCAGCGCTTCGAGGAATTTCCAGTCGAGCCGCGTGAGCGCGTCGGCGACCTGCTGGTGCTCCGCACGAACGCCTTTGCTGGGCGGCGGGACCTCGCCGCGCATGACGGCGCGCGCGCGCAACACGTGTTCGTCGTGGTTGCCCAGCACCGCCTCTGCCTTTTCCTCGCGCAGCAGCTGCAACACGCCCTGCGAGTCGGGTCCCTTGGCGACCAGGTCGCCGGCCAGCACCAGCCGGTCGCCCGGGCGATAGCCGCTCGCGGCCAGCAGCCGGCGCAGCTCGTCGAGGCAGCCGTGGACGTCGCCGACGACGATCGTGGGTTTCATCAGCGGATCCTCGCCCGCGTCGCGGACGGAGCGCGCGCCACCTTCACGGATCGAGAGACTAGCAGGCCCGATGACACGCGCGCGCCCCTGCGCCGATCTTTGTTCACGCGATCGGTGGTTGACCCCATCGGGATTTGCGGCGAGCTTAGGCCCCGGCCGCTCGTGCCCCCGTTCATCCGTGTCGCCAGGAACTCATAGCCGGCTCTCGCCTCTCGGCGCCATCGGGGTTCGTCCCGCCCTGGCCGTGGTCGCCGGGGGATGGCGGTTTCACCGCGCGCATGGCGCGACGCTTCGGCGGGCGCGCGCGCTGTGCCTGGCCGCCGATCTGCTGGACGTGCGCCGCCCGCGCGGTTGGCAGCCGCGCGGAGCTCGCCTGTACCGGCGCGCGGCGCGCGACCTTGGCCGGATCGCCGACGCCGTGGCGCCGCCGGCGCCCGACGTGGATCCCGCGCCGCGCGCGCACCAGCTGCTGCGCCTGTGCCAGGCGCCTTACCGCCGCGCGCTGCTGGCGCTGGCCGGGCTGGCAGCCGGCTTGCTGTTCGCCGTGGCCCTGGTCGGATCGCTGGCCTGCCTGGTCTCGCCCCGGTTGCGCGGCCGCCTGTTTCCGCGCGATCTGGCGGCGCGCGCGAGCTGGGTGGCCAGCAGCGCCGTGCCGCCCAACCCGCAGAGCGGCGTGGGGCCGGCCACCGACCGGCACGACCTGTTCTTTCACAGCGTGGTCTCCGATCACCCCTGGATCGAGATCGATCTCGGCGCCACCCGGGTCATCCGCTCTCTGCGGGTCGAGAACCGCCGCGACTGTTGCCAGGAGCGCGCGCTGCCCATCAACTTCGAGGTCTTCGACGAATCGAGCGGACAGTGGCGCGCCGTCGTCCAGCGGCGGTCGGCGTTCGAGGTCTGGACGCGCAGCTTCCCGGCGGTGCGCGCTCGCCGGGTGCGGGTGCGGCTGGCGGGGACCGGGATCCTGCACCTGCGGCGGATCTCCGTTTACGAATGGTGACGGCGCGCGCGGCCCGCGTCTGGCGGGCGTTGATCAAAGACCGCGAGACCGGGTGGGGCTTTGCCGGCGTGGTCGCCGCCGTCTATCTGGCCTTCCTGATCTGGATGCACCTGCACCACGAGATCTGGCGCGACGAGGCCCACGCCTGGAGCCTGGCGCGCATCGCGCAGGGCTTCGGCGACCTGGTGACCGGCGATCGTCGCTACGAGGGTCACCCCCCGCTGTGGTTCTGGTACCTGCGGGTGTGGAGCTGGATCGTCCCGGCTGCCTGGGGGTTGCAGGTGGCGACCATCGCCGCCGCGCTGGGCGCCGCGCTGTTGTGGCTGCGCTTCGCCCCCTTCCCGCGCGTGCTCAAGGTGCTGCTGCTGGCCACCTACTACTTCGGCTACGAGTACACGGTGATGTGCCGGAACTACGTGCTGGGGTGGCTGTTCCTGTGCGTGTTCTGCACGCTCTACCACCCGCTGCGCCTGCGCGTGCTCACCTTGACCGCGGTGCTGGTGCTGCTGGCCTGGACCAGCGTCTACGGCTTGATACTGGCGATCGGTCTGGTCCTGTTCCTGGCCCTGGAACAGGTGCGGCTACGGGGCCAGCCGCCTCCCCGCCAGCTGGTGGCGGTCGCGCTGCCGCGGCAGCTGCTGGGCGCGGGCGTCTTTGCCCTCGCGGTCTGGTTCTTCGCCTGGACTGTCGAGCCGCCCGATCCCAACCCCTTCTCGCCGGGCTGGAATTTCAATGCGCTCAACCGCGATGCGCTGCCGCAGGTCGTGGTCCGGGTGCTGGACGGCATGCTCCCGCTGCGGCCGTTCAGGATCGACTTCTGGCACCGCGTGTCAGCTTACTGGGATCGGGCTCCGGAGGCGATGCCCTACGTGGCAACCGCGTCCCTGACCGCCGCCGCGGCGGTCCTCTACCGATCCTGGCGGCTGGTCTGCTTCTACGTGGTCTCGGTGGTGCTGATGGTCGTGGTCCAGGTGGCGCGCTACGGCGGAAGCCCCCGGCACTGGGGCCACTTCTTCATGGCGTTCGTCGCCGCCGGCTGGGTGCTGCGCACCCTGGCGCCGCGCCGCCGCCACCTGCCGTCGTTGGTCCTGCTGCTGGTGCTGTGCGGGATGCAGGTGCAAAGCTTCCTGGCGGCGACGGTCGCCGACACCCGCTTTCCCTTCTCGGGCGGGCGCGACGCCGCCGCGTTCATCCGACGCGCGGGCATGCGCGACTGGCCGCTGGTGGCGGGCCCGGGCCAGGCGCTGACCGTCGCCGTCTACCTGCGCCGTCCCTTCTACAACATGGAGACCGAGGAGGTGGAAGAGACGGTGGCCTTTCACACCCGGCGCAAGAACTTCTCCGCCAGCGAGCTCGTGCAGAGGGCTATCGGCGTCTCGCGCGAGCAGCGCCGTCCGGTGGTGGTGGTCACGGGCGTGCCGCTGGCGCCCGTGCCGCCCGGCGTGCGCGCGCAGCTGCTCTACAGCAGCCGGCCGTGCACCATCGACGACGAGCAGTTCCGGGTTTACTCGCTGGACGCGTCGTAGTTTTCAGTTCTCGGGAGAACGACCGGCGCGACGCGCTGAGATCCGGATGGGCGGGCGTCTGCTACACTCCCGCGCATCATGATGGAGCTGAGCCCGATCCGCGATCGCATCACCAACCTGGAGAGCCGCCTGGAGATTCTCCGGGGGCATCTTTGACATCGCCGGCAAAAGAGATCGCATAGCGGAGCTGGACGCGGAGGCCGGCACCCCCGAGTTCTGGACCGCGACCGAGAAGGCTCAGACCACGCTGCGCGAGCAGGCGCGGCTGAAATCCATCGTCGAGGGCTTCGACGGCCAGCTCAAGGCGGCCGAGGAGGCGCGCATCCTGGTCGATCTGGCCGACGAGGCCAAGGACGAGGCGACCGCCGCCGAGGCCACGCGCACAATCGCCGCCGCCGAGGAGTGGGTCAGCAAGCAGGAGCTGTCGCGCATGCTGTCCGGCCCCTACGATCGGCAGGGCGCGCTGGTCAGCATCAACGCCGGCGCCGGCGGCACCGAATCGCAGGACTGGGCCGAGATGCTGCAGCGGATGTACATGCGCTGGGCCGCCGTGCGCGGCTACGGCTGCGAGCTGCTGGACATCCAGCCCGGCGACGAGGCCGGGATCAAGAGCGCGACCCTGGGCATCACCGGCGAGTGGGCCTACGGCTACCTGCGCGCCGAGGCCGGCGTGCACCGGCTGGTGCGCATCTCGCCCTACGACGCCCAGGCGCGACGGCACACCTCGTTCGCCAGCGTCTTCGTCTACCCCGACATCGACGAGACCGTGAAGGTCGAGATCGACGACAAGGACCTGCGCATCGACGTGATGCGATCGTCGGGCGCGGGCGGCCAGCACGTCAACAAGACCGAGTCGGCCGTGCGCATCACCCACATCCCCACCGGCATCGCCGTGCACTGCCAGGCCGAGCGGTCGCAGCACAAGAACCGCAGCACCGCGATGCGCATCCTGCGCTCCAAGCTATTCGAGGTCGAACAGAAGAGGATGGAAGAGAAGATGGGCGGCATCCACGCCCAGAAGAAGGCCATCGAGTGGGGCAACCAGATCCGGTCCTACGTGCTGGCCCCTTACCGGCTGGTCTCGGACCACCGGACCGGCATCAAGGTCAGCAACGTGGACGCGGTGCTGGATGGCGACCTCGATCAGTTCATGATTGCCCAGCTCCTGCAGCTGGCGGGCGATCCCTCGGCCGCGCCCGTCGTCAGACCTCCCGACGATGACCTCTAGACTCCCGAGCGCGGATCTCTCCGACCCCAGCCGGTGGTCGCAGGTGAGCGCCGGGCGGCGGCGCACTGCTTTCGTAATCAAACGTACATAAGGCGGATACATTGTGGATAGAATCAAAAATAGCGAAGGACATCAAACGGTTACGTGAAAACAGCTTGTTGACAGGACGTGGATAGAACATGGCGGACGAACGAGAGCTCATCGCAGAACGTGAGAAAAAGGTCGGGGAAATTCGCGCTCTTGGCGCCAATCCCTACGCCAACGATTTTGTCCCCAGCCACACCGCCGCCGAGGTGGTGCACCGTTTCGCCGGGGTCACGCTGCCCGTCGAGGAACCCAGGGCGGACAAGGGCGCGCCGCCCGCGCTGCTGTCGCCGGAGAAGTTTGCGGTCGCCGGCCGCATCGTCGCCCACCGCGGGTTCGGCAAGGCGACCTTCGTCAAGATCCTGGATCGGACCGGTGAGCTTCAGATCTACGTCAAGAAGGATCAGGTCGGCGACGCCACCTACCAGCTGTGGCAGAAGGCCGAGCGCGGCGATTTCGTGGGCGCGGTCGGCAGCGCGATGTTCACCCGCACGGGCGAGCTGACCATCCTGGCCGACCAGGCGGTGATCCTGACCAAGGCGACGCGGCCCTTGCCCGAGAAGTGGCACGGCCTGCAGGACGTCGAGATCCGGTACCGCCAGCGCTACGTCGACCTGGTGGTCAACCCCGAGGTGCGCGAGGTCTTCAGGAAGCGCACGGCGATCGTGCGCTCGATCCGCCGCTTCCTCGACACGCGCGGGTTCCTCGAGGTCGAGACGCCGATGATGCACGCCATCCTGGGCGGCGCGGCGGCGCGCCCTTTCGAGACCCACCACAACGCGCTGGACCTGGACCTGTACATGCGCATCGCCCCCGAGCTGTATCTGAAGCGGCTGGTGGTCGGCAGCTTCGAGCGGGTCTATGAAATCGGGCGCAACTTCCGCAACGAGGGGCTATCACGCCAGCACAACCCCGAGTTCACCATGCTGGAGTTTTACCAGGCCTACGCCACCTACCAGGATCTGATGGCGCTGACCGAGGAGCTATTCCGCGAGCTGGCGCGCGAGATCGCCGGCGGGGAGACCATCAGCTATGGCGGACAGGCGGTCAGCCTGGCCGCGCCCTGGCCGCGCATCCCCATGAAAGACGCCATCGTCGACGCGGTCCGCGCGCAGCTGCTGCCGGCCGGGCTGGAGCGCGCCATGCTGGACGACCAGGCGGCGCTGTCGCGCTGGATCGCCGCCAGCGGGGTGGGCGACAAGAAGGACGAGCTGGCGGCGGTTCTGCGCAAGTCCGACAGCCACGGCGAGCGGGTGGGGGCGCTGTTCGACTACGCCGGCGAGAAGGCGCTGCCCGTCGATCGCCCGGCCTTCGTCACCGACTACCCGGCCGAGACTTCGCCGCTGTCGCGGCGCAACGACGGCGACCCGTCGCGCGTCGACCGCTTCGAGCTGTTCATCGTCGGCCGCGAGCACGCCAACGCCTTCTCCGAGCTGAACGACCCCGCCGATCAGCGCGGCCGCTTCCAGCGCCAGGTCGACGCCAAGGCCCAGGGGCGCGAGGAGACCATGGACTACGACGAGGACTACTGCCGCGCGCTGGAGTACGGCCTGCCTCCGACGGCGGGCGAGGGCATCGGCATCGATCGGCTGGTGATGCTGCTCACCGACCAGCCGTCGATCCGCGACGTGATCCTGTTCCCGCTCATGCGCCCCGACATTGCGCAGACGCCCGCGAGCGAATAGAAGGCGGCAGTGTCAGTGCCACGCGCGGGGCCCGGCTCAGGTTTCGAATGGCTGGTGGCCTGGCGTCACCTGCGGGTCGATCCCGAGCGGCGTTCGCGGGTCACCATGCTGGTCGGCATCGCCATGCTGCTGGTTGGCTTCGGCTGGTACACCCTGGGACGCTTCGGGCCGCGGCTCGCCGACCACCTGTTGCACATCGGCCCCTTGCTCGAGCTGCGGCTCGACGGCAATCCCTTGCTCGATGTGCTGCAGATGGGCGGCATGGTGGTCGCGTTGCTGGGACTGCTGGTGGCGATCCTGGGCACGCTGTTCGCGATCTTCACCGTGTTCCCCGCGATCTCCATCTTCGGGGTCTTCCTGGGGACGTCCGTGCCGATCATCGCGCTGTCAGTGATGTCGGGCTTCGAGTCGGATCTCAAATCCAAGATCCGCGCCACCAAGGCCGACGTGGTGATCGGCGCCGCCGACGATCGCCCGTTTTCGGACTGGAAGGAAGTCGAGGCCAAGATCGCCGGCATCGACGACGTCGTGGCCTCGATGGCCTACCTCGAGTCAGAGGTCATCGTGAAGCATGCCTCGAACCCGGCCGGGATGGGTATCATCCTGCGCGGCATCGACGCGCGCGCGGCGCCGCGCGTGCTGGACCTCGAGCGCAAGATGCCGGAGGGCAAGGTCGAGTACCTGGTCACCCCTGGCAAGATCCCCGTCGACGACTTCGAGACCGCGCCGTCGCGCGGCGGGCGCAGCTCCCGGGAGCACGACCCGGCCGGATCTGGCGCGGAGCCGTCCGCTGCCCGCGATTCGCCGCCCGGCATCCTGCTGGGCGAGGAGCTGTACGCGCGCACGTTGCATGTCTTCGTGGGCAGCGACGTCGACGTCGCCTGCCCCCTGTGCGGCGTCGGCCCGTCCGGCCCCATGCCGCGCCTGCGTTCGTTCCGCGTCGCCGGCCACTTCTACACCGGCATGTACGAGTTCGATTCCAAGCTGGCCTACGTCTCCCTGACCGAGGCGCAGAAGTTCCTGCGCATGCAGGGCGAGGTCACCGGCCTCGAGGTACGCACGACGACCCCCGAACACGCCGCCCATGTCGCCGCCGAGATTTCGGCGCGCATCGGTCCCGCCTACGAGGTGCGCTCCTGGGAAGAGTTGAATCGCAACCTGTTCATGGCGCTCAAGCTGGAGAAGATCGCCATGTTCGTGGTCCTGACCTTCATCGCGCTGGTGGCGTCGTTTTCGATCGTGTCCAACCTGATCATGCTGGTCACCGAGAAGGGTCAGGAGGTGGCGATCTTGAAGTCGATGGGCGCGCGCGACATCGCCATCCTGCGGGTCTTCTTCGCCGAGGGCCTGTGCATCGGCCTGTTCGGCCTGATCCTGGGCGCGATCTGCGGCATCGGCGGCTGCCTGCTGCTGTCACGCGTGGGCCTGCCGCTCAATCCCGACGTCTATTACATCCAGAAGCTCCCCGTGGTGATGCGCGCCTCGGAGATAAGCCTGGTCTGCCTGGCCGCCCTCGGCCTGTGCTGCCTGGCCACCTTCTACCCCGCGTTCCTCGCCTCCCGCATGCGCCCCGTAGAGGGGTTGCGCTACGAGTGACCGACCTGCGCATGAGCCGAATCGAGGGAGGGACGCCCGCCGAGCCAAGGCGCAGAACCACCTCCGCGCCCAAGAACCAGTCACCCTCGCCCGCGGTCCGCCGCGGGAGCGAGCTGCCCGTGAGCGGAATCGGGGGAGGGACGCCCGCAGAGCCAAGGCGCAGAACCACCTCCGCGCCCAAGAACCAGTCACCCTCGCCCGTCCGCGGGAGAGGGCCGGGGAGAGGGCAGGCCTTGCGAGAACCAACGCCCGCGCTCGTCCCCGGGCAACCCCCGCTAACTCCGCCAAGTCTCAAGCCTTGTCGTGATCTCCCCGTCGTTGACACTCGCTTTTGTGCCGACTACGTTGCGACCCCGAAATGAACCCTCGCAAGGAGCCTGGTTGACGCCTGCGGCCTCGTCGGCGCCGATCTCTGGTCCGCGTTCGCCTGTCTCCTCGGCCGGGTCCAGCGCCGCCTCCGGGCAGGAGCGCGGCGCCCGGGGAGGCGCGCACGTCGTTGTGCGCGGGCTGACCAAGAACTTCTCGCACGGCGGACGGGTGTTGCCGGTGCTGCGCGGGATCAACTTCGAGCTGCGCCCGGGCGAGATCGCCTCGGTGGTGGGGGCCTCGGGCGCCGGCAAGTCGACCCTGCTGCACGTGCTGGGCATGCTGGACGCGCCATCGGCCGGCAGCATCACCTTTGACGGCCGCGACCTGGATGTCACCACCATGTCGTCGGCGGACCAGGCCGAGTTCCGCAACCGCGAGATCGGGTTCGTCTTTCAGTTCCACCACCTGCTACCCGAGTTCACGGCGCTGGAGAACGCGATGATGCCGGGGATGATCATGCGGCTGGCTCGGCGCGAGTGCGTCGAGCTGTCGCGCCGGATCCTGACCCGCCTCGGCCTCGCCGACCGTCTGGACCACCGCCCCGGTGAGCTGTCGGGCGGCGAGCAGCAGCGGGTGGCGCTGGCGCGCGCGCTCTTGCTGTCACCGCGCCTGCTGCTGGCCGACGAGCCGACCGGCAACCTCGACACCAAGACTGGCCGCGAGATGCACGCGCTCTTCTTCGAGCTCAATCGCGAGCTGGGCATGACGATCCTGTTCGTCACCCACAACAACGAGCTGGCCGCCCAGACCCCTCGCAAGCTGCGCATGGTCGACGGCGTGATCGTCGAAGAAGAGGGGTAAGCGAGATCGTGATCCGCATTGCCACCTCCCGCCCCGGCGGGTCGGCCGCCCTCGTCGGCCCGCTGATCGTCTTCCTGCTGGCGGGCACGCCTGCCCGGCCCGCGCTGGCCGCCGCTCCAGCCGCGCCGGGCGACGCGTCCGCCGCCGCCGAGGAGGACGCGACCCCCGCGCCGGCCGTGGTCGCCCCGCAGTCGCTCAAGGTGGTGCGCATCCTTTTTCGTGGCAACCGCAAGGTCGAGGACGACGCCATCAAGATCAACCTCAAGACCCAGCCCGGCGTGACGCTGACCCAGGAGATGCTGCGCGACGACGTGCGCACCATCTGGAAGATGGGCTTCTTCGAGGACGTCCAGGTCGAGAGCACCGAGAGCAAGTCCGGCGTGGTGCTGGTCTTCGTGCTCAAGGAGAAGCCGGCCATCAACAAGATCTACGTCGCCGGCAACGAGGAGATCTCGCTGTCGAAGATCAACGAGGTGCTCGACGTCAAGAAAGAGCAGATCCTCGACCCGTCGAAGCTGAAGAAGAACGTCGAGAAGATCAAGGAGCTCTACGTCGAGAAGGGCTTCTACATGGCCGAGGTCACCTACGAGCTCAAGCGCAACTCGCCCTCGGAGGTCGACGTCTGGTTCCGCGTGCGCGAGAACGCCAAGGTCGAGGTGCGCCGGGTCAACTTCGTCGGCAACCACGCCATCGCCGACGGCGAGCTGCGCGAGGTGATCCTGACCCACGAGGGCAACGTCCTGTCGATCATGACCCAGGCCGGCACCTATCGTGAAGACGTCTTCCAGCGCGACCTTCTGCTGCTGCAGGCGCACTACTGGGACCGCGGCTACGTCCAGGTCAAGGTCGGCACGCCGCTCATCGAGCTTTCGCCCGACAAGCAGTCGATGTACATCACGATCTCGATCGAGGAAGGCCCTCAGTATCGCCTGGGCGTCATCGACATCCGCGGCGATCTGCTCGAGTCCAAGGAGTTCTTCCTCAAGCGGGTCTCGGTCAAGCCCGGCGAGATCTTCAACCGGTCCAAGCTGTCGGAGGATCTGCAGAAGCTGACCGACCTCTACAAGGACCGCGGCTACGCCTACGTCAACGCCAGCCCGGCCACGCCGGTCGACGAGAAGACCCGCACCGTCGACGTCACCTTCGAGATCCAGAAGGGCGAGCTGGTCAGCTTCGACCGCATCAACATCCGCGGGAACTCCAAGACCCGCGACAAGGTGATCCGGCGCGAGCTGCGCATCATCGAGGGCGACTCCTATAGCCAGTCGCTGCTCGACTACTCCAAGCGGCGGGTCAACGCGCTCGGCTTCTTCGAGAAGGTCGACGTGTCGACCAAGCGCGGGTCGAGCGACAACCAGATGGAAGTCAACGTCGAGGTCGCCGAGCGCCCGACCGGCACGTTCCAGATCGGCGCCGGGTTCTCGTCGGTGGAGAACTTCATCGCCCAGGCCCAGATCTCCCAGAACAACCTGCTGGGGCGCGGGCAGCTGCTGACGCTGCAGGCGCAGCTCTCCAGCCTGCGCCAGCTGTTCCTGCTGCAGTTCCAGGACCTGTACTTCCTGGACACCGACTGGACCTTCGGGTTCAACCTGTTCAAGCAAGACCGCATCCTGTCGTCGTTCACCCGCTCGTCGAAGGGCGCCAGCCTGACCTGGGGTTACCTGCTGGCCGAGGACCTGCGCCTGCTCCTGACCTACACGCTCGAGGACGTGCAGGTGACGACGGGCGGCTTCGCGGGCCTGTTCTCCAGCGGCCAGCGCGACCCGGTGCCGCTGACCTCGATCGCGAATCTGGTCCGCTCGGGCATCACCTCGTCGACGCGCGCGCTGCTGTCCTACGACTCGCGCGACAACCGCATGTTCCCGACCAAGGGCTGGTACAACACCATCTCGGGTGAGATCGCCGACACCTTCCTGCTCTCGGAGAACATCTTCACCCGCTACGAAGCGGTGGCTCGTTTCTTTTACCCGGTCTGGGGCCCGTTCGTGTTCCGCATGAAGCTGGAGGGTGGGCTCATCTCCAGCCGCGATCCGCACGGCGTGCCGATCTTCGAGCGCTACTTCGTGGGCGGCATCTACGACATCCGCGGCTTCTCGCCGCGCTCGCTGGGTCCGGTGATCCAGTCGCTGGGCCAGCAGACGCAGGACTCGGGGCTGCGCCCGTTCTTGATCGGCGGCAACATGCAGGTGCTTGGCAACGCCGAGATCGAGTTCCCGATCTTCGACAAGGTGGGCATCCGCGGCGTGGTGTTCGCCGACATGGGCAACGCCTTCAACGTCGAGCAGCAGTACTGCAAGCTCAAGCCCGGCGTGGTCGATGACAGCAAGAACCCCTGCCGCACGCCCCTGGACTTCGGCGCCTACCGCGAGAGCTGGGGCTTCGGTTTCCGCTGGTTCTCGCCCATCGGCCCGCTGCGCTTCGAGTGGGGCATCCCCTTCAAGACCCTGCCCGGCGAGCAGCCCATCGTCTTCGAGTTCACGATTGGCAATTTCTTCTAGGAACAACCTGTTCTGGTCAGGCCCGGAAGGTCTCTTTCACTACAAATTTCCTGTAGATCTGCTAAGCAAGGCCGCTCCAAAGGAGATCACATGTTGCGCTGGGTAATGCTCGGAGTTTTCCTGCTGGCTTCCTCGCCGGTGGCCTCGTTCGCCGAGGAGGTCAAGCTGGGCTACGTCGATCTGCAACGAGCGCTCAACGAGACCGAGGACGGGCGCAAGGCCAAGGCCAAGCTGAAGAAGGACTTCGACCAGAAGCAGAAGGAGCTCGACGAGCAGCAGGAAGAGCTGAAGAAGGCCATCGAGGACCTCGACAAGAAGCGCACGCTGATGCCGGCCGACAAGGTGCGCGACAAGGAAGCCGAGCTGCAGGGACGCATGCAGAAGGTGCAGCAGATCTATCTGCGCCACCAGCAAGATCTGCAGGGCAAGGAGCAGGCCGAGACCGGCAAGATCTACGAGCGCATGAACCGCATCATCGGCAAGATCGCCCAGACCGAGAACTTCACCATGATCTTCGAGCGCTCCCAGTCGGCGGTGCTGTTCGCCAAGCCGCATCTGGACCTGACCAACGAGATCATCCGGCGCTACAACAGTGGTGAAGGGGCCGACAAGGCTGGGGGCCCGACAGCGGCCGCGCCCGCGACGCCCGGCAAGCCGGCCGCGGCGCCCAAGAAGTAGGGAGCCGGTGCTCGACATTCGCGAGATCGAGCGGATCCTGCCGCACCGCTATCCGTTTCTGCTGGTCGACCGCGTCGACGAGATCGACGACGACCACATCGTGGCGCGCAAGCTGGTCACCCGCAACGAGCCGCACTTTCAGGGCCACTTCCCGGGCCACCCGGTGATGCCGGGCGTGCTGAGCATCGAGGCGCTGGCGCAGGCGGGGGCCATCTACGCCGCGCGCCTGGTCAAGTTCGACGCCGACAAGCAGGTGATCTATTTCATGGCCATCGACAAGGCCAAGTTCCGCAAGCCGGTGGTCCCCGGTGATGCGCTGCGGCTGGAGGTCGTGCCGCTGCGCAAGGGCGGGGTGATCTGGAAGATGCGCGGCGAGGCCAAGGTGGGCGACGACGTGGTCGCGGAGGCCGAGTTCATGGCCAGCATCCAGCCCAGACCGGGCATCGCGGCGCCGCCGGCTCCAGCGAGCGGCTCCCGCCCGCAGGCCGAGGGCTGATGGGCGCCGGCCGCGCGCCCGCGTCGCTGGCGGCCGGCGTGTGGCAGGTCGTGGCCTGCGCGGGCCTGGCGGCGCTGGCCACCGGGGGCTGCCCGCGCTCCAGGTTGCCGCCGCGCGCCGACGGCGCCGCCGTGGTGGTGATCGCGCCTGACGCCAACGGCGATCCCGGCCTGCCGGTGCTGGCCGAGGTCGAGCCCAACGGGACGCTGGCCAACGCGCAGAAGATCGACCTGGCCGTGCCGAGCGGGCTGGTGGTCCGCGGCAGCTTCTCGGCGACCGCCGCCGAGCCGTCAGCCAAGGGACGCGACGTCGATGTCTACCGGCTGGTGGTGACGGCGGACGCCGCCGCCCCGCCCTCCGACGCGGCCCGCACCGACGCGGCGAGCCCACGCGCGCCGGCCAGGCGCCGGCTATCGGCGCTGGTGCACCCCGACCTCGGGCTGGCGCTGGTGGTCGAGGCGCTCGACGACGCGGGTCAGCTGCTGGCCAGCGCCGCGGGCGGACAGGCCGGGGAGGACGAGGGAATTCCCAGCCTGGCGGTGACGCCCGGTACCTACTTCCTGCGCGTGCGCGCCGCCCCGGGCGCCGGCCCGGCAGGCGGCGATGCCGGCTACCGCTTGGCATTGCGCCTCGGCCCCGCCGAGCTGGGTGAGGAGCTCGAGCCCAACGGCAAGGCGACGCTGGCCACCGAGCTCAGCGCCGCCGGCGAAGCGGTCGGCTACTTCGGCTGGCGCAGGGACCAGGACTGGTACCGCGTGCCGCTCGAAGGGCTGCCCGAGGGCAGCGCGCTCAGCGCCGACCTCGAGGCGGTTCCCGGCGTCACCGCGTCGCTGGTCGTGCTCGACTCGGTCGAGCGCAAGCTGACCGAGGTGCGCGGGCGCAAGGAGGAGCGCGTCGCCGTGCGCAACATTCGCCTGCCGCCCGGCGAGCCGCACCTGTTCCTGCAAGTGCGCGCCGACGCCGGACACAACCTCGAGGTGCGCTACAACCTGCGCGTGCGCACCGAGGTCGCCAAGCCGGGTGCCGCAGGCGGCGACCTCGAGCCCAACGACGATCCCCAGCATGCCAACCCGCTGGCCGACGGCACGGTGCAGGGCTACCTCGGGCGCGGCGACATCGACGTCTATCGCTACACCGCCGCGGAGGCGCTGGAGCTGGACATCGAGGCGGCCCCGCCCGAGCGGGTCGATATCAAGCTGGAGGTGGTGCGCGAGCCCGACGGCCTGCTGCTGGTGCGCGCCGACAGCGGTCGGCGACAGGAGCCGGAGCGGTTGCCCAACCTGTTCGTCCCGGGGGGCACGCTGCTGATCCGTCTCACCGCCGGCAAGGGGGACGGCAACCCCGACGAGCCCTACCGGCTCACGGTGGCGAGCCATCGGCCCGAGCCGGGCGCCGAGCGCGAGCCCAACGGCACGGCCGCCTCGGCGACCCCGATCCCGGCGGGCGGCTCCGGCAACGGGCTGCTGTTTCCCAGGGGTGACGTCGACTTCTGGCAGGCGCCGGCGACCGCGGACGCCGAAGGCAACGTCGCCGTCACCGCCACCGGGGTCTCCGGGCTGGCGCTGGACCTCCACGTATCGTCCCTTGCGGGCAAGGAGCTGGGGCGCTTCAAGATCAGCGGCGATGCGCCGGTGACCAACCGGTTGGCGGTCGGCGCCGAGGCCTGCTGCGTCGTTCAGGTCCGAGACGCCACCGGCAAGGCAGCCAACTTCCGCGATCGGTACACGGTCACGGTCGGACGATGACCGGCGCACGGCCGCGCCCGGGTGGGCGATCGGTTGCGGCGTCCCGGTCCTGGCTGGGGCCCCTGCTGGCGGCCGGCGCCGTGCTGGCCGGGGCCGCGTGTGCACACCCGCAGCGCGGCCCGGCCGAGGCGCTGGCTGATTTTGGGGGCGCGGTCGACCGCAAGGACTACCCGGCGGCCTACGCGCTGATGACCGCCGAGTACCGGCGCCGTGTGCCGCTGGCCGACTTTCGCCGCGAGCTGGAGGCCGGGGGCCCCGACGTGGCCACGGTCGCGCGCCGCCTGCGCGACCAGGCCGCGAGCACGCCGTTCGAGATCGAGGTCGAGATTGACCTTGGCCAGAAGCTGACCATGGTGCTGGAGGCAGGGCAGTGGCGCGTGGCCGCGCAGCCCTTCGATCTGTCGTCGCAGGAGACCCCGCGCGCGGCGCTGCGCTCGTTCGTGCGGTCGGTCGAGCTGCGCCGCTATGACGCCCTGCTGCGCTTGATCCCCAACCGGTATCGCATCGGCGTCAGCGTGGACCAGCTGCGTGACTACTGGGAGGGCGAGCGCCGCGCCGAGAACCAGAAGCTGCTCCAGGCGCTGCGTGCCCACATGAACGCCCCCATCGTGGAGACCGGCGACGAAGCCCGCATGCCCTACGACGAAACCGCCGAGGTCCGCTTCTTACGTGAAGACGGCGTTTGGAAGATTGAGGACGTAGACTAG
>DASRQZ010000189.1:0-6279 GCA_035696125.1 Polyangia bacterium
CGTTAAGCTGTCTGGCATGGACCGCAAGTCGATCTGCGGGCGGATGCGGAGGTTGGCCGGGCTGGTGCTGGTGCTGGGCGCCTGCGGCGGAGCGGGGGCCGGTGCGGGCGGGCTTGGCGACGGCGGCGGAGCGGGAGGCGGCGGCGCGAGCGCGGGGGCGGGAGGGGCGGGGATGGGTGGCGGGTTGGGTGTGGGCGGCGGCGGCAGCGGCGGCGTAGCGACCGACGGCGGCGCCGGTGGCGGAGGGGCGCCGCCCACGACCTTCACGGGGCTGTGCGACGATCAGAGCTGGTGCTGGCAGAGGCCCCGGCCGACCGGCGAAATGATCAACTCCATCTGGGGAACCGCTCCCAACGACGTCTGGGCAGTCGGCACCTCCGGGACCATCATGCACTGGAACGGCCAGGACTGGACCTCGCGCGCCGTCCCCGCCGTATTCGACGACTTTCGCTCGGTCTGGGGCGCGGGGACGGATGTCTGGGTGGTCGGGACCGCCTCGACGTATCGGTACAGCGGCGGAACCTGGACCGCGGTGACCGTCGTCCGCGACGGGATCATGGTCTGGGGCACGGGCCCGACCGACGTCTGGGTGCCGATCAACCTCGGCGGCGTCATGCACTATGACGGCGTCGGCTGGGGACAGAAGATCCCATCGCCGTCGGGTTGCGGCTCGGTCTGGGGCAGCGGTCCCGAGGACATCTGGCTCGGTTGCGGCCGGCTCCGCCACTACAACGGCACGACCTTCACCGACACCAACCTCGACCTCGTCGCGCTCACCGGCACCGGACCCAACGACGTCTGGGGCAGCGGCGGCGGCGCGGAGGGGACCGTGTCGCACTGGAATGGCCAGCAGTGGTCGACGAGCCTCGCCGCCAGGCCGGCCAACGGCAGCGACTCCGCTGACGTGCATCTCCTGTGGGCCCGCTCGCTTACGGAGGTCTGGGCAGCGGGTAGCTTCGGTACGCTGTTCCAGTACGACGGCCGCCAATGGACGCAGCGACGCCCGGAAGATGGACTGTCGCGCTGGGCGCTGACTGGTATCGGCCCGACTGACGTCTGGACCGGAGGCGAGAACGGCCTCATCCTGCGCGGCAGCGCTAACACCTGGTCGCCGATGACAGAGACCCCGCCGCGGCCGCTCGGCGTCGTCGGGGGACTGTGGGCCGCCGGTGCGAACGACGCCTGGGCGACCAGCTCGGTCGATGGCATCCTGCGCTGGACCGGTCAGGGCTGGACTCACTTCGGAGGCGCGGCGGCCGGCATGGCGTTCATCGACGTGTGGGGGTCCGCCGCCGACGATGTGTGGTTCATCGACGGCACCAACGCGCTCCAGCACTGGAACGGCGCCAATCTGACCCTGGCGGTAAGCCCGTCGGGCCCCATACAGAGCCTGGCCCGCATCGTGGGAAGCAGTCGCACCAGCGTCTGGGCCGTGGCAGCCAATGTCGCCTACCGGTGGGACGGGACCCAGTGGACCGCTTTCTCCAACACGAACCCCATGACCAACTATGTCGCCGATGCTTGGAGCGGGGGGTCGAACGAGCTCTGGGTGACGTACCGGGATGGGGCGCTCCGTCACTTCGACGGCGCCTGGACCACGGTCACGGCCGCGCCCTACGCGATCCGCAGTATCTGGGGAACGGCGCCCGGCGACCTCTGGGCCGTGGGTGCGTCGGGCGCGCGCTATCACTTCGATGGGCAGACGTGGACCGGCGTCACCGCCACCGGCACGGGTTTCAAGATCGACCTGCAGCGGGTGCGCGGCACGGCTACCGATGACGTTTGGGCGATGGCATCGGGCGGCTGGGCCACGCACTGGAATGGTCACGCCTGGACCGACACATCGTCGCGCTTCGTGGGCACGCTGAACGCACTGGCGGTCGCGCCGGGGGCAGGTGTCTTTGCGGCGACGGGGGGGGCGATCGTCCACCGCGGCCCCTGATCACCTTGGATTCAGGAGCGCGGCACGATCGCGTCCAGCATGCGTGCGGGATCGGCCTGCATCCGCGGCGCGCGCGCAAAATGACTCCGCGGCACGCGCGAGGCTCGTATCCTGTCGCATCGCCGCGATCGTGTCGCCCATCAGCTCCGGTGGGGAACCGGCCGCCAGGACCCGCGCGGCACCCAGCGCAACGAGCGCTCGTGCCGTCAACAGGTGCTCGAGATACAGGGGGACCACCAGCTGAGCGCGCCCGCCCAGCAGGGTCTCCTCCGCGGTCAGCATGCTCCCGTGGTGAACGACCAGGCGCGCACCCTGCAACATGCGGCGCATCTCCCCCGGCCGCTCCAGCCAGGTGAGCCCGCCCCCGGTCACCGCCTGCCGGTGCTCGTGGGTGCCGCGGCGGACGAACACGCGGCCGCGCGCGCCCGTCCGGGCCAGGGCCGTCAGGACCGACAGCGTTGCGGGCGCATCTCCCAGGAGGTACGCGAAGACTTCCTCGCGGGCACCGCGACTCACGGGCCCCGGCTCGATGCCTGGCGGACCGACCGCCGCCTGCGACCGCAGCTCACGATAGGGGTCGAGCTCGTCCAGCCCGGTGACGAAGTGTGCGTCGCCTGCCAGGAGGGCCGGCAACGTGTCGGGCACCGGTCGGCCGCGCGCGCGAAGCACGGCGCGAACGTTGTCGAGCAACATCGCCTCGGCGTGTTGGGGTTGCGCGCGCGACAGCGGCGGGAATTGCGGCAGTTCCGGCGGCGGAAGCACGAACCCATATCCCGTCACCAGGAGAGGCAGCTGACCCGCGTACGCGGAAAGGCAGAGCAGCGGGCTCAGCTCGCATACTGCCGCCACCGGCCGCAGATCGGAGACGAGGTCGTCCCACGCCCGGGTCGCCGCCGCCAATGAACGCGCGTCATCGAACCCGGCGGTTCCCAGGATGTCGGCGAAGGTGTGAGCGACCGCGCGCCCCAAGACCGGCAGCCGGTGCCGGGCCCCGATGGTAGGCGCGGACCGTAGCTCGAAACCTGCGTCGTGCAGCAGCGGCGCGACCTCGTCGGGGTTCGAGACCAGGAATGTCGGCTGTTGGCCGCGCGCCGCCGCGGCCTTCGCCAGCGGCAGCAAGCGTCGCACGTGCCCGAACCCGCTCCCCATCTCTGCCACGAACAGAACTCGGCTCACGCACCACCTCTCCCCCCGCTTCTACAACTTGCACCGGCGCGCGCGCGAGACTCATATGCCGCCACCGTGCCCTCTCGCGAGATCGCTCGATGGCCACGAAGTTCAGATTGGCCTGTACCCAAGGGAATGATCTTCTGCGCTCACTTCCCCAGGTAACAGCACAGAACCTTTGGGAAAAGCCACGCTGGAAGCAGCTCCGGGGAAGTGTCGAACGTGACGATTTCTTCGTGCTTTCCGTAGTTTAGGTCGATGCCACTAAATTGAGGTGCTAGCGGTTAACAGCCATGGGGGTTCGAGTCCCCCTCCTCGCACCGGGTAAGTAGGGGATTATCGGCGGAATTTGGGGATTTCATATTGGGCCCTCGCGACCGGGAAGTCGGACCGCGTCTGGTGCTAGTGCGTTCGGTTTTCGTCCCTGCTTTCTTCAGCGCGAAGATCTCCCGGAACCAGAGCGTCGTTCGCTCGCAGAGAGAGCCGAGGTTACGATTCGACTCATCTACTACGATCGAATCCGAGTCGCCTTTCAACGACAGTTCGAAAGCGTGGTCAGCGCCGGATATGCAGCGGTCGGACTGGACGGACCTAAGTTCGCCACAATGGACCGGAAGGCCGCGCTGGCATCAATTCGTCAATTCTTGACCAAGGCCAACCCGAAAATGTCCCAGGCCTAGACGGAAGAGTTTTTATCGGCCATTGACGCGGATAGACTTCGCGCCTTGTCCTCCCTGCACCCACCCGACCGCCCGCCGTCTGAGCGTCGCCGTTTGATGAATGTGCTTCCCCGGGGCGCTGAGCTACGCGCGCGTCCACTTGGTCCTCGGCGACGACGGCCGCCCCACGTTGCTGGAGTTCGAGGCCACCGAGCCATACTTATTCCTCGGCTTCTCCGACGATTCAGCCCCGCGCTTCGCCGATCCCATCGTGCGCGTGCTCGGCTGACGCGGCTCCTCACCCAGCGCCAACACGATCGGGCAGGGCCCTTCCGGTGGCGCGCAGCGACGGCGCCTGAGCAGCGTCTCCAGCGCTCCGCGCACACGACTCAGGTCGCCGATGCGCGCGTTCAGGTCGGCCAGCTTGCGCCGCGCGTGCTCCCGCACCTCGCCGTCGAGCGGGGCGCGCAGATCGGACACCGCCAGGAACCCGCGCAGCTCCCCGAGCGTGAAGCCGAGCTCCTGCGCCCGCCGAATGAACCGCACGCGCGTCACCATGCTCGCGGCAAAATCGCGATAGCCGTTGTCGCCGCGCGTCGCCACGGGCAAGAGCCCCTCGGCCTCGTAGAACCGGATGGTGACAACGAGGACTCCGACGCGGCGCGCGAGCTCACCGATACGCATGCGACGAAGATGCCCCAGCGCGGTGCAATCGCCAATAGCCGACGCCCTGGGCGATGGCCCAGCCGAACTCGAGCACCAACGTCACCGCCACGAGATGGCTGACCCCGTTGGCCAGCGCCCACGCCATCCAGCTGGCGAACGCGACGCGCCCGATCGTGTCCGCAGCGCCGTCGGCCGGCCGTCGGAACACGATGCGCACCAACGACCATAGCACCACCACGGTCCCGAAGAAGGCGACGAACAAGAGATGTTCGGGCAAAAATCGCGGTGGCGCGACTCCGCCGAGGTGCGCGGCATCGTGCAGCTTGCGGAGCGCGCCGAAGGTCCAGGCGGCGCCGAATGGCGTGGCAAAGGGCAGCGTCACGGCGAGGTCGTACCAGGCGCCGGCAGCAACAAGACATCCATAGCGTTCGAGGGTCATGACCACAGCCTGAACCATCCACCTTGGTAGAGGGTCAAGCCCATCAATCGTCCGTTGAGATTCGCGCACAGCGGTTGCCCGTTCTTCGCCCGGCTCCGCGCGACCATCGCGCTTATGTTCCGAGGCGGTTGCGCCGTATCCGTCCGACCCGGACGGCACCTCGAAACCGAGCGCGAGTTTGGACCCGAGCATCGGCTCTACGACGAGGGCATCCGCTCGCTCCAGATCCGTCTTCGGCTCACCTCAACCGGGGAGGTCGCGCGCGGCCAGCCCGCGTTCGCGGATTTCGACGCGGTCTTCGCCGGCGCGCCGACGCCGACGCGTTCTACCAGGCGAGGACCGGGCCGCTGTCGGCCGACGAGCGACTCGCCGTCCAGCAGGCCTACGCGGGGCTGCTGTGGTCGAAGCAGTTCTATCACTATGACGTGCGCGCCTGGCTCGAAGGCGAGCCGGCGCACCCGGCGCTGCCCGCCGGCCGCCGTGCCGGTCGGAACGTCGAGTGGGGGCACCTCTGCAACCGCGACATTCTCTCGATGCCGGACAAGTGGGAGTACCCGTGGTTCGCCGCATGGGATCGCGCCTTCCACATGATCCCCTTCGCGCGCATCGACCCGCACTTCGCGAAGGAGCAGCTGCTGCTGATGACGCGCGAGTGGTACATGCACCCCAATGGCCAGCTGGCCGCGTACGAGTTCGCGTTCGGCGACGTCAACCCGCCGTTCACGCGTGAGCGGCCTGGCGCGTCTACAAGATCGCGGTCGACGCCGACGGACAACGCGACCGCGTCTTCCTGGCGCGCATGTTTCAAGAAGCTGCTGCTCAACTTCACCTGGCGGTCGGCGCCTGTAAGACCCCGTGACGTCCGGACCTTCCAGGTCGGCTTTCTGCGGGGCGGGAACCCGGGCGGGAACATCACGTCGATCCACGCCGCGCCCGAGCGGCCGCCGCGGCTCGCGTCATCAGAGCACTTTTGAAACGAGCCCTCTGTTCTGGCCCAGGCGCGATCGAGGGCTTCCGAGGAGCCGACCTGTGGCGGGGGCGTCGCGCGCGCCCCCTGCGCGCCGGCGAGGAGTAGCACCGGCGACAGCGCGAGGGAAACCGTCGATCGACAGCGATGCGTGCGGTAGCCAAACGTGCGGGCGGGGTTCATCGGCCGACGATAACAATACCGGGTTCGATCGTACTTTCGCCGTCGATGCCCCATCGCCGAACATTTACTTCAAACGGGCGAGCGCCAGTACTGGGGAAAACCCCAGTCCCCCCTGACCGGTCAGAAGGCGTCGGGTCGGGCGCGGCGCAGGACACTCTCCACCTTCTCGCGGATCACCTCGAGGCGCATGAAGTCGGGTACGCCGGCCGGCAGCAACGGTTCGCGGTAGACGGCGGCGTAGGCGGCGGGGTCGGCG
>DASRQZ010000190.1:0-30932 GCA_035696125.1 Polyangia bacterium
CAACCCGCATCATTCGGACACGTTCCAGTATCAGGCCTACCTGCGTGACATCCTGGGCCCCGGCCACGGCGGACAAGCGCGCAAGAAGCTGGGCGACGGCCCCACCGGACATGGGTTGCGGGCTGCGGCGGTGGCGAAGGCAAAGATGTGAGGTTGCCTCTCGCAAGGCCTACCCTCTCCCCGGCCCTCTCCCGCGGACGGGCGAGGGTGACTGGTTTTTCAACGCGGCGGTGGTTCAGCGGATCTGCTCTACGGACCGCCCTCCCTCGCGTCACCGTCCGTAGGAGCGCCGGACTCGAGGGAGGGAGGCCCGGAAGGGGGAGGCGCAGAACTACCTCTGCGCTAAAGAACGCGTCACCCTCGCCCGTCCGCGGGAGAGGGCCGGGGAGAGGGCAGGCCTTGCGAGAGTTCAACGCCCGCCCGGGATTGGTGCGGTATGCTGGCGGGATGCTGCAGCGAGTGGCGGTGGGGCAGGTGCGCTTCAATCTGCCTGGGCTCGCGGTCGACGGGCGCGGCGTCGTGGCCGGGCGCCAGCTCGCGGTTCGCTTCGGCGCCATCGACCGCCTGGTCTCGTTCTTCCGCTTGCTATCGGCCGAGCAGAGCCTGGACGATCTGCAGCCGGGCTTGCGCATCTTGCAGGCGCGCGCGTCGGCGGGGACGCGCGAGGCGATCGTGGTGTTGCCCGCCGGGTCCTCGCACCTGGCCGAGACCGCCGTCCGGGTCGCGCGCATCGCGGGCGGCCAGGGCTTCACCGGCAACGGCAAGCACTTCGTGCAGTACCGAGACGCACGCGCGCCGCTCGGCTACGACGCGGCCGCGATCTCGCAAGATCCGGGGGATCTGATCTTCTACGGCATCGAGAACACGGTCCCCTACGCCGTCGAGAGCGAGCTTCCCCTGCAGAAGCTGCTGCTGCGCCTGTCGCTGCAGCGGCAGCACGGCCGCGCGCGCGAGCTGGACCTGGCGGCGGTCCTGTATCTGACGGCACGCCGCGGCCTGGGGCCGATGCTGGCTGAATACTTTCACCGCGCGCAGGGCAGCGCCGCGACCGCCGCCGCCCCGGGGGCGGCCGGCGCCGGCGCCGCGACGACGGTGCCGGCCACCCAGCCCCTGCGCGCGGCGGCGGCGTTGTGCGACGGCAGCCCCGACAGCGCGTTCCAGGCCGGCACCGCTTTCTGGTTGTTTCGCCTGGAGTCGGTGCCCCCGCGCATGATGGGCCTGCTGTCGGGCACTCCAGGCCTGGAGCTGTTCACTCCGGTCGGCGCCAACGTCGCGGTGGCCTACGGTTACCGGCACCCCATCCACCTCGACGCCTGCAAGACGGCCTTCCCCGGCGATCGCTTCTTTCTCTTCTCGCCGTCGGAGGGCGGCGCCATGGTCTTGTCGCCGCCGCCGGTGTTCGCCGCAATCGAGGATCTGGTCCGCATCCGCCCGCCGGCACCGCGCGAGCCCGACCCGCGCCCCGCGCGCGCGATGCCGCGCCCGGAGTTCGCGGTGCCGCTGCGCCTCGAGCCCTTCCCCGACTACCAGCGGCACGCGGTGGCTACCCTGGTTCCCTGGGCGCAAGCCGGGTGGCTCCGCCGGTTGTGTTACACGCTGCCGGCGACCGCGCTGCGTGGATATCGCCTGGCGGTGCTCGACCGCGGCCTGCTGTTGATCTCGGGCGGCGTTCTCGACGGCATCCCCTTTGGCACCTTGCTGGACTTCGCGGCGCCCAACCTGCTGGTCCCGCTGGGGGCTCGGTTGCGGCCCGCAGTGTCGCCGCAGATCCTGGTCGAGCGCACCGGCGCGACCGGGGGCGCGATGGTGGTCTTTCCGGCGCTGGGCGAGCCGCCGTTTCGTGTGCCCGCCGACGCCATCGAGCCGCTCGAACGCCGCACGCTGGCCGACGCCGACCTCGGTGACCCGGCCGGGGCCACTTCGGCGCGCCGCCGCGCCACCGAGCCGGTCGAGCGCGCAGCCGCGCCGTCCGAACCGGTCGAGATCGAAAACGACCGCCTGGGACCCATGCCGCTGTGGGGGATCTCGTAGTGGTGTCTGGGCCGCGTCGGTCCGAAACCGTCTTCCCGTCAGCGCCGGCGTCGGCGTGGGCGTGGGCGACTCGAGCTGACGGGAGTCCAGATGGTCGACGCCGACGCCGGCGGGAACACCAGGGGACCGGAGCGCGGGTCGGCGGGGCACTCCAGGACGGTTACTGAGTGGCGCGACGGTTCGTCAGCGAGTTCTTGTTGCCGTTGGTCAAGGGTGGGGCGCTGCACGTCGGGCGGCCGCTGGGCACACGCGCCGTCGAGCGCATCGCCGCCGGGCTGGCCAGCGCGCCCGGGTTCATGGCCGAGGAGAGCCACTCCGCCTCGGCGGTCGAGCTTCCGCCGCCCGAGCTGGACGCGCTCGGCGAGCTCGCGCGCCAGCGCCGCCAGCGCATGACCGAGCTGCTGCCGGTCGCCGAGGCCCCGCCGCTGGACGAGGTGGCGCTGCGCCTGGGCGCGGCCGTTCACAATCTGCTGGCGCTCGGCCACCCCGAGATCGCGGGTCGCGGCGCCGAGGCGCGCCAGGAGCGCATCGCCGCGGCCGCCACGTTGCTTGCCTCCGCGGGCCCGCCGCGCAGCATGAGCGAGGCGGTCAGCCGCCATTCGTTGTTGTCGCGCTTACCCGAGATCGTTCGCTCGGACCGCACGGTGCACTTCTGGGTGGGCCGGCGAAACTTCGTGGGCCGGGTGCCGCCACGCCGGCTCACCGCCCTGCCCAAGCTGCGCAACGTGCGCGTCGATCTGGTGCGCCGGTCCTGGTTGCGTGAGATCGGGATCCCCGCCGTCGGCCGCGCCGCCTTCCTGGCGTTGAACCTGGCCAGCCCGCTTGGTGAAGCGCTGGATCCGTTGCGGCTGGAACCACCGCTGGCCTGGAGCCGCATCCTTGCCGTGCTGCGCTTCCCCGCGCTGTGCCGGGCGGTCGCCGGCCGGGCGCTGGAGCTCGGGGTCGGACCTGCCGGCGAGGCGTTCGCGGACGCGCTCTTTCGCTTCGCCTCGCTGCAGGAGCCGGCGGGCGGCATGGCCGCCTCCGCCGAAGCGCTGCGCTTCGCGATCCGCTTCCTGGCACACCTGATCTGGATCGACCTGCTGTTCCGCGCGCCGCCGGCCGCGACCGCCGAGCTGCCCAGGGAGCTCGGCAGCGAGCTGGCGGTGATCCTCACCGCGGCGGCGCGCACGGCGCCGGAGCTGGTGTGGCCGCCCGATCTGCCGCGCTCCGGCGAGCTCGGCCGAGCTTTCGCTTCCCGGCTGGAGGCAATGGCGGCCCACGTCGCCGCCCAGAACCCCGCCCGCCTCGACGCGGCACTGGGGATAGCAGCCCTGGCCTGCGAGAGAGCGGCTTAGCAGCAATGCTGTTTGGTTAAACGCCAAGACGCCAAGACGCCAAGCCGGATCTCTTGAAGATCCGGCCCATGGCGTCCATGGCGTCATGGCGTTTTTCCTTATCCGACTGGCATTGCCCTTACGCCGCCGGCCTCTCGCTGATTGGGGCTTCGCTCTCTCCGTCGTGGGGCGGGCGGGGGGGGGGAGCGGGGGTGTTGCTACCGCGGGGACGCGCCCTCACGCCGCCGGGCGGGCGGTGAACTCTGGATGACTGCTTTTGGTGTCTCCGAGCTCTTCCCCCTCCGTGACCGTGAACGCCGGCGGCACGGGGGCGCTTCTATTCGGGCTGGCATCCTGCCTGCGGACAGGCAGGAGCGCCCTCATAGACCCCGCGGTAACAACACCCCCGCTCCCCCGCCCCGTCCTCAACCCCACCACTACGTTCACTGCACCTGAACGCCGCAGAGGTCGGATCAGATCGGATCCGATCGGATCAGATCGGATCCGATCGGATCAGATCGGACCCGATCCGATCTGATCCGATCATCTGATCCGATCTGATCTGATCCGACGTCTGCGGAGTCATGGCGCAGTGAACGACTATGAAGTGGCTGGCCTGTCAAGAGCAGATCTTTCCGGTGCGACCCTTTGAAGGGTAGCTGGCCGAAGGATTGATTCGAGTCGGCGGGAAGACCGGGCGCGCGCTGTCTCACTCGACTATTCGCGCTCTTTGGCGGCAGGGGTTGGAGTCCGTCGACGGGTCGCACTCGTAGTGACAAGGTCAGCGATCGGCTGATGACCGGCCGCGCCTCACGCTCACTGTCGCGATCACCGTCTCTGGACAGCTTGCACCCATCTTCTCGCAGAGCCTCAGGGTAAAAATCGAGCGCTCCCTCGCGCGCGGCCCTCGGTGGAGGGCCGGCTGACAGTGGGAGGGCCTCGCGCGAGGGAGCGCAACCCCGCGCCGGCCGACGCTTGATTAGACGGCTACGCTCGGGGCGCGGGGACTCTGGTTGTGCTCCTTGTTGTACTGAGTCCCATCGCGCCACATCGCGTACAGCACTCCCGCCAGTTTGCGGGTCAGCGCCATCACAGCCACCTGCTTGCCTCGCCGTTCTTCGACTTCGTGCGACCACCTCACCATCGGATGATCCTTGTAGTAGCGACGCGCGGCCCATGCTGCCTGGACCAGCACCCATCGCAGCTTGCTCGAGCCCGCCTTGGTCACCCCCGTTCGTCGTTTCCGTTGACTGCTCGAGCGCTCTCCGGGGGTCAGGCCCAGATATGCCTCTAGCCTGTGCGCATTCGGAAACCGGCCCACGCTGTCGATCGCCGCCGCAAATCGCACAGCCGTCGTGGGACCGACTCCCGGCGCCGTCATCAGCAGCTGGCACGTTGGATCGGAGGCAGCCGTCTCCTCCACCGCTTGGTCTGCTTCGTCGATCTGCACCGACAGCGCCTCGATGGCTTTGAGCACCTGCTCCACGTACGGCGGTATCGTGCCTCCGCGCTTCGCGACGTGGTCCATCACTCGCGCTGGAAAGGTCGTCGGCGATCCACTCCTGACCACTCCCAGCCCCTGGGGTCGAGTCCATCCTCGTACTGTGTTTATGAGCTTCGTTCGTGCCTGGACCATTCCTTCTCGCATCCCGCACATCGCTTTTCGATCTCGCGATGCCTTCGTCGGCACGTGGACCATCGGCAACTTGCTCATCCGGCAGGATGCCTCGCTCAGATTCCGAGCGTCCCGCATATCGGTCTTGATCCCGCGGTCGCCCACCCCCATCGACGGTGCCAGCGACGCAGGCACCACCACCGTCTCGTGCCCCGTCGCCAACGATGCATCCGCGACGGCGAAGGCCTCCGCGCATGCCTCCAGCACCACCCGGCTCTTCGGCCGTCCTTTCAGGTACTTGCCCAGCGAACCCGTCCCGACTCGTCGCTCCTCCAGGATTTCTCCATCCGCTCTCCGAACGCAAACCTGCGATTCCCTCGAGCCCAGATCGATCGCAATATGGTCCATGGCTGGTCTCCTTCTCCGCGTGCGCCTTGAGCGCGTTTTCTGTTGAGCCACGGTTTACCGCGAGCTCGTGCGGTCGGAGGCCAGCCACTTCATCAACTCTTAGTGTGGGGTTTAGGGGGGCTTGGGGGAGGTGGGGTGTTGTGCCCGAGGGGGCTAAGCGGGCGCACCTGCCTGTCCGCAGGCAGGTTGCCAGCCCGCCGTCGCAGGCGCCCCCGTGCCGCCGGCGTTCATGGTCCGGGAAGGGGAAGAGCTCGGAGACCCCCAAAGCAGTCATCGAGAGTTCACCCCGCGCCCGGCGGCGTAAGGGCGCCGACCCGCGGGCGCAATACCCCACCTCCCCCCAGCCCCCCGCCCCACGACGGAGAGAGCGAAGCCCCAATCAGCGAGAGGCCGGCGGCGTAAGGGAGGCTTAGCAGCCGAGCCCGCCGTCGCTTGACAGCTCCTCCGAAACGAGAGAGGAAGGCCTTCGATTTTGACAATTGAATAGACGATGCCTTCGGTGCCCGCACGGGCATAAAAGGGAAGCCGGTCGAAAGCCGGCGCGGTCCCGCCACTGTGTGTGGGGAGCGACCTCTCGTTACCACTCGACGCCAGCGTCGGGGAAGGGAGAGGACGCGACAGATCGAACCCACGAGCCAGGAGACCTACCGGAGGCGGAAAGCATTTACCTCCGCGTGGAAACGGGGGCGCCCGTGGCGATCGCGATCGCTGCCCTCGTCCCTGCTCCCGTCGGAGCAGGGCTTCTTCATGCGCGGCGATCGCTCCCCCGCTCCCCCAGACAACGCAGCCTCCGAACAGGGTCGCCCGACCGGCCCGGTGGTCGCTGCGCCCGCGACGCGTGACGCGCCCGCTCAGCCCGCGGTGGTCGCGCGGTCGCGGCCGCGCCGGTCGGGCTGGCCGGGCGTCGCGGCGCTGGGCGTCACGGTGGTCGTCGCGCTGGTGGCGGCGGTCGCTTTTGGTCCGGCCCACATCGCGCTCGCCGACGTCGCCCGCGCGCTGGCGCGGCGGCTGTGGCGCGGACCGGCCGTCGCCGGCGCGGCGTCCTGGCAGCAGACCGTGGTGTGGAGCATCCGGTTGCCGCGCGCGCTCCTCGGCTTTGTCGTCGGTGGTGCGCTCGCGCTGTCGGGCGCGGCGCTGCAGGGGCTGTTCCGCAACCCGCTGGCCGACCCCAGCATTCTGGGCGTCGCGTCGGGCGCGTCGCTGGGCGCGGTGCTCACCATCTTCGTCGGGCTGGCGGCGCGTGCGGTGTGGCTCTTGCCGGCGGGCGCCTTCGCGGGCGCGGCGCTGACCGCGTTCATCGTGCTGGGCGTCGCCGCGCAGCGCGGGCGCGGGCGCATGTTCACCACCACCATGTTGCTGGTCGGCGTCGCCGTGGGCGCGCTCAACGTGGCCTTTACCACCTTCGTCCTGTCGGTGTCGCTGACCAGCTACGACGTCGGGCGCCAGATCATCCACTGGATCATGGGCGGTCTCGACGGGCGCACCTGGGACCACCTGCTGCTGGCGGCGCCCGCGATCGTGATCGGCGGCGCGGCGATCCTGGTACACGCCCGCGAGCTGGACGCGCTATTGCTGGGCGAGGTGACGGCGCAGTCCATCGGCGTCGACGTGCCGCGCGTGCGCGTGGTCCTGGTGCTGGCGACGTCGCTGCTCATCGGCGCCGCGGTGGCGGCCGCGGGACCGATCGGCTTCGTCGGGCTGCTGGTGCCGCACATCCTGCGGCTCGCCGTCGGCTCGATGCACCGCACGCTGCTGCCGGCCTGCTTTCTGGGCGGCGGCCTGTTCGTGGTGCTGGCCGACCTGACGGCGCGCACGCTGCTGGTGCCCATGGAGATCCCGGTCGGCGTGGTCACCGCCGCGGTGGGCGCGCCGTTCTTCCTCGGGTTGCTGGTGCGTCGTGGTCAGGAGATCTCCGACGGATGAGCGGCGCGACCCCACCGGTGCGGGACGAGATCGTGCGCGTGGAGGCGCTGGCCTTCGGCTATTCCGGCCGCGACGTGCTACGCGGCATCGACTTTCGCGCCCGCGCCGGCGAGGTGATCGGGCTGTGCGGTCCCAACGGCGCGGGGAAATCCACGCTGCTGCGCCTGATCCTGGGGTTGCTGTCACCGCGCGCCGGGCGCGTGGTCCTGTGCGGCGATCCGGTGGCTGGGCTCGAGCGGCGGGAGATCGCGCGCCGCGCGGCGCTGCTGATGCAAGACGGCCCGCTCGAGCTACCGCTGTCGGCGCGCGAGGTGGTGGCCCTGGGCCGGCTGCCGCACCTGCGGCGGTTCGAGGCCGAGCGTGCCAGCGACGAGGCCGCGATCGACGCCGCCATGGAGCTGACCGATACGCGCGCCTTCGCCGACCGCCGGGTCACCGAGCTGTCGGGCGGCGAGCGCCACCGCGTGCAGCTGGCGCGCGCGCTGGCGCAGGACACGCCGCTTCTGCTGCTCGACGAGCCGACCGCCAGCTTCGACGTCGCCCACCAGCTGCAGGCATTGCAGCTGCTGCGCGCGGCGGCGGCGCGCGGCCGCGCCGTGCTGGTCGCCCTGCACGATCTGTCGCTGGCCGCGCGCAGCTGCGACCGGATCTTGCTCCTGGGGGACGGGCTCCTGCAGGCCGACGGGCCGCCGGCGCAGGCGTTGACCGCGGAGAGCCTGGCGCGGCTGTTCCGGGTGCGCGCGCGGGTGCACACCGATGAGGGTGGGACACTGCTGGTGATCCCGCTGGCGCCGATCGACGACGGCGGCGAGGGGGGGGCGCGGTGATGGGCTTTTCGGCGCTGTCGGCGATTCTAGGGGCGTGGTGCGCCGTCGGTGGGGCGGGGGAGGTGGCGGTGGTGCCGTCCCCGAGCACGACAGCGACCACGACCACGTCCGGGACCAGGTCCACGACCACGTCCGCGACTACGTCCACGTCCATCGCAGCGAATACTGCCGTGGTCGCGGCTCCAGATTACGTCACCGTGGTGAATCCGCCGGTGGCGGCGCCGGCGGCACCGCGCGCCGATCCGATCGCGGCGTCGTCGGTGATCTTTCCGCAAGACAGCCCGCGCGCCTTCGACGATCTCGGCGATCTGCTGGTCGTGGTGCCGGGGGTCAACGTCACCCGCTCGGGAGGGATCGGAGACTTCGCCACCCTGTCGCTGCGCGGCTCGAACCCCGACGAGGTGCGCTTCTACCTCGACGGCGTGCCGCTGAATCTGGCCGCCGGCGGCGCGATCGACCTCTCGACTTTGCCGATCGGCGACGTCGAGCGGGTCGAGGTCTATCGCGGCACGACCCCGATCGGGTTCGCCGAGTCGGCGCTGGGCGGCGTCGTCTCGATCACCACCCGCGCGCCGACCCAGCCGCGGCTGACCATGCGCGCCGGGGCGGGCTCGTTCGGGACCATGTTCGGGGACGTCACCGGGGCGGGGGCGGCCGGCCCCCTGCACTTCGCGGGTGGCCTGCACGCCATCGCCGGCGACAACGGCTTCGGTTTTCATAGCGATAACGGCACGTCGGCCAAACCGGCCGACGACAGCCAGACCGCCCGCCAGAACAACGATCTGGCGCAGCTCGACGGCGTGCTGAGGGCCGCGCTGGATCTGCCCGGGCGGCGCCAGCTGGGACTGGGCTTGATCGGGTTCGCGCGCGACCATGGCTTGTCGGGCACGGGCGTCACCCAGGCGACGCACGCGCGCTTCCACAGCCTGCGCGGACTGGGCTACCTCGGGTATGACTCGCGCGACGACTTGGGCCCGGGCGGCCGGCTGCACGCCCAGCTCTTCGGCTCGGCCCTGCGCGACCGCTTCATCGACCCGGACGGCCAGATCGGCGCCATCCCGGCGCGCACCCAGGACACCAGCCTGTCGCTGGGCGCGACGGCGACGGCGTCGAAGCCGTTCACCGCCTGGCTGCGCGGCGCCGCCGTGGCCGAGGCGCGCCGCGAGACCTTTCGACCGACCAACCAGCTGGATCCGATGCCGGTCGGCGTGCCCGCGCAGCGCCTGGTGGCCACCGGTGGCGTCGAGGCTGGCTTCTGGTGGCGGCGCATCGACCTCGACATCGTGCCCAGCGCGCGCCTCGAGGCGTTGCGCGACGTGGTCAGCGGGCGCGATTCGTTCTTCCTCCGCCAGCGTCCAGCCACGGCGCCCATCACCCACGTGCTGCCGGTCGCGCGCCTCGGTCTGGCGCGTCCGCTCGGCTCGCGGGTCACGGTCAAGGGCAACCTGGGGCGCTACGGCCGCGCGCCCTCGTTCCTGGAGCTGTACGGCGACACCGGGACGTTGCTGGGCAACCCGCTGCTGCGTCCCGAGAGCGGATGGAACGGCGACCTCGGCGTCGAGTACCGGGCCGGCGACGCGCGCGCGTCCTGGCGCGGGCGCTCGACGGTGTTCGGCGCGCGCGCCAACGATCTCATCGAGTGGGTGCCGATCTCCCAGACGCAGGCCCGCGTCGACAACCTCGGTCGCGCGCGCATCTGGGGCGTCGAGCAGGACCTGGCGTTCGAGACGGCGCGCTTCGTCGCCGTGACGGCGCAGGCTACCTACCTCGACGCGCGCGACACCAGCGACGTGGCGGCGCACCGGGGCCACCAGCTCCCGCAGCGGCCACGCCTGAACGCCTACCTGCGTCCGCAGCTGCGCCGTCTGCCGCTCGGGCGTGGGCTGGTGGCGGGGGCGTACCTCGAGGGCGACCTGGCCGCCGGCGCCTATCATGACCCCGCCAACACGGTGCCGCTCGAGCCCCGGATGCTGCTGGGCGCGGGGATCGAGGTCGGCGCGCCGCGCGCCGGGCTGCGCCTGGCCGTCAGCGCCAAGAACCTCACCGACGCGCGCGCCCTCGAGGTCCTGCAGTATCCGCCGCCCGGCCGCTCGATCTTTCTTTCCCTCAACTGGTCCCACGAAACCATCAAGGAGTGAACGCCATGGCCCGTCCCCGCTCTCCGCTCACGCACCCGGTTCGCCTGTTCGCGATTCTGGCCGCCCTGTCGAGCCCGCTCGCCGGCGCCGGCTGCGACGACAGCACGCCGCCCACCACCAATGTCGTCGTGCCCACGACCGGATTGGTCGTGCTCAACAGCGACTACCACACGACCAGCATCTCGCTGGTCGATCCGCGCACCCGCACCCTGGTCCGCGATCGGTGCGTCGATTCCAACACCGTACCGCTCAAGCTTTCGCTGGTGCTGTCGCGAGACGTGATGCTGGCCTCGCAGCCCCAGGTGGGCGGCGACATCGTGCTGATCGACAACGAGAACAAGGCGCTGACCTGGGTCGACCCGCAGACCTGCGTCATCCGCGACCAGCTGTCGGTCGGCGACTTCAACGTGCTGCCCCACGATGTGATCTCGGTGAGCGCCAGCAAGGCCTACGTGACCCGGTTCGGCAGCAACCCGGCGCCCACCAGCGACCCGATGTCGCGCGGCGAGGATCTGATCATCGTCAACCCGCGCGCCGAGGGCGGCGCCATCATCACCGGCCGCATCGATATGGCGCCCTACGCGGCGCCAGTCGCCGGCGCGGTGATCCAGGCGCGTCCCGACCGCGGCATCCTGGTCGGGACCAAAGTCTACGTCACCCTGGCCAGCCAGAGCGCCGACTACGCGTCGACCGGCGAAGGGCGGATCGTCATCGTCGACACCATGACCGATACGGTGAGCGGCATGATCCCGCTGCCCGGGCTGGCCGGCTGCGCGCGCCTCGATTACTTCGCGGGCGGCCAGATGCTCTATGCCGCCTGTGGCGGTTCATCTTCGGACCTCGATCCGTCTGCGACCGCCGGGGTTGCCCTGATCGAGCTCGGCGTGGACCCGCCGCTGGTGAGCAAGGTGATCCCGGCCAGCGCCTTCGGCGGCAGACCGATCAACTTCTCCTGGGTCGCGCCGCTCTCGGGCGATCTCTTCTTCGCGGCCAGCTTCGGCGCCAAGGATTTTGCGACCAACGCGCAGCTCGCGCCCGACGCGATGTGGGCGGTGTTCCCCAGCAGCGGCGCCGCCAGCAAGCAGGCCGAGGGCGGCGCCTACAACCTGGGCCGCGCGGCGTTGCTGGCGTCACCCGCGACCCTGTTCGTACCAGACGCCGACCCGGCGAAGCCGGTGCTGCACGTGTTCAGCGTGTCGGCCGCGGACGCCGTGCCTGCCGACGATCTGGACGCCAACCCGTCGGTGCACTGGCCACCGCGCGAGATCGCCTGGTACTAGTCGCGGCGGGCCAGTGCCTACCCGTCTTCTGCTCGTCGTGGTCGGCGCGGGCGCCGTGGCCTTGCTGGTCGGCGCCGGGTTGCGACCGATCTCCAGCGCCATGGTCGGCGCGGGCGATTTTCACCCGGCGCGCGTCGAGGGTGACCGATTCCCCAAGCGCCTGATCGATCCCGCGGGGCGGGTGCGGATCTTGCCGGCGCCCGCGCGCCGGATCGTGTCCAGCTATCTCGGCAGCGACGAGATCTTGGCGGTCCTGGTCGATCGGTCGCGCCTGGCCGCGGTGTCGATCTACGCCGACGATGCGTCGAGCTCGAATTGCCTCGGCGCCTTCCCGCCCCCGATCGCGCGCGTGCGCGGCGAGCCCGAGGAGATCCTCGCGCTCCGTCCCGATCTGGTCCTGGTCACCAACTTCACCCAGGACGGCGCCGTGCGCCTGCTCGACGGCGCCGGCGTCCCGCTGTTGCGCTGCGAGAGCTGGGAGTCCTTCGACGGCGTCCTGGCCCACATTCGCCTCATCGGCGCCGCGGTCGGCGCCGAGGCCGGGGCCGAGGACCTGGCGCGCTCCGTCGAGCGCCGCCTGGCCGCCGTGGCCGTGCGCCTGGCCGGCCGTCCGCGACCCCGGGTCCTTTACTATGAAGTCCCCGGCTACACACGTGGCGCCGGGGCGCTGATCGACGAGATGATCGAACGCGCCGGCGGCAGCAATGTCGCGCGCGAAATGGGCATCCGCGGCGTCGCCGAGCTCGGCTTCGAGAGCGTCCTGGCGCTGCGGCCCGAAGTCCTGGTCCTGCCCGGCTTCGGCGTCGGCAAGGCCGCCACCGAGATCCCGCCGGTCCTGATCCGCGCGGCGGGGTGGTCCGAGATCCCGGCGGTGAAGACCGGCCGCGTCCACGTCGTACCGGCGTCGGCGATCACCAGCCTGTCGCAGCACGCCGCGCGAGGGCTGGAGGAGCTGGCGCGGATCATCCACCCCGAGGCGGGGTAGGGACGGTCCGGCTGGGCCTGAGATCAGGTATCGGCCACGCTGACGCCGACGCCGACGCCGACGGTCGGATCCGGATCTTTTCCCGTCGCCGTCGGCGTCGGCGTCGGCGTAGGCGTGGGCGATCCGGGTCCGGGCGCGGTGCGCCGCCGCCCGCCACCAGGCCAGCGACGGCCAGTGTTGCCACCCATGGCCAGGGGCCGCCGAGCCCCCCGGTCCGACCCGTTGCAGAGACTCGCAAGCCTCGGCTCAGGGCCTTTGCGCCGGGTGGATCCCGTCCCGCGGCGGCCCCGGACGTGTTAGCGTTTGCTCGGCGGCCAGGCCCGTAGGGAGTCTGTGGCGCCCTCCGTCATGAGCGACCAACCAACTCCGGCGCCCGGGTCCAAGACGTGGCAGCAAGTCTGGTCGTTGCTCATTGGACCGGTGCTGGCCGCGGGCACGGTGTTCGCGATCGAGCTCCTGCAGACGTTCAAGATCAAGATCCCCAACCCGCCTTCCCTGCTGGTCATGATCGTGGTGTTTTCCGCCTTTTCGGGCGGGATCAAGAGCGGCCTGCTCAGCCACGCCATCGCCTGTCTCTACTTCGCCTCGTATTACTCGCTGCCGGGCCAGCTGTTCCACTACGACGGCGACAACCTGCTGCGACTCATCGGCTACGCCATCACCACCCCGACCATGGTGGTGATGGCCGGCATTTCCAAGAAGCGTGCCGATCGGATGAACGATCAGTCGTTACAGAACGAACGCGAGCACTCCGCGTCGTTGCGCGCGCTTTTGACCCAGCAACGAAAGGCCGAGGCCGAGCTGCAACTGGCCAAAGAGGCCGCCGAATCGGCCAATAGCGCCAAGAGCCAGTTCCTGGCCAACGTCAGCCACGAGATCCGCACGCCGATGAACGGGATCATCGGGTTGACCCAGCTGACCTTGCGCACCGACCTCACGCGGGAGCAGCGCGAATACCTCGAGATGGTCAAGGTCTCGGCTGATTCGCTGCTGATGGTCATCAACGACATCCTCGATTTCTCCAAGATCGAGGCCGGCCGGCTCGAGCTCGACGACGTCGACTTCGAGCTGCCTGACGTGGTGGGTGACGCCACCAAGGCGTTGGCGCTGCGCGCCCACGAAAAGGGGTTGGAGCTCGGGTTCCGCATCGGGGCCAACGTTCCACGCAGCCTGATCGGTGATTCGCTGCGCCTGCGGCAGATCCTGCTCAACCTGGTCGGCAACGCCATCAAGTTCACCGACAGGGGCGAGGTGTTCGTCCTGGTCGACGCGGTGGAGATAGGCGACCCCGAGCTGCGCCTGCACCTTCAGGTGCGCGACACCGGAATGGGCATCCCGGCCGAGAAGCAGCGCATGATCTTCGAGGCCTTCGCGCAGGCAGACGGCTCCAGTACGCGCAAGTACGAGGGCACGGGCCTTGGGCTCACGATCTCGTCGCGCCTGGCGGAGATGATGGGCGGCGACCTGTGGGTCGAGAGCGAGCCCAGCAAGGGCAGCGTCTTTCACTTCACCGCGGTCTTCCAGCGCCGCTCCGCCCAGCAGCCCGAGCCGGTCGTGCCGCCGAAGGCGCGCGGCGCCGGTATCCTGGTGGTCGACGACAACCGTACCATGCGCGGCATCCTGGGCGAGCTGCTGGTGGGCTGGGGCTTCGTTCCCACGCTGGCCGGGACCGCGGCCATCGGCATCGACGCGGTCGCGCGCGCGGAGAGCGACGGCACGCCGTTCCAGGTCATTCTGGTAGACGCCGACATGCCCGACGTCGACGGATTCACCTTCGCGCACCAGGTGCAGCAACGCGGCGTGCGCACGCCCATCGTGATGATGTTGACCACGGCCAGCAGGCGCGACGAGGCGTCGTCCGGGCGCGAGCTGCGCATCGCCGCCCACCTCACCAAGCCGATCAAGAAGGACGACCTCTACGACGCCGTCCTGCAGGCGCTGCGGCCCGGCGACGCGCACCCGACGTCGCTGGACAAACAGGCGCTCACGCCGGCGCCCCTGCAGCCGCTGCGCCTGCTGCTGGCCGAGGACAACCTCATCAACCAGAAGCTGATGCGGCGATTGCTGGAGAAGGCGGGGCATGAAGTCACGTTGGTGCGCAACGGCCGTGCCGCGCTGGAGGCTCTGGCCCAGTCGTCGTTCGACCTGGTGTTGATGGACGTGCAGATGCCGGAGATGGACGGTTTCGAGGCCACGGCCGCCATCCGGGCCCGCGAGCAGGAGGCAGGCGGCCATATCCCGCTGATTGCCATCACCGCCCACGCCATGCGCGGCGACCGCGAGCGCTGCCTGCAGGCGGGATTCGATGGCTACGTGTCGAAGCCGGTGCAGTTCAAGGAGCTGTTCGACACCATCGATCACCTGGTGCCCAGCGAGCTCGGCTCCAAGCGGCGCGCGCCGCAGCCGGGCGGCCTCCCGCGCGACGCGGTGGTGGAGTCGGGCGCCGGTTTCGACGAACGCGTCGCGCTGGAGCGCACCGGCGGTGACCGGGAATTGTTGAAGGAGCTGATCGCGGTCTTCCTGAACGAGATCCCGACCTGGATGCAGGCGCTGCGCGCGGCGGTCGCGAGCCGCGACGCCCCCGAAGTGAGCCGTGTCGCCCACGCGGTCAAGGGCGCGGTCGACAGTTGCGGCGCGTCCGGGGCCTTCGACGCGGCCATGTTGCTCGAGCGCGTGGGCGCCGGCGGTGATCTCACCAACGCGCCGGCGGCGCTGACGGCGCTGGAGCGGCGCATCGATCGCGCGCGCGGCGAGCTGGCGGCGTATCTCTCGCGCGACGAGACCACCCTGCGGGGGCTGCCGGTGGTGAGCGGCGTGGGCCAGCTCGGGGGCGGGCGGGCCTGATGGCGGTCATCCTGGTCGTCGACGACTCTCCGGTCGATCGCACCCGCGCGGGTGGCCTCTTGAAGAAGCGGCCCGAGCTGACGCCGGCTTTCGCCTGCAACGGCCGCGAGGCGCTGGAGGCGATCGCTGCCCAGCCCCCCGACCTGGTGCTGACCGATCTGCAGATGCCAGAGATCGACGGACTGGAGCTGGTCGAGACCGTGCGGCGGCGCTTCCCCGGGCTGCCGGTGATCTTGATGACCGCGCACGGCAGCGAAGAGGTCGCGGTGCAGGCGTTGCGCAAGGGCGCGGCCAGCTACGTCGCCAAGCGCAACCTGGCAGCCGAGCTGGTCGACACCGTGCTGAGCGTGCTGGAGATCGCGCGCGCCGACCTGAGCCAGAAGCACGTCCTGGCCTGTCTGACCCAGACCGAGGCGCGCTACGAGCTCGACAACGACATCGCCAGCATCGCGCCGCTGATCGGCCAGCTCGAAGCCAACCTCAACCGGATGGAGCTATGCGACGAGACCGGTTTGATCCGGGTCGCGGTCGCGCTGCGCGAGGCGCTGGTCAACGCCATCTATCACGGCAACCTCGACCTGACGTCGACGCTGCTCGAGGCCGACGAGGCCAAGTTCGCCGAGCTGGCGGCGCGCCGGCCGCGCGAGCAGCCTTACGCCAGCCGGCGCGTCCACCTGGTGGCGCGCGAGACGCGCAGCGAGGTGACCTACGTGATCCGCGACGAGGGCCAGGGCTTCGACCCCGCGTTGCTGCCCGATCCCACGCTGCCGCAAAACCTGGAGCGCCGCACCGGCCGCGGCCTGTTCCTGATCCGCACCTTCATGGACGAGGTGACCCACAACGACGTGGGCAACGAGATCACCATGGTCAAGCGCCGAGACGTGGGCGGCAGCGGCGGCGCCCCGAAGGACCGCAGTCAGTAACGACCGCCGCTCCCAGCTACGACAGACCGCCCGACCCGGCGGACGGGGACAGGGCGCGTCGGAAAAGGGCAGGCGGCCGGTCAGTTCGCCGGGTCGTCTCCGTCGGTGCGCGCGCCTTCGGGCGATCCCTCGTCGAGGTCCTCCTCGCTGACCGGCGCGCTGATGCGGTAGGCGCCGTCGAGCCAGCTGCCGAGGTCGATCGAACGGCAGCGCTCCGAGCAGAAGGGACGGTATGGTCCCGTCAGACCTCCGACCAGAACCTTCTTGCAGGTCGGGCACTTTGCTTCAAAGGTGCTCATGACGGCAGCAAACATAAAACGTCAGCCGGGCTCGGTAAAGGATAGCCCGGTGAACCTGGAAGCTCGGACCGAAGGGTCATCAGCTGTCAGCTATCAGTCTTCAGGAGATAGTGGGCGGCGTTCAGCTTTCTGGCGGAGCGCGACAAAGCTCTGGATAGCATCTGCGATCAACTCGGCATTCGAGCCGCCGCCTGAGTCCGTCACCTTTTCCTGTCGACTGAAAACTGAAAACTGATGACTCCTCGCCCGGCTACGCCCACCGGCCCAACCACCGTGCACCGAATCCCAAGAATCGGCCGGTTAGAAGCTAGTCCCAAGCTGGCAAGCTCGATAGACGGTCGATAGACGTCGATCGAAGCGCGAAAAAAATCTCGCTCACCGGTCCCTTACGTTAGAAAATTGGCCGTGGCGCACGGCCCAACGTCCGGCGACGACGGCGGCCCGCGGGCGCCGGCGAGCGAGGTCGTGCTTGGCGCGCCGCCCGCCTCCCCGCGCCGCACCGGCCTCTTTCCGCGCGTGCGCCACCTGCCGCGCCTCGTGTGGCTGCTCGGCTTCGCGAGCCTGCTCAACGACGCCTCCAGCGAGGCGATCTTCCCGCTCTTGCCGCTGTTCTTGACCACGCTGCACGCGCCCATGAGCTTCATCGGCCTCATCGAAGGCAGCGCCGACGCCGTCGCCAGCGTGATCAAGGTGGTCGCGGGCCGTCTCGCGGACCGCGGTCCGCGGCGCCTGCTGGTCACCGGGGGATACGCCTTGCCCGCGATCGCGCGCGCCGGGATCGCGCTGGCGCTGGCGCCCTGGCACGTGCTGACGGCGCGCCTACTCGATCGCGTCGGCAAGGGCATCCGCTCGGGTCCGCGCGACGCGATGCTCGCCGATACGGTCAAGCCCAACGAGCGCGGGCGCGCCTTCGGACTCAACCGATCGATGGATCACCTGGGCGGGGCGATCGGGACGCTGCTGGCCAGCGGTCTCATGGGGATGGGCCTCGGCCTGCGCTGGACCTTCGCCGTGGCGTCGTTCGTTGGCCTGCTGGCGCCGCTGTTGCTGTTCCTGCGGCTGCGCGATCCGCGCTCCGCCGCCGAGCGCGTCCACCCCGTGGCGGACGCCGAAACCGCCGTCGCGTCCGGCGGAAGGCTGCACAAGGGATTCGCGCCCTACCTGATGGTGTGCGTGCTCTTCGCGTTCGGGAACTCGTCCGACGCCTTTCTGTTGCTCCGGGCGCGCGAGCTCGGCTGGCAGCCCGCGACCTTGCCGCTGCTGTGGTTCTTCCACCATCTGGTCAAGTCGGCGGTGGCCATCCCTGGTGGGGCGCTCTCGGATCGCCACTCGCGCGCCGTGGTCGTCACCGCCGGTTGGGCAGCGTACGCGCTGACCTATCTCGGCTTCGCCTTCTGCAATGCCTGGTGGCAGATCCTGGTCCTGTTCCTGGCCTACGCGCTTTACCACGGTCTTGCCGAGGGGCCGGAGCGCGCCATCATCGCCGACCTCGCCGAACCTGGCGCGCGCGGGCGCGCCTTCGGCCTTTATCACGGCTTGGTCGGCGTCGCCGCGCTGCCGGCGGGCCTGGGCACCGGCTGGGTCTGGGACCGCTGGGGCGCCTCCTGGGCGCTCGGCCTCAACGCCGCCTTTGCCGCGCTGGCCGCCCTGTCGTTGTCCGGGATCGCGTTCGGCGGGTCGCTGCGCCGCCGCCGCTGATTCCACCGGCGACGCGTGGTTTTCCCGCGCCAACCGTGCGCGAAGTCCTCGACAAGTAGACGGGATCGGCGGTGCAGTGGCCCCGGCTCTCTGCCCCTCGCTACTTCTTCGTGCGTCCCCTGCGCGGCGTCTTCGCTGGCTTGGGCGGCGTCTTGTCCTCGGCGTCCGCTCCCGGCGCCCCTTCGGTGCCGATCGCTCCCCCCGCCGTGTCGGGCGCCTTGTCCGACCCGGCCGCGCTGGTTCCTTCGCCGCTCTCGTCACCGGACTCCTTGCGTGCGCGCGCCTCGGCCGCCTTCTGCGCCTCCTTCTCGGCGTCTTGCCGCTTCTTCTCTTCGTCCTGGGCGCGCTTGACCTCGGCGGCAATCTCGCGATCCAGCTCCTTTTGCCGCTTCTCGGCGCAGCCGATCGGCTCGCAGTCCTCGGGGCACTCGCATCTGGCTTTCTTGTTGGTGCACACGCAGGTCTCGCCGCTGCGATAGCAGCCGCAGGCGTTCAGCGTGACGCCTGCGGGCGCCGCGCCCCGCGGGGCGGGCGTGTCCTCGCCGGGGGCGGCGGTGCCGTCCTTGGGCGGCTTGGCGCGTTTGGCGTCGGCGGTGGCGCCGCCGGTCAGGATCAGGCCGGCGAGCAGCAGCGCCGCCCAGAGACCGCGTGGCAGTCGATGGGTCTTCGTCATGTTCCGTCCTCACGCTAGGTTTTGGGTTGGCTCGGCTTGGCGCGTGGGCGGCGCCCCGGCGATTCGTCGGCTGGCGAGCTCGGATCGTCTTCGAGCTCGACGTTGAACTGGTGCAGGAATCGGTGGGCCAACGGCGCGACGATCAGGCCCGTGCTGGCGATGAATACCACACCGCTGAACAGCGCGTACGCGCTGGCGAACAACTTGGCGCCCACGCCGTGCAGCGGTGAGACCGGCCCCATGCCGGTCAGGATCATCGAGGCGTCGAGCAGCGCGTCGATCCAGTCCAGCCCGGCGAGGGCGTGATAGCCGACGACGCCGAGACCCAGCGACACGGCGAGCAGCGCGGTCGCGACACTCACGCTGCGCGCGACGCGATGCATGAACGCGGGGCGCGGCAGGATGGGCTGCCCGCGGCGCTCAAACATGCTGGCTGTCGTGGAGCTGTGAGCCGTCGGCTTGCTTGGCGATCTGCATGTGCTGCAGGTTCAGCTGCTCGCGCCGCTCGCGCAAGATCTCGCGTCCGATTATCTGCAGCGCGGCCACCACCGGGACCGCGACGATCGCGCCCACGATGCCGGCCATCTCGCCCAGGAACAGCACCGAGACGGTGACGACCAGCGGGTTCACGTGCACCGTGCGCCGGAAGATCAGCGGGCTGAGGACGTTGCCCTCCAGCTGGCCGTAGAGCACGAAGTAGATGCCGCACGCCAGGCCGTGCCACACGCCCTGGGTGACCAGGGTGAGCAGCGAGATGAAGGTCCCGGTCACGAACGGCCCAGCGTAGGGGATGGTGCTGGACGCGCCGCTGAGGATGCCGAGCGGCAGAAAAAACGGGACGCGGTTGATGGCGAGAAAGATTGTCGTCAGGGTAGCGTTGATGGTGCAGATGAGGGTCAGCCCGCTGAGGTAGCCGCCGATCGATTTGTAGATCTTGCGCAGCACGTTCTCGTAGACCGGACGCCGCTCGGCGCGCGCCTCCGCGAGCGCGGCGCGGATCACCCGGCCGCCGAAGATCAGCATGAACACCGTGAGGACGAAGATGGTGACCGCCGCCCCCGCCAGGCTGATGAGTCCTCCTAGCGCGGCCAGGATCGGCGACGCCGCGCCCTCCAGCATCTTGGGCAATTCCTTTTCCGCCTGTTCGATGCGCTTGGCCAGGTGGTATTGCTGATCCAGCCGGACGAAGAGTCGGCTCTGGCGCGCGGTGCGCACCAGGCTGGGCGCTTGCTGCACCAGCGCCTTGCCCTGATCGACCGCCGGTGGAATGAGGGTGAACGCCAGCCCGACCACCAGCCCGAGGGCGGCCAGCGCGACGACCGCAATGGCCAGGTCGCGCCGCAGGCGATGCCGGACCAGCCAGGCGACGCCGTGGTCCAGCGCCACCGCGAAAAGGATCGCGGCTCCGGTGAGGGCGATCGCGACCACCGAGTGGACCAATGCCCAGACCAGGGACACCACCAGCAATACCGCGAAGGACACGGAGAACACGGTCTTCAGGGTCACCTGCGAGGGGGCGACCTCTCGGTTCGGCGCCGGCAACTCGGCGGTCGGGACGGCCGCTGGTGGTGCGGATCGTCGCTTGTGATCCAAGACTCGCCTCTGGCCCCTTCTGGACCGTATGGTGGGGCCGAGCCCAGCGTTCCGCAACGCCAAACCAGCGTAATATCCAGGGCGTGACCGGTCAGGAACCGATGCCGCCTGCGCCAGATGAACGGGGCGAGCAGCGGCGCGGCGCGCTGCGGGGACTGGCCGCCGCGGCGTTGTTCGGCGCCAGCGCGCCGCTGGCCAAGCGCCTGCTGCCCGGGGTCAGCCCGGCGATGCTGGCCGGGCTGCTGTACGGTGGCGCGGGCCTGGCGCTGACCGGGTGGGGCCTGGCGCGCCGGCGGCGTGCGAGCGCCGGAGCGCCGAGCCCCGAAGCGGCGCTGCGCCGGACCGACCTTCCCGCGCTGGCGGCGATCGTCATCCTGGGCGGGGTGGTGGGTCCGATCTGCATGCTGTGGGGCCTGGGCCGGCTGTCAGCGGTCAGCGGCGCCCTGCTGCTGAATCTGGAGTCGCCGCTGACCGCGCTGCTGGCGGTGTTGCTGTTTCGCGAGCACCTCGGCTGGCGATCGGCGCTGGCGATCCTGGTCATCGTGGGGGCGGCGGCTCTCCTGGGAGCGGCCGACCCGCCCAGCGGCGCTGGCGCCGGCGCCGGCGCCGGCGAGCGCCCCCACCTCGCGCTGCCCGCGCTGGCGGTCGGCGCCGCGTGCCTGGCCTGGGCCATCGACAACAACTTGACCCAGCGGCTGTCGGTGCGCGATCCGATCGCGGTGGTGCGCATCAAGGCGCTGGGAGCGGCGGGATGCAATCTGGCGCTGGCGCTGGCGACCGGGAGCCCGGCGCCTCACTTTGGCCTGCTGGCCGCGGCGCTGGCGGTCGGCGCCGCCAGCTACGGCGTCAGCGTGGTGCTGGATTTTCAGGCGCTGCGCATCCTGGGCGCGGCGCGCGAGGCCGCCTACTTCGCCACCGCGCCGTTCGCCGGCGCGCTGCTGGCGATCCCGCTGCTCGGGCAGCGGCCAGGCCAGCGCGAGCTGGTGGCGGCGGTCGTCATGGCCGCGGGGGTCGCGCTGCTGCTCCGCGATCGCCACGACCACCGGCACACCCACGACGCGCTCGAGCACGATCACCTGCACGTCCACGACCAGCATCACCAGCACGTCCACGACCACGACCATCTCACCGGTGCCCATCCGGCGGCGGCGCCAGGACAGGCGCACGCGCATCCCCACCGCCACGATCCGCTCACCCACGAGCACCCACACAGCTCCGACATTCACCACCGCCACCGACATTGATGGCCCGAGGTCATCACGGCGCCGGGATCCATCGCGCCTTCTGGGGGCATCGCTCCTCGTGTTACAGTCGAAGTCCTGCTTAGTGTGGGGCACCCCCAATGAATGCACCTGGGATCGGCTCGCCAGCGGTCCGCCCGCCCTCTATCCTCGCCCTCGTCGTCGCCGCGCTGGTTGCGGTTTTGCCCGCTTTCGCGCGCGCCGCCGGTAGCTCCGAGCAGGCGCGGGTCTACTTCGACAAGGCGTCCGCGTCCTTTGCGCTCGGGTACTATCCGGTGGCGGCGGAGAACTTCGAGAGGGCCTTCGAGCTCAAGCCTGACTCGGCGTTACTCTACAACGCGGCGCAGGCGCACCGGTTGGCAGGCCACAAAGAGCGTGCGCTGATCCTCTATCAGAACTACCTGCGCCTTTACACCAGGGCCCCCCTCCGTGCCGAGGTCGAAGCGCGTGTCGAGGAATTGAAGACGGCCATCGAGCGCGATCGCGTGGTCGCGACCACGCCGCCCCCCTCCACGTTGGCGTCGACCAGCGCGCCGACCAGGCAGGAAGTGCCAGTTGCCGGCGCCACGCCAGTGGCCTCCGCTGCGCCGACCGTCGACCTGCGGCCGCCGGCCCCCTCGCCGCCGCTAACCACTCTGGTGGGGCAGGCGCAGCCAGCACCGTCGCAGCCGCTGACCCGTAAGCCGCTGTTCTGGGGGGCCGTCGCCGGTGGCGTCGTCGCCGCTACGGTCGTGGTGCTGATAGCGGTCTTGAGCGGGGACCGGAATCCTTCCCCCTCGCTCGGATTGGTCAAGTGAGATGAACCGCTCCCGCGGGCAGCGTTGGAGTTGCTGGCTGTGGCTGGCGTCGGCGATCGCGCTGGCGGCCTGTGGTGACACCCGGCCGTGCAAGTCGGGGACGTTGTTCGTCACCGTCGACTTCCAGGGCCCCGCGCTCGACGCCGACAACCTGCTGGTGGTGGTGACGCCCGACGGAGAAACGGCGCGCCAGGATACCTTTCCGCACGGTCCGGGCACCGCCACCGGCACCGTCGAGGTCGACTTCCCCGCCGGATATCGGGCGGGCCGCGCGGTGCACATCATGCTGACGGCGCAGAAAGCCGGCGTCGTGGTCGCGACCGCCAGCCAGTCGCTGTTGCTCACCGACGGTTGCAGCACGCTGCGCATCCAGATCGCGGACGCCGGCGACGACGGCGGCGACACCGACGCTCCGCTCGGCGGCGCGGGCGGCGGCGGATCGGGCGCGGGCGGCGCAACCGGGACCGGCGGCGGAACCGGCGCGGGCGGCGCCTCCGGTACCGGTGCCGGGGGATCGGCGACCGGCGGCGGCGCCGGCCCGATCGACGGGAGCAACGACGGCCCTGCCGACGGTGGCTGCGCGCCAGCCGAGGATTGCTACAACGGCGTCGACGACGACTGCAACGGCCACGTCGACTGCGACGATCCGGCCTGCGTGCCTTCGGCAGTCTGCGTCCCCGCCGCGGGCACCGACGGGTTCGTTGCCGGGGCGTACGTCGATCCGATCACGGCCTGCCCCGCGGGGTTCGTGGGAGGCGAGACCGCGATCAACGCAACGCTCAATCCGGGTGTCGGGTGCACGGGTTGCGTGTGCCAGTCTTCGATCACATGCACGGCCAACCTGTCGAGGTACGCCAACAATCTCGCCTGCACGACTAGCCTGGGAGCGCCGTCATTGGTCGGCAGCATTCGATTGGACCTCGCGACCGGGGCGGCCGCTCCGACGAGCACGTGCCTGGTGGCCACGTTTACCATGGCGATGCCGCCATCCGTCGATGCCTACGTGAGCTCCAGTGCCCCGTGCAGCCCGCAGGGACCGCCGACGCGCTCGACGCCGACCTGGGCCATGTCACGCAAGTTCTGTGGCGCCAGCACGATTGGCGCCGGTTGTGCGACGGGCTTCGTTTGCGTGCGCAGATCGCCGACCAATCACTGTGTGCTCGCGGCCGGAGCCAAGACCTGCCCGGGGGGTTACACCAGGGACGGCGGCTCCTGGTACACGGGATTCAACGACGCGCGGATGTGCGGCCCGTGCACTTGCGGCGCGCAGGTGCCGGGCAGCTGCGCGCCTCTTCGGGCGAGCTTTTACACCGGCACCACGTGCAGCAGCGCGGTTCAGGCGTCGCTGGCCTCCGCGACGAAGACCTGCACCTTCGCCACTGACTGCCAGAGCGCTGGATTTGGCGGCACGCCCATTGTGCCAAGTTGTCCGGCGAGCAGCACCTTGAGCGGCGCCGCGACGCCGACCGGCGAGCAGACGCTGTGCTGCGCGCCCTGAAGCCGGACGCGAGTCGCTACAGCACCGCGCGCAGCATATCCGGCACGCGTCGCTCGGCGAATAGCTCGAAGCCGCGGGTGGCGGTGCGGGTGCGCGCCGGTTCGTCTTCCAGGTAGCGCAGGCAGGCGTTGACCAGCTCGTGGTACTCCGCGAAGGCGATGCCGTCCTCGAAGGGGCGCTCGCCGTCCAGGTCCAGGCCGCGCTCGGAGACCACGAAACAGCGGTTGGCCAGCAGGTACGAGACCCGCACCACCTCGAAGACCTTGGCCTCGTACATGTGCACGTTGAGCACGATCTTGGCGCGCGCGATCAGCTCGTCGCGCTCCTCGCCGTAGACCCCGAAGGCCGGGATCACGTTGGCGCCGCGCTCGTGCAGCGCCTGCAGCACGGCCAGCCGGCGCTCGACGATCGACCCGACGAAGAGCACGTCGATGTCCAGCAAGGGGGCCCGCGGGATGCGGGTCAGCTCGGGGACGTAGCCGATGGGGACGTGGCGGGCGGCGATGCCATGGCCGGCCAGCGCTTCGATGTTGGCCAGGCTGTAGTCCCACACCGTGTGCGCGCGAAACAGCGCGAGCAGATCCGGGGTCAGCCAGGGGGATTCGTCGTAGATCTGCTCGAGGTTGTAGAGGATCGAGCCGGCGGGCAGGGCCTGGTCGGCGACCGAGATCAGGTTCGACCCGAAGACGATGTGCTGTCGGTCGGGCAGGTCCAGACGGTCGGTCAGCAGCGAGTCGTGGCCCAGCGCGCGCAGGCCGTGGTGGACCGACTCGGCGACCTCGCGGAAGGCTTCGCTGTGCACGAACCCGGGCTGGGTCGCGATGCTGACGGCAAACTGGCCCATGGCTACGCCTCCTTCTACTGCGGGGCCGGACATCGGTGCCTTGGCGCCGGTACTTGAGGTCCGGCCCTGACATCGCCCGGCGGCAGGCCGTCCATCGTGTGGGGCGGAGGCGGGTCCCCCGCCGCAGCCCATCGCGGGAGGTTCGGAACCCTTCCAGGGTTCTGAAGTAGATCACGACTGGGGCGGAGGCGGGTCCCCGCCGCAGCCCATCGCGGGAGGTTCGGAACCCTTCCAGGGTTCTGAACTAGATCACGACCGACACGAATCTGACGGGTCCGGGTTTTGCTTTTTGCCCGGCCTGTCGAGATCGGTGTCGATGCCGCCGCCGCCTACCGTTTCCATCGTCATTCCGGCGCACAACCAGTGGGCCTACACCGTGCGCTGCCTGGTGGCGCTGCTCGACCACAGCCGCGACGTCAGCCACGAGGTGATCGTGGTCGACAACGGTTCCAGCGACGAGACCCCAAGCGGTCTGGCGTCACTCCCGGCGGTGCGCGTGCACCGCAACCCGCAGAATCTGGGATTTGGGCGGGCTTGCAATCAAGGCGCGTCGCTGGCGCGCGGCGAGCTGGTGCTGTTCCTGAACAATGATGCCGAACCCCGGCGCGGCTGGCTCTCGGCGCTGGTGTCGGCGGTGGGCGCCGATCCGGCGGTCGCGATCGCGGGCAGCCGGCTGCTATTCCCCGACGATCGCCTGCAGAGCGCCGGGCTGTTGCTGGCCTACGGTTTTCCCTATCCGCTGTCGGTGATCCCGCGCGCTTACAACAAGCCGGCCGCGCAGTGTCCGCCGAGCGGGATCGTGCGCGCGGTCAGCGGCGCCTGCATGGTGGTGCGCGCGGCCGCGTTTCGCGACGCCGGCGGCTTCGACGATGGCTTCAGCAACGGTTACGAGGACGTCGACCTGTGCCTGCGCGTCGCCGAGCGCGGGGGCAAGACCCTGTTCGTCGCCGAGAGCCTGGTCACCCATCACGAAGCGGTGAGCGGGGGACGCTTCAAGAACGAAGCGGCCAACCTGGATCTGCTGCAGCGGCGCTGGATCGACCGCCTGCCGGCCGAGTGGTACGACCTCGACTACCGGCGGCAGGCCGCGCAGGCGCCGGCGCGCGCCGGGCGGCCGGGCGCCACGGCGGTGGTGGTCGCGCAGGACGCGATCGCCACCATCGCCCCTTGCCTGGAGAACCTGCGCTCGACCCTGGGCCCGGACGACGAGCTGGTCATCGTCGACGATGGCTCGCGCGGCGCCTCGGCTCGCTTTCTGGAGTGCTTCGCGCGCGCCCACCCGGACCGGGTGCGTCTGCTGGTCGTCCCGGAGGCGCGCGGCTTCAGCGGTGCCGCGCGCCTGGGCGTCGCGGATGCGCGGCGTGACTTCGTCGCCGTGCTCGCGCCCAACGTCAAGGTGGCCGCCGGCTGGCTCGACAAGCTGGTGGGGTACCTCGAGAAAGACCCGGCGCTGGGCGTCGTCGGACCCGGGCTCAGCGGGCGCGGCGCCGGCCTTGGCTCTGACGCGGCCGCCGGTCCGTTGTACCCGCCGCCGCCCCGCTACCCGTCGCCGGGCGCGTCGGTGCTGGACAAGCTGGTGACCGCGCGCCCGCGCGCCGTGCGGGTCGCGCCCAGCGGCTGCCTGGTGGGGCGGCGCGTGCTGATGGCGGAGCTCGCGTCGGTTCCAGATCTGCTGTTCGGCCCGTCGACAACCGCGCTGGCGGAGCACCTGGCGCGCGGCGGCAAGAAGCTGGGCCAGGCCAACGACGTCTTCGTGCGCCGGTTCAATCAGCTGGGCGGCGACCACCACGGTCCCGATCGGGCGCGCTACCTGGAGCTGCAGGACGCGCCGGCGGGGTACCCGGGCCAGACCGCGCTGGTCAGCGTGGTGATCCTGGTGCGCGACAACCTGGCGCTGACGCGCGCCTGCATCGATTCGATCTACCGGCACACGCCGGGCGCCATCGAGCTGGTGCTGGTCGACAACGGATCGAGCGAGGACGTCGCCGGGATGGCGCGCGAGCTGGCGGCGGCCGGGCGGCGGGTGGTCTACCTGCGCAACGCGCGCAACGAGGGTTTCGCCTACGGCTGCAACCAGGGCATCGCGGCGGCGCACGGCGACTACCTGGTGCTGCTGAACAACGACGTCGTGGTCAGCGCGGGCTGGCTGCGCCGGCAGCTGGCGCTGCTGGCCATGGACCGTACCATCGCCCTGGTCGGGCCGACCACCAACGCCACCAGCGGCGCCCAGCTGGTGGGGACGGCCACCTACCGCGGCGTGGACGAGGTGGATCGCTTCGCGCGCCAGTGGGCGCTGGAGCACGCCGGCGAGTTCGCGATCGTGCCGCGCATCGTGGGCCTGTGCCTGGTGATGCGGCGGTCGCTGGTCGCCGAGGTGGGCGGCTTCGACACCGCGTTCGGTTTCGGCAACTGCGAGGACGACGACCTGTGCGTGCGCATCCAGCGCGCCGGCCACAAGATCGCCATCGCGTACGACGTCTTCATTCACCACCACGGCAGCGCCACCTTCCGGGCGCTGGACCTGGACGCGCGCGCTCTCTGCGACGAGAACTGGCGGATCTTCTGCGCCAAGTGGCGTCACCCGGCGCACGCCCAGGGATCCGACGCGCTGGCGGCGCTGGCGCGCGCCCAGCCTTTCGACGGCGCGCGCGATCGGATTCCGGTCGAGTACGATCTTATCTTCCACGCCGGCGCCCCGCCGCTGGCGCTGGCCACCACCCGCCCGACCCGGGTGCTCTGCATCCCCGACTTCCGGCCGGCGCGCGCCGCGGCCGGGCTCACCCCGGCCGGCACGGGCGCCTCCGGCAGCGCGGCGGGGGCGCCCGGGTGGCGGGCCGCGCTGGCGCGGTTCTTCTCGCTTTACGGGGCGGGCGATCCGGTGGCGCTGGTGGTGCGGGTCGAGCCGCCCACGCCGCAGGGCGCGGCGCAGGCCGCCGAGGCGGTGCGGGGCTTGCTGCGCGAGCTGTCGATACCGGTCGAGCGCGCGCCCGAGATCCTGATCGAAGCCACCCCGCTACCGCCCGCGCGGCGCGGGTCGCTGTACACGGCGGCCAAGGCCTTTCTCTCTTGCGGCGGCGCGCGCGATCAGTTCTATCGACGCGAGGCGCTGGCGTGCGGGCTGTCAATCGCCGAGCTGGACACGCAGGACGAGCGGGCGCTGGCTCCTGCACCTGCCGTCTCCGTCATCATCCCGACCTTCAACCGGCCGCATCTGCTGGAGCTCGCAGTGCGCAGCGTCCTCGCGCAGACCTTCCAGGACTTCGAGGTCATCGTCGTCAACGACGCCGGGACGTCGGTCGCCGACGTCATCGCCCGCCTGGCTGGCGGCCCGCGCGTCCGCTGCATCGACAATCTCACCCGGCGCGGGCACGGCGGGTCACGCAACGCCGGTATCCGGGCGGCGCGCGGCCGCTACCTGTCCTATCTGGACGACGACGACGCGTTCCTGCCCGACCACCTGGCGACGCTGGTGGGCGCCCTGGCCGACGGGCGTCACGCCGTGGTCTACAGCGACGCCGAACGCGCCACGGTGACCGCCGAGGGGCGGGTGGTGGCGCGCGACATCCCCTACGCCAGCGACTTTGATCCGGACGCCTTGCTCTTCACCAACTACATCCCGATCCTGTGTGTCCTCCATCGCCGCGAGTGCGTCGAGGCGGTCGCGGGGCCGGGCGGCGCGCTGTTCGACGAGACGCTGCCGGTCCTGGAAGACTGGGACCTCTGGATCCGGCTGTCGCGACGGTTCCCGTTCCTGCGCGTTCCCCGTGTCACCTGCGTCTTCACCGCCCGCACCGACGGCTCCAGCGTGACCACCGAGCGGGGCCGCCAGTTCGCGGAGACCGAGCGGATGCTGCGCCATCGCTACCGCGACCAGATCGCGGGCTCGCCGCGCGCGCTGCAGGCGCTCTATCAGAGCGAGGCCCCGCGCCGGGACGCGCTGCTCGCCGCCGGCCGGTCCGCGACCGTCGCCCTCGAGCTGGCGGTGTTCCTGGCCATCTACCCCGAGTGCGTCGAGGCGCGGCGCGACCTGGCCGCCCTGGGGCAGGACGGGCGCGCGCCGGATCCACAGAATCTGCCGGTCAGAGTCAGAAGCTAACGCGCGCGCAAGGGCAGGACGTTGATCGGGGCGTCGACGCGCGGGGCTCCGTGCTTGATGACTTCCAGGGGGCCATCGAGGTCGATCCACAGCTTGCCGCCGGGCTTCAGCAGGCGGGCCATCTCGCTGAGGGCGGCGATGGGGTCGGGCAAACGATCGAGCGGAATGCGGCAGGTCACGGTGTCGTAGGTCTCGCTGGGGGTGACCAGGCGGACGCGCGGATCGTACTCGAGCGCGCGCACCGTCTCGGCGACGACGTGGGGCGCGGGGGCCAGCGTCGTGGGGAAGGGCAGTGCGGCCGGGGGCGCGGACCTGACGGGTGGCGGGGGCGCGGCGGCCAAGGGCGCGGACGGCACCGAGGCGGCCGTCGCCAGCTTGACCGCGAGGTCGGCGTTCGATGGGTCGATGGCCAGCGCCGAACGATAGAACGCGCTGGCGTCGCTGCTCTGGTGCAGCGCCAGGCTGATGTCACCGGCCAGGGTCAGCGCCTCGGCGTCGCGCAGGTCGCGGGTCAAGATCGGATCGAGCGTGCGCAAGGCCTCGGCGGGCTGGCCCAGCTCCAGCTGGACCCGCACCAGATTGAGACCGGCCTGGCGGTTGTCAGGCTCGATCGTCGTCGCGACCACCAGCGCCGCGTGTGCGGCGCGCAGGCGGCCGCCATCGCGATGCAGGACGCCGAGATCGTTCCAGGCCTCGGCAGTCGCCGGCTGGCGGTCGACGAAGCGCTCGAGCTCCGCCACGGCCGCATCGAGGTTGCCAGCGGCCAGCATCGACTCCGCTGCGCGCAGCACCTCGCGGTAGCCGGGCGTCGCCGCGGGCGCGGGCGCCGCGGCCTGGGTCAGGGTGCGCAGGCTCATCGGCGCCTGGGCCTGCGCCTGGGCGATGACGGCCGGCGCGTGGGCCGCGGCGTCCACGCGTACATCCGCGCCGGCCAGCGCCGCGACGATCGCGTTGTGATTGTCGCGAATGTCGGGTTGAAAGGGGTCGAGCTCGAGCGCGCGCCGGCTCTCGCGGTCGGCATCCGTCAGCCGGCCCGCGGCGTGGTACAGCACGGCCAGATCGTTGTGTGCCTCGGCGCATTCCGAGCTGGCCGCCGCGATCCGTTCCAGGTCGGCGACCGCCTCGACGAAGCGACCGGCGTCGAGGAGACGCTGGATCGGCAGGAAGCTCTGCTTGTAGGCGCGGGTACGCTCTTCGGGTGTGGTGACGATGGGCATGACCCGATCCAAAGCAAGCAAAGTGCCACCGCCCCAGGGTCGCCGATCGCCGCGATCGGTGGCTTTCCCCGTGTCAGAACCCTGGCGGCGCCATTTTCTTGGCGCGCCGCCGGAAGGTGGACCGGCCTACGTCCAATGCCGTTCGGTTAAGGGCCCTCGGGCCTCGGGCTTCGGGCCTCGGGCTTCGGGCCTCGGGTAAGTTGAGCGTTCCGAGCGCCGAGCGCAGCCCTCCAGGAGGTTCGCCGGAACGGACACAGCCCCACGGCGGATTTGGCTCTTGCAGACCGAATCGCTCGGCGATGGGGAAACTGGCCGTCGCTCGACAAGCGTCGGGGACGAGGTCGGCTGCCAATACGAACGCCCGTAGGCGGTACGGTTCTCTGCTCATGCCCTCATCGGCCGTGCGTCGCAAGAGTTTCCCCCGCGTCCAGGTCCGACGCCCCCGAAGTCCGAAGTCCGAAGTCTGACGCCTGAGGCCGGAGGCCTGAGGCCTGAGGCCCGAGGGAGTACCCCTTAACCGAACTGCGTTGGTCGTAAGGTTACCAAAACCGGGAGCGGGTCGGCCCGACGTACCGTTCGGTAACCGGGACCCGCGAGAAAGCGGGGCCGAGCGCGGGCACCGCGGTTGCAACCCCATGCGGGGACGCACCCGGCGAGCGGGGGCGCTCAACCGTAGCCTGATGGGG
>DASRQZ010000191.1:0-14286 GCA_035696125.1 Polyangia bacterium
GTTGACGGTTCGCGGGTGGCAGCGCGCTGGCGCGCTCGTGGTCCTGATGGCGCCCTCCAACGGCCGGTTGCAGAACAGCGCGCTCGCGACGCCTCGCTTCGTCTTCGCGTCGCGACTGGACAAGCACAAGGGCAGCAAGCGCCCCCAGCAGACGATCACGCCGCTCGTCAACACGCTGGGCAAAGGGGTGAGCGTCAATCTCGAGCACGGTATAGGAGAGGAGAGCGATCTGGCGGCCGCGGCGATCGCTTGCAATGGAGCGGTGCTGATCAGCTGGGCGCACCACGAGATCCCCGCGATCGTGCAATGCCTACCGCTGTCGAAGAGGATCGCGGCGACGGTACCCTCGGAATGGCCCGACGTGCGCTTCGATCTCGTCTGGGTCTTCGACCTCAATCCCACGTCCCACGACTATCGATTTTCGCAGCAGCCGCAGTTGCTGCTGTCCGGCGACAAGCCGGTGTGAGTCTCGTCGTCGTCGGCGCCTACCCCGGGCCGACCTGGGCTTCGGCTCGCTTGCCGCGCCCGGCGCCGCGCGCTTGGAGTACGCGCCGGTCGAACCGCAGATCGCGCCGCGGCTGCCGGCGTCGGGCGCGAAGCTCGAGCATGACAAGGCCTGTTTGGTCGTCGTAGCATGGCGGCGATGCAGTTTCGAATGCTGGGAAGGGGATCGCTGGCGCTGATCGTCGTGGCAGGCTCGGGCGCCGCCTGTTCGGCGCGCCGGGACGGTGGGGCCGACGCGGGGGCTGACGTTGCCCGCGAGCACAGCTACGACGACGCCTCGCGCCCGGGCACGCTCGGCGAACCGCTGACCGGTCCCGGTCGGCAGTGGACCTGGGTTTCGTTCCCCGAATCTCACTGTCGGGACGGCAGCACGACCGGAATCGGCCTGAATCTCAGCGCGGGGTCGAAGAATGTCGTGGTGTTCCTGGACCAGGGCGGGGCCTGCTTCGACCCGCTCACCTGTGCCCAGAACGCGAACGCCTACGACGACGCGGCCTTTGCGTTCGACGTCAACCGGCACTGGTTTGACACCGGGATCTTCAATCGCGCCGATCCGGACAACCCGGCGCGCGATTGGAGCTTCGTCCTGGTGCCGTACTGCACGGGTGACGTGCACGCCGGCAACCAGCCCGGCGGCCAGATTCCCAACGTCGGTCCGCAACAGTTCGTGGGCTACCACAACCTGGACCTGTTCCTGTCGCGGGTGGTGCCGACCTTCATTGACGCGCAGCAAGTGCTGTTCGCGGGCTCGAGCGCCGGGGGGTTTGGCGTCCTGCTGAACGCCGACCACGTCGCGCGCTGGTTCTCGCCCATTCCGATCACGGTCATCAGCGACTCCGGGCCGCCCATGCCCACCACCGCTGTCGCCCCCTGCCTGGAGAAGCGCTGGCTCGATACCTGGGGCTTCGCCGGCGGTCCGATGCTCGACTGCGGTGTCGATTGCCCCAGCTCGTCCGACTACATGATCGACCAGGTCCGGCATTTCGGCTGGCGCTATCCCAGCTACCGCGGCGGCCTGATCTCATCGACCGCCGACGAGACCATTCGCACGTTTTTCTCGTTCGGAGCCAACGACTGCAATCCCGACCACATCGGCGCCGACGGCTTCAGCGCCGACGCCTACCTGACGGGGTTGACACGCTTGCGCGACACGATGACCGCCGAGCATGCCCCCTTCGGCACGTTCCTGCTGGGAAACCAGACGCGCCACATCTGGCTGATGGACGACATCCCCTTCGCCGCCAGCGTCGGGGGTACTTCGCTCAAGCAGTGGGTGACCGGGTTGTTGAACGGCAGCGTGACCAACGTCGGGCCGTGAGGACGGATTCAGCTCACGGCGTCGGATCTCGCCAGCCCGATGACGGGCACCGTCGCCAGCATGACCTGCGGCGCGATCGTTGACTGACGCGGCCGAGGAGGGGCGCGCGCGACCGACACCAACCCTTGCCCGCGTCTTCCGAGGCGTTCAACGGGGCGCTCCCTCTTTCAGAGCGCGTGGGCCAGATACAGAAAGATCCGCCTTTCGATTTCTTTGTTGTCCTGCCTGTTGATGTTGGAGCCGACGCCGTTATTCCACATCATCTGGCGGTCGAACTGGGCCATGACCCGCCCCTGGCCATACTCCTTGACGGCCAAGGCGGCATAGAGCGGGTCCCTGATGGTCATCCCGCCGATATTGTTGGTCGATACCGTGCCGCTCGATCCAACCTTCGCTTCGTTCGAGAAGGGTATCACTATCTTGACCCCAGCGTTGCGATCCACGCATACGATCGACTCGCCTTCGCCTTCGATGACCAGCGATCTGGCGCCGGTGTAAATAACCGGGTTGGTATCGGTGTCCGATCCCTTCATTGCACAGGCACCGTTGCCCTGGTCCGTCAAAACCTGCATTCCGAATTGGCCGATGATGCTGTTCACCGCCTTCTGTCCGGTGGTGTTGTTTATTCCCGCGGGAGGAGGACTGTCAAATGCTCCTCCGAGCGCAGAATCGTTGTAGGCAAGGAGACCGCCTCCGCTGGCGACCCATGTTGCAATTGCTGCCTGTTCCTCCGTGCTCATCACTTTTTGATGATTGCCAAATATGATGACGCCAAATTGATTCAGGAATGTCGAATCGAACGTGGTCGTTCGATCATAGACTTCGGTTATGGAATACCCCAGGCCTTCGATCATGATCCGGTACTGGGAACACCCGTTGTTCCCCGTGTCGGTCAAACGCATCTGATCGTACTCCTGGCCGGGAGGCGCGGGGATGGTTCCGCTCGCCGTTACGGAGCCGTAGATGTAGGCCGCCTTCTTCTTGCTGGCTTCCGGGAGACTTCCCGAGCCTGCCGCGCCGCCGCTGCTACCGGCGGTCCCGCCACCGCCAGCGCCTCCCGCGCCCGCACCGCCACTGCCGCTACCGCCCACCGCGGCCGTGCCTCCGCTGCCCGGCGATCCAGCTGGGGAGCCCCCGGAACCCCCCATTCCCCCGGTCGACGGGGCTCCGCCCGTGCCGGAGGTACCGTGAGTACCGCCGGTTTCCGAACGGGGAGAACTGGCGGTGCCGCACCCCGCTACGATCGTGAGTGCGACGGCGCACAAGCAGCGCTTCGGTGCCTGTCTCGCGAATTTGTGGAACATGCCTGCCGAGCCTCCGAGTGAGGAGATGACGCCCTTGGTTGGACGAACCGACGCGGGCCCTCGATCCTGCGCGCGAGACTAGCACCTGCGGCAAGAAGGAGGAGGAGGAAGTCGCCACCGAATCGACTTCTGGTTTGTGACCGTGCGTGCTGTGTGGCCCGGGGATTGAGGCGCTCCAGCGCATGCAGCGCGAGCAGGAGGCTGGTGTCGGTGGCGGAGAGCTTCATGGGACGCGGCCCGCGGGACGGCAGCGCCGGGCGGCATGACAGCCATGCTGCAAAGTGATTGGACTTCGACGCAGCCGCGGCTGATGATGCCTCACCATGCGCAACGGCGATAGTTTTCCGGACGGACCGAGGCGAGGTCACGGACGATGAGCCTGCGAGACCCCAACGTCGTCAACGCGCGCAAGAGGAAGCGCGTCGCCATCGTGATCGCGAACCCGGCGACGTCGACGACCACCGGCTGGCCCGTGGGGTTCTGGTGGGCCGAGCTCACGCACGCCTACTACGTGTTCAGCGAAGCCGGCTACGAGGTGGAGTTGTTCAGTCCCGACGGGGGTCGATGCGAGGCCGACGCCATGAGCAGCCCGCACGATCCCAGCGGATACTCGTCGAGCGACCTCATCACGGCCGGCTTCATGGCCATGAAGGAGCTCGCGGGGCTGATCGAGCGCACGCGTCGGGTCGACGACCTCGACCTCGCTCGCTTCGACGCGATCTTCGTGGCGGGTGGGCAGTCGCCGATGTTCACCTTCGAGGGTGCCACGAGCCTGCAGCGGAAGTTCGTCGAATTCTACGAGTCGGGGCGGATCGCCGCGGCTCTCTGCCACGGTGTCGCGCTGCTTCGCTACGCGAAGCTGTCGAGCGGGCAACACCTGGCGAAAGGAAAGACCGTCACCGGCTTCGCGAACGTCGAGGAGGACTTCGCCGACAACGCCGTGTGGGGCATGAACCTGCTGTCCCGAGACAAGCATGTCATGCCCTGGCGCATCGAGGACGAGCTCGCGAAGATCGGCGCCAACTACATCCAGGCGGGGCTGTGGCGCAGCTTCGCGGTTCGCGACGGCAACCTCATCACCGGCCAGCAGAACTTCTCGGGCGAGGAGACGGCGCGCCTGGTCGTCGAAACGCTGGGACGCTGAGCCGACCGGCTCCCGGCCGGTCGCGAGGGCCCTCTCTGGTCCACCGCTCGTAGATCGCAAGCTTCTCCGCGGGCCATGCGCCGTCGCACGGCATGCTTCCCTCTCGCAGGCGGGTCTGGATGGCTGCGATCTCCATGCACTTGTTGCAAATGCCTGGCAGCCCGCGAGTGCTAAGTTCAAGTTGATGTCTACGTCGTCTCGGGCGCCCCGCCTCGCTCTTCTTGCCGGGAACTTCGTCGTCGGCGCGTCGGTCGTGTTGCCGACGGGGATGCTCAAGCAGCTCGCCGCGGGCCTCGGCGTCACGATCGCCAAAGCGGGGTTACTCGTCACGTACGGCGCGGTCATCCTCTGCATCGGCTCCCCGCTGGTCGCGTGGTGGACGAGCCGGATCGACCGCCGATCGCTGCTGGCCGCAACCCTCTTGACGCTAGCCGCTGGGCACGCGGCGTCCGCCCTCGTGACGAGCTACGGCGTCCTGCTCGCGCTCCGCCTCGCGATGCTCGCGGTCGCCGCGATCTTCACGCCGCAAGCGGCGGGCACCGTGGCGATGCTCGTCCCTGCGGACGAGCGTCCGAGCGCGATCGCCTTCGTGTTCCTCGGCTGGTCACTCGCCGTCGCGGCTGGCCTTCCCCTGGTCACGGCGGGCGCCGCTCACTTCGGCTGGCATGCTGTCTACGGGGCGCTGGCGACCGCGGCGGCCGCGAGCGCGGTTCTGGTTTTTGTCACCTTGCCGCGGGGGCTTCACGTGGCTCCGGTCTCGCTCGCAAGCTGGGGACGCATCGCGCACGATCGCGCCATCCTGCGCCTTTTGGCCCTCACCGCCGTGCAGGTGTCCGGCCAGTTCATGGTGTTCACGTTCTTGGCGCCCCTGTTGACACGCACAGCCCACGCCGGTACCGCGGCGATCGGCGTCTTCTTCGCGATCTTCGGGGTGGCCGGTTTCGTCGGCAACCTGGCGGCGACCCGAATGGTGAAGGCATTCAATCCATACCGCACCAGCTGGATTTTCCTGTTGCTGGTCGTGTGTGGCCTCCTGTGCTGGACCGTGGGCTCGGGAGCGCTGGTCGCGATGGCGATCGGGGTCGGGTTATGGGGTCTCGGGTTCGCCGCGATCAACTCCATGCAGCAGGCTCGGCTCGCGCAAGCGGCGCCTGATCTGGCCGGCGCCTCGATCGCGCTCAACACCTCGTGCATCTACGTGGGGCAGGCGGTCGGGTCAGCGCTGGGCGGCTACCTGTTCGCCCGTGATCGGTTGTCGGAGATCGGCTATGGCGCGGTGGCGTTTTTGCTCGCCGGCCTCGCGATCCTGTTCTCCACCCGCCCCCGCCCGGCGCGCGACGGCGGCGCTGCATCGGTCTCGCGCGCACGTCAGTCCTGACGTGCGAGGAAAGAAAGCGGCCAAGAGCGCCGCCGTCGGGCGCCCAGCCTCGCTCTTGTAGATCAGCGTGCTGCGCTAATGACACTTGGCGAGGAGCGCCTTTTTCTCCTCCGGCGAGGCGCTGGCCCATTCTGGCAGGGAAGACGCCACGCACTTGTGCTGCGGTCTGGCAACAGGCGGGGGCGATTCCAGAAGAGGAGCTCCCGCGGGTGCGAGCGCGCTCGCGACCAGCGCGGTAATGTACGAGTCGGTAACGGCGGTCTTGGCGACGTGGAAGTGCGTGGCACCGAGCCGTTGCGCCACCTCGGACAGGTCCCGGTATAGCTCCCCCTCCGAGCGCACGAGTCCGCTCGAGCCAAAGAACTCCGCGCGGGCATTGATGATGGCGATCTCACGCAGACCCGCGGGCGCAAGCTCCATGAACGGCAACGCAGGTCTCGGCGCCGGCGCGCGCGCGGCGTCCGTGAGAATGGCTTGATAGACGTATCGACTGCGCCCGCGATTGGAGCTCAGGATGGACTCAGGATTCGTGGACCATTCTCGCTCATATCCGAAGCAGCCCACGGTGAGGGTGGGAAGGAGTAGCAAAGCGGCGAACACCAATCCTGGAAACTTGATCGTGGCCACGATGACTGCCGAGGCGCGGGTGAGCCCTGAGGACAGCGAGGTTAAGCACCGCAGTCGCCGCGCGTCAAACGCCGATGACCCTTGGATGTAAACTTCCCCGCCGCTCGCCGGGGCCCGCCCCCGCGCTTCGCGGGCGCATCAGATCGCGCTGCAGATCATCCATTTCTCGTTCAGGCCGGCGATCGCGGTGGGCGACGGAACGGCGGTGCTCGCGGGTCAGGCGGTCGGCGCCGATCGCGACGACCTGGTGCTGCCGATCGCGCGGCTGGCGACGGTGGCGGCGGCGATCTGAACGCTGGTCGCCGTTCTGGCAGTCCATTGTTTGACTCCCTCGAGTGCTTGAGTTCCAATCCGGTCGTTTCGTCGACGGTGGATGGATTTTTTGCGAGATTGAAGGTTCGCGGGAGATCGAACATGAAGAACCTGAGCACCGACTGATCAACGTGACGTCCGAATCGAACCGGGGTCCCGACGACGTACCTTCTCGCCGAGACGTCCTGCGCGGCATGGCGGTCGCCGCGACCGGCGCCTTGCTGGTGCCGGCGTGCGCGTCTTCGGGGACGTCAGGGGCAGGGCCCGTCGCGCGCGCGACGCCCGGGCGGCAGTGGCTGCCGGGTGGGCTGCAGGTGCGCGGGCCGCGTTTTTACAAGGACGACAAGCCGTTCTACGTCAACGGCATCAACTACTGGTCGGCGATGCCCAACGCGCGCGACGGCAACACCGCGGGCTGGGATCAAGTTCGTCGCGACCTGGACGCGCTGCAGGGCCTGGGCATCAACATGGTGCGCATCATCGGCGCGACCGAGGGTCCCGACACCGAGCCCGATCGGATCGTGCCCTCGTTGCAGCCGGAGCCCGGGAAGTACGACCCGGCCAGCGTGAACGGCCTTTTGCGTTTGTGCGGCGAGCTCAAGACCCGCGGCGTCTACGCCATCGTGATGATGAACAACTTCTGGCAGTGGTCGGGCGGGTTCTGCCAGTACCTGGCCTGGGCCGGCAAGGGCCCGTTCCACTATCCGCCGCCGCATCCCGGGGGCAGCTGGGACACCTTCCAGAAGACCGCGGCCACCTTCTACTCCAACAGCCAGGCCGTGGAGATGTTCAACAACTTGTTGAAGTTCGTGGTGCCTCAGCTCAGCAGCAACCCGATCGTGATCTGGGAGCTGGCCAACGAGCCGCGCGGCATGAAGAACAAGGACTTCGCCGGCTGGATCGAGGACACCGCCAGGCTGATTCGATCGATGGCGCCGGGCCAGCTGGTGACCACCGGCAGCGAGGGTCAGACCGGCAGCCCGATCTACGTCGGCGCCGACACCGTGCGCGACCACCAGAGCCCGTTCATCGACTTTGTCACCTTTCACCTTTGGGTCGAGAACTGGGGCTGGTTGCAGGAGAAGAACATCGAGGGCAGCTTTCCGCGCGCGCTCGAGCTGGCGAAGAAGTACGTGAACGATCACGCCACGCGCGCGGCCAAGCTGGAAAAGCCGCTGCTGCTGGAAGAGTTCGGCTTTCCGCGCGACCAGCACGGATGGGGCGCCGATTCGACCGTCACCATCCGCGACAAGTACTTCGAGGAGATCTACGGGCTGGTGAGCTCGTTGAAGGCGACCTCGCCGATGGCGGGCATCATGCCCTGGGCCTGGGCCGGCGACGCGCGCCCCCCGCGTCCGGGCGAGATGTGGAGGCCGGGCGATCCCTTCATCGGCGACCCCCCGCACGAAAAGCAGGGCTGGTACAGCATCTATGACAAGGACAGCACTGTGGCCCTCATCAAGGGCTGGTCGGCCAGGCTGGTGGCTTGACAAGGGGCGCCGGGCTCATCATCATGCCCGCGCCCGTCCGATCCGGAATTCAAAGGAGATTCTCGTAGTGGCGAACATCAAGTCAGCGGAAAAGCAGAACCGACAGCGCGCCAAGCGCCAGGCGCGCAACACCGCGCAGAAGACCGCGATGCGCACGGCGGTCAAGCGCGTGCGCGCCGCCATCGGCGCCAAGAACGCCAAGGCGGCCAAGGACGCGCTACCGGCCGCGATCAAGGCCGTCGATCGCGCGGCGTCCAAGGGGGTGATCAAGCCGGGCACCGCATCGCGCTCGATCTCCCGTCTCACCGTCGCCGTCCAGAGCCTGAAGTAGCGGCGGGCGACCTTTCGAGAGGCGCCGGCGCAACTACCGCCGCCCGGCGTCCTCCGCCAGCTGTTGCACCAGCTTGGACATCACCAGATCGCCGTCGATCCGGGATGACTTGAGGATGCGGTCGGTGCGGTAGAGGCGGCCGAAGCTGCGCTCGAGGGTGGCGTGCGACATGCGGCGCGCCGGCACCAGCACGTCGTCGAGGAAGAAGGGCGCGATCCCGACCCGACCGGCGATCTCGTTGCGCGACACGCCGGCGGCGGCCAGCTCCTTGGCGCGCCAGATCTGGCGCAGCTGGCGCACCAGCATGAACTGCAGGCGCAGCGCCGGCTCACGGTTGCGCTGCATGTTGGCCAGCAGGCGCAGGGCCCGCTCGACGTTACCGTCGCCAATCGCCTTGGTCAGCTCGAAGACCCCGCGCTGGCGGGTCTCGGCGATCAGCGTCTCGACGTCCTCCAGGCGGATGCGCTGGGTCTCGCCGACGTACAGCGAGAGCTGCTCCAGCGCCTGGCTGAGCCGTCCCAGGTCGGGCCCCGCGATCTCCGCCAGCGTGGTCGCCGCGTCGGAATCCAGCACCAGCTTGCGCAGCCGCGCCTCACGCGTGAGCCAGCCGGCCAGCTCGCGGTCGCGCAGGGCCGGGAAGTCGTGCAGGTAGCCGGCCTTGCGCAGGTTGGCGAAGACCTTGAATCGGGTGTCGATCTTTTCGCCGATCAGCACCAGGCAGGTGCTGGGGTTGGGATCCTCGACGTAGGACAGCAGCGGTTCCAGGTCGGGCGCCTTGACCTCGTCGATGCCCTTGGCGACCACCAGGCGCCGCTTGGCCATCATCGGCATGGTGCGCGCCGTGGCGACCACGCGCGCGATCGGCGCCTCCTTGAGGTCGAAGACGTCGTGGTTGAAGCTGGCGCCACCGCCCGCGTTCCCCAGCACGGCCTTGCGGATGGCCGCCAGGCAGCGGTCGACCAGGTAGCGCTCGGCGCCGTGCAGACCGAAGATCGGGCGGGACATCGGATCGATCTCCCCGCGTTCAATGGCTGCGATGACGTCGCCGTCGTCGCGCGGACCCGGAGGCATGCCCTGTTTGTACTACAATCGCCCGGCGCCATGGACGATCGATTGAAAGCAGCCGGCCTGCTCGTCGCCTCCAACACCTTCATGACCATCGCCTGGTATGGCCACCTGCGCTTCAAGAACCCGCCCCCGCGCCTGCTCTACGCCATCCTGGCCAGCTGGGGCATCGCGCTCTTCGAGTACATCCTGCAAGTGCCGGCCAATCGCATCGGCTACCGGGTCCTGTCGGCGTACCAGCTCAAGATCATGCAGGAGGCCATCACCCTGGTGATCTTCATGGTCTTCGCGGCGCTGTGGCTGGGCGAGGGGTTCCAGCTCCGCTACCTCATCTCCTTCGCGCTGGTGATGGCCGCGGTGATCGTGGCCTTTCGATGACCGCCGCCGCGCCAGGTCCGACGCCCGCGACAGGCCCGCTGGCCGCGCCGCTCCTGCGCTGGTTCGATCGCCACCGCCGCGATCTGCCCTGGCGGCGCCAGCCCAGCCCTTACCGCACCCTGGTCTCCGAGCTCATGCTGCAGCAGACGGTGGTGGCCACGGTGGTGCCGTACTTCGAGCGCTTCGTCCGGCGCTTTCCCGACTTCGCGTCGCTGGCGGCGGCGCGCGAAGAGGAGGTGACCGCGCTCTGGTCGGGGCTTGGCTACTACGCGCGGGCGCGACACCTGCGCCGCGCTGCCCTGGCGGTCGTCGCCGAGCACGGCGGCGCCCTGCCGTCGGAGGAGGAGTCCCTGCGCGCGCTGCCCGGCGTCGGCCCTTACACGGCCGCGGCGGTCGCGGCCATCGCCTTCGACCGCCGCGCTTTCGCGCTGGACGGCAATGGCATCCGGGTGCTGGCGCGTCTGCACGCCGTGCGCGCGCCCGCCAACCGTCCGGCGACGCGCGCGCACCTGCATCGCCTGGGACTGGCGCTGGTGCCGGCAACCCGCGCCGGCGACTTCAACCAGGCGGTGATGGAGCTGGGCGCGCTGGTGTGCAGCCCGCGCGCGCCGTCGTGCGGCGCGTGCCCCGTGCGCGCGCACTGCGCGGGGCTGGCGCGGGGCCTGGCGCTGGACGCGCTGCCGGTCAAGCAGCCGCGACCGGCGCGGAAACAGATTCGCATCGCCTGCGCCGTGGTTGCGCGACGCGGCCGGGTGCTGCTGGTGCGCCGCCAGCCCGGCGAGCTGCTGGCCGGCACCTGGGCGCTGCCCTCGGCGGTCGTCGGCCACGGCACACCGGCGGTCGAGGTGGCGCGCCGCGCCGCGCTCGCCAGCGGCGTCGCGGTCGGGCCCGGTCTGACCGCCGCCAGCGCGCTCGGCCGGGTTCGCCAGGTCTTCACCCACCGCGATCTCACCGCCGAGATCTTCGCGCTGACCGAGGAGCGGGCCGGCGCTGGGCGGGCCGCCGACGCCGCGTCCGATCGACAACGCCGCTGGGTCGATCCAGGGCAGCTTGGCGATCTGGGGATCTCCAGCTTCACCCGCAAGACGCTGGCCACCGCCGGCATCGGCGCGCGAAAACGGGACAGGCGCGGGAAATCGGCATAAGAACCATGAAGCCAGCCATGATGATGCGTCCAGCCGCTCTGCTCTTCCTGGCGCTCACCGCCTGTGCCACCCGATCGGCGGCGCAGGGGCCGCCCGGCGGGCCGCCGGGCACGGAGCCGCCGCCCTTCGATCCGTCGGCGCCCCCGCCGCCGGCGGCGCCGCCGGTTGCCGGCCAGCCAGCGCCCGCGCCACCACCGCCCGCGGGCGCGCCGGGGGGTGGCGCCTCCGATCGCGCGGGCATCGAGGCCGACTTCGCCGCCGCCAGGTCGCGCTTCGACCGCGGCGACGGCGAGGGCGCGCGCCCCGCGCTGGAAGCGCTGGCGGCGCGCCGCCCGCCCGACCAGCTGCGCCCCGCCGCCGAGATCCTGCTGGCGCGTCTGGCGCTGATCCGCGGCGAGCCGGCCGCGGCCAAGACCCTGCTCGACCCGCTGGCCCTCGATCCAGAGGTGGGCGCCAACGCGCGCTACTACCTGGGCCTGGCCGAGCTGCGCCTGGGCAAGGCGGCGCGCGCCAAGGAGCTGTTGCAGCCTTTCCTGGCCAAGTGGTCTGCGGGCGCCGGCACCGGGACCGCCGACGAGTCCACGCTGGAGGTCTTTGGCGCGCTGGCCGAGGCCAGCGCCGCCACCGGCGACGCCGCGGGCGCGATCGCGCTGTGGGACGGTTACTTCCGCGCGGCGCGCGAGCACGAGCGCGCCTTCGCGCGCATGCGCGCCGAGCAGCTGGCGGCTCAGCTGCCGGGGGAGGGGGCCTGGCGCGCCTTCGGGGCGGCGCCGCAAGGGGGCCTCGCGCGCGCGGTGCTGGGACCCAAGGCGGCGATCTACCTGCGCGGCCAGAACGACCCGTCGGGCGCCGCCTTCGTCGAGGGCGAGACCGCCAGGGCGCGGCGTGCGCTGGACTTCGACGAGTCGGGCCAGCGGGTGGGCCCCGGCGATCCGACGCGGGTCGGGCTGGCGCTACCCCTGTCCGGGAAGTTTCAGCCCGTGGGCGAGGCGGCGCTGCGCGCGGCGATGCTGGCGCTGGGTGCGGTCTCCGACGCACCTCCGCCCTCCGGCGCGGGACGCGAGGGACCGGCGTCACAGCTGGTGATCCGCGACACCGCCACCGATCCCGATCGCGCCGCGCGCGGTGTGATGGAGCTGACTCGTGAGGAGGCGGTGATCGGCATCGTGGGCAGCGCTGACAAGCGCGCCTCGGCGGCGGCGCTCACCGAGGCGACCCAGGACGGCATTCCGCTTTTGACCCTGGACGATCAGCCGCCGGGCGCGCTCAGCACCGGGTTCCAGCTGGTGCACGGACCCGAGGCGCGGGTCGCCGAGCTGGCGCGCCGGGCCCTGAAGCTGGGCGTGCGCGAGGCGGCGATCCTGGGACCGGACAGCGCATCGGGCAAGCGGCTGCGCGAAGCTTTCCGCAAGCCGTTCACCGCGGGGGGCGGCAAGATCACCGTCGAGTCTTCCTACGTGGCCGGGATCAACACCTTCTCGACCGCGGTGGCCGCGCTGAAAAAGGCGTCGTTCCAGGCGGTGTTCGTCCCCGACTCCGCCGACCGGCTCGAGCTCATCGCGCCGGCGCTGGCCTTCGCCGACCTGTGGCCCCAGGCCTGGAACCCCAAGTTGACGGGCAAGACCCGCAACGCCGGGCAGCCCGGCAAGTCGCTGCGTCACATCCTGCTGCTCTCCACCGCCAACGACCTGTCGACCAAGCTGATCCAGAACGCGGGCCGCTATGTGCAGGGCGCGATGCTGTCGCCTGGCTTCTTCGCCGACGACGGCGACGACCGTTCGCGCGGATTCGTCGACGCCTATCGCGCGGCCTACGGTCAGGATCCGCACGCGGCCGAGGCCTACGCCTACGACGGCGTGCGACTGCTGCGCGGCGCCACCGAGACCGGCGCGCGCACCCGATCCGATGTCTTGAAAGCGCTGTCCACCGGCGCTTTCAAGGGCCTGACCGGGAACGTCCGCTTCGGCCCCGACCACGGCCGCGTCGACCCGCCCATGGTCTACGTGGTCGAGGGCGACGCGATCAGGACCTCGCCCTGAGGCGCTGGGCCTGCCGGCTCTTTCCCCTCCTGCCCATCGGAGCGGCGTCAGCGTCGGCGTCAGCGTCGGCGATCCGTCGCTCCCGGCGCCCGCGATGTCGCCCACGCTGACGCCGACGGCGACGCCGACGGGTGAGGCGGTGGGCGGCCGGGCCTTTTCCGCCGCCTCCGCAGGTGTTAAGACCACCTTCCCATGCGCGTGTCCAAGACTTTGATCCCGACGCTGAAGGAAGCCCCGGCCGAGGCCGAAGTGCCCTCGCACGTTCTGATGATGAGGGGCGGCTACCTGCGCAAGGTGGCGGCCGGCATCTATTCCTTCCTTCCGCTCGGCTGGCGCGTCGTGCAGAAGATCACCCGCATCATTCGCGAGGAGATGAATCGCTCGGGGGCGTCAGAGGTCTTCCTGCCCGCGGTGATCCCGGCCGAGCTCTGGCAGGAGTCCGGACGCTGGGATCAATACGGCGCCCAGCTGCTGCGCCTCAAGGACCGCAAGGGCGGCGACTTCGTCGTCGGCCCGACACACGAAGAGGTCGTGTGCGCGCTCGTCCGCGGCGACGTGCGCAGCTGGCGCCAGCTCCCGCTGAACCTCTACCAGATCCAGACGAAGTTCCGCGACGAGCTGCGCCCGCGCGCCGGCCTCATGCGCGGGCGCGAGTTCATCATGAAGGACGCCTACTCGTTCCACGTCGACGAGAAGGACGCCAAGCGCGAGTACGAGAACATGTACAAGGCCTACCAGCGCATCTTCACGCGCTGCGGGCTCGCCTTTCGCGCCGTCGAGGCGGACACGGGCAACATCGGCGGCTCGCTGTCGCACGAGTTCCAGGTGCTCGCCGAGACGGGCGAGGACGCGATCGTCGCCTGCGACACGTGCGAGTACGCCGCGAACGTCGAGCAGGCGGCGACGCGCCACACGACGACGACGCCCGCCAAGGGCACGCAGGCCCTGACGACGGTCGCGACGCCCGGCAAGCACTCGATCGCGGACGTCTCGGAATTTCTCAAGGTGGCGCCGCAGGCGATTGGCAAGACCCTCATCTACCTCGCCGACGGCAAGCCGGTCGCCGTGCTCGTGCGCGGCGACCGCGAGGTCAACGAGATCAAGCTCAAGAAGGCCCTCGGCGCGGCCGACGTCGTGCTCGCCTCGGACGCCGCCGTCCGCGAGGTCACGGGCGCGCCCGTCGGCTTCGCCGGCCCCGTGGGCCTGAAGGTCCCCGTCTACTGCGACGTCGAGCTCTGCGCGATGGCGGAC
>DASRQZ010000192.1:0-12787 GCA_035696125.1 Polyangia bacterium
CGCGCCACCGCATGGCGCAACCACTGCTGATCGCGGCCGCGGCGCTGCTGCTGGTCGGCGGCGGGATCATCGCCATGAGGTCCTTCGGCAGCGCCAGCGCCAGCAGCGAAAACGGGCCGGAGGAGCCGGTGGCGGCTGCGCCACCGCAGGCGAAGGACCCTCCCGCGCCGCCGCCGGCACGCGCCGCGGAGAAGAAGGTGGTCGCCGGGACGCCCGCGCCCACCGCGTCCGACCGGGCCCCGGCGGCGAAGGTGTCCACGGCCGCACCCGCGGCGCCGGCGCGCATCACCATCGACCTCAGGAGCGCGCCGCTCGAGGCGCGGGTGGTCGACGCCGCCGACGGGCATCTGATCGGCGTCACCCCGCTGCACCAGGTGCGTGACCGGGCGGATGGCGCGTTCCAGGTGCGCGTCGAGAAACCAGGCTTCGTCTCCAAGATCGTCACCATCCCGCAGCGGCAGGATTACCGCGGAACCATCCGACTCGATCGCGCGGGCGGAATCGAGCCACGCCATTCGCCGGCCAGCGACGGCGAGCACATCATCAAACTCTGAGGAGCCGACATGCGCGTCAATACCTGCCGCCTGCTCTCGCTGTTGCTGGGGGCGGCGCTGTCCACGACGACCGCGATCGGCGCGGCGCGGGCCGCCGACCCAGCTGCGCCCCGCGCCTCGACGCCGGCCGAGCGCCAGGCGCGCGGCGAGGCGGCCGCGCGCGCCTTCATGATGGGCCGTTACGACGAAGCGCTGGCGACGTACACGGATCTGTACATTCAGAGCGACGGACGGCCGGAGTACCTGCGCAACATCGGGCGCTGCCAGCAGAAGCTGAAGCAATACGCGCAGGCGATCGATAGCTTCAAGGAATACCTGCGGCGCGCCAAGCGCCTCGGCGCCGATGAGAGGAAGGAGGTGCAGGGCTTCATCTCGGAGATGGAAGCGGCGCAAGCCAGCGGAAGCGGCAACGGCGCGACCGCGGCGGCGCCCACCCGCGCCGCCCCGCCGGCAGCGACGACGACGCCGCCCGCGCCCGCGCCCGCGCCGATCGCGCCGGCGCCGGCGCCCGCGCCCGCGCCCAGCGGCGCCCCGGCACCCGCCGCGCCCTATGCGCCGCGCCCGCCCACCAGCTATTCGCCGGCTTCCACCCCGTCTTACCCACCGGCGCCCGCGCCGTCGTACGCGCCGGGCCCCGCCCCGTCGTACGCGCCGGCGCCCGCCCCGACCTACGCGCCGGCCCCGAGCTATGGCCCGGCACCACCGAGCTACTATGGTGCCCGCCCCCAGACGACACCGTCGGGGACGAACCTGGGTATGTCCGGTTCGTCCGGCGGCCCTCCTGCCGCGATCAACTCCTCCGCCGGCTCGACCCCGCCTGATCTGATCACCCGCTCGCCCGGGCCCGAACCGGCTGCCAAGTCGAGCCCGCTCAAAGCGATCGGCATCGTCTCGGTGGTGGCGGCCGGCGCGGCCGCCATAGGGGGGACCGTCATGTTGGTGCGCGCGAAGTCGATCTACGATCAGGCGATGAAGGACAACTGCCCGACCCGCGGCACGTCATTTTGCGACCCCAAGGCCGACTCGGTGAGTACCGCCAACACCGTCTCCAAGATCTTCTTCGTCGGCGCCGGCGTGCTGGGTGTGGCCGGAGTCGCGATGATCGTCGTCGCGCCGGCGCCCGCGCCCGACAGCCGGGTCAGCCTGGCGGTCAGCGTCAGCGGGCGTTTCTAGGAGGCTGGTGTTAAACGGGCTTCAGCCTCTGAAAGTCCGAAGCCCACCCTCCTAGGGGGTGAAGGCGAAGACCCTGGAGTTCGAGGCCACGAAGATCCGGCCGTTGGCGACGATGGGCGTCTGGTGAGCCATCACGGTACCCAGCGCGGTGGTGTCGGCGAGCACGCTCGCGCCGGTGTCGCCGTTGAGGCCGCGCAGGTGTCCGGTGTTGTCGACGTACCAGACCACGGCGTTGGCGCCCTGCGCGTCGGTGACGCTGACCGCGGGTGAGCTGGTGGCGGTGGCGCCGGCGCACCAGGCGATCGACATCACTGGCGGCGACGCGGCCGAGACTTTGATCGCCGTCAGACCGCCGGTCTGACCACCGGGGCACCCGACGCCGGTACCGCGGAACACTACGTAGCTCGCGGTCGCCGTGGTGTAGGCCACCGCGGCCTGGATGATCGCGCCGTTGGCGACCGCGAGGCTGGTGAGCGGCGCCGCGTCGAGACCGCCCAGGTTCGCGGCATCCAGCAGGTACGCCTTGCCATCCTTGCCCAGCGCCACGATCAGGTTGCTGGGCGTCGCTCCGGGAACGCGCAGCAGGATCGGCCCGCTGCCGCCGATATCGGCGTCGGCGAGATCGAGGTTGATCCAGTCTGACGGCACGAAGTACTCGCGCGTCGCGGTCGGCACTGGCTGCACCAGCGTGGTGGGAAACTTGATGACCGCCTCACCACCGCCCCAGTTACCACCAGGCGGCGACGTGCCCCTGCCGCCGCTGCTGGCCAGCTCCTTGGTGTTGCCGGTGGTGACGATCAGCGATGTCCCGTCCGATGCGATGCCGCTGGATCCCCAGATGCCACCCGCGAACGCGGTGGTCGACCAGGCGCTGACCTGTGGCGCGCCGGTGGTGGTGATGCCGACGATCCAGCCGTGGTAGCCATCGCAATCGCCGATGTGTCCGCCGAAGGGAATGAAGACTTTGTCGCCGAGCAGGATCGCTGCCGCGCGCTGGTTCTGGACCGGCGAGTCGAAGCTGATGTTGCCCGAGCGCGCGGTCGCGTTCAGATCGACCGGCCAGCCGGTACGTTCCGCGCCCTGGCTGTCGATCGCCAGCGCGTGCGCCATGTGGCGCGCGCCGGCGGCCACCGCGGTCATCGCGCTCAGATAGATGGTGCGCGAGGCCGCGTCGATGACCGGCGTGCCGACGATGCCCATGGGGTTGAGCGGTCGCCCGCACAGGCCGCCGGTGACCGGCGTGCCCAGGGTAACCTCCCAGAGGCGCGCGCCGGTGGCGCCGTTCAGGGAAGTGACGCGATTGTTCGCCGAGGCTACCACCAGCGCGTCGGGACCGGCGGTGCCGCCCGCCAGGTACAACGGCTGCGCGTAGATCGGGCCGGTGAGCGCCACGTTGGCGAAGGTCGTATCGACGTGCATGGTCGCGGCCGCGGCGCGGGTCAGGCGGGCGTCGACATAGACGCCGTCGCGCGAGGGGTTGTTGTGATGCAGCAGCACCGAGGCCCCGGTCGTGCCGGTGGCACCACCCATCGCCCCCGGCGTTCCGCCGGTACCCGGCGTGGTGACTCCCCCGGTCCCGGGCGAGCCGGCGCTGCCGGTCGTGCCCCCGTTACCCCCGGTCGATCCCGTGAGCCCACCGCTGCCGCTACCGTTGCTGCCGCCGATGCCGGTCGCACCGCCCTGGCCGCTGCCTGCATCGTTGGCGGCGCGGCCGCCGCTGCCACCATTGCAGGCCGCCACACCCGCGCTCAGTGCCAAGGAAAACAGGATACTGGGCAGGTTTCGCATGGGTCACCTCGTACTGCAGTCTGGAGCAAAGACCAAGGACCGGCCCCGACCTTATCGCCCGCTCGCCCGGATAGCCGCAAGAAAATCCGTCGGATGTCGATAGCCTCACCGAAAAGCAAGGCCAAAACGACGCGGCCCGGCCAGGGGCGCCATAGCCACAAGACGAGCGGTACTATCGTACGCTTGCCCCGCCGGGATCAAGCGCAGAGGCAAGTGACCCAAGGGTCGTCCACGACGCCAGCGTGGCGCGCGTGTGGATCTGAAATCGTCTGGGCGCGGCCCCGGCCGCGATCAGACCGCCGGGTCGGACGCGGCCGCCGCGCGCGCGGCCGGCTCGGGCATCAGCGTGCGCGCCAGGCTCTCGAGATTCCACGGCTTGGCCAGCACCGCGTTGGCGCGCACGGCCATGGTCGCCAGGGCGTCGCGATCCAGGCGGCCCTCGTCGGACATCAGCACGCGCCGGATGGTGGGCCGCTCCTCGGCCAGAAAGTTGAGCAGATCCTTGCCCTCGTTGACCCGCAGCAGGTCGACCAGCGCCACCCGGATGCGCGACTCGGGGCGGTCGAGGAAGTCCAGCGCGTCCAGCGAGGTCGAGAAGCAGGCGACCTCCCAGCCCGCGCGGCGGATATCACGGGTCAGGCTCTCGCGCACCAGCAACGAGTCGTCGACCACCAGCACCGTGGGCTCGGGTCGCGACGAGGAGTCGCGCGCCGCTTCCTCCAGCGCCCCGGCGACCACGCCGCCGATGGTCTCGCGCGCACGGCGCGACAGCATGTGGAAGCGCAGCGCGAGGGCGGCGTCTCGGACGCGCGCTTCACTGCGCAGCACCAGCCCCCGCACCTCGACGGGCCCTTGCGCCAACTCGAGGATGAGCTTGATCTCCTCCCCGACGCGGATAGCCGGACCGCCCGAAAGGTGCGCGCCACCGAGCGACAGGTTCTCGACGATGTAGGATCCCTTGCAAAGCCCACGCACCCAGGCGGTTGCCGTGGCCACCACCCGGGCGCGCACGAATACTCGGCGATCATGACCAGTCATTGCGGCTCCCCAGGGTGGCATCGGCGGCTCGGTAACCACCCTTGAGGCCGGACCTCGGCAACCGCCCTCGAGGCCAATGCAGTTCGGTTAAGAGCTCCTCCGTCGGGCCTCAGGCCTCAGGCCTCAGACTTCGGACTTCGGGGACGTCGGACGGCTGCGCTTGGCGCTCGGAACGCGACTACCTGCATTTCGTCGGCATCGCGATCGGCTAGGCTTCCGAGGTGCGCTACTTGATCGGCGTTGCGGTGCGCCTCGGATTCGCCACCGAAACCGATGGCGGGCGACTGCAAGCCGGCGACAGCCGTGTGATCAGGGCTCTGCAGGCACTCGTAACTTCTCTCAACTTACCCGAGGCCCGAAGCCCGAGGCCCGAGGCCCGAGGCCCTTAACCGAACGGCATCGGCGCGGGCCTGGCGCTATGATGCCCTGACGATGTCCAGCGCCCCGGGTGTTCCATCGGAGAGCGCGCCCGCGTCCATGCCGGTGGTGATCGTGGGCGCCGGACCCGCGGGGCTGGCCAGCGCGGCCTGCCTCAAGCATCGCGGCGTCGACGCCGTGTTGCTGGAGGCGGGACCGGGCGTGGGCAGCGCGTGGCGGCAGCACTACGACCGGCTGCACTTGCACACCGCCAAGCAGCACTCGCACCTGCCCGGCCTGCCGTTTCCCAGGCAGCTGTCGCGCTACCCGTCGCGCGTCGAGGTGGTCGCGTATCTGGAAGCTTACGCCGCCCACTTTGCCATCGCGCCGCGCACGGGCGAGGCGGTGCGTCGCGTCCACGCCGGCGCTGACGGGGGCCTGGTGGTCGAGAGCGTGCGGGCCGCCTATCGGGCGCGCGCCGTGGTGATCGCGGCCGGATACAACCGCGTCCCGAACCCGGAGCGTCTGCCCGAGCAGGAGCGCTTCCGCGGCCCGTTGATCCACTCGGCCGGCTACCGCAACGCCGACGCCTTCGTCGGGCAACGGGTGCTGGTGGTCGGCGCCGGCAACACGGGCGCGGAGATCGCGCTCGATCTCGCCGAGCACGGCGCCAGGCCCACCCTGGCGGTACGCACGCCGGTGAACATCGTGCCGCGCGACTTTCTGGGCATGCCGACCCAGGTGACCAGCATCCGCATGCGCAAGGCGCCGCTCAAGCTGGCAGACGGGATCGGGCGGCTGGTCTCGCGCCTGGCGTTCGGCAACCTGGCGCGCTACGGGCTGGCGCGCCCGGAAATGGGGCCGCTGTCGGCCATCAAGCTGAGGCGGCGCATCCCTCTCATCGACGTCGGCACGATCGGCGCCATCAAGCGTGGCGAGATCGCGGTCAAGCCCGCCGTCGAGCGATTCACCGATACGGGCGCGCTGTTCGCGGACGGCAGCGCCGGCGAGTTCGACGCCGCCATCCTGGCCACCGGCTTTCGCCCCGCGCTGCAGGAGGTGGTGGACATACCGGGCGTCCTCGACGCCGAAGGTTACCCGCGCGACTGGCGGGGTGGCGGCGCCCGCGACGACCTCTTCTTCGTCGGCTACGCGAACGTCGCCACCGGCCTGCTGCGGGAGATCGCGATCCAGGCCCAGGCGGTGGCGGAGGAGATCGCGAAGTAGCCGGCTCTTACTGCGCCCAGAGCTCCGCCTGGGCGCGTCCGCCCCCGGGCAGGTTCCCGTAGCGGAACTCCACGGTGCGGATGACGCGATCGTTGCCGGGCAGATCGATCACGTGCGACCGGGTGTCGGCGCTGAAGACGTGGCGGGTCGGCGGCGAGAAGCGCGTACCGTCGCCAAAGGTCACCACCACGTCGAACATCTCCAGGGCGCTGTGCTCGACGACGATCATGATCCGGCGGTAGCGCCCCTCGCGCGCGCCGACGGTGATGACATCGCGGTCGCGCACGCCGTCGACCCAGCGTTCGCCGAGCTTGGTCCAGTCGCCGCGAGACTCCACGGCGTGTGCATGATGGCCCTCGCGGGGCGCGGGCTCCTTGTGGGCGCACCCGAGCACCGCGGCCACAACTACAAGACACAGAGGAGATCTGGTTCGCATGTAGCCTCTTCGAGGACGCTGCCTCTTCCTTGTAGGTAAGGTCGATGCGCCGGGGAGGCAATGCCTGAGGCCGGGCGCTCGGTGGCGCAGGAGCTCCAACCTTGAACATTCCATAGCAATTTGGCTGGTGAGCAGCGTTGAGCGCGCGTGCTTTTCAAGCGCCGCTGCGTGGCGCATGGCTTGCACCACCGTCGGTGGCGGCAGGTCAGGGGCTGCTTGCGCGCGCGCTGGCGCCGCAGGAGAAGACCAGGTCGGCGGCCAGGCTGACCTGCGCCGGGTTCGTCACGCTGGTCTCGAAAGTCACTTCTCTCGCCGCTTGTCGCTGAAGAGGCCGGTGCGCTCGCCGGTCTGGTTGTGGCGCCAGGCATAGTAGATGCCGGCGGCGCCCGACAGGGGAGCGAGGATGCCCAGCAACGGTATGAGCAGGACGTGCGGGATCAGCGAGGTCGCCAGCAGGGTCAGCAGCACGCCGGGGATGGCTTCCTTGAGCGGCGCGGCGTAGAGCCAGCCCAGCGGTCCCAGGAACAGCGAGAGCGCGCCCGAGGCGACGATCGACTTGTCGTCTCCGCCACCGCGGGGGGCCAGGCTGGCGGCGCGTGACAGCTGTGTCAGCGCCCTGGGCGCGCCGCGCACCTGGGCGCTGAGGTGGTCCAGGCGCTCGAGCTCGGCGACGGTCTCGGCGCCCGCGCGCGGACGGTCGGCGCCGCGCACGGTCCAGATCATCTCGCCGTCGTCGGCGACGGTGGCCTCCAGCAGCCCGTCGACGGTCATGGCGTCCAGCCACTTCTTGGCGTCGGGGCGCGCCGCCGCGGTCAGGTGCTGCACGTGGGCCAGGGTCAGCGGCACGCGCGAGCGCATCCAGATGCCCAGCACCTTCGCCTCGAAGTCCCTGCGCTTCATGCGAGCCTGCAGTCTAGCAGCTCAGGGCCGCTCGCAGCTCAGGGCTTGGCGCCGCGCGGGTGCAGGCGATCCCATAGATCGCCCGCGTCCAGGAAGAAGAACACCACCCGGCCGAAGGTCAGCAGATCGCCGCTGCGCACCGGGGCGGGCGCGCCCTTGGCGTCCAGGCGCCGGCCGCCGATCCAGGCGCCGTTGCGCGCGCCCGCGTCGGCCAGCTCCCAGCCGCGCTCGCTGCGCCGCAGGAAGGCGTGCACCTTGGATACGAAGGGGTCAGGCAAGACCACGTCGTTGCTATTGCCGCGCCCGAAGGTGATGGCCGACGGAACGGTGGTCGCGACCTTGCGCAGCGGGAGGATGAAGGCTTCCTCGGGCGCCGGGCGCGCGGCCGCCCGGGATCCGCTGCCGGCGTCCTTGCCCCGCCGGCCCACCTTGGTGTCCTCGTCGTCGACGGCGTCCGTGCTCAGGGCGGCGCGCATCCGGCCGCTGATCTCGTACAGGAAGGGGAACGGGTAAGCTTGCGCGAACTCCTTGCGGGTCAGCGATTGCGCCAGCGCGCGCCATCGCTCGTCGGGGCCCGGGTCGCGCGCCAGCAGATCGCGTTGCTCGATCAGGGCCGGCTCTTGCTCGGCCAGCGGCACGTGGCGCAGGACCAGGTCCATCAGGGTCAACAGCGCCTGGCGGCCTTCGCCGCTGGCGTGCAGCGCCAGCGCCAGGTGGGCGTGCGGCGCCGCCATCTCGGGGAACTCGGCGATGGCGACGCGGAACACCTGCACCGCCTCGGGGTGGCGTCCCACGTCGCGCAGCGCGCCGCCCAGCCCCAGCAGCGCCCGGTAGCGTTCGTCGGGTGACAGGCCCAGCGCCAGCGCGCGCTCGTACGCAGGGATGGCGGCGGCGCCGTCATGCCGCGTTTCCAGCTCCGCGGCCTTGGCCAGGAGGGCCCGGGCTTCCACGATGGTTTCCGACATGGTCCGCGTGAGCTGTCCCGGCCGCTAAGGCGCGATCTCGATCCCGACGACGACGAAGCGGCTCTCTTCCTGGATCTCGCTCGGCACCAATTCCATCTCCATCGAGCCTCCGGTCACGCCTGACCCCCACATCCTTGCTTCATGGTCAGAGCAGGCCCTGGAACGGCCCACAATCCGGCACGTCGCCAAAGCCGGCCACCTCCTGGCCCATCACGTTGAGGATGGTGCAGCCGAGGCGGTTGAAGACCTGCCGGCCGAGATCGATGACCCGGCCACCGCGGGCGATCGCGCCACCGGCCTTGCCGATCAGCACGATGGGAATGTTGTCCTGGCTGTGGTCGCCGCGGCCCTGCTCGTTGCCCCAGACCACCAGGGTGTTGTCCAGCATGGTGCCGTCGCCCTCGGGGATTGCGTCGAGCGCGGTCGCCAGGCGGGCGACTCGGCTGGCGTAGTAGTGGTTGGCGCGCACCAGGTGGCCGGTGTTCTCGGGGCTGCTGCCCTCGTCGGAGGTGTCGAAGTGGGCGACCTCGTCGTGGAGGTTCAAGTTGACGTTCTCCCAGGCGAAGCGCCATCTGCCGCCTCCGTAGCCGAACTGCATGGTCGCGATGCGGGTCAGGCCACAGGTGAGCGCCAGCACCGCCAGATCGATCAGGTCATCGACCATCTGCGGGATATAGGTGTCCTCGCTGACCTCGGCCATCGGATCGAGCGCGAGATAGTCCGTCGGGCGCGGCGGCGCCTGACAGTGCGGCTGTGCGGCCAGCCGCCGCTCGACGCTGCGGATGGAGGTCAGGTGCTGGTCCAGCTTGGCGCGCTCCGCGGGGCCGAGGCGGTCCGAGACCTCGGCCAGGTTGGCGGCGACGGCGTCCAGCACGCTGGTGCGATGGGCGACGCCAGCGCTGGTGCCGGGGAAAAGGTACTTGAACACCGCCAGCGGATCGGTGCGCGGATGTTTGAGGGTGGCGGGGGCGAGATAGGAGAACGACTCACGATGATCGAAGTTGGGCTTGGGCCAGGGCTCGGACTGCGACGCCAGCACCGCCAGCGTCAAGGTGTCGATGCCCCAGGCCCGCGCCAGCAGCTGATCGACCGAGGGACCGCCGCCCCAGGGCGCCTCGCCGACCGGCAGCAGCCGTTCGCCGGTGAACATGCGGGCAAAGCCCATGTCGTGCTGATTGCCGTTGGTGCCATTCAAGTCGAAGGGTACGTACACGCCCTTGATCAAGTTGGTCTTGGCCGCCAGCCCGTTCGCGTCGCCGGTCGACGGGTTGGTGAACAGACCATCGAGGATCGGAGAGCGCAGCTCGGTGCTGCCGGCGCCGGGCCAGAAGTTGGCCTGCTGGGTGCCGTTGTTCTGCATGAAGATCACCAGCCGCTTGGGGGCTGGGGTCGCAGTCGGGGCGGCCTGGGCGCGCAGCCAGCGCGCGATCGGCAGCGTCAGCGGACTGGCCGCCAGGGCCTGCAACAGGGCGCGGCGCCGGAAGGTCATTCGAACGATCTCCGGGTGAAGGCCGGGCTGTCGACGATGGCCAGGAGGAGATCGGTCATGCGCGCGTCCGGCGAGGACGCCGAGGTCAGCCAGCCGATGTCTTCGTTCGCGCCTTCCACCTGGCCCAGCGCGTAGCGATAGACCTGGCGCGCGAAACAGTCGGACAGCGCCCGACTGCCGGCCAGCCGCGCCGCCAGCTCGCCCGCCCCGGAGAAATCGCCGTCGAGCGCGCCCAGGCCGACGACGGTGCCGCGGCTGTCGACCGGCAAGCCGTTGTCGAGCTGGCGATAGGCCCCGATGCCGTCGTAGGCCTCGAAGCCGAACCCGATGCCGTCGATCTGGTTGTGGCAGGCGGCGCAAGATCCGTTGGACACGTGCTGGTCGAAGCGCTGGCGGGTGGTGCGCGGCCCGCCGGTGTCGGTCGGCGGCGGGGGCGGCGGGATGTTGGGCGGCGGGGGCGAGGGCGCGTGGCAAACCATCGCCGACAGAATGAACACGCCGCGCGGGATCGGTCCCGAGCTGTCGGTGTCGGCGTGCACGGCCAGGAAGCCCGCGCGGGTCAGGATCCCGGGGCGCAGCTCGGGGTCGAGCGTGACCGCCTGGAATCCCGGCTGCTCCGGCACCTCGACGCCATAGAGCCGGCCAAGCGCAGCGTCGGCGAAGGAGTGGGGCGAGGTGAACAGCTCGCGCAGCGAACCGGTGCGCTTCCACAACACCTCGTCGAAGAAACCGTCCAGCTCGGCGGTCATCGAGCTGGCCAGGTCAGCGGTGAACGTCGGGTAGACCTCGGCGGACTTGCTGAGCGTGGCCAGGCGGCGCGTCGCCAGCCACTGGTGCAGGAATGCGCCGATCGCGCCGCGCGCTTCCGGGGTCGCCAGCAGGCGCAGCGCCTGGGCGTGGCGTTCGGCTGGCGTGGCAAACTGGCCTTGCTCCACAGCCGCCCAGAGCTCGGCGTCGGGGATCGATCCGGTGATCAGGAACGACAGCTCGGAGGCGACCTCGTGATCGGTGAGGTCGATGCGCGCGCCCGGCCCCGCAGCCAGGGCATCCATCACGCCCAGCTCCTCGCGATAAAGGAATTGCGGCGACTGCAGGATCACCTCCAGCACCGTCTGCAACGCGCCGTCGAAGGTATTCTGCGGGCGTTCAACCTGGAAGACGTCGCGCAGGCGCTGGGTCTCCGAGGCGGTCAGCGGCCTCCGGTAGGCGCGCGCCGCGAACGACGACAGCACGGCGTCCAGGCAGACCGCCTCGCCGTCGGCGGTGTCGGCGGGGTTGCAGGCGCCCAGCACCCGCTCGCGGTTCCCGGCCAGGGCGCGCGCGGCCAGGGCCTCCGCCGCCACCTGGTAGGCCACGACCTGATCCGACTGCAGGGTCAGGCCAGCAGAGCCATTGTCGTAGCCGTTCGGATAGGAATCGGCCAGGAACCCGGAGGCGGGGCGCGAGCCGTCACCGAGCAGGTCGCGGACGACGTTGTCATATTCGCGGCTGCTGAGGCGACGCAGCCGTCGTAGCGGCGGTGTGATCGAGATGGGCGCCGGCCCGGCGGTGGGCGGCGCCGGTGCATACCGATCGTGGCAGCCGCACAACGCAGGAACGACGATCGCCAGCCAGACTGCCGCGGGGAGGACCAATGAAGATCGAGCGTGTTCCATGAAACCCTGACTGCCCGGTGGCGCGATGCTAACACGGGGCGCGCCGTTAAATCTCACGGTCGAGCTGGCCGTTTGAGGCTCGACCGGTTGACTCCTGCTGAGTCGTACGGAGATTTGTATGCAGGAGGTTCGTGATGAAGGCCAGCGTGGTGTTGTCGGTGATGGGGGTCCTGCTGGTGGCAGCAATGCCGGCCTGGAGCGCCGAGCCGGAGGCGGCCAGATCGCAGAGCGTGGCGCCAGCGCCGGCCGGCGCGGAGCCGTCAACCGCCAGCGGGCAGGCAGCGGCCGAGGAGGGTGCGGCCCCGATCATCGACGACGACGCCGCGCCTCCGGTCACCGACGAGGGGGTGCCTCCGGTTGCCGAGCCGGATGCGCCATTGGCCGCCGGGGCGGAGAAGCCGGCCACTCTGGGCAAGCTGCCAGGCGCGGACGAGGATCAGAAGCTCGAAAAAGAGATCCAGGGCGCGTTCCGGAAAGACCCCGATCTCAAGAACAACCGCATCGCGGTCACCGTCGACAATTGCAACACCGATGCGATCTCGACCGACTGCAACATCACCCTGGCCGGCGCGGTGGATAACCAGGCGGAGCGCGTCAAGGCGGAGCAGGTCGCGCGCGTCAAGGGCGTGGTGCTCATCCACAACCTGCTCGACCTGGGCGCCGGGGTCACCGATGGAATCCCCGACGGCGCCGTGACCGCCAAGGTACGCGAGCTGCTGCTGGCCGACCCGGCCTTCAAGAGCTCGATCATCTCGATCACCACCACCCGCGGCGTGGTCACCCTGGTGGGGACGGTCCCCTCGGACTCCGTGCGCCAGCAGGCCGCGGACAAGGCGCGCCAGGCGAGGGCGGTCAAGCGGGTCGACAACGCGCTGCGGGTCCAGCCGGATCGCTATCTGGCCCGGCGCGGACCATCGGTCATTCAGCGGACGGGCGACACCAGCGCTAGCGACAGGCCATGACCAGGATCGCCGCGCACCCGAGGCCGTCCTTTCGACGTTGTCGTGACGCGGATCCCCGACGGCGGTGACCAGAAGGGCAATCCAAGCAAGGGTTTGCGCTTCCTCCTCAATCCCCGACGCCAATCCGCCGAGGGATCAGCCGGAGCAATCCATGAACGATGACTCTTCCAGCGCCATCTCGGGTCTCAAATCCGGTTCGATCGATCAGGTCTATGCCGTGAGCATGCTGCGCAAGGCGCGAGA
>DASRQZ010000193.1:0-19301 GCA_035696125.1 Polyangia bacterium
GATGGCCAAGGACCTGGCCCGGTCGCGGCCCCGCGCCGCGCACAATGCGGCCCCGCAGATGGAAGCGCCGAGCAAGGGCAGCGTCGCGGCCCGTCCGGTCGCGCCGGTGGTGGTGGCGGAGCCGGCGCCGCGCCCCGCGGAACCGGCGCCCGTGGCCTCGTCGCGCGCGATCGGCGGCGGCGCCGCCGCTGGCGAGGCCCGACCGCGCGCCATCGCCCAGAAGGAAGCCAAGCGCGGGAGCTTGGATGACCTGCTGTCGAGCGCCTCGCGGTCCAGGGTGGCGGCCAGCAAGGGCCGAAACGCCGTCGTGAAGAGCGAGCCCATGGCGACGAGCCCGGATCTGCTCGAGGGCCTGCCGGTGCGCCCCGGTTCGCTCGACGCGCGCCCGCTGCGCCGCGCGCCGGTCGGCATCGCGCGCGGCCCGGGGGCGCCCCCGCCGCCCGCGCCCACGCCGGTGCAACTGCCCGCCCCGGCCCCTTCGCCGCAGGGCGACCTCGACGCGGTGATGGCGCTCATCCACCGGCGCGACCTGGCCGGCGCGCTGGCCCGGGCGCGCGCCTGGCGCGACCGCGACGCCGGCGACGTCCTGGCGCTGGTGGCGCTGGGCGAGTGCGGAGAGGCCGCGGGCGATCTCGGGCTGGCGGCGCGCGCCTACGGCTCGCTCATCGACCTTTATCCGGGTCGCGCCGACATGCGTCGCTTCGCCGGCGAGCGGCTGGAACGAGTGCGCGGCGCCGCCGCGCTGGCGCTGGCCATCGACACCTACCGCAAGGCGGTCGAGCAGCGCCCCGATCACCCGGCCTCACACCGCTTGCTGGCCTACGCGCTGGCCAAGCAGGGCCGCGCGCGCGAGGCCTTCGAGGCCATGATCGCCGGCGCGACGCGCCGCTATCCCGACGGACGCTTCGCCGGCGTCGATCGCATCCTACGCGAGGACCTGGGCCTGCTGGCCCAGGTCTGGATGCGCGTCGAGCCGGCACGCGCCGCCGAGATCCAGGGCCGCCTCGCGCGCGCCCACGGCATCGCCGAGAGCGAGCCATCGGTGCGCTTCGTGCTGAACTGGGAGACCGACGCCAACGACGTCGACTTCCACATCCACGATGGCAAGGGCGGCCACGCCTACTACGGGTCGCGGCGGCTGGCCTCGGGCGGGGAGCTGTACGCCGACGTCACCACCGGCTACGGCCCCGAGTGCTTCACCATCCGCGGGCCCGCGGCTGGCCGGGCGTTCCCCTACCGCCTGCAGGCGCACTACTATAGCCGGGGTCCGATGGGCTACGGCATGGGCAAGCTGCAAATCATCGAGCACGACGGGCAAGGACACCTGCGCTTCGACGAGCGCCCCTTCGTGATCATGCAGGACGGCGCGTTCGTCAACCTCGGCACGGTCAGCGGCGCCGACGTCGCCGCCCGTGGGATGGCCATCGCGCGGTGAGCGCGCGCGATGGCTCGACTCGTCTGAGCCGTCGTGAATCAGCCCGCGGGGACCACGCTCCACAGGTGAGCAAAGGGTCCATTCACGCGCAGGCCGAGCAGGCCGAGACCGACCATCATCGTCACCGCCAGGCCCGCGCAGGCGATCGCCAGCCGCACGACCCGTCGGCGTTTCCGCCGCGTCTCGAGCTTGCCCATGACGCCGGCGAATAGCACGTCGGAGCGCTCCTCGGTCCATGGGACCATGTTGCCGTGCCACAGCTTGCCGAATGTCGGCCGCGCCTTTTCCCAGCCCATTCCGATATCGCCACCACCAAATGCCGCGCCCACATCACACCTCCTTGAATCAGGTTAAATAGATTTAAGAACGGTTCATTGTTAGCTCGCTCCACGGCGCGCGGCAACGATGATCGGACGAATTTACCGTTTCGAATCAAACAATCATTCTGCCGGAAACAGGCAGCCGGAAACAAACGCGCGCAGCGACGGAAATCGAAGGTTGGCGCGACGACGAAAACCGCTCGGCGCGGAATCAGTCCAATCTGTCTTCTGGGCTTTTGGGGTGGGCTTTGGGGGTGGGCTTTTTGGGTGGGCTTTTTGGGCCTTTCACAGGCCATTGGTCGGCAACACCCACACCCCGTCGAGCGGACCGTAACCGACGGCGATGCGGCCGAAGGACCCCGCGTCGAACCAGACCGTCCCTTCGATGCGGTAGGGAACGCGGAAGGAGACCGATCGGCCCGCCTTGAGCTCGTTGACCGATTGCAGGGCCAGCTGGCGCAGCGTCGCCAGCAATGGTTCCGGCCCGAACGAGAAGCGCACCACCACGTCGAGCTCGGCGGCCGCCGAAACCCGCGGCGCCTCGAAGGTGAAGGGCTGGCCGGTCGCGGCGGCGATGCCGCCGGCGATCAGCAGACCCGCTGCCGCGCCCGCAAAGTCGTTGAGCGAACGCACGTCGCGCGACGAGGCCTGGCATGCGCTGGCCGCCGCGGAGCCGCCGCAGCCGCCGCCCACATTGCCGGGCGCGCACAGCTGGAAGCAGCTCGCACCGAGCTGCTGGTTGGTCGCCGCCGGAAAGACCGTGGCCGCGGTGAGCACGCTGGCCAGCGGGATCGGGATCTGGTTGGGGTTGCTGATGTGAAAGCGCAGATCGAAAGCCACGCTCATCTCCGCGGGGCTGGGGCGGCGGCCGAAGAACCCCTGGCACAACACGCCCGCGCTGCCGAACGGCGCTGACACCAGCTCGGGACAGTAGTAGGCGGCCAGCAGCCGCTCCGATGGCGACTGAACCAGCGTGGCCCCCGAGAAGGTGATGCTGGGCGGCGTGATGGTGAGGCCGGCCGCGCCCTGCGGCAGCTGCAAGTTGTTGAGCATCGCGCAGGACGAGGCCGTCGACCCCGCCAGCAAGGCCAGGGAACCCAGGATCACCGTCGAACGAAGACGCATCGCCCGTGCTTCGACGAGAGCCCCGCTCGCGAGATTCATCGGTGACCGAGATCGCATCGCCGGCACTTTGCCACACAACCCGTCCGCGCGGTGGCGCGCTCCGATCAGAGCCGTCCCGCGAAAGGCTGGGACTGGAAGGTGTCGACCAGCAGCGTACCCAGCCGCCTCCGCACCAGGATCGCGCCCGACGCGCAGGTGAGCCCGCACGCCAGCGCGTAGCCGCAGGCGGGCGGCCAATCCAGCGCCCAGCACGCGAAGGTCAGGGTGGCCTCCCCCAAAAACAGCACCAGCGACACCCAGAGCGCGTCGCGCCGCAGGTCGAAGTAGTACAGCACCAGGATCTCCAGCAACGTGATGACCTGCAGGGCGGCGCCCACCACCGCCAGCCGGAACGGCAACACCGCCACGGGCGCCAGACCGGCCAGCTGCATCAGGTAAGGCGCGCCCAGCAGCGCGACCGCGGTCACCGCCGCCTGCACCACGGCGGCGCCGCGCAGGATGCGCACGGTCTCGGTGGTGACCGCGTCGGCGCGCGATCGCAGCTGGCGCAGCGACGCGCCGCCCTCGAGATCGTCGTAGAACGCCCGGAAGCGTCGGTAGAAAACCGTCTCGATCTGCACGTAGATCCACCCGAAGGCCGGAATCACCGAGAACCAGGCCAGCGCCGACACCGCGGCGTACAGCGCCGCCGCGTCGTGGCCCATCACCGCGTAGATCACCAGCTTGTCGACCCAGATCGACAGGTAATAGGCCAGCGCCGACAGCGACAGCAGCCGGTACTCCGAGAAGGCCGGCGCCAGGCGCGCCGACTCGTCGCTGTGCTCGGGGATGGCGCGCGCGACGCCGTGGAGCATGATGACCAGGGTCACCAGCTGGCCGGCGCCGAAGCCGTACAGATAACCGACAGCGCCCAGATGAAAGAAGCGCTCGACCGCCATGGGGGCGATCAGGCTGATGGGCGCGCCGAAGCCGAACGCGTAGAGCACCGTCATCGGGCTGCTCATGCCCCCGCCCACCGACAGCGCGAGCCACTGCGCGCCCACGATCACGGTCACCACCGTGCCGGCGACGGCCAGCGCCATGGGCGCGCCCATCACCGCCATGGCGACCGCGCCCACGACGGCGAAGCCGCACATCGTCAGCGCCAGCGCGCGCCGCAGCGGCGCCGCGATCAGATCCACCCGCCGATCGTAAAGCCGATCGGCGGTGTAGCGCGAGACCACGACGTGCACCGGCGCCGACAGCACGACGGTCAACGCGTAGATCACGGTCAGCAGGTGCTCGACCGACTGAAAGTCGGGCGCGCCGTTGTTGCGGGCCAGCACGCGCAGGCTCATCAGCACGGTGGTGGTCAGCAACCAGGGCGCCGACGTGACCGCCACGCCGGTCAGATAAGCCCCGAACGCCCCGGTCAGCGACCCGTGGTCGATCATGCGCTGCAGCTTCCAGCCGATGCCGGCTATGACGTCACCAGGGCAGCGTAAAGGGCACGGTAGCTGGCCAGCATCGTGCGCCGTTGATAAAAAGCGGTGACCCGGCGGCGCCCGGCCCGCCCCATGCGCCGGCGCGCGCGCGTGTCCTGCGCCATGGCGATCAGCGCGGCGGCGGTGTGCTTGGGCGAGGCGACCGGGCAGACGATGCCGCTCGGCCCCAGCGCGCGGTCCTCCTCGGTACGACCCTCGATCATCTCGCGGCAGGCGCCGACGTCGCTGGCGATCACCGGCAGCTCGGCGGCGTAGGCCTCCAGCATGACCAGCGGCTGCCCCTCGCTGAAGCTGGTCAGCGCGACGACGTCGAGGTCGCCGTAGATCTCCGCCGGCTTCTTGGGGCCGAGGAACCGGATCTGGTCGTGGCGGCCCAGGCGATCGACCAGCGACTGGCAGCGCGCCACGTAGCCCGGATCCTCCTCGACCGGACCGATGATGCGCACGTCCATGTCGACGGTGCGCAGGGCCAGGTCGCAGGCTTTGATGAAGGTGACCACGTCCTTGATCGGCACCACACGGCCCACGAACCCGACGCGCAGCTTGGCCGGCCGGATGGGGATCACGCCCTCGTCCCAGCTCTGGCCATCCCCGGGCGAGCCGGTGGCTCCGCGACCGGCGGTCACCACACCGTCGACGCCGTCGGCGCTGATGGGCGAGCCGCGCAGCACGACGCCGTTGGGCACGATCTCGATCTTGTCCGCGGGCGCGCCATCGGCCATTTGCTTGCGCCGGTTGACCTCGCTCAGGGTCACCAGGCGGCGCGCCTGGAGGTACCCGATGCGCGACAGCGTGCGGAAGAAGCGCGACCAGACCCGACGCAGCGGCGAGACCCGCGGCGCCCAGGTGGTGCCGGCGCCGTCCCCGGGCAAGCTCGGGTGGTGGTCCTGGATCCAGTCGGCGCGTGCCAGCTCCATGTCGCGCTCACGTGAGTAGATCCCGTGCTCGGTGATCATCAGCGGGCGGCCGGTAAGCCGGCTCCAGACCGCGCCGACCAGGCCGGCGTAGCCGGTGGACACGGCGTGGTAGCAGGCGGCGGGCGCGGGGTCCGTCGCCAGCACGCGCAGCATTGGCACGTGCATGGCCCGGAAATGCCAGAACAGATCCAGGAAGGGCGCCTCGGGAGCCAGCCGCTCCGCCATCTCCGAGAACAGCTCGAAAGCGGCGCGGCCGTGCAGCAACTCGGAGATCGACAGATCGGCGCTGCCGAGGTCGTCGATCAGCTCGCTGCTCACTTCCTCATCCAGGTGCATGCGGCGAAACGCCGACAGCATGCGCGAGGGGGTGGTGCGCGCGTCGGCGCGCGCCCGGGCGCCGCGGATCTGCTCGGCCAGCTCGTTGCGCGCCGGCCCATCGAGCGCGGCCGGCAGGCCGTCCTGGCAGAAGAGCCGGTGCAGGGCGATGACGTTCTTCGGCATCTGGAAGCGCGGCTCGCCGTAGGCGCCGGGGTGTGACCCGATGTTCACCACCGAGAAGCGCCGCTCCGGGTGACCAAGGATGATGTCGTGCACCCACGACGACACGCCACCGGGAACGTAGGGGTAGGTCCCCTCGACCAGCAGGCAGACGTCGACTCCCGGCGCGGGCGCGGGCGTGACCGCCGGCGCGGGCGACCGATGATCGACCAGCGGCTCGCCGGCGAGCGCCGCCACCACCTCAGGCGCGGCCACGCGTCACCTCGGTGCCGAGCAGCTGAATCAGCGAGTGACGGCGCGTGCTGCCGCGCCCCAGGGCGCGCCGATAGGTCGCCAGCGAGGACGGCCCTTCCCAGGGCATGCCGTGCGATGCCAGCATGGCGTCCTGGCGCAAGGCCGCCAGCTCCGCGCGCGCGTCCCCGGCGGCGGCCGGCAGCGCGCCGTCGATGACCTCGAGCGCGGTATCGGGGCGCAGCACCGCCAGCTCCAGGCGCGCGCGTCCGATGGCGATGGCGGCCAGGCGCGTGGGGGCCAGCTCGGCGGCGCGGGTGTAGGCGGCGCGCGCCTCCTGCGCCAGCCCTGGAACCAGCGGCGCGTCGGCGATGCCAGCCTCGACGGCCTCGGTGATCGATCCGGCGACCGCCAGCGCGGTGTCGGCGGACGGCTCGGCCGCCAGCCGGGCGCGCGCCGCGGCCAGGTCGGTGTCGAAGGTGGCTCCGATGTCCTCCAGCGCCAGCGCCGCCTCGACCGCGAGCTCGGGGTGCGAGGAGGAAAGCGCCCAGCGCAGAAGGGCCACCGATTCTCGATCCGGGTTGCGACTCAGCGTGGCCAGGATCGCGCTGCGCTCTTCGGACGAGGAGGCCAGCAGCGCCTCGTAGCACGACAGTCCGTCGGCCATGCGCCCGAGCTCGGTCGGCGTCAGGGCGGCCACGGGCGGCCGGACGCGCGGGTCGACCTGGGAGATGTGGTTGCGTCCCGTGACGCTCAGGAGATAGGCCGCGATCGGCCCACCGACCAGCGGCAGGGTCAGCGTCAGCGCCCCCGACAGCAGCCGTTCGCTGCGCGCGTCGCCGCCGGCGTAAACCGCGATGCCGACCGCCACCAGATGCGCGGCGGCGGCCCAGAGCAGGCGGCCGGACCCGGCGTGCGATCCGATCCAGCTCAACCCGGCGGCGTCGAGCAGCGTGGCGGCCGCGAGCGCGCCGTCGGCGAAATTCGCACCAAAGGGTGCAGCCGCGGCGGTCGCGGAGCCCGCGCCGCCAGCGGGAGAAACGGGGAGAGCCGCTGTGGAAGAGAGGGGAGGCTGTGGGGTCATGATTTCAGGCCGTCGCGCGGAGTGAAGAACAGTCAACGGTTGATGCGGGCGATGCTGCGGGTCACCCGCGGGTTATCGTCGTCGTCGTCGTCTTTGCTGGCGCCGGCGCCGCCGCCGGGAGGAATCACGGTGACGGAGGGAACCACGGTGGCGGGAGGGATCACCGTGACGCTGGCGAGCCGTCGCTCGACGTTGTCGCCTGCCGGCGCCGGACGCCGCGCGGCCAGCGCCCGGCTCGACCAGGCGGCGATCAGCGACAGGTCGTGCAGGGCCGCGCTGCCGGCGCCGCCATGGGGCACGCCGCGCAGCAGGATCAGGCCCACCAGGTGGGTGGTCTGTTCATCGATGATGGGCGCCGCCAGATCGCTGTCGTGGGCTGACATCTCCCCGAGGTCGACGGCGCGGGTGGGCCGCCGGTTGCGCAGCGCCGAGGCCATCGTGCGGTCGATCTCGAAGTCGGGCGCGCTGGCCCACGGGCCGCTGGACGCAACCGCCTCCAGCACGCCGGCGCCAGCCACGCTCATCACCCAGCCAGCGCGCGCGCCGGTGCGCGCCAGCGCCAGGTCGAGGGCCGCCTGCGCCGCCGCCGCCGGGTCGCCACCCTCGAGGCGGCTGGCGACATCGCGCAGGAAGGTCAGCGAAGTTTCGAGGCGGTCAGCGCGCGCCCGCAGCACGACCGCCGTGGACCGCAGCGCCGCCAGCGCCTCGCTCTCGGCGGCACAACGCCGCTCCAGGGCCGCCAGCGACGCGCCCAGGTCGGCGGCGCGCCGCTCGTGAAACGACGCGACCCAGCCGATGAGCACCACCGCCAGCAGCGCGCCCAGGTCGGCGCCGGAAGAAGAACGCGCCAGCACCGCGTCCAGCGGTACGTGCATGGCTGCCGCCGCCGCGGTGGCGGCGCCCCATCCGAGCAGCGCGCTCGCGGCCAGACCGCGCGCGCCGTAGCGGGCGGCCAGCAGGGCGACCGCCAGCCAGACGGGATAAGGATAGATCGATGTCAGCCCCACGTCCGCTGGCGCCAGCAAGGCCGCGGCCCCCACCGCCAGGCCCGACGCCGCGAGCGCCTCCAGCACGATGGTCTTGCCGGCGACCGGCTGGGTGGCCATGCGAACCGCCGTGAGCCGCTCGGGACGCAGATCGCGCGCCGACTCGGCTCGCATCCCGTCGACCGGCTCAGAGATCGACATGGTAGCTCACCCACCCTGTGTGGAGCGTCCCCGACAGCCCGGTCGCGGTCTCGCGCGCCATGTCGTAGCTGAGGCTGAGCCGACTCGACCAGCTGGGCGCAATCAGCACCGCCGCGCCGGCCTGTGACAGCACGCGTTCCCGCTGCGAGTCGTAGCCGCCCCCTCCGTGTAGATCCAGGCCGACCCGACCGCCGGCCATCGCCTTGCGTATCACCATCGACAGGTTGTCGATGGCCGCGCGCGGCGCCAGCGCGATGCGCGAACCGAACTCAGGCTCGGAGTCGGTGAACAATTGATAGTGCCGGTAGCTCAGGACCCCGGCGTCGTTGAGATAGGTGCGCCGGACCAGGCGCTCGTCCAGCGCCTCGCCGCGCAGCAGGCGCGTCGGGCTGGCCCACAGCACGGCGTCGGCGCCGGCGAAGAACAGGGCCTGGTTCGCGGTCGGCGTGCGTTCCTCGTCGCGCGGGGCCAGTCCCAGCCGGCGCAGCTGCGTTCCCGCATCCAGCAGCACCCGGCGCGATCGCGGGAACAGGTACAGGTGACCGGTGAGCCCGGTGCTGACCCCGCCCTCCTGGATGGTGACCGGCGACTCGGCCCACTGCTCGTTGTAGTCGGTGTGCAGGTTGACCTGCGCATGGCTGCCCAGGGTCGAGTCGACCTCGGCCTGGGCGCCGGCGCGCCAGATCTGCCGATCGCTCAACACCACCCCGTTGCTCGCCACCTCCGCGCTGCCGTAGCGCACGTCCCCGGCCAGCACCAGCGACGTCCCGGAGCGCGTCGCCAGCTGCGCGCCGGCCGACATGCCGGTCACCGACCCGGTTGCGGAGGGGAACCCACCCCGCGAGTCGTCGCGCCACGCGAGCAGCATCAGGCTGTGGCGCTGGCCGAAGGGCAGCGCGCCGCCCACCTGCGCGCGCAGCGCCGACGCCTGTGGATCGGAACGACCGACGAAGCCGCCCGCGACCTCTGGCGTGGTGCGCAGCCGCATGCGCAGGGCCGATGTCGCGACGGTGCCCGCGGGATCGGCGCCGGCCTGCAGCGCGCCTTCGTACTGGTCGCGGGCTCCGGCGAACTCGGAGGCCCGCTCGAGCGCGCGGCCGTAGTCGTTGCGGTTGGCCGGCGTGGGCACGTCGCCGGCCAGGCTGGCGCGCACCGCCAGCTCGCCGTCGAGGTCGCCGGTGGTCTCCAGGGCCCAGGCCAGCATCTCGCGACCACGGGTGCTCTTCGGGTCGCGCTCCAGGTAGCGCCTCAGGACCTTGGCGCCGCCCGCCCAGTCCTTGTTCATCAGATGCGCGTCGGCCTGGTTGAGCGCGACTTCACTGTCGAAGCGCGGCGCGGGCGGCCACATCGAGTCGTAGATCCGGTCGGCGGCGTCCAGGCGCCCGCGGCGCGCATGGACCCGGGCCAGCCACAGCTTCTCCATCCGATCGGTCGGGTAGGGTCCGATCTCCAGCTCGGCGATGCGGTGTTCGCGCGCCGCCTCGTCGTTGCGGTTGAGCACGAACAAGGCTTCGCCGCGCAGGTAGTGCAGCTCGGGGTCACGCCGGTGCCTCTCGAAGTGATGCGCGCGCTCCAGCGCCTCGGCGGCGTACTCGAACTCACCGGCCGCCTGTGCGGCGCGCGCGGCCTCGCGCTGGGCGGCGGCGTCCCCGGGGGCCACCTTCAAGATCTTCTCGAACTCACGCCGCGCGCGGTCGAACTCGCCGTGCAGCAGCTTGGCGTTGGCCGCGCTGCGCATCTCGTCAACCGCGGCTCGTTCTTCCTCGGTCAGCGGGCGCGCCGCCGGGCCGTGCTCGTCGCCGTCTCCGTGGTCGGCGTCGTGGTCGTGGTCGGCATCGCCGGCGGTCGCGGGCTGATCGGCGGTCTGCGCCCGGGCCGGCGGCGGCAAGGTCACCAGCATGGCGCCTGCCGTCATCAATAACCTGAGAGCGCCTGCCGCCGGACGAGCTGAATGAAATAAGTAACGAACCAGGGCAATGGGAAACATTTGCCCTGCCTGTGTGCAACCGACGTGCCTCAGGTTAGCTCGGGGAGATTCGCCTGTGGTAGCCGTGTTCTCGGCGTCGCCCTCGAATCTCACCGTCACGCTTGCGTAACGGCGATCCGGCCGTCGTTACGGCGACGCGCGCGCCCCCCGGGTCAGCTCTGGCGCAGGGGCACCGCGGGCGGCCATTGACACACTCGACCTCAACCTTACGTTCCAGCCACTCGCTCCCGGGGAGCCCGATCCGGGAGCTCTTGTCGAACGGGCAGATCATGAGAGGAGGATCGCGATGAAGAAAACATCACTGGGATGGATGACACTGGCCCTCGCCATCGGGTTTGCGGTTCCGGCGCTGTCAAAGGTGTCGGTCGCCAACGCCAAGGAGACCAGCGCGGATGAAAGCAAGTCGTCCAAGGAAGACGCGGCCAAGCTGAAGGAGCACAACAAGCTGCGCGCCGAGATCACCCGCGTGAAGTACCCGGCCAGCAAGACCGAGGTGGTCTCTCACGTCAAGGGCATCAAGGCTGACGACAAGAAGTGGTTCGAGGAGACCTTGCCCGAAAAGACCTACGAGTCGGCCAACGACGTCATGACCGCGCTCGGCTGGGAAGCCACCCCGCCCAGCGAAGAGAAGCCCAGGAGCAAGAGCGCCAAGGGTGAGAAGACCGACAAGACTGACAAGTGAAGCCGTGCCCGGCGGCACACAGCTGGCGTGCGCAGGCGGCAGCCGCGGCCCGGACGGCCGTCGCCCTCGCCTGCGCCAGCCTGGCCGCCACTGGCTGCTTCGCCTGCGCGATGACCCCTCAACGTCCCAGCGCCCCCCCGGCCCACGACCTGTCGCAGGTGACGCGCTGGTGGATCCTCATCGGCCATTCCAACGCCATCGACGCGCTGGATTGGCGACAGCGAACCCGCGACGCCGAGATGGTGATCCTCAGCGACGACCCGAGGATCCCTGTCCAGGAACTGGCACAGGGGACGCTGCGCCTGGCTTACCTGAGCGTGGGCGAGGCCGACCGCCACCGTTCCTACTGGCCGGCCGTGGAAGCCCAGCCGTTCCTGATCGAGGCCAACCCCCATTGGCCCGACAATTACCGCGTCGATCTCCGCGACGCCGCCTGGCAGCGCATCCTGCTGGACCAGGAGATCCCACGCCTGCTCGCACGTGGCTTCCAGGGCTTGATGCTGGACACCATCGACACCGCCCCCTACCTCGAGACCAAGGACCCGACGCGCTTCGCCGGCGCCCGCCAGGCGCTGCGCTCCTTCCTGGCCCGCGTGCGCGAACGTCACCCTGGAATTGTCCTGCTGGCCAACGGCACCGAGGCGCTGCAGGACGCGGCGCCGGTGGTCGACGGTTACGTCGTCGAGGGCCTGTTCTCGACCTACGACTTTGACCGACATGACTATCGCCCGACGACCGAGACCGAGAGGTCATGGAAGCTGGCCCAGATCGACCGTGCCCAGGCCAGCGCGCGGCGTCCGGTCTTCACCATCGAGTACGCCTCGGTGGGTGACGTCGCTCTCGCCCGCTGGGCGACCGCCGAATCAGCCGGGCGCGGCTTCCGGCCTTACGTGACCGTGAAGGACATCAATTCCCTGCCGTGAGCAGGGTGGGCGCGAGGCGCCCTCCCCTGGCCCAGTTCCTACGCGAAGCGCGTCGACGCGCGGACGCCGCCGGCGCTGGGGCGTTGTCCGGCACGTCCGCCGCGCACCGCCGTGTCTTTGAGGGCGAAGCGGCTCACCAGGGTCTGCAGCTCGGCCGCCATCTGGCTGAGGGCGGCGGCGGCCTGCTGGCTGCGGGTCGCGCCCGACGCCGACTCGCGAGCCGCGTCGGCGACGCCGGCGATGTTCTGCGCGATGTTGGCCGTCCCCTGCACCGCCTCCAGGACGTTGCGCGAGATCTCGTTGGTGGTCGTGGTCTGCTCCTCGACGGCGCTGGCGATCACGGTCGCGATGTCGTTGACCTGGGCGATGATGCGACCCACCTCCTCGATGGCGCGCACCGCGGCCGCGGTGTCGGCCTGGATGGCGTCGATCTTCTGGCCGATGTCCTCGGTCGCCTTGGCGGTCTCCTTGGCCAGCTCCTTGACCTCGTTGGCGACGACCGCAAAGCCCTTGCCGGCCTCGCCGGCGCGTGCCGCTTCGATGGTGGCGTTGAGGGCCAGCAGGTTGGTCTGCTCGGCGATCGAGGTGATGACCTTGATCACCTTGCCGATCTCCGCCGAGCTGTCGCCGAGTCGCGTGATCGTACGGTTGGTCTCCTCGGCCACCTTGACGGCGGCGCTGGTGACCTTGGCCGCGTCCTGGGCGTTCTTGGAGATGTCGCGGATGGAGGCGCCCATCTCATCGGTGCTGCCCGCGACCCTCTGCACGTTCTTGGTGATCTGCTCGGCCGCGATCGAGACCGTGCCGGCCTGCACCGAGGTCTCCTCGGAGATCGCGGCCATCTGCTGCGAGGTGCCGTTGAGCTCGTCGGACGACGCCGACAGCGCCTGCGCGTTGCGGGTGATGTCGAGCATGTTCTGACCCAGGTCCTGGATCAGTCGCTGCACGCTCTCTCCCAGCTGACCGGCGACGTCGCTGCCGGAGACCGTCACCTCCTGGGTCAGGTCGCCCTCGCCGACGCGCCGCACGACGTCGAGCAGCACGTTGACCTTCTGGTGAAGGGTGGCGCCGGCGGCGGACTGCTCCTCGCCGCGCGCGCGGTCGGCGTCGCGTGCGGTCTTGAGGTCCTCGGCGGTTTTGTTGGTGGCGGCGGCCAGCAGTCCGATCTCGTCGGGCGAAGCCAGCTCGCAGCGCGACTCCAGCTCACCGCGGCCCAGGCGTTCCACGTGGTCCAGCACCAGCTCCACGTTCTGCACGGTGCGCGTGGCCGCCAGGGTGGTGATGGTCGCGCCGAGCGCGCCAAACAGCAGCGCGATCAGCAACAGGCGCCAGCGCGCCGAGCTGACCTCGCTGCTGATGTGACCCAGGCTGAAACCGAGCGCGAGGCCGCCGATCAGGCGGGCGTGGTCGCGAACAGGGAAAGAGCCGATCAAGAGGCCATCCTGCATCTTGAGCTGCTCGTCCTCGCGCACCTGCAGGAGGTTCTGGTTCTGGCGCAGGCTGTCCAGGTTCCCACGCTGGGCCAGCGTCGCGCCCTTGTCGTCGAGGACAGCGGCGAAGGAGAAGTCACTGTCGTGCTCCAGGTAGGCCAGCGCGTCGTAGGCCGCCTTGCTGTCCTTGAGCGCGACGTCGGCGGCCAGCACGTTGACCATGAGCGCGCCGACCGAGACAGCCTTGGCCTCGATCCCCCGGTACAGGGATCGCGACTCCGAGATGTCGGCGTAGACCCCCTCGACAACGAAGCCGACCATGAGCGGAAGGAGACCACCGATGAGTAGCTTGGCGCGCAGCTTCATTCTTACCTTACTTCACTTCATTTGACGTACTTGAGGACCGCCGCGCCGTCGGGCAGGCTCTTGGCGCTGGCGTCGTCGACCAGGCAGATTCCGCCCGCGCTCTTCTTCACCAGCGCGAAGCAATCGGCGGCCGAGGCGACCGGGCTGGGCTTCTTCATGTCGCCCTTGAACACCTCTTGCTTGATCTTGGCCAACAGGATGTCCTCGCTGGCGCCGATCAGCTCCTGCGCCAGCCACTTGAGCTCGGCGCTGCCGTTGGGCCCGATCCCGATCTCGATCTTCTGCCCGTTCTTCCAGCTGACCTTCTTGCCGGTGAAGACCTCTTTCAGCTCTTCCTTGCTGGCCTGGGCAGTGTCGTTCTGGGCGCTCTTGATGAACACGAAGTCGCCCGCGCGTGCGTTGCCGGCGGCGAACAGCAGCGAAGAGGTCAAGATGATACCGAGTCTGAATCCGCGCTGGCTCACAATCGGCCTCCTGACATGATCGTATGGCGAGCGACGAAGCTTGTTCATCGTGTTCTTTGCTCCCGGCTCAGAAGCCAAAGGCCACCTGCGTCGCCGCGCGGTACTCGGTGTCTCTCTCGGCACGGTTCATCTCGAGCTCGATCTTGATGGCGAAGTTCTCGTTGGGGACGAACTTGACGCCGGCGCTCAAAGCGTCGTAGTTGCCGCGGTCCTGCTGGTGGGTCGGCGCCCAGAAAACGTCTCCCTCGGCGGGGAAGCGCGCGAACGAGTAGCGCGCGTAGGGCGTGGTGATACCCAGCGTGTAGCCGAACTCCGCCAGGCCGGCGATCGTGTGCTGGGTCTGGGTGGGGCCGATGTGCTGGATGAGGTAGCCCTCGCCGATGACGTGCCAGGGGTGCTCGACGTAGGCGATGTGGAGACCGAAGATCTGCTCGCGCAAGGTATCGGGCTGGTCCAGCGCCGGATCCTCCTGGCCGAGCCGCGGGGGGATCCAGTCGACCATGGCGTTGCCGCCGATGATCAGGCCTTCGAGCTCGTAGCGCAGGCGCAGGTTGAGCATCTTGGAGTTGTTGTGGTCGCCGCCATTGGCGAGATCGTCGGACGCGATGCCGCGGCCGTTGCTCAGATCGACGTCGTAGCTCAGGCGCTGCTGCAGGTACGGCAGCCGCCCGTGCAAGTTGATGCCCACCGTCGAAGTCGGAACGATCGACGCGTTGTCGTGCTGGTCGACCACCTCGGGCCGGTCGATGGGCAGCAGGTAAACGGCGCCGCCCTGCGGATACGCGGTGTTGTAGTAGCCGAGCGAGGTGTGGAACCGGCCGCCGGTCACTTTGAGCCAGTCGCCGAACTCGTAGCTGAGCTGCATGCGATCGAGGTCGACGACGATCTCGTTGCCCTCGTCGATGTCGAACAGGACCTCGGACAGAAATGACCAGTTCCCGGCGCTGCCCCGCAAGAAGATATCCAGGGTGGGGATCGAGAACCCGTTGTTGTTCACCGTGGTGTTGCTGCCGTCCTTGAGCACCGTCCGGGTGACCTGGTAGTTGACATTGCCGTAGGCCCCGACCGACAGTTCCTGCGCGCGGCCCTTTCCGGCCGCAAGCAGGACGACGGCCAGGGCAGCGGCACACGCTGCGAGTCGGGTGAGTCGTTTCATGACGTCAGGGTCCTCTTGGCGCTCGGGGTAACTCCGTACTGCGACAGGCTTCTGACGCCTTATCGACGGCATGCGGCGAAACTTGAAAGCCCGAGTGGGCAAACTCTGCGTTCCCGAACACCCGGCGCCCACGGGTCAGCTCCGCGGCGACCGCGGGAAGTGGCGAAGCGGCGAAGCGGTCAGCCCGGCGCGGCGGCCCAGTCGGCGCGCGAGCAGATCGCCGCCAGGGATTCGGCCTCGGCGCTGCCCGGCTCGGGCACAGCGGCGTACTCCCAGCGCACCTCGGGCGGCAGCGACATCAGGATCGATTCGATGCGCCCGTCGGTCTTGAGCCCGAAGATCGTGCCTCGGTCGTACAACAGATTGAACTCGACGTAGCGGCCCCGGCGCACCAGTTGCCAGCGGCGCTCGCGCTCGCCCCAGGCTTCGTCGCGGCGACGCGCGACGATCGGGAGGTAGGCCGGCATGATGGCCGCGCCCAGGGCCTGCACGAAGGCGAACAGCCGCTCGCCGTCGGATTCGACCGGGTCGGGCGCAAGGTCGATATCGCCCGGCGCCGAGGCGTCGCGCGGGTGGCGCGCCGTCGCCTCGCCACCCGCGCCCAGGTAGTCGAAGAAGATCCCGCCGACCCCGCGCGGCTCCCCGCGGTGGGGCAGGTAGAAGTACTCGTCGCACCAGCGCTTGAAGCGCGGATAGAAGCGGGCGCTGAACGGCGCGCAGGCGGCGCGCAGGGTCTGGTGAAAGTGGGTCGCGTCGGCCGGCACAACGTAATAGGGCGTGAGGTCGGTGCCGCCGCCGAACCAGGACGCCGCCCCGCGCTCGATGTGGCGCACGTTGGCGTGCACGGTGGGGATGCGCGGGCTGCGCGGATGCAGTACCAGCGACACGCCGGTGGCGCGGAAGTGCGCGCCGTCGCCGGGCAGCGCCGCCGCCATGTCGGAGCGCAGCTCGCCGTGCACGTCGGAGAAGTTCACGCCCGCCTTCTCGAACAGCGCGCCGTCGGCCAGCACGCGCGAACGCCCGCCGCCGCCGCCCGGCCGCTGCCAGCTGTCCTCACGGAACGGGCGCCCATCGGCGTCCTCGAGCGCCGCCACGATCTGATCCTGCAGCGCCCGGAAGTACGCCGCCGCCGCTTGCCCGCGGTTCATGACACCGGGGACCATCCTGGACGCGCGCGCGTCACGGGTGCACGCTGCGCGGCCGCAGGCTGGCTAGCTTGTCGACCACGTCGCGGAACTTGGGATCCTTCTTGGCCACCTTCTCGTAAAAATACAGCGCCTCGCTGCGGTCGCTCAGCCGCTCGAAGGTCGAGCCGAGACAGTAGTAGAGCTGGATCATCTCTTCGACGGTGATCTGCGGGCAGTTCAGCGCTTCCTTGTACCGAATGATGGCGTCGGTCAGCGAGCCCTTGGCCTCGCAGCACTCGCCGATCATCGTCAGGGCGAACACCTCGCGCGCGGGGTCCTGGGTCAGCAGCTTGAACTCGCCGATCGCCGCGTCGAGCAGTCCCATCTCCTTGTAGGCGATGCCCAGATCACCATGCGTCGACAGGTCGGCCTTCTCACCCCCGGCCACCACCGCGACCGGCGAGGGCGCGTGCGCCTCGGGGTCGAGCGAGCGCAGCGGTTGGGAGGGGCCGGGCGACCGCCGTGGTTCGAGGTCGACTGACTGCGGCTCGGGGTCGAGCGACCGCAGCGGCCCGTTGCTGGCGTCGTCGTCGTCGCCGCGCAGCGAGATGCCGAAGGCCGAATCGTCGATCGGAGGAGGCGGCGGCGCGATGGCGCGTTCGACCTCGACCATCTTGCGAGCGATCGCCTCGTTCCCGGGGTGGCGCGACTGGAGATCCTGGAGAATGGCCAGCGCCTCGTCGGGCATCGACTGGTTCAAGAAGAAGTCGGCCTGTTCCAGCTCGGCTGCTACCTCTTCGCTGACCTGCGACGCCCCGTCCTCGAGCGACAGCGACCCGCTGTCGGCGCCGAGAGCCGCTCGGTCGCCCGGCGCCACCAGGTCGAGGCCGGTGGTGTCGCCGTCGGAAGACTCTTCGCCGTCGACGTCCAGGTCGAGCTCTTCCACCTCGTCCGACGAGTCGAACCCCTCCGCCGACTGATCGCCGGTGGCCGGCGGCGCGATGTCGTCGCCGAAGTCCAGCTCGAGGCCACCACCCGCCTCGACGCTGGCGACGGCGCCCGACCGCTGCGGCGGCGGGCGGCGGGGCGGAACCGCCGGAACGGCGGCGGCCGTGATCGCGGTGTGCGGGCCGAAGCCGGGCGAACGGCCGCCCGGCTTCAGGCGCGACTGGCCGCCCTCCAGCGCCTCGAGCGCGCGCGTCGCGGTCGGATCCAGCGCGCGCGCGCGCTCCGCCAGCTTGAACGCCTGCGATCGATCGACGTCGGCCAGGCGCTCGGCCATGTACTCGAGCTCGGCGGCCGCCTCGTTGCGGCGCCCGAGCTGGGCCAGGACGGCGGCCAGCTTTTCGCGCGCCGGCAGATAGTCGGCCTGGATGTCGAAGGCGCGCCGCAGGTGATCGGCGGCGCGGTCGAGCAGGCCGTATTTCACGAATACGTCGGACTCGGCGATGATGCGCGCGAGGTCATTCACGCTGGGCGGCGGGGTGCGCACGCCCGAGCTCGGCGCCAGATCGAAGCCGCTCGCGGCCGGCGACGGCGAGGGCGGCGGCCGGGGCGGCGTGAGTCGGCCAACGCCGCTGCCCACTGGAATGGGCGGGCGCATCGACGAACCGCCCGGGATCGGCGGCGGCGTCAACCCGACGCCGACGTTGATCCCGTAGCGGCGCGCGGCGTCCAGCAGGTCGGGATCCTTGGGATCCAGCCCCAGCGCGCGCCGGATGGTGACATCGCGCTCGGCGGTATGCCCCAGCTGCTGGTGGATCTCGATCAGCTCCTTGAGCACCGAGACCGCCTTGGGCACGTCGAGCTGCTCGAACGCGCGCGCCAGCAACGACACGTTCTCGGGCGCGCGCGGCTCGGCTTTGAGACAAACCTGTAACTTGGCCAGCGCCAGCCGGGCGTTGTTCTTGTCGATGTAGGCCTCGGCCAGCTCGCGCGCCACCCCCAGATTGTCGGGCTGGTGGAAAAGTAGGCGCTCGGCGACGCGGGTGTACTCCTCGTGGCGGCCCTGCAGCTTCAGCTGGTCGGCGGCGCGCGCGAACTCCTGGATCGCCTCCTCGGTGGCGCCGGACTGGGACGCCGACTCGGCCAGCTTGATGCGCGACACGACGTTGTCGGGCGTCAGCTCGACGATGGCGCGCAGGGAACCCAGCGCCTCGGCCGGGCGGCCGGTCTTCTGGTAGGCGAAGGCTGCCAGCTCGTATTGCTGGACGGCATCCGAGATCAGGCCCAGGCGCTTGAAGACTTCCGCCAGCTTGGCATGACCCTGAACGTAGCTCGGTGACAGCTTGAGAACGTTCTTGTAAACCGCGACCGCTTTCTGGAAAAAGCCCTGCTCGGTGTAAAGCTCGCCGGTCTTGAGGTAGATCTCGGTCGCCTGATCGGCTGCGCCACGCTTGGCATGCAGTTCCGCCATCTTGAGCCAGGTGCGCGTATCCTTCGGATCTTCCTGGACCACCTTGGCGAACTCGGCCAGCGCCTTGTCGAGCTGCCCGCGCTCCAGAAACTTCTGGGCGGCGGCCAGAGTCTTGTCCTTTTTGGTGACCACGTGCAGCTTCCAGTCTTACCGTTAACACCTCAGGTGTAAAGCGGTCAGAAATCGAGCACGTACGGGAGTCGACCGGGAACCCTCGGCGGGTTGCGGGCCTTCCGGCGGGCGCCCCGATTCCCCGTCGGAGGCGGGGCTCCGACGGCCCCGGTCCCGTCGGACGAGCTCCTGGAACACCGCTCGGTTTGAATGAGCCGTCATCACCGGCCTCGGGCCTCTGGCCTCGGGCCTCAGACCTCTGCAGGACAACCCCGGTCGAGGACCTCTGGCCTCGGGCCTCAGACCTCTGCAGGACAACCCCGGTCGAGGACCTCTGGCCTCGGGCCTCAGACCTCTG
>DASRQZ010000194.1:0-26264 GCA_035696125.1 Polyangia bacterium
CAAGACCGAGACCTACTCGACGCGCGGCACCTTCATGGTCGAGATCTGCTCGAACTGCCACCCGTTCTACACCGGCAAGCAGAAGTTCGTCGACGCCGCCGGCCGCATCGAGCGCTTCCAGAAGAAGTACGGCAAGACCACGCCCCCGGCCGCCTCGTAAGCGCGCCGGGCAGCCGGTGCCCGCAAAGCCGCTGCCATGCTCGACGACCTCCTCCTGAAAAAGCTCGCCGAGGTCGAGCTTCGCTACGAAGAGCTATCGAGCAAGCTGTCCGACCCCGTGGTGCTGGCCAACCGGGGGTCGATGCAGAAGCTCGGCAAGGAGCACTCCGACCTGCGCGAGCTGATCGAGGCGCTGCGCGAGCACCGCGAGATCGTCAAGCGGGTCGCCGAGGCGCGCGAGCTGCAAAAGGACCCGGAGATGCGCGACATGGCGCACCAGGAAGAGGCGCAGCTGCTGGCCGAGCAGGAGCGGCTGGAGCAGCGCATGACCGTGCTGCTGATGCCGCGCGACCCCAACGACGACAAGAACATCCTGCTCGAGATCCGCGCCGGCACGGGCGGCGAGGAGGCCGCCCTGTTCGCGTCCGATCTGTTCCGCATGTACACGCGCTTCGCCGAGCGCCGCAAGTGGGTGGTCGACATCCTGTCGATGTCCAGCGGGTCGGCGGGCGGCATCCGTGAGGTGGTGGCCGGCATCCAGGGCAAGGGCGCCTACGCGCAGCTCAAGTACGAATCGGGCGTGCACCGGGTGCAGCGCGTGCCGGCCACCGAGGCGCAGGGGCGCATCCACACCTCGACCGCGACGGTGGCCATCATGCCGGAGGTCGAGGAGGTCGAGATCGAGATCGACCCCAAGGATCTGAAGATCGACGTCATGCGCTCCGGCGGCCCCGGCGGCCAGTCGGTCAACACCACCGACTCGGCGGTGCGCGTCCACCACATCCCGAGCGGGCTCATCGTGCACTGCCAGCAAGAGAAGTCGCAGCACAAGAACAAGGCAATGGCGATGAAGCTGCTGCGCGCCAAGCTCTACGACATCGAGGAAGAAAAGCGCCAGACCGCCGAGCGCGATCACCGCCGCAGCCAGATAGGGTCGGGCGATCGCTCGGAGAAGATCCGCACCTACAACTTCCCGCAGGACCGCCTCACCGACCACCGCATCGGGCTGACCAAGCACAACTTGCCCGGCCTGCTGGACGGCGACCTCACCGAGGTGATCGAGAGCCTGCGCTCTCATTTCCAGGCCGAGGCGCTGAAGTCGTCCGGCGCGCCCGAAGCATGACCCGACCGCGCGCCGTGGTCCTCGACGGGTTCACAGCCGACCAGGGCGACAGCCAGGAGTTCTGGCGCGGGCTGCGCGCGCGCGCCGATCTGACGGTCTACCCGCGCACGTCATCCGAGGAACGGTTGCCGCGCTGCCAGGGCGCGCAGGCGCTGCTGACCAACAAGGTCGCGATCGACGGCGCGCTGATCGCGGACCTGCCCGAGCTGCGCTACATCGGCGTGCTCGCGACTGGCACCAACGTCGTCGACCTGCCGGCGGCGCGCGCCCGCGGCATCGCGGTCACCAACGTGCCTGCCTACGCGGCCGAGTCGGTGGCCGGCCTGGTGTTCGGCGTGATCCTGCACTTTTACTACGACGTCGCCGGGCACGACGCCGACGTGAAAGCCGGAGCCTGGGCGCGCCAGCCGGACTTCTCATTCTTCCGCAAGCCGCTGCGCGAGCTGGCCGGAAAGACCCTGGTGCTGATCGGCACCGGACACATCGGCGGCGCCGTGGCGCGCATCGGCGCGGCGTTCGGCATGACCGTGGTGCGCGCGGCGGTGCCCGGGTCGGCGACGCCGGGGCGCACGCCGCTGGCCGACGCGCTGCCGCGCGCCGACGTGGTCAGCCTGCACTGCCCGCTGACCGAGACCACGCGCGGCCTGGTCGGCCCGGCGTTCCTGAGCGCGCTTGCGCCGGGGGCGATCCTGATCAACACCGGCCGCGGCGCGCTGGTCGACGAACCGGCGCTGCAGGCAGCCCTGGCCGCCGGCCGGCTCGGCGGCGCGGGGCTGGACGTGCTGGGCGTCGAGCCGCCGCCCGCGGATCACCCCTTGCTCAACCCACGCGCGACCTGGGCGCCACGCCTGGTGGTGACGCCGCACATCGGCTGGGGCAGCGTCGAATCGCGGCGCCGGCTGGACCAGGCGGTCGCGGAAAACTTCGCGTCATTTCTCGACGGCGGACGCTTGAACCGCGTGGTGTGAGGATCTGGACGGGTTGGCACCGCGATTGCGCTGCCTGGTGGAAAGTCCACGCTCGCTCGACCTGCGCGACAGTGATCGCCATCAAGGCGGATCGCGGCGTTGACCATGATCGCCGCGTCAGGCAGCATCGAACGACGGCGGCGTGCGCAAGTGCCTCTGATCTGCTCTCGCGGGGCTGGCGCAAACACTTTGCTCGTTCTACATTCCGCGCCGAAGCACTCAAGCGCGTCACCGACGGGATTTTTCGGAACTTCCCGCAGAATTTCGTTTCGGACCGCGACCTTTCCTGGCCAGCATTTTTTCGGGAGGACTCATGTTTCGCACCATCGGATCAACTTTCGCGCTCCGCATCGGATCTTCCACGCCGCGCCTGGTGGCCTTCACCCGTCGTTTCGCCACCACCGCCATTGTCGCCGCGCTGGTGTCAGCGTCGTTGGCCGCGATCGGCTGCGGGTCGAGCAGCGACACCCCCCCGCCGACGACGACCTGCGATCTCGCCGGGGTGGAGGCGATGTTCACCGCCAAGGGCTGCAACGTGAGCGGTTGCCACGACAGCACGGGGTTCGCCGCTGGTTTGAATCTCACGGCGACCGGCCTGCCCGATCGTCTGCTAGGCCAGAGCCCGAGCGCTACCGCCGGTGTCTCGAAGTCCATGTGCGCCGGGATGGGCAAGGTTTACCTCAACCCCAATAGCAACCCGGCGACCGGCTTGCTGATCGACAAGGTGACGGCCAACCCCGGATGCGGCGTGCGCATGCCCCTCGGGGGCAATCCGCTGACCACCAGCGAGATGGACTGCCTACGCAGCTGGGCGCTCACGCTGACCAGCCCGTAAACCCCCGCGCCGCCACCTCGCCTCCGAGCAGGCGCACCTGCCCTCGCAGCGGCAGCTCGGGTCGCAGGCGCACGAATCGCCGCAGGCGCAGCGCTCGTCTTTGGCGCCGTTGCAGCCACATGAGGCCTTCTCGCACAGGCAGGATTCCTTGTTCGACTCTTCCATGGCGTCTCTCTCCTTTTTTTGGGGCTCGCCCGATTGCGAGCCTTCAACCAGGAAGACGAGGGCGCGGCGCTTTCATTACAGTTCTTTCCGCCGTGGATTGTACGGGGAACGCTGGCCCGAGCCGCCGCCGAGCAGTATGAGTGTGCAAACAGGCGAACATGGACGAACCCCCGGCTCCGCTCGCCCCCTCGGTCGTCGACCAGCTGGTCGCGAGCCACCGCGAGTTCCTGCGCTACGTCGAGCGCCGGGTGGGCAACCGCGCCATCGCCGAGGAGATCGTGCAGGACGCCCTGGTGCGCAGCCTGGACCGGGGCGACGAGATCCGCGACTCGGTGGTGGGCTGGTTTTACCGGGTCCTGCGCAACGCGGTGGTCGACCACCAGCGACGGCAATCGGTGGCCAATCGCCGCCTGCAGGAGTTCGCGGCCGAGCTGGAGGCCAGCGGCGACGGCGGCGAGGAGCTGGCCGGCGTAGCCTGCGCCTGCGTCACCAGGCTGGCGGGCACGCTCAAGCCCGAGTACGCCGAGGCGTTGCAACGGATCGAGATCGACCGCGTGCCGGTCAAGGACTACGCCGACGCCGCCGGCATCTCGGCCAGCAACGCCGGCGTCAGGATCTTCCGGGCGCGCGAAGCGCTGCGCCGCCAGGTCGCGCGCGCCTGCGGCACCTGCGCCGACCACGGCTGCCTGGACTGCAGCTGCGGCGTCGCCCCCGCCGCCCCCGCGCGCTGACGTCAATACGCGACGCTGTCGACCACCTCGACGATGCGCGCGCGGCGGATCGGGCGGGTCGTCCTGGGACCGGAAGACGCTGCTGTTGGGCGCGCAATCCAGCTCATTGACCCGCCCTGGCGCGTGGTTGTACGGTCTGCTCCGAGAGCTTCCATGGGGTCAAATGGGGTCTGACGACCGGTTGCCAGAAGACGAGCTGTTCGGTCGCTACCGTATCGTGCGTCTGCTGGGAGAGGGGGGAATGGGCGCCGTCTACGAGGCGATCCATCCCGTCCTGAAGAAGCGCGTCGCCATCAAGACGCTGCTGCCGGCGCTGGCGGCGCAGGCCGACGCGCGGGCGCGCTTCCTGCGCGAGGGGGAGGCGGCATCGCGCATCAACCACCCCAACGTCGTCGCCGTCCATGACGTTGGCACCGTGGGAGAGACGCCTTTTCTGGTGATGGAGTACCTCGAGGGCGAAACCCTGGACGCGTTGCTCGGACGCCGTTCCGTGCTGTCCGTCGTCGAGTCCGTCGACATCATGCTGCCGGTGATCTCGGCGGTGGCGGCGGGGCACGACCAGGGTGTCATCCACCGCGACCTCAAACCGCAGAACATCTTTCTGTCACGTGGCCCGTGGGGCGAGGCGATCCCCAAGGTGCTGGACTTCGGCGTGTCCAAGCTGGTGGGTGACCTGGAGAGCGCCGTGCTGACCGGGACCCAGGCGGTTCTGGGCACGGTGGCTTATATGTCGCCCGAGCAGGCGCGCGGGGCGCGCGGGGTCGACGCCAAGAGCGATCAGTACGCGATCGGGCTGATCCTTTACGAGATGGTGACCGGGGGACGCGCGCACCCGGGCGAGAGCGCGCTCGAGATCCTGCACCACATCGCCAGCGGAACCATCGTGCCGCCGCGTGTGATGCGGCCCGATCTGCTGTCGACGATGGACGAGGTGCTGGTGCGTTGCCTGGCGGCGCAGCCGCGCGATCGGTTCCCGTCGCTGCGCCTGGTGGGGCAGGCCCTGCTTCCGCTGGCCGGGGAGAAGACGCGCTTCGGGCTGGCCGACAGATTCCGCGACCCGGTGATCACCGAAGTGGCCGCGGCGACGCCGGTGTCGCGACGCACGATGGTGATGCCGCCCGAGGCGGTGCCGCCCCTGCTGGCGGGCGGCGGGTTGGGCGCAGGCACCCCGGCGCCGGCCGCGGCGGCGCCAGTAGAGGCCGGGCGCGGTAGCGCCGGCGGTGCCGGCCGCACCCGCATCCTGACGCCGCCCCCGCGGCGGGCGCCAGACAGCACCTTCCGCCAGGCCGCGTCCGAGCTGGGGACCGCGCCTGACCTGCGCAAGAAATCCAGAACACCCGTGGCGGTGCTGTCGGTCGCCTTGCTGGCAGGGGCCGCCGCGGCGGCGTTCGTGATGGCGCGACGCGGTCTCACCGACCACGAACCGAACGCCAGGGATACGGTGGACAAGGAGATGACAGCGCCGGTGCCGCCCGCCCAGGCGCCGCCGCCCGCCTCACCGGTGGCGCCTCCGGCGACACCGACGCCGACCGCAGCCGCGCCCGCGGCGCCGGCGCGTGTCAAGCGCATCGAGGTCAGGGTGGTGCCTCCGCACGCCCAGATCGTGCTCGATGACGGCAGGCCCAACGTCGGCCGGTTGAACGCGAGCATGGCGGCCGACGAGGTGCCCCACACGCTGCACATCAGCGCCGACGGTTACGCCGACCAGACCATCACCTTCGGCGCCGACGACACGCCACCCGCGCTGGTCACGCTGGCGCGCCTGCGGGGCGACCCGCGCGCTGCACGCCCGCCGCTGGCGGCGCACCCGCCTCGCGCACGCCGGGGCGGGGCGCGCGGCGCCGGGGTCGCAGCCGCGGCAGCGGGCTCCGAGGCACCGGTGATCGACGAGCCACCGCCCGCGCCCGCCGCGCCCGCCGCCGAGCCCAGCAACGCGCCGCCGGCGCCACGCCGGGGCGCCAACAACGCCCTGATTCTCAAATGAAGAAGGCCTCCCGTCCCAGAAACCGCCGGCCCAGCCCCTGGACCGCTCTCAGGTTGATCATCATCGGGCTGGTCGTCGCGGCCGTGTTCGGGACGGCCGGAATGCCGACCGCGCATGCCGCCGACAGCCAGGAAGAGGCGGCCCTGCGGCGCGGCCTGGACCTGCGCGAAAATGGCAACGACGAGGCGGCTCTGGCCGAGTTCCAGCGCGCCTACGACCTGCACCAGAGCGGCCGGGCGCGCGCGCAGATGGCGCTGGCCGAGCAAGCCCTTGGCCACTGGGTCGAGGCCGAATCGCATCTGGGCGAGGCCTTGCAACACACGCGCGAGCCCTGGATCACCCGCAACACGGCGCTGCTGGAGCAGGCCCTGATCGACATCCGCGAGCACCTCGGTTCGATGGAGTTGACCGGCGGCCAGCCGGGCGCCGAGGTGCGCATCAACGGCCGCGTCGTGGGCAACCTTCCGCTCGGCGGCCCTGTGCGCGTCGAGGCCGGCAGCGTCGCCGTCGAGGTGCGGGCCGCCGGATACCTCCCGGTCGTGCGCACCATCTCGGTGCCTGCCAAGGGGCTGGCGCGCCAACCCATCGTCATGGTCGCGGTCAACGTCACGATGGAGAACCCATCGGAGCGGGCGCTGCCGACGCCCATCGTCGACAACCCCGACGACGGCGACAAGCCCCGCAAGCGGAAGCCCAAGTCATCGAGCGCCAAGACCGGGGCCGGCATCGTGATCGGCATCGCAGGCCTGGGCGCGCTCGGCACAGGCGTCGGGTTTCACCTGGCGCGCGAGAGCCGGGCCAACCAGTTCAACCGCGACTGCGTGTTAAGCAACGGGGTGGTCAGCGGCAAAGAGGGTTGCCAGTCTCAGTACGACAGCATCCAGATGGCTCGCAACCTGGCCATCGCGGGCTATGTCGCGGCCCCCATCCTGCTTGGCATCAGCGCCTATCTCCTGTTCTCCGGCGACAGCTCCGACAGCGACGACGCCGCCACCCACACCCGCCGCCTGGCCTGCGCGCCAGCGCTGGGCCCGGGGCTGAGCTGCGCGGCGCGGTTCTGAGGCGAGGTAGCGCCAGTAGCGCCGGGTAGCCGGACCGGCTCACTCGCGGTTGGCGACCACCGCGTGGGCGTCGGACAGGCGGTAGCCGACGCCGCGCACCGTCTCGAGCAGAGGGCCCGCCGCGCCCAGCTTGTCGCGCAGGCGCTTGATATGGGTGTCGACGGTGCGGGTCGACACGTCGGGCTTGTAGCCCCAGACGTCCTCCAGCAGATCGTCGCGCGAGCACAGGCGCCCGCGGTGCTCGACCAGATAGGTGAGCAGCCGCATCTCGATGACGCTGAGGTGAATCTCTTTGCCCTCGACGAACACGTGGTGTCCGTCGACGTCGATGGTCAGCGGGCCGACCAGGTATTTACGGCGCTTGTCGGTCCCGCCGGCGATGTCGGCCGGCGTCGGCGCCGCGGTCGACGGGGCGGCCGCCGGCGCGCCCCGGAAGCAGGCGTTCACCCGCAGCAGGAGCTCGCGCATGCTGAACGGCTTGACCACGTAGTCGTCGGCGCCGACCTCGAAGCCGACCACCCGATCGATCTCCTCGCCCTTGGCGGTCAGCATGATCACCGCCGGCTGCTGGCGGTCGGGCTGCGCGCGGATGCGCCGGCAGATCTCGGTGCCCAGCATGTCGGGCAACATCAGATCCAGCAGCACCACGTCGGGCGCGAAGCTGTCGATCTCGGCCAGGGCACGCGCGCCGGTGTTGGCGGTCTCGACCCGGTAGCCGCCCGCCTGCAGGTTGAAGGTCAGAAGGTCGGTCAGGTCCGGCTCATCCTCGACGACCAGGACGCGCCTTTCCGTGGGCTTGGTTGCGGTCATCGCACGGGGAGAGTATCCGCGGGTGGTTACATCCAGGTGACGAGGGGGTGATTTCACCGCAACACGAGCCGCGAAATGTGGGCGACCGCGTGCTTGCGCGTCATGGCGCGACCTCCAGCGCGAACTCGGCGAAATCCACGCCGCCGCGGCTGTCGCGCAGCACCAGCCACAAGTGAACCGGTCCCGCGACGCCGGGCGCGACCCAGTCGTTGGCGGCTGACAACCCGGGGTCGTCCGCGTCGCGACCGGTGACGTCGTGGTCGAAGACGCCGGCGGTGGCGAACCAGGACACGCGCAGGGCCTCGCGCTGGGGCGTCAGGGTCACGGTGCGGATGTCGTAGACCGGGAAGGTCTCGGCGGCCTCGGCGCTCCAGGACGCCTCCAGCGTGACCCGCTGTCCGGCCGCGACGGACGCTGGGGGCGGCGCCGGCTGGCCGCTGACCACCGCCATCAGCGGGTCCGGGGTCCCGCCCGGCGCTGCCAGCGTCACCTCCGCCAGCAGTGGATTCTGGTTGGGCGGGTAGCCGTTGGGGTTGGTGCTCGGATCGTACCGGTTGTTGAACTGCCCGGCGATGTCGATGGGGGCGCTGCCCAGCCGGCACTGGATGCGCTGCAGATCAAAGGCGCGGATCGGGCTGCCGTCGGGGCCGGGAAGCGTCGCGCGCACCGGCTGGTAGAAGCCGCCGGTGACGTCAGGATCGCGCGGGCGCGCCAGCGGATCCAGCGGCGGCCGCAGCGGTCCGAAGATGCTGCACGCGCCGGTGGTGGTCTGGTCGTTGGGATCGGCGGCGGTGATCGGCGCCGAGAACGTGGGAGAGGGACCGGCTTCGTCGGCGATTCCCAGGCAGGCGACGCTGACCGAGTTGGTCTCCGCGGGCGGCCGCGGCAGCTTGCACACCGCCCAGGAGGCGGGCGGCTCGGCGATGGTGCCGGTGGTGTCGACCGCCAGCAGGTCGTAGGTGACCGACACCCCCTCCTTGGCCTCGGGCGGGTTCCCGCGCACCGCCAGGATCCGTGGCCCCTCGATGAGCGAGATCGGCGCGCCGAGGTCGGGCTTGCAGGCGGGGACCAGCGCCGCCGGCGCGAGCAGCAGCATCCGCAAAGTGACGCGCATCAGAAGTCCATCCTCGCGCCCAGGACCGCCAGGGTGGGCAGGCCGCTGATGGTGGCGCGCCGGCTGAAGTCGAAGTTGTAGATCAGCTCTTCGGGGTTCTTGCGGTTGGTCAGGTTCTGCAGATCCAGGAACAGGCTCAGCTTCACCTGCCGCATGGTGATCGCCTTCTCGACGCGCGCGTCCAGCTGATAGAACGCGGGGATCCGGATCGAGTTGTGCGGCCCGAAGATCGGCTCGTGCAGCGCCGTGTTGCTGTTGATGAACTCGCCGATGACCGGCGTGCGCGGCACGCCGCTGGTGTAACGGAAGCGCCCGCCGAACTCCCAGCCGTGGCCCAGGGCGTAGCTACCCAGGATGCCGAACACGTGGGTCTGATCGAAGTCGAACAGGCGGTAGGCCTGGTCAGGGTGATCGCGGCGCTCGCTGCGGATCAGCGAGTAGGTCAGCCAGCCGAAGAAGCCCTTCTTCACTTCCTGGCGCAGCAGCATCTGCACGCCGTAGGCGCGGCCGACTCCGTCCTGGGTCAGCGCCTGCGACGTCAGCGGCGTGGGCAGCTCGCTACGCGACACCAGGTCGTAGAAGCGCTTGTAGAAACCGATGGTCTCGAAGCTCAAGGTAGGCGTCAACTTGTAGGCGCCGCCGCCGCTCAGGTGCACGGCGCGCGACATCCCGACATTGGGGTTGCCGAACACCGGGCTCATGTCTTCGGGATCCGCCGGCTGCGCGTACATACCGCCGCCCGCGGTGAAGGTGAGCTGCTTGCTGGCGCGAAACACCGCGACCAGGCGGGGGTTGGGCGCCCAGCGCAGGGGCGCGAAGCCGACCGGGTTGGCCGGCAGGTTCAAGCGCGAGTAACCCACCGGCACCGTGCCGGGCGCCAGCGGCAGGCTGCGATCGCCGTCCAGCAAGGTGGGCTCGAAGCGCAGCCCCGCATTCAGCGTCAGCTTGCTGCCGATCGTCGCCTCGACCGTCGCGTAGGGCGCGATGGTGGCCCAGTTGACGTGCCAGTGGTCGAAGTTGGTGTCCGCCCCCGGCGGCTGGCCGAAGACCGTGATGTCGCCCTCGCGCGGCGGCTGGTTCACCGAACCGTTGCGCTCGAGGTCGATCGACTGGCCCTGGAAATCGACGCCGAGGGACAGCGTCGCGCGCGTGGCCAGGCGGCGGCGGAACGACGTGCGCAGCCCGTACTGCCAGGTAGCGAGGCGCAGGTCGATCGGGATGTCGCCGAAGCGTGACAGCGACACGCTGCGATCGAAGCCGATCGACGGGGTCACGATCAGGCTGGATCCGTCGGACAGGATCCTCCCGTAACGCACGAACAGGCGCTTGTAGGACGAATCGTTGTTCTGCGTGCGCCTCTGCAGCGGGTCGGTGGCTGGCACCGTGCGCTGCAGGTGATCGTCGGAAGCCAGGAAGGTCACCGCCAGCTCCTCGTCGCGGCGCAGGACCATGGTGGCGCGCGCCTGGTAGTCGTCGTAGCGCGGGATGGGCACGAAGTCCCCGACGTCGCGCGAGGTCACGGCGCTCAGCACCCGGTCGAGGTAGCTGACGCGGCCCGACAGCGCCAGGTGCAGGTGGCCCGCGATGGTGGTCGAGACCAGCGCGGAGGTGTCCATCACGTCGGCGGCCACGTAGCCGTGCGTGCCCGCAGCGCCGCGCGGGCGCAGCTCGATGCGCACCAGGCCGCCCATGCCGCGCCCGTACTCGGCGCCGTACGATCCAGGCGACAGCTCGATGCCCTTGACCAGGTCCGAGTTCACCGTCGAGCGCAGGCCGCCCACGTGATACAGCGCCGGGATCTCGACGCCGTCGACCAGGACGCGCGTGTCCTTGGGCGCCGAGCCCCAGACGATGAGCGCGCCCGACCCAAAGGCTGAGCGCCCCACGCCGGGCAGGTTCTGCACCACCTTGAGGGTGTCGCCCTGGGTGCCGGGCACGCGGCGCGCCTCCTCGCTGCGGATGCGGGTCTCGACCGCCTCCTTCTTGATGCGCGCCGCGCGCTCCACCATCTCCTCGTCGACGCCCTCCTCTTTCTCCTCGACGGCGTACTTGACGGTGCGACGCTTGCCCTTGGCAATGACCTCGTCGGTGGTGATGGTGATCAACTTGGGATGGGACAGCTCGATGCGGTGCGGGCCGATCGGCACGTCGTTGAAGGCGAAGGTGCCGTCCTCGTCGGTGACGGCGGTGACGCCCAGGTCCTTGATGGTCACCTTGACGCGCGCCATCGGCTTCTTCTTGAAGCGCTCGAGGACCACGCCGTCGAAGTTGATCTGTGGCCCGGCCGCGACGATCTCGGTGACGATGGTGAACTCGTAGCGATAGGTGATCTTCACCGGCGCCGGCTGGTGGTCGATCTCGGCCGGCTCGAACAGGAACTGCTGCACGGCCGCCACCGCCGCGGCGTCGAAGTCGGGACCGGCCGACTTGACCACCTCGACCTCACCGACCTTACCGTCGTCCCCGATCTCGATCGACAGCAACACCGACGCCGTCACACCCGCGTCGTGCTTGTCCTTGGGGTAGACCGCGGGCACGAACTTGATCAGCTTGGGCGGCTTGGTGATCTCGCCCGCGGGCGGCGCCTCCTGCGCGCGCGCCGACGGCGGCGGCAGCGCGAGAATCATCGAGCCGGCGATCGCCCAGGCTAGGAGTCTGACTGTGTAACGAGGCTTCACGGTTTGTCGAGGATCCGGGGGGCGGGGCGCGCACTAGTCCGTCAGCTCGTATCGCTTTTGCAGCACGTAGGTCCCGCCCGCGACCGGCTTTCCACAGCGCATCGCCGGCGTGAAGCGCCACTGGCGCGCCGCCGCCACCGCCACCGCGTCCAGCGCCGGCTCCACGCTGGCCAGCACCTCGACGTCCGAGACCGAGCCGTCGGCGGCGACGGTCAGTCGGAGCTTGAGCTTGCCCTCGATCCCCTCGGTCTTGGCGGCGACGGTGTACTCCAGTTCGGCTTTGGACACCGGCACCGGCTTGCTCGGCTCCTCTTCGCAGGGCGCCTCCCCGGCGCCGCCCGCCGGATCACCGCCGCCCGCGTTGCCTTGGCCCAGCGCCTCGCGCGTGCGCCTGGTGCGCGCCGACGAGACCGCCGAGGCGACGCGCGTGGGCGCCGCCACGCCGCCTGCCCCGGGCCCGCCGCCGCCCGCCGGGCCGCCCAGCGCGATGCCGCCGGGCGCGTCGTCGTTGCTCATGGCCAGGGCGGTGGCCACCGCGGCGCGCGCCACCGGCTTGGGGGCCTCGGTCACCGCTGCCGGCTTGGGCGCGCTCGCCACCACCCTGGGGGCAGCGCGCGGCCTGGGCGGCGGGGCCGGCGGCGGCGGCTTGGGCGGGTCGGCCTTTTTCCTGGCGGCGGCGACCGCGACCTGGATCGCCTTGCGTCGCTCCTGCTGCTTCGCGGCGCCCATCAGCGACATCGCGACGCCGACGTGCAGCGCCAGCGAGACGATGAAGAAGGCGCGCCGCACGGGTGATCACTCCCCCGACTGCTGGACGTTGATCGCGAACTTGGTAACGCCGGCCATCTTCGCCAGATCCATCACGTGCACCACCTGGCCGTGGTGCACCTCCTTGTCGGCGCTCACCACCAAGCTGACGTCCGGGTCAGCGGCCAGCGCGTCCTTGATCTTGCCCGGCAGCTCGGTGTCGGCGATCGGCTGCTCGTTCCAGCGGATCATGCCGTTCTTGAACAGCTGCACGGTGGCCGGCTTGTCGGCGGTGCCGTCGGTGGCGTGCGCCTTGGGCAGCTGCACCTTCATCGTCTGCGCGACGATGTAGCTCGACGCCACCATCAGGATCACCAGCAGCACCAGCATGACGTCGACCAGCGGGGTGACGTTGATGGCCGAGATGGTGCGCGCCCGGCCGCCGCCGGTGGGCATGGTGCCCGCCATCAGACTTCGACCCCCGCGGCGCGCCGCGTGGCCTGGACGCTGGCCTCGGCGCCGCCGGCGTGCGCCAGGTCGGCAGCCTCGACGCCGCCATTGATGACCGGCAACTGACCGTGACCGCCACCGCCGCCCGACTTCATCGTGGCCAGCACGATGTTGCCCAGTGCCGCGGCGTTCTCCTCGATGTCGGCGCCCTTCTTCTGGAACACGTTGTAGCCGATGACCGCCGGCAGCGCGACCAGGATGCCGATCGCGGTCGCGGTCAGCGCCTCGCCGATGCTGCCCATGACGTTATCCATGCCCGACGCGCCCTGGCTGCTGCCCAGCTGGCGGAACGAGGTCATGATGCCGAGAACGGTTCCGAACAGGCCGATGAAGGGCGCGTTGTTTCCCAGCGTGCCCAGGAACAGCAGGCCGACCTCGACCGGGGGCCGGTTGCGCCGCACCGCCTTGGCCAGGATCTGCTCGACCGACTCGGCGCCGTCCGCCTTCCACTTGAGCGCGTCGGTCAGGATCTTCGCCTCCACCGACCGACTCTCGCGCAACACCGCGAACGCCGCGCTGGTGTCGCCGCTGCGCAGGGCCCGCTCCAGGTCATCGCCGAGCTCGTTGATGTCGACCTTGCGCCGCCGGAAGAACCACCAGCGCTCGATGATCACGCCGATCGACAGCACCGACAGCGCGATCAGCAGATACAGCACCACCTGGGCGGCGGGCCTGGCGACGTACATCAATTTTTGAATCAGCATGTTTCCCCCACTGTCGTGTTACGCGGACGCGGAACGCCTCATTGATCGAATTCCAGCGCCAGCACACCCGCGCCCTGGGTGTGGCTAAAACGGGTGTCGCTGTCGACTGACTCGCCGCGGGCGGCGGTGATCGGCACCGGGTTTCCGTCCTTGAAGACATCCACCCGCCACTGCGCAGCCGGCTCTCCGCACAGGGAGACGGTGTCGACACGCACGATGTAGTGCCCCGCGGGCAGGGGCAGGGCGCCCCAGACCAGATTTTCTTGTCGCCGCCCGTCGATGACGCAGCCGCTGTTCGAGTCGTAGTCGAGCACACCGGCCGCCATGATCCGCTCGGGCGGATAGGGATCGAAGCTCGGCCGCGCGGGCAGCGAGGACGGCCGGTTGGCCCACACCTCGATGCTGGTCGGCGCCTTGGGGTCGGCGGGATCGCTGAGATCGTTCTTGTCCACCGGCACGATGACGTGCAGATCCAGATCGGCGTTGCTGTCCCAGAGCAGCCTGATTTGCAGCACGCCGCGTACGCTGGCGACGTCGGCGTCGGTGACCATCACCGGAAAGACAGACGGATTGCCCATCCGCCCGTCGGCCCCGACGGCGCGGACGACCAGGTCGTGAGCTCCGGACGGGATGAGCGGAGAGAAAGACAGGCTGGACGAGAACAGGAGCTCGCCCTTGCTGCCGGCCTCCTGATTCACTGATGGAGCCGGGACGATCCAGTGCGCGCGGTCGTCAGACAGTCCGACGGCGACCGCACGGCCTCCCTGCTGCACATAGCCGGCAAACGCCTGATTGATCTGTCCGGGCAAGACCACGGTGGGATAGCGACCGATGATCGCCTGGCGACCATCCAGCACCGCCGGATCGATCGCCGTCGGGATCGGACCTTCCTCGAAGGTGGCGCCGCCGATACGCAGCCAGGCGTCCAGGCCGGTTCGGCCGCGGACACCCGCCTCGCAGCCAACGCTCAAGACGCCGGCGACGCACAGGAACGCGGTCGAGCACGACCTCAAAACCGTGCCTCCCCGCGCACCGTGAGCGCGTTGTCCTGGAGATTGGTCGGCAGCCCCACCGCGTCGCGGCCCGAGTGGTTGCGGTTAATGTCGTACTGCACGATGAGCCGGCCCGCCGGAGACCGGAGGGCCGCACACAGGCTCAACGTGGAATAGCTGGCATTCGTCGGAACCACGACGCCGACCTGGGTGTCGCTGGCGTCGCGATCGGGATTGTAGTGGTCATAGCGGGCGCCCACCGTCAGATGGGCGCCGAGATCCTGCATCGCGGCCGCGTACCAGCCCAGCTCACGATAACTGCGTCCCACGCCCCCGGCGGCGCCGATCGGATCGGCTGGCAGAATTGCCCGGTCGAGGTCGCGTGCGTAGTAGAGCTCGCCGTAGACCGTCGTCTGTCCCACGGGTGTCGCGACTGAAACCCGCGCGTCCGCGCCCAGGGCGTGGCGGGAAAAGTTCACCGACGGCAGCGCGGCGCGGCCCGGTGTCGGCTGCAGCTCGCCGGTGTCGATGAACCCATTCTGGTTGCCGTCGACCCACTGAAAAGATGGTTTGGTCGAGGAGACACCCTTGTGAAAGCCGGTGCCGTAAAGCGCCGAGAAACCCGCAATGAATGACATCGGACCTTCGCCGCCATCCACCCCCAATCGACCAACCCAGTCTTTCTGGTGATTGGGGTCGCGGACCGGGTAAGCCCGCTCGCCAATGGGTTCGCCGTTCTGAACCGCGAGCGCATAGCGGATGAATCGCCAGCCGCCCAGCAGGCGCGCACCCACGTCGTATTCGCCCGGGAAAAGCGCCCGCGCGACCGTACTGCGCTCCAGGAACAAGCGCTCGCGATCGCTCTCGACCACTTCAAATCCAAAAGGGATCTTGAAAAGACCGACGCTCGCCATGACCAGCGGGGGTGCGCCCTCGCCGCTCCCCGGCAAGCGCAAGGAGGCCTCGGCGCTGGCGATGCGGGCCGCAGGTCCGCGCGCCGTGCTGCCGTCGAGCTCGAAGGCGCCCGCGACGAAGGTGCGCTCCAGCGTGGCCTTGAGCCGCGCGCGGCGGATCGTGAAGCGATCCTCGTTCAGGGGATCGCCGGTCGACGGGTTGAGCTGGTCCTCGGACGACTTGCGAAACGCCAGGTCGGCCTGGACGAAACCCGTCAGACCCAACCCCCAGCGCGCGGCGCGCACCGAGGGTGGCTCTTCGGCCCGTTGCCTGGCCAGGTGAGCCGCTTGCTCCTTGAGCATTTCCACCGCCACGCGCAGATCCGCCGTCTCGGCCGCGCGAATGAAAGTCTCGGCGTCGATCGCCGCCTGGGTCTCCTCGCGCGCCTTGGCCAGCGCCGCTTCTCGCTCGGCGCGCTCGGCCTCCACGTCGGGTGCCGGCGGGGGCTCGGGCGGGGGACCAAACGCCGTCGCGCCCGGCGCTGACCCCGGAGGCCCGCCCCCCGGCGCCGTTTCCTCCTGCCCGGGTGTCCCAGCCGGCGATCCGACGCGGCTCGGGGTCGTTGGCGATTGAGCCATCGCGGTCACCCCTCCTCCGGTCGCCACCGACCACGCCATCCATCCCACGATGACCGCCCGCCAACTCCTGGTTCGCAGCCCGCCTCTCGCCACCCTGTGTACCCTGACCAGACAACCACTCACTCGATCAACGGCCATTGCAACCTTTGGGAACACAGGGCAGAGAGATGAGGGCATGCGCCTATCGGCGCGTCACTAGATCTTGCAGGTGTCGTACGCGATCGGCGCCGGGCGGGTGACCGTCATCCCGCCGGTCGTTGCCTTGTTGATGATGTTGAGATGGTCTTGCCGGGCAGTGGTAGTGGAACCGCCAGCGCCTGTAGTGTCCGACCCACCGCCATCGCTCCCGCCGGTTCCGACCGGCACGTCAGAGCCACCGCCGTCGGTGCTCCCGCCGGTTCCGGTGGCGCCACCGGACCCGCTGCTTCCTCCCGCACCACCGGGGTTGTTCGACGAGCTGCAGGCGGAGATCGCCAGGACGCCCGCCACCAGCACCATGAAACCCGCTTTGAATAGGTTACGCATGACCATTCCTTTCCCTACTCACAAAAACCGTGGTGACAGTGGGTGCCACCGGTGCAGCTCGTGTCATCGGCGCAGGCCGTGCACGAGGCGACGGGACCATTTGAAGCCGTGGTCTCGAACAAGCAGTTGCACGGATCGGCCGGCGTATAGGCGCTCAGGAATCCACCGTCGGAGCTGCGCTTGACCTTCATGGCGCAAAGGGGAATGACGTGGGACCCTGCCTCCTCCTTGATGAGGTCGAAACCGGGGGCGTTCTCGGCGGTGGTGGGATTGCCGAGCACCCAGTCGATGAAGTTCTTCGCCGCGGCTGACACCGGCGCACCGCCGGCATCGACCCGAACCAGCAGGTGCTCGTAACCCCAGGCCAGATAGTGGCCATCGCGCACATTTTTCTTGTCGAATGTATCGGAGGCCGAGTCGGCGTAGAAGGCCTGGGTCTGATCGATGCCCCGGAAAGCCAGCGCCCTCAGACGCGCCCGGTTGACGGCGGTGTCATAGGCATCCGCCGCGATGAATCCGATCGCCGTATCGGGGTTGGCGATGCTGACCCGTGGGGGCTGACCGGCCATTCCGCGCTGCATATCGTTATCCATGTTGAGCAGCGTGTTGATCACGTTGCCGGTGCCGGTGTTGGGGGTGCCGTGAAAAGTGGAAGCGAGAATGTTGATGGTACGCGCAATGACATTCTGCGTGCCCGAGGTCTGACTCCGCTGCTGAATCGCGCTCTCCACGGTCCAGGGCATCACCATCCCTCGTGCCCCGCACCCCCACACGTCCATCGCCTCCTCCGCGGTGATCGAGAGCGGTACCGCTTGGCTGGCGATGCCAGGCACCACGAACAGCATCGCCTGGACCGGCCCCGGAAAATCACCGATGTTTGCCGGCCGCGCTCCGAAACCGCAGGTCTCGTAAAAGACGTCCGAGATGCCGACGTCGGACTTCACGCCCGCCGGAATCGTGCACGAGGGTGCAGCGTTCGGGGCCGCGGTTCCTGCCGGATAGTAATGCGCCGTCCCGGTCAGATCGGAATTGTCCTTGACCGCCGCAACCCCCGCGCACGAGCCGCTGCCCTGGTTATAGATCAGAGAGATCTTGCCGTTCCCGATGGTCCGGTCGTTGAACCTGAGGGCCATCGCCAGGACGGCCGGCTCGAACGCGGTCGACCCGGTGATGAAGACGGGGTTGGGAAACGCGGTGGTATCGGTACAGCTCGGCAGCGTCGACGCGTCGGTCCCCCCATCCTGAGCCAGAGCTGGTTCGGAAATCGCCAGGGTCGCCGCCACGGCAAACCCCAGCACCACGCCCCTAGATCGAGCATTCATGACGTCCTCCCAAAAATAGAGTCCTTGATTTATGCGGACGGGAGGACGGGTATCAAACTCGGGACGTAAGGGTCAATCCAAGAGGATCGCGGTACGATAACTGTTACGGTCCCGTAGCGAGTCCGTCACAAATCGCCGACAGACGTCCCCGCAATGTTTCTGCGATGTCATCAAACCGCCGACCGCGCGGCGAGATAAAGTGACCCCATGCGCCGTATCTTGATCGTCGAGGATGACCCGGATCTGAGGGAGCTCCTTGGCTACGACCTCACGCAAGAGGGGTTCGAGATCGACGCGACCGAATTCGGCGCCGAAGCGCTGCGCATCTGCCAGCGCCGCCCACCCGATCTGGTCCTGCTCGACGTCATGCTCCCGGATTATTCCGGGATCGAGATCTGCCGGGCGCTGCGAAGGTCGGCCGAGACCCAGGACGTGCCCATCGTCTTCCTCACCGCCTGCGGCAGCGAGGTCGATCGCATCCGCGGCCTGGAGGTGGGCGGCGACGACTACGTCTCCAAGCCGTTCAGCATGCGCGAGCTGGTCCTCCGCATCCGCGGTCTGCTCAAGCGCCAGAGTGCGCTCCCCGTGGCCCCGCTGTCATCCACCCGCGCCGCCCACCGCGAGCTGCTGCGCGTATGGAAAGGCTTCGCCACCAACCACATGGAGCGCCGCGAATGGCGCGAGGCGCGCGAGATCTGGCGCGCCATCCTCGCGCGCTTCGAGAGCGACCTCTCCCCCGACGAGCTGTCAGAGGTGCACACCTCGATCGCCGACTGCGAGCGATCCATCGCGGCACCGCGACCGTCGTAGCGGTTCAGGAGTCCCGCGAGCGTTCGGTCCCCGACCGGATCTCGGAGGCGCTTTTCTGAAAACCGGTCTGCCGAGGAAAATTCCTCGCAATTTCTGGGTCGCAGCTACGGCTCGCCCAGACGCTGCAGCAGCGTCGTCAGGTCAGCCGCCGGCACGAGTCACTGCGTCCCTGAGCTGGAATACGGTTGCCAGCATGCGGTCGTTCTGCCGAAGCCGGTCCTCGACGCTCATCGCCAGCATCTCATCGATGAGAGTGCCGTCGACGCCATCGTCGTTCAGGTCCTGGCGGGGGCCTTCACCGTCACCTCGCGACCAGACGTGGGAGCAACGTTCTTCGCGACTGGCGCCCATCGCGTTCCAAGGTACCACGACGTGACCTGATCCAGGCCCACTCCGGGAGGAGCCTACTACCGGCCCGCGCGCAGCGACGTCCGTAGAATCTTCACCGCTCGGGTCTGGCTCTCGCTCTCGAGGCATTCCGTGAAGAGCGCCAGCTCGAGTCGAGGAAGGAGCCGGCTCTTGGCCACCGTGACGTACTGACCGCGGCGCAGCGCGAGCACTTCGATCGCGACCTTCGCCGTCTCCTTGCTGGGGCGACAGATCCACAGCTCCCGGATGCCGAGGCCGCGGTAGATCTCCAGCTTGTCGAGACCGCCTGGCGTCCACTCCACCTCGATCGCCAAGTCGGGGTGCGCGGTCTTCGGGCGGGCGGCGCCGATCACGTAGCACTCGTCCGGCTCGGCGCCGCGCTCTCGACGCGCGCTCCGCATGGTCAGGGAGCCGTAGCCAGTGAGTTCGATCCCGGCCTCATCCGCGTACGCCTCGAGCAGCCTGCCAACCGTTGTTTTGATCCATTCGTGAGTTCGGGACGGGCTTATCAGCTCGAGATCGCCCTCCAGGTAGTAAAGCCGCACGCCGGGCCGCTCGTCGCCACGGATCGCGAGAAGAGATTGGTAGTCGGCCCAGCTCACCGCCTGAAGGACCACGTGCTGATCCAGGCCATCTGCCGGGTCTGATGGATCGAGCGCGAGCCTCACGACAGACATGGCAGCAAAAATATCATTCCCACGACGCCTTCGCGATCTGATCCCTGCTCGCCTACTCGCCCCACACCGTCGCCAGCACCGTGCGGCGGCCCGCGTCGGCGCGGTGCTCGCCCAGATAGATTCCCTGCCAGGTGCCCAGCGCCAGCCGGCCGTCGCGGATCGGGATCATCACCGAACATCCCAGCAGCGAAGCCTTGACGTGGGCGGGCATGTCGTCGGGTCCCTCGGCCGTGTGCTCGAAGTAGGCGGCGCCCTCCGGCACGGCGCGATCGATCCAGCGCGCCAGGTCGGCGCGCACGTCGGGGTCGGCGTTCTCGTTGATGGTCAGCGACGCGGAGGTGTGCTGCAGGAAGAGCTGGAGGAAGCCGGCGCGCACGCGCTCGAGGCCCGGCAGCGCGGCCAGGATCTCGCGCGTCACCAGGTGGAAGCCCGGCCGGCGGGCCTCGAGCCGGATCTCGGTCTGCTGGAAATGCATCGCCTCCCGAAGCTTAGCGTGCGGGGCGTCGCCTTGCCGACCACACCGGATCGCGCGACAAATGTCATGGGGATCACACGATCGCCCCTCGCCAATCGCCCGGGGAGAATTATTGACTAGGAGAGCGCGTCTCCTTTTTAGGACTCTCCGGCCACGCCTGTCAGTATCCCCCCCAGGAGGTATCAAAGTGAAGATCAGCAAGCTTGGCAGTTCCGGTTCGCGCCGCCGTCTGGCGCTGGCGCTCGCGTCGGCCGCGATCTTCGCCGTCGGCGTGGGATCGTCGTCGACCGCCCACGCGCAGTATGGGCGACCGCGCTACTACGCGCAGCCCGGTTACTATCCGCCGGCGTATCGCAGCGGGCTGGTGGCCGGGGTCGGCATCGGCTTCGGCGGGATCAGCGCCGATCAGTGCGGGGGCGACTGCGGCGGCGGGCTGTCGCTGGAGGGACACATCGGCGGCATGCTGAACCCGAACCTGGCGCTGGAGTTCGACGCCTGGGCGGTGTTCCACCGCAACAACGACTTCGACACCACCACCACCAGCGGAATCTACACCGGCGCGTTGCAGGTCTGGCTGACGCCCATCCTCTGGCTCAAGGGCGGCGCCGGGCTGGGCAATACCGAAAGGAGCGACTTCTTCGGATCACTCGGCAGCGCCAGCGGCTTCGCGATCATGGGCGCCGCCGGCGTCGAGCTGGTGCATTCGGGTTTCTTCGCGCTCGACCTGCAGGGCCGCATCGGCCACAGCTTCTTCTCGAACGCCGACGGCGGCGCCGTGACCAACTACGCCTTCATGGTGGGCTTCAACTGGTACTAGCCAGGGCGGCGGCGCGCCCGGGGCGGGAAGCGACCAGGAGCTGGTGTAGCGACCACTGGCCGCGGGCGCGCAGCAGGTTGTGCTCGCCGCGGCCGGGGAAGCGGCGTGGGTCCCAGCCGAAGTAGGACTCACGCAGGGCATCGGCGGCGAAGCGGGCCGCCAGCCCCAGGCTGACCCATTCGACCCCCAGGAGCAGGCCACCGCGCTCGTCGGCGGTGAGCCCGCGCCCGCGTCCTGCGCAGTACCCGTCCAGCGAGGCGCGGAAGATCTCGAGATCCAGCGCCGCCTCCGGGTCGTCTTCGCCCGCGCGGTTGCACCACGAGCGCCAGGCGTCGCCGAGCTCGAACGCCAGCGACAGCGGTCCGACCACGTCGAGATCGATCAAGCACACCGGCTGCTCGCGCGCGGCGCCCTCGGCGCCCGCGAAGAGGATGTTGTTGAACTTGAGGTCACCGTGGCACACGCGCGGGGGCAGCGCGGGTAGCGGCGGCAAGGTCCGCGCGCCCGCGCGGATGGCGACTGCCAGCGGCGCGACCTGCGCCGCCAGCCGGTGTGCCGGATGGGCGGCGACCGCTTCATCCAGACGCGCGAGGTGCTGGGCGGTGTCGTGCACGCCCAGGCGCATGCCCACGAAGCGGTGCGGGAGATCATCCAGCGCCGCGTGAAAGCGAGCGATCAGGACTCCCGCCGCGCGCGCCTGGCCGGCGCCGCCGACGATATCGAACGAGACCCCGTCGACATGGGTCAGGATCCGCCAGACCGAGTCGCCGAGCGCCAGGCACGGCGCCCCCGCGCGGGTGGCCACCAGACGCGGCGTGACCATCCCCACCTCCGCCAGCCGCTGGGTCACGGCCAGGATGTTGAGGTGGACCTCGGGAGAGAAGATCGGGCTCACCCGCTGCAGCACCGCCCGCCCGCTGGCGCCGGACAGCAAGTAGGTCTGGTTGATGAGACCGTTCCCGAACGGCGCGACCAGCGCGGTCGCCGCCTCGTCCTGCCAGCCGGCGTAGGCCGGCAGCACGCGCGCGCGGATGTCGGACAGCTCATCGGGGGGGGCGGCGGCGGCCATCGGATTGGCGCCAGGCTAACACGCTGCCAACGCACCGATGGGCCCCCGGGGCACATGGCTGCCGTGCCACCTGGTCGGAGCGCTCGTGACCCTACTTGTAGCCGACGTGCCCCTCGATGCGTCATCATTGATGGGATGCGTGTTGCTGGTCCGGTTGGTGGTCAAGAACGACGTCTTGCTGCTGGCGCTTACCGCCCTGGTCCGGCTGAGCTGGGTCGATCCACCGCGCGAGCGAGCGCACTAAATCGATCGGCAGAGTCCGCCGATACGATGTGCGCGCGGCGAGCACCATGAACCCCTCGGTTACGACGCCTACCGTCACGGGACCACAGTCGCTCGGGCGAGGCTCTACCATCGGGCGGTTCCAGGTGATGGAGCTAGTGGGCAAGGGTGGGATGGGCGAGGTCTACGCCGCGTACGATCCGGAGCTGGACCGCAACGTCGCCATCAAGCTGCTGCGCGCCGGCCGGAACAGCAGCTCCGACGAGGCGCGCGCCCGCCTCATGCGCGAAGCCCAGGCCATCGCGCGCGTCTCGCATCCCAACGTGGTCATCGTCTACGACACCGGCACGCATCAGGGCCGGGTCTTCATCGCCATGGAGTTCGTCGAGGGCCACACCCTGGGCTACTGGATGCACGCCCGCCCGCGCACCTGGCCCGAGGTGCTGGACGTGTTCACCGCCGCGGGCCGCGGCCTGGCCGCCGCGCACGATCGTGATCTGGTCCACCGCGACTTCAAGCCCGACAACGTCATGATTGGCGGCGACGGTCAGGTGCGCGTGATGGACTTTGGACTGGTGCAGCTGGCCGGCGAGCGCGACGGCGAGGTTCTGGTGGCCGACGACGACACGGACGAGGAGCCGTTGCCCGACGTGACGCCCGCGCCCAGCGATCTCGAGACCAGCAACGACCTCATGACCACGCGCGCGACCGACACCGCGTCGCCCTCGCGCCGTATCACCCGGCGCCGCTCGCGCACAGCCTCCAACGCTCAGATGACCCGTTTCGGGCTCACTCTGGGTACGCCGGCCTATATGTCGCCGGAGCAGTTCCGAGCCGAGCCGACCAACGCCGCGACCGATCAGTTCAGCTTCTGCGTCGCGCTTTACGAGGCGCTTTACGGCGAGCGGCCCTTCGCCGGCCGGGACTACGACGACCTGGGCAACAATGTCGCTGCCGGTTTCGTGCGCTCGCCGCCCAAGGGGTCGCCGGTGCCGTTCTGGCTTCGCCAGGTCGTGCTGCGCGGCTTGAGCGTCAATCCCGGCGACCGCTGGGCGTCGATGCACGAGCTGCTGGCCCAGCTGGAGCAGCAGCCCGCCGTGGTGAGCCGCCGCCGTTTCGTCGCCGCCGCCGTCAACAAGCTGGCCGGCGTCTGGGAGCCGCCGCGCGGCGATCGACCGACCGACTCGGCGGCGCGCATCGAGATCCGCCGCGCCTTCCTGGCCACCGACAAGGCCTACGCCAAGAAGGCCTGGAGCAAGACCAGCCAGATCCTGGACGCATACGCGCGCCGCTGGTCGGACCTGTACGTCGAGGCGTGCGAGGCGACGCACGTGCGCAACGAGCAATCGACCGAGGTGCTCGATCTGCGCATGGCCTGCCTGCAGGAGGGCCTGGAAGACCTGCGCGCGCTGTGCCGCATGTTCCGGCAGGCTACCCCCGCGGTGGTCGAGAACGCGGTCAGCGCCGCCAACGGGCTGCGCGGCCTCGACCGCTGCGAGAACATCGAGCTGCTGCGCGCGGTGGTGCGCCCACCCGACGACGCCGCGACCCTGGCCGCGGTCGCCCGCCTGCGCGCCGAGCTGGCCGAGGTGCGCGCGCTGTGCGGCGTCGGCCGCGTCAACGACGCATTGGCCGCCGTGGAGCCGCTGCGGGCGCAGGCCAAAGCGATCGGCTACGCGCCGCTGCTGGCCGACGTGCTGATCACGGCCTCCACCGTGTACGTCGACAAGGGCATGGCCGACGCCGGGGCGCGCGCCGCCGAGGACGCGCTGTGGACCGCGCTGGGTTGCCGCCACGATGAGGTCGCGGCCGAGGCGGCGACGTGTCTGGTCTACCTGGTTGGTTACCTGCAGGCGCGCGGTGACGCCGCCCGAGTCTGGAGCCACCTCGCCGAGGCGCTGCTCGAGCGCATGGGCGGACATGACCTCATCTGGGGCTGGCTGCTCACCAACAACTCGGCCGTCTACCAGAGCCAGGGCAGGCCCACGCAGGCGCTCGAGGACGCGCGCCGCGCGCTGGCAGCCAAGGAACGGTTTCTCGGGCCGCAGCACCCCGACTTTGGACTGTCGCTCAACGCCCTCTCGCTCTGTCTGGACGGGATCGGCGAGACCGCGCAGGCCATCGAGCACGTGGAACGCGCGATCCCGATCGTCGAGAACGGCTTTGGAGCGGACCACCCGCGGACCGCCATACTCCTTTCGAACTACAGCGAATTCCTCAATCGTATGGGGCGTTTCGCGGAGGCCAACGAGCCTGCCCGGCGCGCGCTGGCGATCTTCGAACGCGAGACCGAGCCGGGGGGGCTATTCACCACCTACCCACTGGTCGCGCTCGGCACGAGCGAGCTCGGTCTTGGTCGCCTCGCGCCCGCGCTGGAGGCGCTGGAGCGTGCCCACGCGATCCGGCAGGCGCAGGAGCCCGACGCTGCCAAACGCGCCGAGGCTGCCTTCATACTGGCCCGCGCCCTGTGGGAAGAAGGCCAGAACCGCCAGCGCGCGCTCGATCTGGCGGTCGTCGCATCCGATGATTACGAAATCTCACCGGACACGCCTGCGCGCGCCCGCGCTCAAGGCGAGGTCAGTGCCTGGCTCGCCGAGCGCAGGCAGCAAGAGCGGTAGCGGCGAACCCGGCGCAGTGGTGGCAACGACCATTGCGCTGCATTGCCGCCCCTGGTCGATCAGTTCGCCAGCGAGATCGTCCACTGCTGGTTGGCAGCCGCGGTGTAGCTTTGCTGAACGACTGCGGCACCCACGGCCGTGCTGGCGCCCTTGACGGCCAGGCACATCGTGGCGCTGATGCTGGTGCCCCAGTTGCAGACCGAGTAGACGCCGCCGCCGATCGGCCGCACCATCCACTGCTGGTAGCCGGCCTTGGTGAAGGTCGACTGCTGAATCGCCAGATCGGCCGTCGTGCTCTGCCTGGGTAGCGCCACGCTCTTGCTGCTGTTGCGGTTGATGATCGCGTAGGTCGGGAATTGGTACAGGCCCAACGCATTGGACATCGCGGTGAACCCGAATTTCTGATTCAGCTCCGAGGCGTAGGCGGTCTGGTTGATCAGCGCGCCCGCCGCGGTGCTCTTGCCGGAGATGTCCAGGCAAAGGCCGCTGTTGCGGTTGCAGATCTTGTAGTCGGTGGAGGCGTCGAAGTTGCGGTACACGGTGATGACGTTGCTCCAACCGGGGCAACCGACGTAGCCATCCGAGGACATGTTGCCGATCAAGCTGGGGTAGTTGTTCGTGATGTCGAGATGTCTGGCCACCCCGGTCGACAACCCGCAGGCCGATCGGCACTGGCCATTGCCGCCCAACGGGTTGGTGTAAGGGGCGGACTGGCTCGCGCCGAGTCGGCCGGGCACGACGCCGGAGTCGAAGTCGTTGCCGTTGCAATACAGCGCCTGCGGCGGATTGGCGAAGATGTTCCCGAAGAAGGAGCCCTCCTGATACGGATAGTCGTACGAGTAGCCCCAGCCGACCGAGGGCGCGTTGGAAACGATCCAGAGATTGATGTGCTGCCCGGTCGTGTTGATGTGCGCCATCAAGCAAGCGCTCACCAACTCCTGGCAAGCCGCATCGCAGGCGCCGGTCTCCCATTGGGGGGCCAGGCCCAGCGCGCCCGCGAAGGTGTACGCCACGCCGCCCGCGTCGGTCCTGGTGACGCTGTGGCCGGCCGGAAGCGCGCAACGAACCAGATACTGCGCGGTCGACCGAGCGTCGGCGGTACCGAGCGCACCGTTGGCCGCGAACAAACCATTGGCCGCGAACAAACCGTTCGCGGCGAACAGGCCGTTCGCGGCGAACAGGCCGTTCGCGGCGAACAGGCCGTTCGCGGCGAACAGGCCGTTCGCGGCGAACAGGCCATTGACCGA
>DASRQZ010000195.1:0-55775 GCA_035696125.1 Polyangia bacterium
TGGTTCGACGAACGACGGCACCGCGGTCGTCCAGTCTTCGTACAACGGCTCGGCGAGCCAGCAGTGGGCGATCCAGACGCTTGGGAACCAACAGTCGGGCACCTATCTGGTGAGCCCGGCATCGAAGCTCGCGTCCACCCTATGGCCGGTCGCCGGCTCGATGAACACGGGCACCGCGATCCTGGTCACCGGCTACGGCTCGCCCGACTCGCAGAAGTGGTTGATCGCTCCGCTCTAATCAATCGCTAGCCTCTACCGAACGGCCCGGTCGGCGACCCCGACCGGGCCGTCATGTCGTCTGGTCTGCTCGGGCTGGAGGATGCCGGGCTCCCGGCCGTTTCGCGCAAGGAAAGCCGCCCCGAGAGAGAAAGCTGACCGGCTGGGAACCGACTGATTCGGGTCACCGTGAGCAACGCCTGCACCCGCGAGATCGCCCATCGACACCGAGCGTCGGTGTCCTGGGCCGTTTCCGGATCGTGCTAGCATCCCGTCGAATGAGGTATGCCCTGTATTTTCTTCGTCTCGGACGCTGCATCTTCGCTGTCGCCGCGCTCGCTGCATGTGGGACTGGCAGCTCCAACCAGAGCGGCGCGGGTGGTGGTCATGGCGGTAGCGCAGGTGTCAGCGGCGGTACCGGCGGCACGGGTCAGGGCGGGCTCGGCGCTGGTGGTCAGAGCGGCGGCACGGGAGCCGGATTGGGCGGCAACTTCGCCGGGACGGGTGGCGGTGCCGGTGGACCCGCGGCAGGGGCTGGCGGTGGAAACGCCTCGTGGAGCTGTCCGGCCGGCCCGTTCACGACCCCGACACCGAGCGGCATTGTGCTCTCCAGAGTCGCGGGCGTACCGCCGGTCGATTCGGTCGACATGAACTGGGGATTTGCAATCATCGAAGGACCCGTCTGGTTCGGAGATGCACTGTACGTGTCAGAGGTCAGTAGCCAATCCCAGCCACCCTATTCGCGGATCCTGAAGATCACGGCCACTGACACGGTATCTGTCGTTTACCCTGACGCGGGAACCAACGGCCTCGCGACCGACGGTAGTCGCCTCATTGGCGGGAACCACAAGATTGGTGGAATCAGCGCGATCAACCTGGCGGCAATGACCGAAATGACTCTCGTCAGTACGTACAACGGTGCCCGATTCGACTCGCCCAACGATCTGACCATTCGCAGGGACGGAACCATTTACTTCAGCGATCCGTCTTACCAAGCACCAAGCACCAGCCCTCAAGGCTCAGAACGTCTCTATCGGTTGCCGCCGGGCGCTTCTACCGCGGTGGTGCTGGACGCGAGTCGCGCGCGTCCGAACGGCGTCACCTTGTCTCTGGACGAGACGAAGCTCTACGTTACCGACACGACGGGCCTCTATCAGTATCCTGTCAACAGCGATGGCACCGTTGGAACAGCGACCCGCGTCGCCTCGAACTCGATCTCGGCAGGCGACGGAATGGCGATCGACTGTCAGGGGAACGTCTACGTGGCTTCGAATTCGTCGCTCATCGTGGTATCGCCCGCGGGTACGGTCATCGGCTCGATCGATCTGAGCAGCAAAGTGCAAAGCGTATCAAATGCCGCATTTGGCGGCGCCGATCACAAGACGCTGTATGTTGTGGGGCTGGGCAACATATCGTCGGGCGGGGGTACCGGGGCGGGGCTTTTCAAGGCGCAGATGCCGCTGCCGGGTATGCCGTACTGACGGCTGTCACCAGCTCGAGCCGAGGCCCGGTCGGGAACCCAACCGGGCCTTTCGTTTTTGGCCACGATTCGAAATGGGCGGGGCGACAGCGTGAGGATCTCGCGCTCCCGCCGGCATCCAGGTCGAATCACGAGTTTCAGGAATCTCGAATGGCAGGCGCAGCTTGTGAATCTTGTTTCGGGCCTATCAATTTACGGCGAACTGATCCAGTATCGCGATTCGATAGACAGGAAGGACGTTTCATGCCAGGTCAAATCGGCAGTCGAATCCTCCTAGTGGCCTTGCTGACTGGTTGCGTGGGGAGCGTCGGCCCCGCGCGGCAGGGAAACGGTAGCGCGGGAGCGGGTACGGGAGGAACGGGGATAGGCCCAACAGGGACCGGCGCAACGGGAGGAACGACCGTCCTGGGGCCAGCTGCTGGCCGCCGCCTCAACAAGGACGAGTACATCAATACTGTACGCGACCTCCTCGGTGTCGATCTGTCCGCTCCGGCCGACTCCAGCGTGCTGATCGGCGACGAGCCAGCGACCGGCGGTGGCTTTCGGAACGACATCGCGGCGCTGTTCCCGTCCTCGCTGCGCACAAACGTCTACGAGACAGTGGCCATCAGCGTCTCCGAGCGCGTGGCCTGGGCCGGCAGGCTCGGGGTGTTCGCGACTTGCACCGACGCAACTGCGACCTGCCGCGAGGGTTTCATCCGGCGCCTGGGCCGACTTCTCTATCGACGCCCGCTCACCGACGCTGACGTGCTCAACCTGGCTCCGCTCTTCGATCTGGCTGGCGTGGACGCCGCCGGCTTTCAGGCAGGTGGCCGACTGGTGCTGCAAGCGATGTTGCAGTCACCGCATTTCCTCTATCGGTTGGAGCGTCTCGACAGCACCGACGCGACGTCGGGCCAGCCCGCGCCGACCCCGTTCGAGCTCGCCACCCGACTTTCGTACCTGCTGTGGCAGTCGGCACCCAGCCCCGAGCTCCTCGACGCCGCCGAGCGGGGCGATCTGTCGGCCGGTGCTGCGTTCCAGACCACGGTCGTGGGGATGCTGGCCGACGCACGCGCCCGTCTCGGCTTCGAGGGCTACGCACAGGACTGGCTGCAGCTCTATCGCCTCGACACGCGCACGTCGAATCCGCAGAAGGGCGTCACGGACGCCCTCATCGGCGAGATGAAGCAGGAGACTTTGCGGTTCGTCGATCGCGTCGCGCTGACTGAAAAGCTCGCTCTGGCCGCCCTGCTCACGGACAAGAAGACCGAGCTGGGTCCAGCCTTGGCCGCGGTCTATGGGCTCACCCCGAGTAGCCAGGGGTTCGCCAGCTACGACCTCGCCCAGGATCCGAATCGCATCGGCATTCTCACCCAGCCCGGTTTCCTGATCCTGCGCACGGCGCCCGACCAGGCGACCATCGTCCATCGGGGCCTGATGATCTTGCGCGATTTTCTTTGCGCCGAGGTGCCCGCTCCACCGGCCGACGCCGCGTCAAAGATCAGCATGGTCCCCGCCAACCTGACCGATCGCGATCGATTCGCCTTGCACACCGCCGATGCGACCTGCAAGGGGTGCCACGATGCGTTTGATCCGCTCGGTTACCCGTTCGAGCCCTTCGATCTCGCGGGCCGCTTTCGGACCAAGGACGATTTCGGCAACACCTTGCGCAGCGATGGTCAGGTGAGTCTCGATTCCTCCGTGCAGACGTTCAAGAACACCGCCGAGTTCGCCGCACTGTTGAGCCGCAGCCCGACCGTCCAGCGCTGTTTCGTTCAGAAGCTCTATCAGTACGCCGCGGGACGAGCCCTGGAGGGGGACGAAGCCAGGGTCATCGATGGGTTGGCCACGCAGTTCAGCAACGCAGGCGGCACCTATTTTGCGGCAGCGACGTCGGTGGCCGGGAGCCCGAGCTTCCGGGCGATGGCGCCGGTGAAATGACGGCACGTGCACGGAGATAAACGAGCATGACCACCAAACGCGATCGCTTCGCACGTCGCCAGTTTCTTCGAGGGGCTGGGGGCGCCGCTATCGGGCTCCCTTTCCTGCTCTCGAAAGAGGGCTCCACGAGGGCTCAAGCGGCCGCGCCACCCGAGCGCCTGGTCACGGTCTACTTCGCGCAGGGAATCCCGGCCGTCGTTCGCAGCAAGGGGCTGACCGGGGCGTTGGCACCTCTGGCGCCATTTCAATCGAAATTGACCATGGTGCGCGGGCTCAATTGCAACGCCACCTCACCCAACAACGGCCACTCCCATGGCAGCGCCGCGTTTGCCTGTGGATTTGGGACCCCCGTCCTGAGCAGCAAGCAGGGCCCCAGCCTCGACTGGGTGGTCCACCAGTCCTCCAAGGCGAATACTCCCCTGCCGACGCTGAGCACCGGGATCTCCGCCGGTGACAACGCAGATGAGTCGGTGCGCTACAACCACTCCTGGCGCGGCGTTGGCCAGCCGAACCTGGTCATCCTCGACACGCTGAAGCTGTTCCAGGAAATCTTCCCCGGGGGCCAGACCACGGCGCCGTCCAGCGGGGTCGCCGACCCGGTGGCGGTGCTCAAGGCGCGCCAGCGGGTCAGCGTGCTCGATGCCGTGATCGCGGACTATCAGCACGTCATGAGCGACGCCGCCGGCTACTCGCCGTCTATCCGGTCGTTGATCTCAAATCACCTGGACACCGTGCGCGAGCTCGAGAAACGGGCGGTGGCGGTCCAGATCTCCTTGGCCGGACAGGGGCCGGCCATGCCGGCCGCGTGCAACGTTCCACGCCCGCCGACCCAGATGCACTCGTATCTGGGCCCTACCGTGGGCGGCGTCAGCCCAAAGTCCACACCGTATTTCGACGTGATGTGGCCGCTGATGATGGACCTTTACGTATTGGCCATGCGCTGCGATCTGGTGCGCTTTGGCAATGTCATGGTCATCAGCGGGGGCGACTCCTATCCGTACTCGTCCGCGGTCGGCTCCGCCGACAATATCCACGGCTCAGGGTTTCACCTCTGGGCGACGCCTTCGATCCAACCTCTGGTCATCGACCACATTCACTGGACGATGACCAAGATCGCCGCGTTTCTCAGCAGGCTCGACGACCCCTCCTTCAAAGACGTCGACGGCGCGTCACTGCTCGACAACACCACCGTCGTCATCGGCACCGAGCTGGGGGACGACGTCGCCAATCACGGGATGACCGACATGCCCTTCTGGATCGTCGGGGCACGTAAGCGCTTCAAGGCCGGGGACTTCCTGATTCCGGGTGGGCGCTCCGACGTGGATTTCTACAATACGGTGCTCCGTGGCACCGGGCTGAACACGATGTTCGGCGACCCGGCATACTACACCGGCATCCTCCCGCTGCTTGCTTGAGACGTCGAGCGGGCGGAAGGGCGTTCGGCCGATAGACGGGAGCTGATCGCGGCGCCGGCTCGGCCGGCCAGTCTATCCCTGATTTTCGATCAGGACCGCCAGTGGGTAGGTGTAGTTGTGGAAAGCCGGCTGGCCGTTGCAGGGCGCGATCTCGCCCCAGGCAATCATCCCGAGCCAGGGCGACTTTGGCGCCACCGCGGCGCGCAGGGAATGGTTCTCTTCGATCGTGGCGGCGATGCCCAGGAACGGGGACGTGCGGGCGGCGCACTCGAACCCTAGCACGGCCCAGGGCTGGCGGTGGGCGAGCCGCTGTCCGAGCTCCTCGCCCATCACCGAGGTCCCCTTCAGGACGGCGTCGTTGCTGCGGTGGTGGATCATGATCTTCGTCCCCTCGGGGATGGCGGTCTGCATGGTAATGCCGCCGGTCTCGAAGTCGACGCCGAACGCCCCGCGGATCATGTAGGCGGTTCGCTCGACCGGTCCATCGGGGCCTGGAACCATCGTACGCCGCTCGACCGCGATCGCCCACGCCGCCATGTGGTTCTGATCGGGAAGGACGCTGGTCGAGTAACCGGTGACCCGCGCCCAGCACTCGATCGCCGAGATGCCGTCGATGGTGAGGATGCGCGGTCCGTCGGTCTTGGTGATGGTCATGACCACGCCGCTCGGCACGGTGCCGTGGCAGACGCCGATCTCCGCGCTGAACGGACCCTTGAGACCCAGCGCCACGACGCTGTGCGATAGCACCTCGCGGCCGAAGTACTGGAAGGTGCGGATGGGACGGCCGAAAGGCTGGCCAGCGCCGCCACCGACGATCGGGCAGGTGATCTCCTCTTGCAGCCCAACCAGCATCCGCTCGACGTCGGCGCCGCACAAAGGATCGTAGAGCACGGTGACCAGATCGGGGTCGCCGCCCAGGTCGGCCTTGAGCGACCGCCCCAGCCGCTGCCCCTTTTCGAACGAGCCGTCCTGAAACGTCCGCTCGAGCGCGGCGGCGGTGCGCAGCGCATCGCCGCCCAGCGCCATCGCCCCGAGCACGAAGCCCTCTTCGACGACCTGCTCGTTGCTGACCGCCCCCTGGGACGAGCAGCCGACGATCGCGACGCCCGGCCCGACGATGTCGGCGATGCCCTGGATCACCGCCGCCTGATCATGGTTGACGGTGGCGTAGACGACGATGGCCTTGGGGGTCTCGCCCGCGAGGCTGGCCATGAGCTCGCTGCCCACCAGGTGCGCGGCCTCTTCGGAGTCCGGTTCGATGGTCAGATGGCTCGACGCAAGTACGTTCCTCATGGCCATTTCAACGGCGGATCGCCGGCCAAGCTTGAGAGTCCCACGGCCATTTCACCTCAACCGAATCACGAGATCTGACGAATCCCCGCTATCGAACGCCTCATGTCAATGGATCACGCCAACGAAGACCCCGACCACCAGAGCCTGCTGAGGGACAAGGCGATTCTCCTCCTCAAGCGCGAGCGGGAGCTCCTGGTGCTGCGGATGGCGCACGAGCGAACCGCCGCCTGGTTGAGCGTCGCCCAATCGTTACCGGGTCACTTCGACGTCAAGCTGCCACTGGGCGAGATCTACTCCCGGGTCGCACGCAGCTTGCTCGCCCGCCTCGGGTACCAAAAGGCGATGTTCTTCGACATCCTGCCCGGCGCCCTGCGGCCGCTAGGAAAGCTGGTCAAGCCCGACCGTCCGATGGACGCCGAGGGGCGCGCCTTCCTGGACGCGACGCCCGCTGGGTTCTGCAACGATCCGGTGGACCCGGGTCCCAGCCAGCTTGCCGCGCTGTTCGGGCTGCACCGCTTCGCGTGGAGCCGCCCCGACATCCCCGGCTCCTCGCTGCTGATGGTTGCCGGCTTCGATCGCGAGCGGTCGGAATATTACCACCCGCTCGACGACAGCGACCGCGCACAGATACAGAACATGAGCCAGCAGGTGGAGATGCTGCTGCGGAACATGCGGCTTGTCGTCGAGGTCCAGGATTCGAACCGGAAGCTCGAGGGCCTGAACGCGACGCTGGAGCAAAAGGTCGAAGAGCGGACGCGCGAGCTCACCCAGCGCGGGCAGGACATGCGGCTCGTGCTCGACAACGTCGCCCAGGGATTCATGACCATCGACCCCCGTGGCTACCTGGCCCAGGAGCGCTCGGCGATTGTCGATCGCTGGTTCGGCGGCTACGCGGGGCAGCTGACCTTCGCCGAGTACACCTCGAGGATCGATCCCGGGTTCGGGCAACTCTTCCAGCTCGGCCACGAAGCGCTGACCGAAGGGATCTTGCCGCGGGACCTGTGCCTGGACCAGTTGCCGACGCGACTGGTCTTCAGGGATCGCGAGTTCCGCTGCGCCTACAGTCGCATCGATGAGGGCGATCGGGACGCGGGGCTCTTGATCATGATCAGCGACATCACCGAGCAGCTCGCCGGCGCGCAGAAAGATGCGGAGCAGCGCGAGGCGATGGCCCTCTTTCAGGGCATCGTGCACGACCGGAGCGGCCACCTGACACTTTTCACCGAGGCCAGACGCATGATGGAGCAGCTGAGCACTCCCGGCGCGGACCTGGCGGCGGTCAAGGGGTTGCTTCACACGCTGAAGGGCAACGCGGGCGTCGCTAACCTGCACGTCATGGCAGAGCTCTGCCATCGCGCCGAGGACTCGCTGTGCGAGACCCAATCGTTCCCGCGCGAGGACGTGGCCCTGCTGGAGAAACATTGGCTGGCCCTGAGTCGCACCATGAACACGCTGCTCGGCGACCGGGACGCCGACGTGCTGGAGATCGACGGCCGCGAGATCGATCGGCTGTGCGCGCAGATCGAGGACGGCGCACCAGCGTCGGCGATCGTCCACCGCCTGAGGTTTCTCGGACTCGAACCGGTCGAGCATGCGTTCAGTCGCCTGGCGAAGCACGCGCGCGAGCTCGCCTCCCGGCTCGGCAAGGGGGAGCTGGAGGTGGTCACCGACGGCGGCGGCGTCCGCATCGATCCGCGACATTGGTCGTCGCTGTGGACGGATCTGATCCACCTGGTGCGAAACGCCATCGACCACGGGTTCGAGCCGCCCGAGGAGCGTCGCCGGGCCGGTAAGTCGGAACGCCCTTGCCTGCGCTTCGAGGCCAGCATCGCCCGCGAGCGGTTCGTGCTCCGCTTTGGTGACGACGGGCGTGGCATCGATTGGCCGGTGGTCCGACGAGTGGCCGCGGCGCGCGGCCTACCTACCGATACGGACGGCGATCTCCTCGACGCGCTCTGTACGCCCTCGCTGACCACCCGCAGCGTCGTGACCGGCACGTCGGGCAGAGGCATCGGGCTGGCCGTCGTGATGCAGCGGGTCCGCCAGCTGGGCGGAACCCTGAGCGTCGACAGCTGTCCGGGGCGGGGCTCGTCCTGGCTCATCTCTTTCCCCATCGAGACCAGCGGCAACACCGAGACGGTGATGGGTCCGCTCAAGAAACCATGCCTGTTCGAGGCCGCTCCTCCGACCGCCGATTGAGCGCGAAACAACGCGTTTTCGGCGCCACGCTCGACTGAGCCAGGTAGGCGTTGCGACGAAGAAAGCCGGCGTTGCTTGGATCGGGTGGCGTCGCTACCGGACGACGATCGCGTCGACCGCGACGGACCCTGTCAAGTCACAACGCGAACGCCATCCGGAAGCGGCGCAGATCGTTGAGCAGGTCGACCCGGTAGGACAGGGCGAGGTCGACGTTCTGGAAGACCGAGGTCGCGTGCTCGAAGGCGGCCTGGTCGGTGCCGGCTGCGGCGGCTTCCAGGTTGGCGCGCGCGGTCTGCCAGTCGGGGGAGGGGGCGTCCGCGTCGTAGTCGTAGCCGAACTTGGTGGGCATCGTGCCCGGCACTCCCCAGGTGCCGGTGATCTGGTTGAGCTCCTGGATCAGCTTTTCGCCGATGCCCAACCGCGCAGGGTCGAGGTGAGGTGCTCGGTAAACCAGCCCCGACTGCGGGTGAGCCCACTCCACGACCGTCACGCCGGGTGCGAAAGTGACGTCGTCGAGCGCTCCCTTGAGCGTGACGATGAGGTAGTTCGAGATGTCGAGGGTGTAGTCCCAGCTCGAGTCGAGGTTGGCGAACGCCAGGCCCAGCGCCCAGTAGCGGATGGTCTTGTTGACCGGCGTGTCGACCCGGCGCGTCCCCGGCTGCATGTAGGGCGGCGGATCGAATTTCACCTTGCCGTAAGTGGTGAGGTCGACGACCGGCGTCGGCGAGAACAGCCCGCCGCTGACGTAACCGCCGTAGCTCGTCGGGTCGTTACGGATCACGCCCGAGAGCAGGTTCAGCATCTGGTCCTTGAACATGCGGTAGTAGTTGATCGAGTACTGGTTCGCGTCGGCGAAGGTGTCGACGCGGAAGAAGCGCGACTCGGTCGAGGTCAGCGCCTCCAGCGCGGCCAGCTTCTCGTACAGCGAGCCGGCGCGGGTGATCCGGTAGTAGTAGTCGGGGCTGAAGGCGATGAAGTACGGCTTGCCCTCGCCGATGTCGACCTGCATGCCGGTCCCGTTCTGGCACGCGTTGGGCCCGGTCCGGCTGGGCAGCACCAGCACGTCGGGGCTCACCGCGGTCGCGCAGTGCTGCCCCGGCTCGGGCGTCTGCAGGATCTCGCCCAGACTGTTGAGCGAGTCGACCGACGCGCGCATCAGGTCATCCTTGAGGAAGCTGCCCGACAGCGCGTTCCCGAAGAAGTAGAAGAACTGGAACGCCTCGGTATACCGGGAGAAATAGCGATCGCTCAGCCGGCTGTAGTACCCGTTGATGCTCCAGCGCAGCCGGTCTCGGCGGAAGGCGTCGAAGAAGTAGTAGTTCTTGAAATGGTCGATGGTGTTGTCGACGATCTCGGTCTGGCTCGCCCCCTCGTCCCAGGGCTTGCAGTCCAGGCTGCCCACGAACTCATCGGAGCAGAACTTGTAGGGCCGCTCGGGCAGGACGGGCACGCCGCCGCGATAAGTGGGAGAGAGGAAGGAGTCGCGGGTCGCGTCCTTGAACGCCTGGTAGCGCACCACGCCGGTGGCCGTCTTGTCCATCAGCTCGGTGCCGCCGACCATCTGCGGGATTTGCTTGTAGTCGTTGAAGAAGATGTCGTCGGACAGCGCGATGCCATAGTCGTTCGCCGTCAGCGGCATGGTGTCGACCAGCTGGCCGTAGCCAAAGCGGATGGCCGCCTCGTCGTACTTACCCAGGCCGTGAACGTCGCTGTTGAACTTGGCGCCGTAGTCCATGACCGTCGAGTACTGGTACTCGCTGATCTTCTGGTTGTGCCAGTCGTTCTCGGGCTGGGTGGTGCGGATGCGCCAGTACTCGTCGCCGTAGTTGAGCGCGTCGGTCGAGCCCGAGAAGTTGTGACGCAGGCCCATGGTGTGGCCGACCTCGTGCTCGGCGACGCCGCGAAAGATCGCCAACCGCAGCCGCTTGTAGATCTCCTCCGGCGGTAGGCCCGCCATCTCCAGCGCCGTGCCGATGATCGAGTCATCGGCGAAGTCGCCCATGTACACGCAGCCGTGCGTGGCCAGGGTGCGGAAGCGGTTGGCGCGCGCGTCCCGGGCCTTCTTGCCGACCAGGTTCTCAGGCCGCGCCATCTCGCGGATCTTGGCGTACAGGTCCGGTTCGTCTCCCGCCAGCTCGGGGTAGTAATTGCCGAACATGTTGAGGATGTCGGTGGTCATCATCTGGTTCTCCACCTCCGTGCCCTTGAGCGCCGCCAGCTTGGCGGTGGTGGCGCCCGGCGGGATCTGCACCAGACGGTCCTTGGGGTTGCTGGACGCGCTGCCGCGATCGAGCATGGCGGTTGCCATCGCCTTGGCCTCGTCGGTGAGCGGCAGGGCCTGGGTGGCCTTGCGCTTGGCCGAGTTCTCCGCCACGACGTCGGCGATGGTCTTGCCTGACAGGATGTCGTCGATCGAGATCGAGTGGTTGAGCAGCCGGACGTTGTCCACCGCGGTCTGCGCATACGTGTTGAGCGCCGCGCCGTAGATATAGGCCCCGGCCGAGATGATCTCGCCGGTCTCGGGATCGGCCGACGACGGTCCGTAGCCGAGCGGCCCCTGCAGCTGCGGGCGATCGACCCAGTGCAGGAATGAGTAGCGCAGGTCGCCGTTGCGCTGCCAGGTGAACCGCTTCGGGTTGTCCATCGCGAGGGTCTCCGTCGCCTGGTCCAGCGCGGTGCAGGCCTGCAGCAGGTGGGTCTTGTCGAGAGCATCGACGCGATCACCGGTGGCGTCCACGACGACCTGGGCCAGGTCGCCGTGGGCAGTGACGAAGTCCTTCACGTTCTGGAGGTTGCAGGAGTTCTGCTTGAGCACGACGATGTCGGGCATGCTCTCGGCCGCGGTCTCGACGGCGCTGAGAGGTACGATCCGGTCCTGCACCGGCTGGGTCTGCTGCAGCGCCGCCACCGTCTTCTTCATCGCGCTGTTCCAGCTGCCGACGATGGTCTTGGCCATATCCCACAGCTCGGGGTCGTCGGGGAACTCGGGGTTGGTGTAATAGACGATCTCGCGGGTGGTGCGGTCCGGCGCGCTCGCCCGGTTGGCGGCCGCTGCGTCCTTCCAGATATTCCAGCGGTTGGCGTAGTACTGCCGCCCCTTCTCGGTGACGCCGTACATGGGGTCGTAGGACTGGCGCACAGTGCGGAAGAACCCGAACTTTGCGAAGTCGTCGACGCTGGCGCTGACGCAGTCGGTGCCGCCCGATTGTGCGATGGCCTGCTTGGAGCAAGGGAAGGCGCCGTTGGCGAGCCGGATTGGCTGCCCGCTGCTGTCCAGCAGGGGCTCGCGGTCGGGGTACGACAGCGGCACGTAGTTCGACGCCGGGACCTCCATGAACGAGTGGCGCACCTTGAGCTCGGCGGGACCGCAGTCCCACCACGCCCCGTCGTCCATTCCGGGATGGAACATGGTGAGGCAGGCGTTGTAGTCCGGCGTGCGGATCTCCCGGATGGTGGCGTCGAAGTACGACGGCGAGATGATCGGGCGATCCGGGTTGGCGGTGTCGTCCTGCGAGACGTAGGAGTTGATGGGCGTCTTGGTCGTCGGCAGGAAGAACCCCGACGTCGAGCTGGTATCGACCGCGGCCTCGGCCAGGTTCTGCGTGAAATCGACGCGCATGTATTCGCGCTCGGACCAGTCGCGATCGGTGGTGTTCTCGGAGATGACGTTGGTCTGCTCCCCGGTACCGGGGTTGTACTCGCGCTTGACGTCGAAGTGCGAGGTGATCTTGAAAGCAACCAGCGGCGCGTCCTGGTTGTTGCTGCCGCCGTTGAGGGGGTTGCTGGCGCCCGGCGCGTAGTCATAGGACCGGTAGCCGACCAGGTTGTCCTTCTGGATGTCGAAGCGCACCTTGTCGACGTCGTTCATCATCCCTTCGAAGGACCAACCGCTGGTGACCGGAACGTCGACGTAGGTCGATCGGTAGTAGAAGACCTTGGGCGTTTTTCCGTCGGCCTGGAAGAACATCGCCTTGGGGATCTTGTCTGGCTGGCTGCGGTCGATGTCACCCTGGCCCGCGCATCCTGCCAGCGCCTGCGCCACCGCGGCGGCCACCACCGTCATGGAAATCCTCGAGATCGACCGGTTCATGGCAAAATTCTCCTAGAGCGTTCCGTTGACATTGACGAACAGCTGCGTGTAGTTGTTGGCGTTGGCCCCGCCCGAAAGATCGAAGAAGGGGATACGCGGGTAGCGGTAGCGCGAATCCAGCGCCGGTTGATAGGTCGATACGCCGGCGCCCACGCCGAGGTGTGCGCTGATCTCGTAGCCGACGCTGAGCAAGCCCCAGGTCAGGTCGTCGCGGCCGCGCGGCACGTCGGTGGCCGCGAAAGCGTCGACCGGGACGGCATAGCGAAACTGGTTGATCAGGATCAGGGTGGCCGAGAACGACCAGGGGTCTCGCGACAGCGTGGCGCTCATCGAGGTCATGAGACCGAAGCTGGTGTTGAGCGGCCCGCCGCAGCGGTCTGATCCCGAGGCGGTGGGGCTGTCCCCACCGGACACCGTGGGCAGCGCCTGGGCCGTCCGGCACCCGGTCGTATCACCGGGGTGGTTGCCGCGCAGCACGCTCGAGTGGATGTTCTTGGTGAACACCGAGCCCAGGGACAGGTTCAGCCCCCAGCGCTTGCCCTGGGCGTTGGCCGACCCGAGCTCGAAGTCGCGCGTCGCCGATCCGCCCACCGCGGTGCCGAAGAGCAGATTCGCGTAGCGGCTCTCGTAGGACATGGGAATGACCAGACGGACCAGCCCGCTGAGGCGAATCTTCGAGCGCTCCCAGGTATGGAGGTTGCGCGCCGTCAGCCAGATCCAGGGGTCCAGCGGATAGAAACGGCGCGCCTGTGGATTGTCGGGCGCGGTGTACTCGGTCTCGAGATAGAGGCGGGCGTTCAGCGCCAGATCGCGCTTGGTGCCGAGCTTGAACACCGGCTTGAGGTACAGGGCGGTCGAGACGTACGGGTCGTGATAGCCGCTGGCGTAGAAGGTCCCGCTGCCCACGTAGTTCGACAGCTCGACGTATGAACCCGCGAACTTGCGCTCGAACCAGCCCTTGGAGCTGTCCGTCTGGGTCGCGGTCAACGCGCCGCTCTGGTCGCGCACCGCCCCCTGGGCGAACGCCCGACTTGTGGTGACGAGCGCGATCGGACCAAGGGCCAGAACCAATACCAGTCCGACCGCGAACCCAAGCTGCTTCACTGAACCTCCAGGGCCGCTTCGAGAGTCGGCAGTCTATCAAAACCGACTCCCGTTGACTACACCGTGCGTCCCATGGACGGGCTCCGGCTACCGGGGCGGGCCGCGGCGCCGCCGGCGCAGCAGCCCAATGACCAGGGCCCCTGCCAAGCTCGTCCAGGGCGGCTGGGCGCGCCCGGGCACGCTGCATCCGCACCCGCCGCTCACCAGCCCGGTGCCGCCGTCGGCAGAGGGTCCCCCATGGCTGCCACCGGCGCCGGAAGTCGACCCGCCCGCGCCCGTGTTGCCGGTCGACCCCGAGGTTCCGGAGGCCCCGCCAGGACCCTGGCCGCCGCCGGCGCCAGGCGCGCCCGCGGTTCCTGAAGTCCCGCCAGCGCCCCGGCCGCCGGTGCCAGGCGCGCCGGCGGTGCCCGGGGAGCCGCCGCTCCCGGTGGGGGCCGCCCCGCAAGCGGCGGGGCCACTCAGGACCACCGGCGTGCCGTCGATACAGGTCGCCGCGGCGGTGGACGTGGCATTCGGCCGGGTGATCTCGACGCTCGCCCCGGTCGCGCTGATGGCGCGCAGGGTGATGGTGGCGCCGCCGGGCGTGGGGTCAGTGAAGCTCTGGCCCACCGTGGTCAATCCCGTGTAAGTGGGCGTGGCCGCGGGGGTCATGGTGAGCAGCTCGGTCCAGACGCTGCTCTGGGCCCGTCCGGTGGCCGGCGGCACGCGAACGTTGTCGCTGGTGTACAGGAAGACCGTGGGGGCGGTGAAGACGGTGCTGCCGGCGCGCGGGGTGCCCGTCGTGTAGGTATCGAAGGTCCCGGTCGCCGTGCGCAGCTCGAGATAGAAGTTGCGCAGGTTGACCATGGTGTCGGTCGACTGCGGGTCGCTGACGACCACCGGCGTGCCCAGGGGGACCTGCAGGGTCTGGATGCCGCCCGGGCAGCTGGTCTCGATGGGCAGCAGGTTGAAGGTTCCGCTGCCGGGGACGGTGACCCCGTTACAGCCGGCGAACCACTGCATGTACCAGCGTTCGTACCCGTTCAGGGTGCGGCAACCGCCGCCCATGGTGGTCAGCTGGCTGCCGTACTCGGTGATGGCGCAGGAGCTGGCCGGCGTCGCCGAGAAGGTCGTGGTCCTGCAGTTCATGGTGTTGGCGTGCATCAAGCCCAGGTTGTGCGCGGGCTCCTGCATCAGCACCACGCAGCTGAGCGAGCCGTTCATCCAGGTGCGCTTCCGGGGAGTCACGACGTTCCCCTCTTCACCCAGGCCGCCGAACGAGCAGATGTTGGTGCGGGGGAAGTAGTAGATGATGTGGTTGTACATGGCGACGGTGGCCGCGCCGATCATCCCCTCGATCGCCGTCGCCATGGCGCTGGTGGCGTTGTTGTCGCAGGCGGTCAGGCTGTACGGGAAGGGGCCGAGCACGGTGCTGGTCGGCGCGACGCTGTATTTCCCGTACGAGCTCTCGTTGTAATAGGTGGCCAACGACCGGTCGGCCAGCACGTCGCTGTTCAGGCGGGCCTGGGCCTGCGCGGCGGTCATGCCGACCCCGGTCGCGAGGCCGATGTCGACGAGGACGATCGCGTACGACTCGACCGCCGGCAGAGCGATCAACTCCGGGTCGTCCGCGCCGAGCGCGCCGCCCACCCGCGTCAGCTCGGGGGCGGTCTCGAAAGCGGTGACGTGCATCCGATTGTCGGCGACCTGGTCGCCGCGCACCCAGATCTTCCGGCCCGAGGACAGGGCCGGCGCGGTGTCGAAGTCGAGCCGGATCTCGCGGCCGTCGCGCTGGCGCAGCGTCTGCCAGCGCTCCGAGTGCCCGTCATCGAAGTCCGCGACATAGGTGACGAATTCGCCACTGAGCGCGCTGGGGTCGGCAGCCAGACCCACCGACTCCTCGGCTTCGGGTGTGCAACCCGCGAATCCCGTGGCCAGCGTCACAACCAGCAGTGAGCCGAGCGTTCCGGCGGATCGGGTCAGCGACGAAAACAGCTGCATTCGTTCGTCCGTTCGTGAGGGGTTGCCCCGATTCCACCCGCCCGAGCCTCCTGATAGAAGCCCGCCAACCGGAAAGTCGCAAGCTTCAACAAGCGTGGCTCAGAAGATTTCTGACGCCAATAAATAGGAAGCGCGCGCACCTGCAAAATCCGGACGAATCGACGCTACAGACCGGGTCGGGGGATGACGCGCACTGACAGGCGGCCGGGAGAGCCAGACCGAACACCAGTAAGCCGGGGTGGGAACGGTTCAAGATCGGGCCAAATCTACACGATCTTGCTGAGCTCTTCTGGGCTCGCGATCGGCCTCAAGGTCCGCCGCATTCCACCGATGGCACGGGTATGCCAGCCGGTCTTTTTGACATCCTGCTCGTCATGGTCGGGGCGACGTGCATGGCGGGGGGGTTCTTCATCGGGTCGTGGCACCGGCGTGCCTCGCACCAGGCGGAAATGGACGCCGAGGACGTGGCCTCCGACGAGCGGATGACCCGGATGATCCGCTCCCTCATTCACGACGAGCCGGGGGACGACGAGCGGCCAAACTAGCGCCGCGCGCGTGCTTTGCCGGTTCCAGATCGATCAGGTATCGCCCACGGCGACGCCGACGGCGACGCCGACGGTCGGATCCGGATCTTTCCGTCGGCGTCAGCGTCGGCGTCAGCGTGGCCGAGACCTGATCTCAGGCCAGCCGGGCGGTCTTCAGGGCCGTGAGGATGACGCGGGTCGCGGGCGACTGGTTCAGCGTGTAGAAGTGAATCCCGGGCGCCCCGCCGTGCAGCAGCTCCACGCACTGGGCGGTGGCCTGGGCGACGCCCAGCTGGGCCACGGCTTCGGCGTCCTCGCGACGGCGGTCGAGCTCGTTGAACAGCGCCGCCGGGATGGTGGCCCCGCACAGCTTGGTGAAGCGCTCGATCTGCGCGACGTTGCGGATCGGCATGATGCCGGGGACGATCGGCACGGTGATGCCGGCCGCGCGCGCGCGCTTGACGAAATCGAAGTAGAGCGCGTTGTCGAAGAATAGCTGGGTGACGATGAAGTCGGCGCCTGCCTCGACCTTGGCGCGCAGGTAACCCATCTCGCGGCTGGCGTCGCGCGATTCGACGTGCAGCTCCGGGTAGGCGGCGCCGCCGATTGACAGCCGATCGCCGAAGCGCTGGCGGATGAAGGCGATCAGATCGGCCGCGTAGCCGAAGCCGTCGGCCGGGCGCTGGAACTGGGTCTGCCCCTCGGGCGGATCGCCCCGCAGCGCCATGATGTTCTCGATGCCCTCGTCGACCAGGCGCTCGAGCACGCCCGCGATCTCCTGGCGCCCGGCGCCCACGCAGGTCAGGTGGGCCATGGCGCAGATGCCGGCCTCGCGCTGGATGCGGCTCACGATCTCGACGGTGCGCTCGCGCGTCGAGCCGCCGGCGCCGTAGGTCACCGAGACATACGACGGCTTGAGCTCGCCCAGCTCGCGGATGGTGCGCTCCAGCGTCGCCGCGCCGGCTTCGGTCTTGGGAGGGAAGAACTCGAAGGAGAACACGCGGCGCTCGGGCCGCCCGAACAGGTCGCTGATCTTCACGGCGTATCTCCGTCTCTAGCGCGCGCCGTGTCGGTCGTCATTCGCGTGACGGGGGTTGCCGGCGGCGCCGTCCGCCAGTCGCTCGAGCCGCGCCAGCGCGAAGTCGGCCTCGATGGTGATGGTCTCGCCCTTGTGCTCGGGCGCGTCGAACATGATGTCGTGGCAGATCTCTTCCATGAAGGTGCGCAGGCTGCGCGCGCCGGTGCGCCGGCGAATGCAGAAGCGGGCGATGGCGCGCAGCGCGTCCTCGGAGAACTCCAGATCTATGCCGTCCATCTTCAGCAGCGCCTGGTACTCGCGCACCACGGAGTCGGGCGGCGCGGTCATCACCAGGAACAGGTCCTCCTCCGACAGCGGGTCGAGCTCGACGCGCACCGGCAGGCGGCCCAGGAACTCGGCGAGCAAGCCGTAGTCGAGGAGCTCCTTCTCGGTGACGCGGCGGCTCTCGGCGTGCGCGCCGGCGCTGGCGCCGGCGGCACCGAAGCCGACCACCTTGGCCTCGTCGAAGAGGCGCAGGTCGCTGAAGGTCCCCGCGGCGATGAACAGGATGTCCTGGGTGTCGACGACCACGAAGTCGTGCTTGTTCCAGTGCTGGGTCACGTTGAGCGGCACGAAGCTCTCGCGCCCCTCGAGAATCTTGAGCAGGCTCTGCGGCACCCCCTCGCCGCCGAGGTCGCGCGACCCGGCGCCGGTGCGCGCGCCCTGGCTGCGGCGCGCGATCTTGTCGATCTCGTCGATGAAGACGATACCGCGCTGGGCGAGCTCGACGTCCTGGTCGGCGTGGTGCAGGAGCTCGCCGATCATGACCTCGACGTCCTTGCCGTAGTAGCCGGCCTCGGTGTACTCGGTGGCGTCGGCGACCACGAACGGCACCTCCAGGCAGCCGGCCAGCGTGCGCGCGATGTGGGTCTTGCCCGAGCCGGTTGGCCCGATCAGCAGGAGGTTCGACTTCTTGATCAGGCGCTTTTGCCCGGGCGCCTTCTGCGCGCAGCGTTTGAGGTGGTTGTAGGCGGCGATGGCGACGGTGCGCTTGGCGCGGTCCTGGCCGACGACGTAGCGATCCAGGTAGTCGAAGATCTGGCGCGGCGTGGGGATAACGGCGGCGCCGCGCTCGACGCGGGGGTTGGTCTTCATCTGCGCGGCAGTATCCCACCGGAGCGGAAGCTCCGCCAGAATCGGGCCCCGGAGGGCGCGACGGCGAAACACGAAACATTTTAGTTCCGTCGCGCCTCTGTACAGGAGGCCCCTATTTGTATAGAAAGCCGGCCATGAGCACGGTTCACGAAGCGATCATCGAAAGCGTCCTGGCCCGCGAGATCCTGGATTCGCGCGGCAACCCCACCATCGAGGTCGACGTCACGCTGGAGTCGGGCATCACCGGCACCGCGGCGGTCCCCTCGGGCGCGTCGACCGGCGAGCACGAGGCGCTGGAGCTGCGCGACGGGGACAAGGGGCGCTACCTGGGCAAGGGCGTCAAGAAGGCGTGCGAGAACGTCGCCAACTTGCTGGGCCCGGTGGTGTGCGGGCGCGACGCGTTCGATCAGGCCGGGCTCGACGGCGCGATGCTGGCGGTCGATGGCACGCCCAACAAGGGCAAGGTGGGCGCCAACGCGATGCTCGGTGTGTCGATGGCGGTCGCGCGCGCGGCTGCGGACGAGGTCGGGCTGCCCCTTTACAAGTACCTCGGCGGTCCCAACGCGCGCGTGCTGCCGGTGCCCCTGATGAACATCATCAACGGCGGCGCCCACGCCGACAACTCGCTCGACTTCCAGGAGTTCATGATCGTGCCCAAGGGCGCGGCCAACTTCGCCGAGGCGCTGCGCGCGGGGGCCGAGGTGTTCCACACCCTGAAGAAGCTGCTGCACGACCGCAAGGCGTCGACCGGCGTCGGCGACGAGGGCGGCTTCGCGCCCGACCTGCCGGGCGCCGCGGCGGCCCTGTCGGTGGTCGTCGAGGCGATCGAGAAGGCCGGCTACAAGGCGGGCAAGGACGTCGCGCTGGCGCTCGACGTCGCCTCGAGCGAGCTGTGGGACGCCAAGAAGAAGACCTACAACCTCGAAGGCGAGGGCAAGGAGCTGGACGCCAAGGGCATGGTCGATTTTTACGCCAAGCTGTGCGAGCAGTTCCCGATCGTCTCGATCGAGGACGGCATGGCCGAGAACGACTGGGACGGCTGGGTCGCGCTCACCAAGGCGCTGGGCGACCGCGTGCAGCTGGTGGGCGACGATCTCTTCGTGACCAACGTCGAGCGCATCCGCCAGGGCATCGACAAGGGCGCGAGCAACAGCGTGCTGGTCAAGGTCAACCAGATCGGCACGTTGACCGAGACCCTGGAGTCGGTCGAGATGGCGCACCGGAACGCCTGGACCACGATCATCTCGCATCGCTCGGGCGAGACCGAGGACACGTTCATCGCCGATCTGGCGGTGGCGTGCCGCTCGGGCCAGATCAAGACCGGCTCGCTGGCGCGCTCGGAGCGCGTCGCCAAGTACAACCGCCTGCTGCGCATCGAGCAACAGCTCGGCGGCGCGGCGATCTGGGGCGGCTCGCTCGGGCGCCTCTAGGCGAACGAGCCCGGAGAGCGTGCGACCTTCCTACCCGGGCCGGGACGACCGCACCGCGACACAGGCGTCGCGATTCTCGGGGATCGTGACGATAGGGTCCAGGAGGGTGGTGGGCTTGAGGCGGGTGCGAGCTTTGCATTATTCTGAGACATGGTGCGAACGATCGGGGTCGGGTGTGCGGTGGCCGTGGTCTCGATGGTGGCCTGCAGCCGGCGCGCGGCTGACCGGTCGCTGCCAGATTCCGGTCCGGTCCTGATCGTTGACGCTTCGGCGCCGGAACCCGGTCCCGACCACCCCGCCGACCAGGCAGGGACTCGGGAAGCATCCCATGATACCGACGACGATCGACCGGTCGACGCCTCGTCCACCGACGGCGCCGATCGCGAAGTCGACGCCCAGAGACCGGACGCGGTCCCGGCGGCGCCGATCTGGACCGACGACAGCACCGCGATCGACGTCCTTTGCTCGGGCCACCACGAAGGGCAGATGCGCTTTCGCGCGCGCCGCGATCAGCTATCCACCGACCAGCTCGCCTTGCTGGCGAACGTGACGACAGCGCCCCCGCAGCCCGGTCCACCGACCCCCGATGCGTGCGTCCCCGATGTGCTCGGCTGCACGGTCACGATCAGCGGCGCCGGCGGCGCAAGCGTGAGCTACTTCGTTTACGGGTTGGACTACCCCTGCGGCGGGCACGACAACCTGATCGCCGACAGCACCTTCGGGCCGTTCCGCGCCTCGCTGCCCTGCCGCTACGGGCTCGAGGTCGGTCCCGGCTCGCCGCCGCTGCGGCCGCTGGCGCCCGACGAACGGTGCTTTCACGGGCTGGTCCCCTCCAGCCTTTTTCCCGAGCCCGTGCTGGCGGTCGACGCCCCGGGGCGCAGCCGGCACGTGGAGCTCGATGGCTGTTTGGTACCAGGCTCGGCGGCGTCGCTGCTGATGCAGATCCGTACCGAGGACGGCGCCTCGACGGTCGCCGATGGCGCGCCCGTCGCCGAACCGGGCGCGGATCACGTGTGCCTTGGCCTGGACCACACCTTCGTGTCGGCCGGGAACTATCGATTGCACGTGGCGCCCGTGGCCGACGCCGGCTTCCCGGGCCCCTGGCTCTTCTATCGTTTCTACTGAGTCGCCGCGGGCGAGGCGGCCGGGCGTTGCGCTCTCGTCATCACCGCTCGCCCAGGATGTTGCGCGCGATGACCATGCGCTGGATCTGGCTGGTCCCCTCGTAGATCTGCAGCAGCTTGGCGTCGCGCATCAGCTTTTCGACCGGGTAGTCCCTGGTGTACCCGTAACCGCCGAAGACCTGCACGGCGTCGGTCGCGACCCGCATCGCGGCGTCGGCGCCGTAGGCCTTGGCGTAGCTCGACACGATGCTGTCGGCGGAGCCCTCATCGATCGACCAGGCCGCCTTGTGGCACAGCAGGCGGGTCGACTCGTAGGCGATGGCCATCTCGGCGAGCATGAACTGGATGGCCTGGTGCTGCGCGATCGGCACGCCGAAGGTCTTGCGCTCGAGCGCGTACTTGCGCGACTCGTCCAGCGAGCGACGGATGATGCCGGTCGCGCCGGCGGCGATCCAGGGTCGGGTGCGATCGAAGGTGCGCATCGCGAGCTTGAAGCCCTCGCCCTCGGCGCCGACGATGTTCTTGCCGCTGACCTTGACCTCCTCGAACAGCACGTCGGTGGTGTTGGAGCAGCGCTGCCCCATCTTGTTCTCCTTCTTGCCGACCGACACGCCGGGCATGTGCCGGTCGACGACGAAGCAGGTGATGCCCTTGTGGCGCTGTGTCCCCTCGGCGCGCGCGAACACGGTGTAAAAATCGGCGACGCCGCCGTTGGTGATCCAGCGCTTCTGGCCGGTGATGACGTAGTCGTCGCCCGCTTTCTTGTAGCTGGTCTTGAGGCCGGCGACGTCCGAGCCGGCGTCGGGCTCCGAGCAGCAGTAGGCGGCGAAGATCGGCGCGGCCAGCAGGCGCGCGAAGTACTCCTTCTTCTGCGCGTCGGTGCCCGCGATGATGATCGGCATCGCGCCCAGCGAGTTGCCCGCCATGGTGGTGTTGACGCCGGTGCAGCCGTAGGAGATCTCCTCCAGCACCAGGCAGTGCGACAGACAGGTGAGGCCCAGCCCGCCGAAGGCCTCGGGGATCTCGCAGTTCATGAGGCCGGTCTCCCAGCCCCTCTCGCAGATCTCCTTGGGGAAGATCCCGTCCTCGTCGAGGTGGCCGGCGACCGGGATGATCTCCTTGCGGGTGAAGTCGCGGGCGGTGTCGATCAACTGCTGCTGCTCGTCGCTGAACGCGAAGCTGGGCATGCGGGGGGACCTCCCGCTGGAAGTATAAGCGTGGAGCGCGGGTCCGCCTAGGTCGCGGTACCGGTACCGCTCCCGCCGCTGCTGCCGCCGACACCGGGCTGGCTCGGTTCCGCGGCGTGTCTGGCGGCGCGCTTGGCGGCGCGCTCCAGGCGTTCGGCCGCTTTCTTTTCTTCCAGCGCGTAGGCGTCGCGCGTCGCCTTCGATCCCATGATGAAGCCGAGCACGACGCCGAGGATCAGCACCACCGGGATGAAGATGAAGTGGGCGGACGACGGTACGCCCAGCGCGAGCGCGACGATCACGTGCGCGGCGCCCCGGCGCCGTCCAGCTTGCGGCGCAGCTCGGCCAGGTCGGCGTTGACGCGGGCCAGGCCGCGCGCGACCACCAGCACGTAGATCAGCACCCCCAGCCAGATCACGCCGTAGGCGATGCCGACGAAGGGAACGGCCGGGACGTTGTCGGCGATCGGGCCCTCGACCTTTTCGAAGCCCGGTTCCAGTGCCAGTGCCAGCGCGGGCGCGGCGATCGCGATGATAACGGTCAGGATGCGCACGAGGATGAGAAGAGGGGCAGGGCGGAGCTTCATGATCGTTGGGCCTCCATCAGATCTTCTGCTTCCAGGCGCAACTCGGCCAGCTGGGCGCGTGCGGCTTCAAGGCGCATGCGCAGCGTGAGCAGCACGCCGAACACGATCGCGATCAAAACGAACGAGGCCCAGAAGGCGGGCCGCATGGCGGGATCGAGCGTGCGCACCACGGTGGTCTTGGGGTGGATGGTGCGCCAGATGTCGACGCTCTTGTAGACCAGCGGCACGTCGACCGCAGCGAACAGCCCCAGCGCCGCCGCCAGCTTCCGCCCGCCCGGACCGCCGTACTTGCGCGCCAGCAGGTAGGCGACCAGGATCAGGAACAGCAACAGCGCTGTGGTGAGACGCGCATCCCATTGCCAGTAGACCCCCCAGGCCTTGCGCCCCCACAGCGGCCCGGTCACCAGTGCAAAGGCGCCGAACAGTACGCCGAGTTCGCCGCCGGCCAGCGCCAGCCGATCGCCGCGCTCCGAGCCCTTGAACAGAAACGCCAGGCTGCCCGCCGCGCACACGAAGGTGCCGGCGAAGAGCATGATCGAGCACGGCACGTGAAAGTAGAAGATCTTCTGCACCACTCCCATGACCGGCTCGAGCGGCGCCGCCAAGATCAAGTGGGGCACGACGAGAAACCCGGCGACTGCCAGCAGCGTTGCCAGGAGAAGTCCGCCACCGAGGGATTTCATTCGCGTCGTATACTACGACGAAATTGGCATGAGCGACGACTCTCACGCATCCGCGTCCCAATCCGCTTCTCATCTTTCTGCTTTCAGGGCGGTGCCTCGCACCGGCGTCATATATGTGACGACCGAAGCGGGGCGCCTGGGGTTCCGCAGCGGCGATCCCGAGTGGTGCAACCTGGGACAGGGGCAACCCGAGACCGGACCGCTGCCAGGCGCGCCGGCGCGCATCGAAGGCGTGACAATTTCGGTGGGCGACCAGGAATATGCGCCGATACCCGGACATCCCGAGCTGCGCGAGGCGATCGCGTCGCTCTACAATCGTCTGTACCGGCGCGGCCTGCCGTCGCAGTACAGCGCCGAGAACGTCAGTGTGTCCGGCGGCGGCCGCGCGGCGCTCACGCGCGCGGCGGCCAGCCTGGGCTCGGTGAACCTGGGGCACTTCCTGCCCGACTACACCGCCTACGAAGAGCTGCTCGACATCTTCAAGGCGTTCACGCCGATCCCGATCCTGCTCGAGGGCGAGCACGGCTACGCCTTCACCGCCGATGATCTGCGCCGCGAGATCCACGGCCGGGGCCTGTCGGCGTTGCTGCTGTCCAACCCCTGCAACCCGACCGGCAAGCTGGTCCAGGGCGACGAGCTGCGGCGCTGGGTCGAGGTCGGGCGCGAGCTGGATGCGGCGCTGCTGATGGACGAGTTCTATTCGCACTACATCTGGACCGGACGGCCAGGACAGCTGCCGGTCGAGAGCGCGGCCCGTTACGTCGAGGACGTGAACCGCGATCCGGTCGTGATCTTCGACGGGCTGACCAAGAACTGGCGCTACCCCGGCTGGCGCGTCACCTGGACGATCGGCCCGCGCAGCGTGATCGAGGCGGTGGCCAGCGCCGGGTCATTCCTGGACGGCGGCGGCTCGGCGCCCCTGCAGCGAGCGGCCATCCCGCTGCTCGAGGACCATCACGTCGTCGCCGAGACCCGGGCCATCCACGCCGTCTTCCGCGAGAAGCGCAACCGTTTGCTGGCCGGTCTCGAGCGCATCGGTGTCCGCACCGACCGCGCCCCCGACGGGACCTTCTACGTGTGGGGCAAGGTGGACGGCTTGCCGCCACCGCTCAACGAGGGTATGGGCTTCTTCCGCGCGGCGCTGGCCAGGAAGGTCATCACCGTGCCCGGCGAGTTCTTCGACGTCAACCCGGGCAAGCGGCGCCACCAGCGGCTGTCGCGCTTCCGCTCGCACGTGCGCTTCTCCTTCGGTCCCTCGCTGCCCGTGCTCGACACCGCCCTCCGTCGGCTCGAAGAGCTCGTTGCTTCGCGATGAGCCGCATCCCACGGACGCTGCCGCGCAGCATCCTCACCTCGCTGCTCACCACCGCGCTCGACTTCGGCGTGCTGACCGGCGCCGTCGAGCTCTTCCACGTCAACTACGTGCTGGCGACCTGGTTCGGCACGGTGGTGGGTTCGCTGTCCAACTTCGCCATCAACAAGCGCTGGGCCTTTCGCGGATCGCCGCTGGCCCTGCGCCACCAGTTCCTGCGGTTCCTGCTGGTGCAAGGCGGCGCGTCCGGGCTGCACACCCTGGGGGTCTGGCTGCTGACCCGCTTCGCCGGTCTGCCGTACCTCGGCTCCAAGACGGTCATCGCGTCGCTGGTCGCGCTGGGCTGGAACTACCCGATGAACCGCCTCTTCGTGTTCTCGCGGCATCACGGCGATGACCTCCCGGGCGCGCGCTGATGCCGGGTCCCGGAGAGTATCGCGCGCGAATTACGTGTCGATTTTTTGGACGGTAATGGGCGAAACTTCCTATTAGACGAACAATGAGTCGCGCGGCAGACTGCTGCAACGACGACAGAGGGAGGCGACCCCCCGCCCCCGTCGTTGCAGGAGAGACATGCAAGGTCCATCCGCATGCAGCGCCAGCCCTATTTCCAGCCCCAGCCACCGGCAAGATCTGAAAGACCTGTACGCCGACCTGAAAGGACGGGGGCTGTTCGAGCCCGGCCACTTCTGGATGTGGAAGCTCGTGTTCTGGATCCCGACGTTCTTCCTCTCGTACGCCGCCCTGGTGGTCCTGCCGTTCGGGCCCTGGTGGCTGCTGATGGCGCCGCTGTGCTCGGTGGCGCTGCTCACCATGGGCTTCGCCGGGCACGACGCGGGCCACTACGCGCTGTCGCGGCGGCGCTGGGTGAACGACCTGTGGGGACAGTTCGGGATGACGTTCCTGTGCGGATTCAGCTTCGGCTTCTGGCGCTCGCGCCACAACCTGCACCACGCCCGCTGCCAGGAGATCGACGGCGATCCCGACATGCGCTTCGGCGTGCTCTTCTCGGTCTACCCCCACTCCGACAACTGGAAGACCCCTGTCGGCCGCATTTTTCTGCGCGTGCAGAAATGGGCGTTCTGGCCGCTGTCCTGCTTCTACTGGGTCTCGCTGCGCTACGACGGCATCCGCGATCTCATCCAGCGCCCGAAGGAGACCAAGATCGATCGGTTCCTCATGCCCCTGCACTGGGTCGTGCTGATCGTCCTGCCCGGCCTGCTGGTCGGCTGGCCGGCGGCGATCGGCGCCTATCTCACCATGTCCTGCGTGTCATCGCTGATGACGGCCTCGGTGTTCATCCCGAACCACATCGGCATGCGCCGTGTCGGCGCCGGCGAGAAGCTGAGCTACCTCGAGCAGCAGATCACCACCAGCCGCAACATCACCAATCCGCGGTTGCTCGACTTCTACTACGGCGGGCTCAACTCGCAGATCGAGCACCACCTGTTTCCGCGCGTCTCGCACCACCGTTACCGGGCCATGCGTCCCATCGTGCGCGCCTTCTGCCGCCAGCGCGGGATCGCCTATCACGAGGCCAGCCTGTATCGGGCGCTGGCCTCGGTCGGCAATCACCTGGGCGACATGACGGCGGCCTTCGCCGCCAAGCCCGGCGCGCTGGCTACCACGCCAGTCATCAGTCATCAGTCATCCGTTGACAGCAGGAACGGCTGACAGCAAGAGACGCCCTGAACCAGCCCAGCTATTCCTGGCGACTGATGACTGATAACTGATAACTGACGACCCCCCGCTCAGCCGCCACCGACCGGGCGACCTGACGAGCACGCGTCCCCAGAATCGCCTGCTCAGGAGCTAGTGCCCGACGGACGGCCTGGGGTCGAGCGGGCCCACCATGCGACTCCAGTTCGGCTGGCCGTCCTCGGTGGCTACCACCGCCCGCCACAGCTGTCCGGCGGAGTCGAGCGCGAACAGGAAGAGGCTGGCGCCGCCCTGGTTGCTCGAGCCCACCATCTCGTCGGGGCCGCGGATGACGTGGAACTGCACCACCTGGCACGGACCATCGCCCGGCGAGCGAACCGCGCGTGTGGTTGCGGTGCTATCCCCGTCTTGCATGGGCGACAGCTCAGTCATCTCCCGCAGTCGAAGCGTCGCCCGCCGGTTCGGGCGCCGCGGCTGCCTGCGGCTCGGCTGTGCGTTGAACGCTGGGATAGCTGGTCCAGCCCTGACGCGACTTCTTCCGTCGCACCATGCGCAGCCCGGTACCGTTGGCGGCTTCCCGCGAAGCCTGCTCGGCGATGATCCGCGCCCGCTTGGCGGCGCTGCTGTTGGGGAGACCCGCGTCAGCCATGGTGCTCCGTCGTCGCCACGTCGGTCCCCGTCGCCGGCTCGGCTGGCGCGTCATGCGCTGGATGGGCGGCTTCCGGGGCGGCGGCCGTGACCGGTTCCTCGCCGCCGGTATCCGGGGCCGCGATCTCGGCAGCCGCCGGCTTCTTCTTCGGTCCCCGGTCGTTGAGATCCCGGATGCCCTGCCCGGTCAGCCTGTTTGATTCCATGGCCTCACTCTAGGCGGCGCCCCGGCAGCCGACTATTAGGCACTTTCACCAGTCGCCGTCCGAAAAACCGACGTATCCTCGCGTCGCGATGGAGTGGCTCAACTATCATCACCTCCTCTACTTCTGGATGGTCGCGAAGGAGGGGAGCATCGTGCGCGCCGGCAAGGAGCTGGGCCTCGCGCATCCCACGATCAGCGGCCAGATCCACCGTCTGGAGGAGATCCTCGGCGAGAAGCTGTTCGCCCGCAAGGGGCGCACGCTGGTCATGACCGACGTGGGCCGGGTCGCGTTCCGGTACGCCGACGAGATCTTCATGCTCGGCCGCGAGCTCCTCGACACCGTCAAGGGACGGCCCAGCGGGCGGCCGATCCGCCTGGTCGTGGGGGTGTCCGACGTTCTGGCCAAGTCGATCGTCCATCGCATCCTCGAGCCCGCCTTTCACCTCGACGAGCAGGTCCACATCGTATGCAGGGAGAATCGTTCGCTGGAGGCGCTCATCGGCGACCTCGCCATGCACACGGTCGACGTCGTGCTGGCTGATTCGCCCGCCGGTCCCGGCACCTCGGTACGCGCCTTCAGCCATCCGCTGGGCGAGTGCGGATCGGTGGTGCTGGCGGCACCCAAGGTGGCGAGGTCACTCCAGCGCGGATTTCCCGACTCGCTCGACCGCGCTCCCTTCCTGCTGCCGGGCGCCTCGTCGACCCTGCGCCGCGCCCTCGACGAATGGTTCGCGTCGCGCGACATCCGTCCCAAGATCGTCGCCGAGCTCGACGACTCGGCGCTGGCGGCCGTGCTGGGCGAGGCGTCCCTGGGGGTCTTCATCGCCCCCGAGGTGGTCGAGCAGGAGATCCGGCGCCGCTATCGCGTGCGACCCATCGGCCGCGTCGCCGAGGTGCGCCAGCGGTTCTACGCGATCTCGATCGAACGAAAAATTCGACACCCGGCGGTGGCGGCCATCTGCGAGGTGGCGCGCACCCACATCTTCGCGGGCGGCGTCGGAGTGTCGGCTCAGCGGCGGGGACGGCCACGCCCCGCCGGGCGTGGCTGATCGGGCGACGCCACGGAGTCGCTCTCCAGCGCCCGGGTCAGTGAGCGCTGCAGTCGCCTGGTGGCGTTGTCGACCGCGACCAGCAGGTCGGCGTCGGTGTCCTGCACGCCCACGCTGCGCGGGCGTAGCCGCACCTCGATCTCGCAGCGTTTCATCGCCGCGCCGCCGCCCCGGGCAGGTTCGTCATGCGACAACCGCACCGTGACGCTGCCGATGCGCTCGTGAAATCCACTGAGAGCGAAGTCCAGGCGCCGCTCCACGTGCGCCCGCACGCCCTTGCGCCGCGCGCCCGCGCCCTGGCGAATGGATATCCTCACTTGAGCCGTTCGACCATCGAGCGATCTGCTGCGCTCCCTGATAACCCGCGCCGTCCGTCGCGACGATGAGGAAGTTGCACGTGTATATGTCGAAATAACCGTCACAAGAGGGGTCGCCCGGCCTCACGGTAGCGAGGCCACGATCCGTTCCGACGCTTCCCACAGCCGCGCGGCCAAGCTGGCGTCGTTGGCGATGGGCTCGGGCTGTGCGGGGTTGCAATCGGCGAAGTACTGGCCGGTGACGCGCGCCACCGCCGGGCTGGTCGCCAGGTAGCACTGGGTGGCGGCGCCTTGCGCCGCGTCCTTGAGCACCAGCGTGGCGCCGATGCGCATCGCCAGGCGCGCGACCGCCGGCAGCGCTCGGTTGAGGTTGGTGTTGATCACCCCCGGGTGCAGGGCGTTGGCGGTGCGGCCACCATCCCCCGCCCGGCGCGCCAGCTCCTTGGCGAACAGGATGTTGGCCAGCTTGGATTGCCCGTACGCTTTCCAGGGCGTGTAGCCGCGCTCGCCCGAGAGATTGTCGAGCTCGACGCCGGCCTTGGGCGCGCGCCGGTGCGCATCGCTGGCGACCACCACGACCCGCCCCTCTGCCGTCAAGCGATTGAGGAGGCCGGTCACCAGCATGAAGTGCCCGATGTGGTTGGTGAGGAATTGCAGCTCGTATCCGAGCTTCTGCGTGAGCCGCGGCAAGGCCATGATGCCCGCGTTGCAGATCAGCACATCCAGCGGACCGTTCTGCCGTTCGACGGCGGCGACGCAGGCGCGCACCGAGGCCGGTTCGGACAGGTCGCAGGCCAGCGGGACGAAACCGCCCGCGCCGGCCAGATCGGCGCACGCCTCGCGCGCCTTTTCCAGCGTCCGGGCTGTGGCGATGACCCGCGCCCCGCGCAGCGCCAGCACGCGCGTGGTCTCGCGCCCCAGCCCCGAATTGCACCCGGTCACCAGCGTGGTGCGCCCGCGCAGATCGACGTCCGCGGTCGCCTGCTCGGCGGTGGTGGCGTAACCGAGGCCGTTCGGTCCCTTGCTCTTGAGCCGGCCGAGGATCGACATGGACTGCTGGAGATAGCACGGCGCGCGCGGGCCCGCGAAGCGTCAGGGAACGACGGCTAGCTGCGCAGGCCCGCGATCTTCTGCTTGAGCTGCGAGCGGATCTGCAAGAGCCCGTCGCGCGCCTCGATGCCGGCGACGGTGGCCAGGTTCGAGTAGGGCAGCGAGGTGCTGAGCACGCAGTCGACGCCGCAGTTGGTCTCGCAGCCCTTCTTGCCACGGTTGCCGGCCAGCGTCTCGCGCGTGACCTGGGCGAAGGGCATCTGCGCGTCGACGTGGAAGCAGTAGTGGAAGTCGCCGGCGGGCGAGACGTAGTAGCACTTGTTGCCAGCCTGGCAGGTCCAGTCCATCGGCTTGCCTTCCAGCGCCTTCTCGTAATAGTCGATGAGGAAGTAGTAGGTCGAGATCGGCTTGCCCTGCAGCTTCTGGTCCTTGAGCCACCGCACGCGGTCGAGGTAGAGCTTGTTGTTCAGGCTCTTGGTGAGCCGCCCGCGGTTGTGCACGACCGAGAAGTTGATCGGCACGCCCAGCGCGATACAGAACTCCGCGACCTGCTCGACCTCGTTGACGGTCTGCTCGCAGATCACGGTGTTGACGCGAAACCAGATCGGGTACCGGGCGACCATCTCGATCTTCTTGCGCAGCGTCTTCAGTGACTTGGGCGTGCCCGGCGTCGGGTTGAGCGCGTCGAGCGAGATCTGGATGCGCCCCATGCCGGCGTCCATCAGCCGCTTCAGGCGATCCTCGGTCAACAGGAATCCGTTGGTGGTCATGCCCGTGGTCATGCCGCTCCTGGTGACGTACGCCATGAGCCGCTCGAGATCGGGGTGCAGCATCGGCTCCCCGCCGATCATGTCGGTGTGCAGCGTGCCCAGCTCTTTGCACTTGTCGATGCGCCGGAGGAGCTCGTCGTAGGGGACGTGATCCTTGGAGTTGTCGTACTCGGTGCAATAGACGCAGTCGAGGTTGCACTTCCAGGTGATGTTGAGCTGGGCCCAGATCGGCAAGTCGTCCCACGCGCGCGGCAGCGAGCGGAACAGCGCCGCGGGCGAGGTGGGGTCGTTGGCGCGACTCATGCGTCGCAAGCTAACCTCCCCGGCCTCGGGTGTCCACCGATGGCGGTCAATCAGGCTTCAGGCTTCGGGCTTCGGGCTTCGGGAAAGACGCTCGAAGAATGGCACGCCAGGTCTGAAGCCTGCCGCCGAAGCCCGAAGCCTGAAGCCCATTTTTCAGCAGCCGGCCTAGCGCGCGACCAGGGTCTGGTACAGGTGGCGCAGCGTTCCCGCCGGATCCTCGGTCACGCCGCCGTGCACGGCCGAGACCTGGATGGCGGCGCTGCGCGGGGCCACCAGCCAGTGGAAGCGCTCCGAAGGCGACAGACGCGCGATCGGGCCGGCGTCGGCGCCGCCCGCGCACACCTCGCGCATGGCCCCCAGGTGGGCTTCCAGGAGGTCGAGATCGACGGGCGCGCCGCCGGCCAGCGCGCGCACCCGGTCACGGTCGAGCGCGATCTCGCAGCCCAGGAAGCTGGCGGCGCGCGCGAACAGCACGACGCCGGCGTTGACGAACTCCTCGCGCCCGACCTCGGGCACCACGCGGATGATGGCGTATTCAAACGCGTGGCGCACGGGCACGGGCCGCCTCCTCGGCGAGCGTGGGGAGGACGGCACGGCGGGCGCGCAGCCAGCCGGCGTAGGCGGCGCGCTGCGCGCCGGGGTCGTGAGCCTGCGGCAGCGGCGCCAGCCAGGCGTCGGGGATCGCGGCCACGATGGCGTCGATGCGGGCGTCGTCGAAGGCGCGCGCCGCGGCCGCGGCCGCGCCGGGCAGGTCGTCCGCCCAGGGCAGCAGGACGTGGTCGCGCACCAGCGGAAAGGCGCGTTCGGGGCGCGCGCTGGCCACCGCGCCGTCCCAGTCGTGCTGCCAGTACAGCGCGGCGCCGTGGTCGATGGGCGCCAGCGCGCCCCGCCACCACATCAAGTTCGGGTTGCGCGCCGTCCGGTCGACGTTGGTGACGTAGGCGTCGAGCAGCACGACCCGGGAGGCGACCCCTGCGTCCAGCCGACTGCGGGCGCCCGGATCGAAGGTCAGCGCGCCGTCGAGGTGCCGCAGCCCCAGGTTGATGCCCACGCTTGCACGCAGGATGTCCTGGATCTCGGGGTCGGGCTCGCTGCGCGCGATGGCCTCGTCCAGGTCGACCAGCGCCAGCGCCGGCACCGCCAGGCCCAGGGCCTGCCCGAGCAAACCCGCGATGAGCTCGGCCGCCAGCACCCGCGGCCCCTGTCCCGCGCCGCGCAGCTTGACCACGTACTGGTGTCCATCGTCGGCCTCGACCAGCGCCGGCACCGAGCCGCCTTCGCGCAGCGGGGTCACGTAGCGGACCGCGCCGACCCGCGGAAGCGTCGGCGGAACCGGTACGACATCCGGTACGACATCCGGCCCGGGCGCTGGCTGGTCAGCGCTCGACGTCATCCGCAACCAGCTCGATCACCAGTGCGTTCCACTCCTCCTCCACCGAGACCGTCGCCGGAGCACGGTCGGCGCGCTGGTACCAGTAGCGGGCGTTCTCGAGATCCCCCTCCTGGCGATGCAGGTGGGCGTGGATGAGGGCGGCCGCGCGCGAATCCAGATCGCCCACCAACGCATGGGCGGCCTCCCAGTCCCCCTTGCCTGCCAGCCACAGGGCGCGCACCAGCGGCGGGGCGTCGCCCGGTGGCGCGTCGGCCTGCAAGGACGCGAGGAATTCCTCGACCGTCATGGGCGATCACTCTATCTCACCACGGCGCCGACCGTGTATACCCCGCCCGGTGATTTACATCCTGGGGTTGCTCGCGAAGTCGGGGCACGGCAAGACCACCGTGGCGCGCCACCTGGTGGACGCACACGGGGCCCAGATCCGATCACTGGCCGCGCCGATGAAGCGAGCGGTGCGCAGCGTATTCGGTTTCTCCGACAGACAGCTGTGGGGATCGCAGGCCGACAAGGAGGCGATCGATCGGCGTTACGGCTTCTCGCCGCGCTGGCTGTTGCAGCGCCTGGGCACCGAGGGGCTGCGCGCCGAGTTCGGCGAGGACGTGCACGTACGCGCCTTGCTGCACGGCCTGCGGCGCGAGGGCGCGGCGCGGCCGCCGGGGGCGGCGCCGATACTGTACGTCGCCGACGACGTCCGTTTCCCCAATGACGCTCGCTTCGTCGCCGAGGGCGGCCCCGACCATCGCGGGGCCGTGCTGAAGATCGTCGTGACCGACGTGGCGCCGCCGGCCCACGGCGCCCACGCATCGGAGAGCGCCATCGATCTGGTACGCCCCCAGGACATCGCCGCCACGGTCGAGTCGTCGCGCGCCCAGGGGGTGCGACACCTGCTCGACGAGGTCGACCGCGCGCTGGCCGCCCTGGCCGCCTTCGACTGTATCCGGCCTGCGCTGTGGCCCCGTCAACGGACTGAACAATCGCCCTCCCCAGCCTGATACAATGCCGGGCGCGTGAGGTGTGGATGAGGCGACCGTTGCGAAGGTGTGACTCTGGCTCAGCGTTGCTGGCATCGAGCCTGCTGGTGGCGCTCTCTTGCGGTGGCGGCGGCGGGAGCAAGCAGGCCAAGGCTCACTGGCAGACTGTGGCGCAGGACCTGCCGGAGGCGCTGCTGTCGGTCTGCGGCACCGGCGCGCGCGACGTCTGGGCGGTGGGCGCCGATCGCGGGCAGGGGCCGCTGGTGCTGCACTTTGACGGGGACGCCTGGACGCGCGTCGCGACCCGTACGCGCGGGACGCTGTGGTGGGCGCAGTCATTCGCCGACGGCACGGTCATGATGGTGGGCGCGCAGTCGACCATCCTGACCAGCAGCGACGGCGGCGCGACGTTCCAGCGCATGAGCACGCCCGGGCTGGCCAGCTACACGATCTTCGGGTTGTGGGGCGCGTCGCCCAGCGACGTCTACGCGGTGGGCGCCGTGTCGGGGCGCGACGGCTTCGTCTGGCACTGGGACGGAGCGGTCTGGGGCGCCCTTGACCTGCCCGATGGCATGCCGGAGAGCGCGATCGGCGATTCGCCCGGGTTCTTCAAGGTGTGGGGCGACGGCGCCGGTCGCGTCTACGTCGCCGGTGGCCGCGGGGTGATCCTGCGCCGCGACGACGGAGGGCCGTTGCACATCGTCGCCAGCGGCGTCGACGCCACCCTGTTCACCGTGCACGGGACGGCATTCGGCGCGGTCGCCGTGGGTGGGCCGGGCGCCGAGCAGGGCACGATCCGCGAGCTGACGCTCGACGGCGGCTTCAAGGACGCCACGCCGGCCGGCGCGCCGCTGGTCCAGGGTGTGGCTCTGGAATCGAACGGTCACGGCTTCGCGACCGGCGGGGGCGGCGCGATCTTCGAGCGCAGCCGCGGCGTGTGGCGCGCGGTCGACCCCACCACCTGGTCCGGCTTCCTGGCGCCCGACGTGGAATCGCTGCACGCGGTCTGGATCGACCCCGCGGGCGGCGCCTGGGCGGTCGGTGGCAACGTGCTGACCACGGCGCTGGACAACGGCGCGATCCTGCACCTGGGCGCCGCCGATATCGCCGGCTACGCGCCCGCCGGTCCCGCCGACGGCGGCGGCACGGCGCCGCCGTCGGTGTGTCCCGCAGCCGAGGTCGACCCGGTCCCGGCTGGATCGATCGCGCGCCGCTGGAACGAGCAGATCCTGGGCGCCATCCGCCGCGACCTGCCGCGCCCGGTGGTGCACGCCCGCAACCTTTTTCACACCGCGGCCGCGATGTGGGACGCCTGGGCGGCTTACGACGCCACCGCCGACGGCGTGTTCACTCGCGAACGCCAGTCCGCGACCGAGGTCGGGGGCGCGCGGCAGGAGGCCATCAGCTACGCCGCGTATCGATTGCTGGTCCAGCGCTACCAGCCGGCCGTGGGCGGCGCGGTCTCGGTCGCCTGCTTTCGCGCCTTCATGACCGCGCTCGGCTACGAACCCGACGATCTCGCCGACACGGGCGATACGCCGCGCGCGCTCGGCAACCGCATCGCCGCGGCGGTGATCGCCGCCACCCTCGACGACGGGGCCAACGAAGCGCACGACTACGCCGACGCCACCGGCTACCTGCCCGTCAACCGCCCGCTGGTCGTCGACGAGCCCGGCGTGGGGGTGGTGTTGGCCGCGCCCAGCCGCTGGCAAGAGCTGAACCTGGCGCTGGCCGAGACCCAGAACGGCATCGTGACCGCCGCCGGGGTGCAGGGCTACATCGGGAGCAACTGGGGTCGGGTCACGCCGTTCGCGCTGACCCGCGCCGCGCCCGAGGCCGCCTACCACGATCCCGGCGCGCCGCCGGCCTGGGACCAGCCGCAAATGCAGGATTGGATCGGCGACCTGTTGCGGAAATCGGCCGCGCTCGACCACACCGACGGCGAGATGATCGATATCTCACCGGGCGCCTACGGCAACAACACCCTGGGCGCCAACGACGGCGTCGGCCACGCGCAGAACCCCGCGACCGGCGCCCCGTACGCCGCGCAGGTCGTCCCGCGCGGTGACTTCGCGCGCGTGCTGGCCGAGTTCTGGGCCGACGGTCCCAGGAGCGAGACCCCACCTGGTCACTGGTACGTGCTGGCCAACACCGTCGCCGACCACCCCGCGACCACCCGCCGCCTGTTTGGCCAGGGCGATGTACTGGATGCGCTGTCCTGGGACGTGCACGTCTACCTGGCGCTGGGCGGCGCCGTGCACGACGCCGCAATCACGGCGTGGGAGGAGAAGCGGCTGCACACCTGCGCGCGCCCGATCTCGCTGGTGCGTTACCTGGCGCAGCTGGGTCAGAGCAGCGAGCCCGCCGCTGCCGACTACGACCCGCACGGCCTGCCGCTGATCGCCGGCGTGAGCGAGCGCATCACCGAAGAGAGCGCGGGCCCCGGCCAGCGCCACGCCCACCTGCGCCGCTACCTCGGGCAGCTGGCGGTGCGCAGCTGGCGCGGCGAGCCCGGCGATCGCGCCGTCGAGGTCGGCGGCGTCGACTGGATTCGCGGCATCGAATGGATCCCCTACCAGCGACGGACGTTCGTGACGCCGGCCTTCCCGGGCTTCACGTCGGGCCACAGCACGTTCAGCCGCGCCGCCGCCGAGGTGCTGACGGCGCTGACCGGCTCGCGCTACTTCCCGGGCGGCCTGGGTGAGTTCGTGGCCCGCGCGGGCGACTATCTGGTGTTCGAGGACGGTCCCAGCACCGACGTCCGGCTGCAGTGGGCGACCTACTACGACGCCGCCGATCAGGCCGGGCAGTCTCGCATCTATGGTGGCATCCACATCCAGGCCGACGACTTCGCCGGCCGTCGCAGCGGCAGCGCCATCGGCATCGACGCGGTAGCCAGGGCGCGCACGTACTTCGACGGTACGGCGCGGCCGTGAAGCGGATCGGCGCCGACGTCGCGCAGGGGAGGCGCTGGCAGTCCTCAGCCGGCGGTGGTCCTGTACAGCCACCAGCCGCCGCGATGGATCGCTAGCCGGAGGCCGCTGGGAATCGGGGGTGCGCCGGCGTCGGGACGGGTTCGGATCAACACGTAGTCCCAATCTTCGAGCCGATAGGCGGGCCAGTCGATGACTTTGAGGTTGCTCTCGCTGTAGGTGGCCTGCAGGCGCAGCGCGGGGTTGTCGCGGGTCGGGTAGATCGCTGAACCGGGATGAAACCAGACATCGCTGACGACGGTGGGCTTGTCGACCAGCGCGAGCTTGTCGGTGTGGACGAAGGGATGGCCAGCGAAGATGGTGCTGTTCGGTTGCAGGGGCAGGTTGAGCAGTCGTCTTTGCGGCGGGACGCTGCGCAGCACCTCCTGGTAACCGGCCGCCTCGGCCTGGAACAGATAGGATGCCACCAGGCAAAGCGAGACGATGCCCACTGCCAGCAGCGCGCTGGCCCGACTCCAGGCGATGCGCAGCCGCGGCCCGAAGGCCGCGCCGTCGACGGTCAATAGCCCCAGCAGAGGAAGCAGCGGCACCAGCCGCCCGTCCACGAACGCGAACCAGCCGACCGAATTCGGCAGCGCCGCGAACAACAGCGCCACGGCGACCATGCCTGCGAGCAGCGCGCGGCGGTGCCCGGCCACCTGCTGCCCGGCGCCGGGCGCGCCGGCCCTGTGCGCGCGTACCGTCGCGACGACGCCGGCGCCGACCAGAAACCACAGCGCGATCCCGATCCCGACGTCGATGCCGGTGCGGGTCATGAGCGTCGACGTGAAGAGCAGGCCGAGCTTGGCGAGTGGCGTCTGAAAGCACGGGTGCATATCGACCGCCGCGCCCGCGGCAGCCCCGGCCACGGGCACGACGCGATCGCGCATCACCATGTAGACCGCGAGCGCCACCCCCGGCACAAGGGACGCAGCCGCACGATGCGACGGACGCGCGCCCCTGCCGCCACCGCGCACACGCCCGCCAGCACCAGGAACACCAGAAAGGCGTGCCCGTGGGTGACCAGAATCATCGGCGCCACGATGACGACCGCCATCTCCCTGCGCCACGCCGCCGGCTCGCGTGCGTCGACGCTCGCCATCAACTCGAGCCAGAGCGTCAGCCCGACCAGGAGGAGGGCGACACCCAGCAAGTAGCTCGCGAATCCGAGCACGGTCATGTAGCCGAACGAGAGCACCAGCCCGAGATGGCCGACCGCCGGGTGGGCATCGCCGTACAATCGCCGGCGAGCGAACAGCAAGGCCAGCGGCGTGACGATCACCGGAAGCGTCGCGAGCGCGCGCACCGCGCCCACCGGTCCCATCGCCGCGGCGAACACGGCCCCCAGCCAGTGAAACAGCGAGTACGGTCCGATACGCGTCGCCATCACGAAGAAGCGCGCTTCGAAGCCGCCGGGGGTGCCCAACCGGGCGCGCAGGGCGATGAGCCCCGCGTGCGCGGGCAAGTCCTGAAACGGCAGCGCCGGGAAGGCCCAGAACACCAGCACCCCCGCCGCCCCGACCGCGACCAGCGCGATCCATGCCAGGCCCGGCGCACACCGGGACGGGGGATCGGGAGAACACACCGAGGACACGACGGCCACAATACATGAGCCGGACATCCAACCGAGCCCGTCGACCAGAAGCGGACGACGCCGTCGATCATGAGCGCCATCGACTTCGAGATGTACGTCGACCGCGTCCCCGATCCCAGGGGACCGGGTGAAGGTCACCAGACACGGCAACTTCCTCGGCTACCGGAAGTGGTGACGGTCGGCCGGACGCGGCGGGGGACCGGAGAGGCGCCACCCCGGCCTTCGCCCGCAGCCGATCAATGGACCGCCGAGTCGGGAACCACGGTCAGCGACGCGCGGCCGTCACCGAAATCCATCACCTGCGCGGCCAGGGTCACCGGGACCGCCACTCCGTCGATTGAGTTGCTGAACGACAGCAAGCCGAACAGGGCCGGGACGTGATAGGTCGCGCCGGGACCCGCGGCCGGCTTCACCTTCACCCCGACCAGAGTACGGCCCGCGTTGGCGGGAGCTTGGGCCTCCATGAGGACGCCGAGACAGCTCGTCCCGTCTGCGGCCGCGGGCAGCGGGGACCCTGCGGTCACATCGAGCGCGGGCCGGATCATGAACCCGCCTTGCGCGCCGCGCACCAGCGGCACGTGGTCGCCGTCATGCCAGACCGTCGCCAGGTGGGTTCGGGTCGTGTCATCGGCGCCCACGACCACCTCGAAGGTTCCGGCGCCAGGCAACCCGGGCTGCGACACCGTCGGCGGGTAGCAGGGGTTGGGGTCGGGGCCCGGCTCTTCGCGCAGGCAGGCCGTCGCGGCCAGGGCCGCCGCCACCCACAAGATCCCGGTAGCCCGTCTCCCCGCCGTCGACACCTGAGAAACGCTAGCAGAAGCGCAGCGGTCGCGTCGAGACCGCGAGATCCTCGAATCTTGCCGCGTGGCAATATACTAGCTTCAGACCCGCTGGAGTTTCGTCGTTACATTGCATTCATCGACAGGGAAGGAGGCTCGTCAGTCATGCCGTTTCAACTGCCACCGCTACCGTGGGCCAAGGACGCTCTGGCACCGGCCATCAGCGCCGAGACCCTGGAATACCACTACGGAAAACACCACCAGACCTACGTGACCACCCTCAACAAGCTCATCGAGGGGAAGCCCGAGGCCAACCAGTCTCTGGAACAGATCATCCAGGCGGCCCCGCCCGGACCGGTCTTCAACAACGCCGCCCAGGTGTGGAATCACACTTTCTACTGGAGCTCGATGAAGCCCGATGGCGGCGGCAAGCCGACCGGGGCGCTGCTCGAGCTGGTCAATCGCGACTTCGGCTCGACCGACAACCTCCTGCAGCAGCTGTCGGAGGCGGCCAAGACCCACTTCGGCTCCGGCTGGGCGTGGCTGGTTCAGGACAGCAACGGCGGCAAGCTCAAGGTCACGGCGACCAGCAACGCCGACCTGCCGATGAAGCACGGCCAGAACGCGCTGCTCACCTGCGACGTCTGGGAGCACGCTTACTATATCGACTACCGCAACGCGCGCCCGACCTACGTCGACGCGTTCCTCAAGAGCCTGGTGAACTGGGACTTCGCAGCCAAGAATCTCAAGTGACCCGGGCCGGTTGAACGCCAAGAGGCCAAGATGCCGCCAGGTCCGGATCCTTTGAATATCCGGACCCTGGCGTCATGGCGTCATGGCGTTTGTTTTGTTTTGTCCGACGAGCGGTCGACCGCTACTCGCCGGCCGCCACCGGCTCGAACGCCCACAGCCCCACCGTCAGAAAGATCGCGTCGAGGGTGGCCAGAAATTGCATCCAGAAGGCCGCGCCGTCGAAGTCGGGCGCGACCAGGTCCAGCACCTGACTGGTCCCGCGCGCGCCCGCGATCACGATGGGCACGATGATCGGGTACAGCAGCGTCGACAGCAGGACGTCGCGACTGCGCGAGCGCAGCAGCGCCGCGGAGAACACGCACCCCGCGGCGGCGAAGCCGATGGTGCCCAGGCCCAGCAGCACCGCGATGCGCCCGGCCTGGGCCGCGATCGCCGAGGTGAACAGGAACCCGCACAGGGTGACCAGCACCAGCTCGACCGCCAGCATCAGCACCACCGTGGCGGCCAGCTTGCCCAGATAGATCGCGGCGCGCGGCGCAGGCGAGAGCAGCAACGACCGGATCGCCTCCCCCTCGCGCTCGCGGTCGAAGGTGCGGCCCAGCCCCACCGTGCCCGAAACGATGACCGCGATCCAGAGGATGCCGGCGGTCACCGCCGGCGGCGGCCGGGCGTCGCCGACCACGAAGGCGAAGCTGAAGATCAGCACCACCACCACGGCCAGGAAGGCCATGGTGTAGACGATCTCGCGGCTGCGCCACTCGATGCGCAGGTCCTTGATCACGATGCGCAGCACCTGTGCCAGGAACGAGGGATAGCGAGCCGGCTGCTGCCTCTCGCCGGCAGCCGGCAGGGTGCCCCCGGCGGGGGGCGCAGGCGCCTCAGCCACGCGTGCGCTCCTCGTAGATCGCGCGCACCGCGGGCGCATCGAAGCCGGCGGCGCGTGACTCGTCGAAGGCGACCCGTCCACGCCGCAGCACGACCAGGTGGTCGGCGACAGCGCCCGCGGCGTCCAGGTCGTGGGTGACCAGCACCACCGTGCGGCCGGCGGCGCGCTCGGCAGCGAGCTCGCGCCCCAGCCAGGCGGCGCCCGCCGGATCCAGCGCCGAACCCGGCTCGTCGAACAGCAAGATCGCCGGCGCGTGCAGCAGCGCGCGCGCCAGCGCCAGGCGTTGTTGCATCCCGCGCGAGAAGGTCCGCACGGCGGCCTCGACCGGCACGTCGTGCAGGCCCACCCGCGCCAGCATCGCCGCCGCCCGCTCACCTGGCCCCAGCAGGCCGTAGAGCTCGGCGAACAGGATCAGGTTCTGGGCGGCGCTGAGGTCGCCGTAGACCCCGGGGTCATGGCCGACGTAGCCGATGGCCGCGCGCGCCGCCGAGCCCCGGTGCAGGGTCTCGCTGCCCCAGCGCAGCTCGCCGGTCGTGGGCGCGACCAGCGTCGACAGGATACCCAGCAGCGTACTCTTGCCCGCGCCGTTGGGGCCGACGATGGCGCTGACCTGTCCCGACGCCAGCTCGGCGCTGACGTCCACCAGCGCGCGCCGCCCTCCGTAGGTCTTGCCGATGTTGCGCAGCGACAGCGCGCTCATGGCGCGTGCGATTCGTCCAGCGCCGCCAGGTCGCGGTAGATCGTCTCCAGCTTGGTGACGATCTGGGTCCGGCGATCTCTGACGTCCCCTGGACCAGCGCCGGCGCTATTCTGGGCGCGCCGCTCGCGCTCGACCCCCACCAGCTGCTCGAACAGGGCCTCGCGGCGCTGCAGCAGCTTCTCGCGGGCGTCGCCGGCGACCTGGCGGGCCTGCTCGGGACGCCTGCCGAAGAGGATCGACGCCAGCACCAGCAGCAGCGCCAGCGCGCCGGCGATGTAACGGCCGGTGTTGTCGGTCGCGGGCAATCCGGTGACCGTGAAGGCCAGGTTCTGGCCCGGGCTCAGCGCCGCGACCGGCATGACCCAGTACTTGCGGCCGCTGACCTCGCGCGCCTGGCGCGGGCCGATGCCCGCGCCCTCGACCCCCAGGTCACCGGCCTGCTCGATGATCAGCGTCGTCGCCCCCAGGCCGTACGGCAGCGGCTGCAGGAAATCGTGGCTCGACCCGTGATAGGTGACGGTGAACGCGAAGGTGATCTCGTTGTTGGTCGTCGCGCGCGGCGGGATGGCGCCGTGGACGGCGATGCCGTAGTTCTTGCGCACCTCCAGCTTGCGATCGCTTTCACCCGCGGCCTCGGCGTTGACGAAGCCCTTGGGCAACGGGATCTCGATCCCGCCCGGACCCGGGTCGAAGAGCTTGCTCGACTGGTTCTCGATGGGCAGCATCTCCAGCACCTGCAGGATCTCGTCGTGCATCTGCAAGATGACGCGGCCACCCGATCCAAAGGTGATCACCGAGGGATCGGCGGTGCGCTCCAGCGCGCGGATCTCGGCGCGCACTCCCCCCTGCCCGGGCATGGTGAATGGCGGCGTGCCGAGGCGCATGCCGCGATGGTCGATGACCGCGGCGTATCCGACCGTCTCGCCGGTCGCCAGCCCCTGGTAGCGCGCCACCCCCCCGGCGTCGGTCGTCGCCTTGTCGACCTTCAGCTTGCCCTCGCTGCCCTGCGCCGCCACGCCCAGCTGGACCAGCTGGTTGGCCAGCGGCTTGCCCTGCTCGTCGAACGCGCGCACTTCCAGCGTCCCCGTGGCCAGGTCGGGCGCCGCAGCCGCGGCGCCGGTGGTCGCTCCCAGACGGAACCCGCCGCCCTCCTCGCCGCCGCCCTCCTCGCCGTCGCCCGATTCGGCGCCCGCGCCGGCCGGCGGCGGCGGACCCAGACCGGCGATCAGCATGGTGCGCACGCCGCCTTCGGACGGCACGGTGAACGCGCTGCTCTTGATGGTCTCGCCGTCGACCACCACCTCGGCCTGAAACTGGTTGCCGGCGCCGACGCCGTCGAAGATCGCGCGCCCGCGGTCATCGGTCTTGGCGGTTCGCTTCTTGGTGTCCCCGCCCGGGTTCTTGACCAGCGCGGTCACCTCGGCGCCCGCGACCGCGTTGACCGGCATCTTGCGCGCGACGCGCACGGTGACCGTCCCCGCCGCCAGACCGCGGTCGGGCAGCGGCTTGCCGTTCATGACGCGCAGGTCGGGCATGGCCGTGCCGGGCGCCATGCCACTGCCGCCCGTCGCCGGTCCCAGCGCGGGTTGTGCGCGCACCCCAGCGGCCGCCGCCAGCGCGACCGCCAGCGCGCCCGCGCACGCGACGCCTCTCAGGCGGCCAGCTTCACGCCGCATTTCTTACAAAACTGCGCATCGGGGTCGTTGACGGTGCCGCAAGCGGCACAGGACGAGGGGGAGATCTGAGCAGGGACAGCGGGCGTGGGCGCCGTCGTCGTCGCCGTCTTCGCCGACGTCGCGGCGCCGGTGTCGGCGGGGGCGGACAGCTCGATGGCCAGCCGATCCTTGAGCTCGCGCTCGATCAGCTCGCGGAAGTTGTCTCCGACCTCGATCTCCGAGATCAGGCGCATGGCGCGCGTACGGTAGCGGGCGATCATCTCGCGATAGTCGGCGTCGGCGATCTTGCGCATCTGGTGGTCGAGCTCGATCTCCTTGATCGCCTTCAGCACCAGCTGCTTCTCCCGCTCCAGCTCGCGCGCGCGCCCGGGCGCGTTCGATTCGCGCGTGCCGCCGAGCTCGTTCAGGGATCGGGTCAACGGATCGATCACCCGCCACAGGGCCAGCCCGCACAGCGCCAGCGTCATCCCGCCCAGCGCCAGCATGACCAGCGGGGGGCCGAGCTGCAGCCTCTCCAGACCGGCGCCGTAGCCAACCGCCAGCGCCGCGCCCACCAGCGCCGCTGCCCAGCCCGGAACGCGGCGCCGGGCGCGCGCCGGTGCGGCGGCGTCGCCCGGTCCCTGCGGGGCTGAGGTGGCCCGCTGGCCCTTGGCCTCGGCGGTGACGGTTTTGGCGGACAAGTGGTCCTCTACGATAGTCGCAAAGACAATCTCAATCGAGCGAGCGCAGCTCGTCGTCCAGCTTGTCCTGCAGGTCCGGATCGGTGACCGCCAGCGAGGGCCCGGCCGGCGCCAGCGGACGCCCACCGTTCTGTCGCCGGGCCAGGCGGAACGCGCCGTAGACCAGCCCCGCCGCCCCGACCGCCGCCAGGCTGTACGGCAACAGCCAGGCCAGGCGGTTGAAGCCCGAGTCGATCGGCGAGGCCAGCGCGATCTGGCTGCCGTACTTCTGGATGAAGAACTGGATGATGTCCGCGCGGCTCTTGCCTTGCCCCAGCAGCTCGTGGATCGCGATACGGTTCCGGGCGGCGTCGCCGCAGCCCTCGTAGGCGCACTCGATCAGGGTGTGACGGCAGCTGCCGCACTGGCACATGATGTTGCGCACCAGCCAGTTCTCCTCGGTGCCCTGAGGGCTGGGCGGCTCCCCCGCCTTGGTGCCCATCGCCATCGCCGGCGGCGGTTGCGCCGATTGGGCCCGGGCAGTCCGCTCGCCCAGCCCGGGCAAGAGGCCACCCGCCGCCGCGCCCACCGCTAGCCAGACCAGCAGCCCGGCGACGCCCGACGCGCCGCCCGGCGCGGCCTCGCGCGCCGGCGCGCGCGCGGTCAGCCGATCGAGCACGGAGTCGGGGATGAGCGCGATCGCGGTCCCGATGGCCAGCATCATGAACCCGAACCAGATCCAGTCGACGACCGGGTTCACCACCACCTTGAGGTTGGCGGTGCCCTCGGCCAGGTCGTAACCGCCGAGGGTGACGTACAGGTCCTCGGCCGGCGAGCGGCGGATCGCGACCTCGGTGGTCGGCTCGCTCTCGTGGTGGTGGAAGAACCACTTGGCCGGCCGCAGGTGGTCGATCACCTTGCCGTCGATCAGCGCGGTCACCTCGCCGGTGACCATCTCTTTCTGGCGATCCTCTTCGTGGGCCAGCCGATCGAAGCGGATGGTGTAGCGGCCCACCTTGGCTTCGCTGCCCGGCGCGACGCTGAGCTCGCTCTCTTTCTGGTATGCGGTGCCGGCGAAGCCGACGAACATCAGCACGATGCCGACGTGCACCACGTAGCCACCGTAGCGGCGGCGCCCGCGCAGCACCATGCCCAGCGTCGCCGACACGGCGTCGCTGCCGGTGTTCTTCTTGCGGATCGCGATCCCGCGCACGAACTCCTGGCTGATCGTGCCCAGCACGAACGCACAGAAGGTGAAGCAGATGGTGGCCGCCCACGAGGTCTGGATTCCGGTCACGAAGCACAGCACCAGCGCGACCAGCGCCGACGCCAACGGAAAGGCGAACTGGTAGCGCAGGTGCGAGGCGCTGGCCTTGCGCCAGGCGATGAGCGGCCCCACGCCGGTCAAGAACAGCAAGATGAGCCCGATCGGGACCATCCACTGGTTGAAGAAGGGCGGCCCGACGGTGATCCGGTTACCGAAGAGCGCGTCCGACAGCGTGGGGAACATGGTCGCGAACATGATGAACAGGGCCGCGAACAGCAGCACCCAGTTGTTGAGGGTGAAGGCGGCCTCGCGCGACAGCCACGATTCGAAGGTCCCGCGCGCGCGCAGCTCGGGCAGGCGCTTGATGACGAAGCCGAAGCTCACCAGCAGCGTCAGGCTCATGAACACGGTGAAGATCCAGGCCAGCTGCGTGTCCTGGCCGAAGGCGTGCACCGATTGCACGATGCCCGAACGGGTCATGAAGGTGCCGAAGATGGTGAGGAAGAAGGTCAGGATGATCAGGGTGACGTTCCAGATCTTCATCATCCCGCGCCGCTCTTGAATCATGATCGAGTGCAGGAACGCGGTTGCCGTCAGCCAGGGCAGAAAGCCGGCGTTCTCGACCGGATCCCAGCCCCAGAAGCCGCCCCAGCCCAGCTCTTCGTAAGCCCACAGCATCCCCAGTGTCAGGCCCATCGACAGGAAGAACCAGGCGCCCAGCGTCCACTTGCGCACCGACGCGATCCAGGCGTCGTCGAGCTGTCCCGAGATGAGCGCCGCCATCCCGAACGCGAACGGGATGCTCATGCCCACGAACCCGGTGTAAAGCGAGGGCGGGTGGACCACCATGTAGGCGTTCTGCAAGAGCGGGTTCAGCCCCTTGCCCGCCGTCGGGATGTCGGTGAGGTAAGTGTCGAAAGGATTCTTGTGAAAGACGATGACGTAAAGGAAGAAGTCGGCGATCACCATCAGCACGGTGACCACGTAGGGCAAAAGGTCGCGGTGCCGGTTGCGGTTGGTGTACACGGCCACCGCCGAGAAGACCGACAGCAGGAAGACCCACCACAGGATCGATCCGTCCAGACCGCCCCAGTAGGCGGTGATCTGGTAGAAGAGCGGCGACGCCGCGTCCGAGTAGCGGTGGACGTACTTGATCGAGTAGTCGTGGGTCAGGAACGAGTAGACCAGGGCGACCGACGACAGGCCTAGCACCGCGGCCAGCGCGTACACGCCGGCGCGGCCCGAGAGGATCAACCGGCGGTTTCCGCGCCGCGCGCCGATCAGGGACGCCGTGCCCGCGTAGGTCGCGACCACGAGCGCGATCAATAACGTGAGGGTTCCAAAAGCAGCCATGTCTTGCCTCCTCAGCCGTCGCCGACATCCAAGCCGGGGGCGACTGCCTTTTCGCGACTACCGTAGCACAGATGCGCCAATTGGGGCCCCGCGGCAGGCATGGTTCAGATGATGCCGTGCCAGGTCAGGTGCCGGGCTTTGCCAACCCCCAGCACTTGCGAGGTGAAGCGCTGCCGCAGGCGCTTGACGCCGGCAAACCTTGGCGGCACCCCGGGCAGGGGCAGGCCGCCGTCCTCTTGCAGCAAACGGATCCAGTGGCTGTGGGTGGTGTTCGACAGGCATGCCGTCTCGACGTGGCGTGCGTGCAACCCGTCGATGAGCGCGCCTATTCCCCTGTCCTCGCGGCTCCACCGGTGGTCGCGCGCATCCAGGCCCACGGCGCGGCACACGTCGGGCCAGGAGCGATGGATGCGCACCAGCACACCGCCGACCTCGAAGAAGACCATCGGGGCGCGGCGCGGCCGCCGGTGCCGTCCCTGTCCCTGGTCAGCGCGCGGGCCGCACCGGCGTCGGAGAAGCGGGCGGCGGGGGCGGGGGTGGCGGCAGCACCGGCAGCACGCCGAGCTTGGCCTTGATGATTGCCTTGAAATCGGTGGCGCCGCTACCCTCCAGCGGCAGGTCGAGCCACAGCAACGCGGGGCTACCGTGCGCGGATTTGCGGGCGCGCTGCGCGACCGGCGAAAGCGCCTGCCATTCGATCGCGGCCAGGGCGGCGGGATCCAGCGCCACGATGCCCAGCAGCTGCTCGTCGTGGATCAAGATCGAGCAGATAGACTGCTGGACGTTGCGCATGTAGCGATAGGCCCATCCGGTCTTGGGACCGTAGTAGTAGAGCTCCTCGGTGATCCCTTTTTGCTTTTTCAGGAAGGCGCGCGACGCTTCGAAGCGTTTGCCGGCGGCGATGGGCAGGCGCGCGGTGAACTCGGCTTCGGTGGGCGGGGCGGTCTTCCTGGGAAAGGCGATGCGGGCGCGTCGCGGCTTGCCAGAGACGACGGCCGGTCTGGTCGCGGGCATGAGCTTGCGCGGCGCCGCTGGGGTCCTGGTCTTGCTCAGAGGGCCACCGGGGGGGCCGAGGGTTTCTTGCGATTGCTGAGATAACTGATCATCCCCGGCAGCAACGACACGAAGATGATGACGATGATCACCTTGTCGATGTGCTTGGTGATGGGCGGGTAGACGCTGCCCAGCAGGTACCCGAGCATGGTCATGCTGACGACCCAACCGATTCCTCCGAACACATTGAATGAAACGAAGCGCCGATATTCCATCTTGCCGACGCCGGCGACCACCGGGGCGAAGGTGCGCACGATCGGCATGAAGCGCGCGATGATGATGGTCTTGCCACCGTGCCGTTCGTAGAACTCCCTGGTGCGCAGCAGGTGCTTCTTCGAAAACAGCAGCGACTGTTCCCGGGTGAACAGCTTGGGCCCGGTCTTGGCGCCGATCCAGTAGCCGACGGTGTCGCCGATGATCGCCGCGGCGATAGCGAACACGTTGAGCCACACGATGTTGAGCAGCGGCGGCTCGCCGGGCGTCGCGCTGGTGCAGAACAGGCCCGCCGTCACCAGCAACGAATCTCCCGGCAGAAAGAAGCCGACCAGCAGGCCGGTCTCGGAGAAGATCACCAGGGTCAACGCCAGCAGACCGCCCCAGCGGATCAGCCCCTGGACGTTGTAAATCTTGTGGAACAGGTCGATGAGGTCTTGCATGGGCGCACGACTTTGTGCCAAGTGCCCCGCTTTGTCACGTGACTGTCTGGTGTCCGCGTCTCGGATTGTCGGCTGGGCTTGAGTCCTCACGACGTGGCTCGAGGTGATGGGCCCGCCCCCGACAGCGTCGCGGTCGAAGGTGAGCAAGAGGTGATAGTCGCCGTACGCGCCCACCAGCGCCGTGCAGACGCTCATCGGCCGCCCGCCGCGCAGCTTCGATGACTGGGCCCGCGAGCACCCGGCGGCACCGTCGGGCTGGCGGCGGCCGCCGTCAGCTGGCGTCCGGACGCCTGGGTGCTCGGAGGTGGACCGTCCGGACGGCTCGGAATGTGGCGGAAACTCCCACGGCCGCACGGATCGCCGTGCGGTCTCTCGCTTGCAAGAGCCCCGGCGCACGGTTTGACCCGGACATCGACAAAGGAGAGGCCATGCAAGCGACGACGGAGACGATCACGAAGGCAACCACGAACGGCGGGACCACAATGGCCATCGCGCCGGCGCTGGGCGACCGGCGCGCCTCGCGCCCGAAAATCACTCTTTCGGGGGACGCGGCGGCGATGCGGCGTCGGCAGCGTGGGTTGCAAGGAGGCCCCGCGACGACATTCAAAGAGATCTCGAAGCGACTTTGCGGAGCGGCGGCGCTGGCCGTGATCGCTGCGTTCGCCGGCTGCGGCGAGCCGCCGGACGACGGTGCGCCGAGCGACGATGTGGAGCAGGCCGCGACGGTCCGCACGTGCGGCGATACGCTGAACACGACCTTCGCGGCGCTGGTCACCGACGTCACGTTGACGCCGCCGCCCGTGATCGGATTTCAGCTCGGGACCGGCAACAGAGGCGCCACTTGCTCGGCGGTCCTGACGGCGACCACCAGGGTCAACGGCCAGATCCAGGGCCAGGGACAGTTTCGTCAGACCTTCACTGGGCACACAACCACGCTCTACAAAATCGCGATCGGCGCTGCGCGCGACATCGATCTCGACGTCACGCTGCCGTTTCAGAATCGGCGCTTCTTCTTCCGCAACGGCCGCCTTGTCGCGGCTCAGTAGGAGCCCAGCGGGCGAACGGTTCATCCGCCGAGGAATCGCGGCGGGGTCGCGAGGTCGGCGGCTGGCAGCCGCCTCGCCGACCAGGATGAACAACAAGAGCACGAAGACGGTGCCTGTCGGCAGCGACGTCAGCGCTTCTCCAGCGCGGTCCGGCGCGCGAGCGCGACGGGCAGGGTCAGGAGGGACATCACGAGGAATGCCCGCACGCGGCGCCCACGCGCTCGATCCCGGCGATCTGCGCGGGCGACATCGCGCTGGACGCCGGCGAGAACGCTGGGTGAGGGCGCCTTCCCGATCATCGGCGGCACGGCAGTCCGTTTCCCGGGTCTGTCGCCGCCCGCGAACGTGCAGGTGATCATCAGGCCGGGCGCCGACCGTGACCTCGCCATCATCAGGATCTCGCCCGAGCTCGGCGGGGCGCGGCTCGGTCTCTGGTGCCCTGGGCTAGCCGTCCGAGTCTTGCTACAGAGCGGCGGCGGCCAGCACGACGATGTGGAAGGCTTGCGAGTGGAACGGCTGCGCGGCTCCATTGCGGGCGTTCATGTCGGCGACGGGCTTGCCAAGGTAGCTGGCGGGGATCGAGAGATCGGGTTCATTGGGAACCATGCGTCCCTCCGAAACCGCGCAGGGGAGCGGATGGTAACCGATTCCGCAGTTGTCGACGGTCCGGCAATTGCGGTCGTTGCTATAGAGAGTGAAGGTGCCGCCGCCCGGCACCACGATCTCGTGGGTAAAGGAAATCGGGTAGGTCGCGTGACCTTCGTACGCGGCGGCGACCCCGTCGATGGGACTCGGAAATGAGTTCAAGTAATAGTGCTGAAGCTCGACGCCGTCGGCGTCCTTGACGATGAATTTGTAGACGTTGAAGCTGTTGACGGCGACCGGCTGGCCGCCGGTGTAGAAAGTGTCGGTGCCTTCCGGGGCGTCGGGCGTCTGCGGGGCGGACAAGCCCGCCGCCCTGGTCCCTCCCGTGTAGTACTTGGCCTCTGCGATACCGTTCACCCTGACTGTCAGCTTGTAGAGCCTTCCCGTGGTGCCGCCCAGTGGAAAGACTTCCTCGTTAACCAGCCCCTGGCGCTCATACGGCACTGTCGCATCGCTGGAAGCAGGGCACGGGATCCTGCTGGTCACGCAGTCCGCGAGTGCCGTCCCGAAGCACGGCATCAAGATGAACGAGTCAATCAACGCGACTCCGTTGATATTCGGTGTGCCCGCGATGGACTCCGCCGGTACCGGTTCGCCCACGCCGATTCCGCCCGTGCCGGACGCGTCGGTGCCCGTCAACCCGCCGGTACCTGCCACTTGCGGAGCGCCCGACGGACTGCAAGCGCCGAGGACGAAGCACCAAACAATCGACAGCACGCCAAGCAGGGACTTCATCTTGCCCTCCTTCGGGTGGAAACCTCGGAACTCCATCAAGCCTTCTACGTCCTGACGGGTTTTGCAACGCCGGAGAGCTCAGCTGTGCCTTCGTAGTTTCGATCGAACCGCCCTACGTCCGAGACTCCCCGGAATCCACCCACCGCGCTGACCTTGCCATCGGCTCCACCTGTGACTCGTGCCGCTCACGCCATCCGCGGTCGCCACCGCCACCGCATCCGCACCCGCCTTCCGCCTTCCGCCTTCCGCCTTCTGGACCCCGGACCCGGTTAAGCACCCATGGGCTTCGCGGGGTGGGCGCCGCGCGGGAACTTGGGTAGACTCGAGGCACCATGGTCGAGCTCGTCTTGGGCGCGGTCGCTGTCTTCGTGGGCATTTCGGTCCTGACCGGTGTGCGGCTCCTGCAGGAGTACGAGCGCGCGGTCATCTTCCGCCTCGGCCGCGCGCGCAAGGAGCTGGCCAGGCCGGGCCTCAATTTCCTGTTGCCCTGGGGCATCGAGCGCGCCCGCGTGGTCGATGTGCGCACCAAGGCGATCCAGATCCCACCGCAAGAGACCATCACCCACGACAACATCTCGATCAGCGTCGACGCGGTGGTCTACGCGTCGGTGGCGTCGCCCAGCCACGCGGTGCTGGAGGTCGAGCAATACCTGCCGGCGACGCTGCAGCTGGCCGCCACCACCCTGCGGGCGGTGCTGGGCAAGATGGACCTCGACGAGATCCTGGCGCACCGCGATCGCATCAACAACGAGATCCGCACCATCCTCGATACCCGCACCGAGCAATGGGGCGTCGAGATCTCGGCGGTGGAGATCAAGGACATCCAGCTGCCGCGCGAGATGCAACGGGCCATGGCCCGCCAGGCCGAGGCAGAACGCGAGCGGCGCTCCAAGGTGATCGCCGCCGAAGGCGAGGTGCAAGCCGCGTCCAAGCTGGCCGAGGCCGCCGCCATCATCGCCGTCCACCCGGGCGCGCTGCAGCTGCGCCTGTACCAGACGCTGGTCGAGGTGTCGGCCCAGGCGTCGGCGACGATCGTGTTCCCGGTGCCGATCGATTTTTCCGGCCAGATGGGCAGCACCACCAGCCCGCAGCAGATGCAGGCCATGATGCAGAGCGCGGTCGCCCTGGCCTCCGGCGAGAAGGCCAAGCAGCTCGCGGCGGCGAGCCACGAGGACGCGCTGCCCGCCGCGGGCACGCGCGCCCAGACGGCGCCGTCGCAGAGCGACGAGGATCAGCTGGTCCCCGCGCGTCGGCGCTGACCCCGCACGGCGGCTCCCGCAAGGCCTCCCCCCTCCCTGGCCCTGATCCGGTCACTTCCCCGACGGCACCTCGACCGTGACCTCGCCTTCGGCCAGCACCTGGGCCTGGCACGACAGACGCTGCTTGGTGATGAAGTAGACGTTGCCGAGGTGCTTGCGCTCGTCGACGTTGAGCGTGCTCAGCAGGGACTCGCCGCCGACGATCTTCACCCGGCACAGCCCGCAGGTCGCCTTGCCGACGCAGGCCGTGGTGATCGCGATCTGCGATCGCCGCGCCACCGCGAAGATCGACTCGCCCGCCGCGCACTCGACCCGCCGCCCCGACGGCAAGAACGTCACCGCCGGCATCAGGCCCCGTCCGGCACCGGGTGGTGTGAAAGCCCGACCCGATTGCCCTCGGGATCGCGCAGGTAGATCGTGAACCGGGTCTGGTGGTAGACCGCGACCCCCGCGCGCGCCAACCGCTCTTTCCATCCCCCGCGCTCCTCCACCCCGATCCGCAACGCGATCAGGTGAAACCCGTCGGCGACGCCGTCCGCGGCCTGGTCCCCGTCCGCGACGATCCTTTCCAGCGCCAGGAACGACCCATCGCCGGTATCCACCCAGATCGATCGCTCCGCCACCCCGTCGTCCGCTGGCCAACGCTGTAACACCGGCAGCCCCAGCACGCCGCAGTAAAACTGCTCGGCGGCGGCGAGGTCTCGTACGCGGATGGCCAGGTGGTGCAGGCCGCGGGCGGCGATCAACGCTTGCTGCCCATGGCGACGATGGCCTTCCACTCGTCGGCAGCGACCGGCTGGACCGAGAGGCGGCTGCCCTTGCGCAGCAGCACCATGTCGCGCAGCGCGGGCGTGGCGCGCAGCACCGGCAGCGGAACCGGATTGGCAAAGGTCTGGGTGTGCTTGACGTCGACGCCGTACCAGCGCGGTTCGTCGGGGAGGGCGCCGGAATCGTAGTGATTCGACTTGGGGTCGAACTGCGTCGGGTCGGGATACCCGGCGCGCACCACCTCGGCCGTGCCAGCGACCGCCGGCGGATCGGCGCTCGAGTGATAGAACAGCACGCCGTCGCCGACCTTGATCTCGTCGCGCAGCAGATTGCGCGCCTGATAGTTGCGCACCCCGTCCCAGCCGGTGGTCTTTCTGGGGGCGCGCGCCAGGTCCTCGATCGAAAAGACGGCGGGCTCCGATTTCATCAACCAGTAACGGCGGGCCATGGCGGTCGGCGCAGCTTAATCATTTTGATGCGAACCCTCAAAGGGTCTCAGGCCAGGTCGAAAACCAGCACCTCGGCGCCATCGACGGCGCCCGTCAGGGTCAGCGCCGACTGGGAGACGATGGCGGCGCCGTCGCCTTCGCCGAGGGCGCGCCCGTCGAGATCGACGGCCCCGGTCGCCACCTGAATCCAGGCACAGCGCTCCTGACCCAGCCGGTGTTGCACCTGGACGCCCGTGGCCAGCACCGTCGCGTACAGACACAGGTCCTGATGAATGGTGATCGAGCCCTCGCGGCCGTCGGGCGAGCCGACCAGCCGCAGGCGTCCCTGCTTGTCCGCCAGGTCGTAGTACTTCTGCTCGTAGCCGGGGGGCAGCCCGCGTCGCTCGGGCGTGATCCAGATTTGCAGGAAGCGAACCGGCTCGTCGCGCGACGCGTTCTGTTCGCTGTGTCGCACCCCGGTGCCGGCGCTCATCCGTTGCACGTCGCCCGCGCGAATCACCGATCCGGTTCCCATGCTGTCGCGATGGGCGAGCCCGCCGGCCAGGACATAGCTCACGATCTCCATGTCGGCGTGGCCGTGCGTGGGAAAGCCCGCGCCCGGCGCGACGCGATCGTCGTTGATGACCCGCAGCGCGCGAAAGCCCATATGGGTCTGGTCGAAGTACTCACCAAAGGAGAAGGTGTGTCGGCTGTCGAGCCAGCCGTTGAGGGTGCGACCTCGCTCGGCCGCGGGACGGAGGGTGATCATGGTTGGCCGCTCACGATAACGCTTTTTCGAGACGCGCGCCTACCCGCGTCACGCAGCTGGTCCCGGGCTTCTGCCGTTGCCATTCCGTCGCCCAGCGAGTTAGCATCAAACCTCTTAGTAATGCCCCTTTTTTAAGAGGTCCCCATGCTAACGCCGAGGTTCTCCCGCGCCCGCTGGTTGGTCCTCTGGTCCGCTGCCCTGGTCTGGATCGGCGCCGCCGGGGGGGCGGGGATCGGAGGCTGTCAGGGACCGGACACCTTCCTGCGCAAGGACGGCATCGGCGTCGGTGGTTCGGGAGTGGGCGGGGGTGGTCCCGGGCTCGGCGGCGCCACCGGCGCCGGGGGGCGGGTCGGGACCGGCGGCCTCGGGGCGGGCGGGACCGTGGCGACCGGCGGTCGCGGTGCCGGAGGCACGGTGGTCGGGACGGGGGGCACGCCGGCGATCGGCGGCCGCGACGGGGGCGCCCCCGACGTCCCCGGGACCGATGGTATGGCGACCGGGGGGGCGCCGGGGATGGACGCCGGCCGGGATGCCGACGGCGGCGTCGTGGGGACGGGACCGTGCGCGGGGCTGTGCGCCAACCCGATCTCTCCCCCCGGTGCCACGGCCACTTCCGTTCCCTCGACCAATCAAGGGACCGGTGCGACCTGTTTCGAAGTCACCGGCAGTTACCAGGGCGGGAACTGCGGCAATTTCGTGGCTCCGCGGACCTTCAGCGTCAATGGGACGGTGATCGCTGTTTGTGGCGCGACCGCAGTCGGCGGCAACTTCACCCTACCGGCGACGCGCGTCAACGGGGGTTACTGCTTCCAGGCCAGCCCGGGGCAATTCTCGTATGCCTATTTCGGCCTGTTCTGAGCAGGGCTCGACGGATTCAATTTCCCGTTTGACGACCGCCCGGCCGCGCTTAGCCTTGAGCCAAGGCGTGAGGCATGGTGCCCACGCCCAGCAGAACCCGCCGGGACGCTGATGGCCCCGGCGAGAGGAGAAGAACATGCATCCAGCATTGATCCATTGGTGGAAGGCCCGCCAGGCGGGCGAATACGGAGCGGATTGCGCAACCGCGAGCTGCGGGCCCGGCGCGCAAGGTGGGGGCGGCGACCGGTATCGGGGGTGGCGCCACGGGCCGGACGAGCGCTTCGCGGGTGGGCACGGCGGCGACGGGGATGACCTGGGCAACGGCGCCTTCGGCGTGCGGCGTCCCTTGCGCTTCCTCGCTTACAAGCTGGAGCTCGACGAGCGCCAGGTCGGTGAGCTGGCGCGCGTCCTGGACGAGCTCAAGACCGAGCGCGCGCAGGCCGAGGTCGATCGGCGCCGCACGATGTCGGCCTTCGCCGACGCGGTCGGCAGCGAAGCGTTCGACGAAGCCAAGGCCAAGGACGGGGCCGATCTTCGGGTCGCCAGCGCGCAGCGCCTGCGCGACGCCGTGACCACGGCGCTGGGACGCATCCACGGGTTGCTCGACAAGGACCAGCGCGAGCACCTGGCGTACCTGATCCGCACCGGGACCTTGCAGCTCTGAGCAGAAGTGTTCGGCGCACGTGCACGGCCCACGAGGCCGTGCGCGTGCGCGGGCGCGATCACGTGCACGGCTTCGTGCCCGTGCGCGTGCACGAAATTTCCGTGCACGGACAGGAGAGGATTCATGGAAGCGCACAGCTCATTTTCCGAGTCCGCGGTGTTGCCCGGCCCTGGGGCTGACGCGACGCTGCTGGACAGCTATTCCCGCACGATCATCGGGGTCGCCGAGCAGGTCAGCCCATCGGTCGTGAAGATCGACGTTCAGGGCGCGGCCCCGCCACCCGGCCGCCGGCGCCCGCGCGCGCCCGACGAAGCGACCGGAAGCGGATCCGGATTCATCTTCACCCCCGACGGATTGGTGCTGACCAACAGCCACGTGGTCAGCGGCGCCAAGAAGATCGAGGTCTCGCTGTCCGACGGGCGGCGGCTGCCGGCCAAGGTGGTGGGCGAGGATCCCGACACCGACATTGCCGTCCTGAGCATGTACGACTCGGGGCTGGTCCCGGTCAGCTTCGGCGACTCGAGCAAGCTGCGCGTGGGGCAGATAGCGATAGCGATCGGCAACCCCTACGGGTTCGACTGCACGGTGACGGCCGGCGTGGTCAGCGCGCTGGGACGCTCGCTACGCACCAAGACCGGCCGCCTGGTCGACGACGTGGTCCAGACCGACGCGGCGCTCAACCCCGGCAACTCGGGCGGGCCGCTGGTCGACTCCCAGGGTCGGGTCATCGGCATCAACACGGCGATGATCATGCCTGCGCAGGGCATCTGCTTCTCGATCGCCGTCAACACTGCCAGCTTTGTCATGGGACGGCTGGTGCGCGACGGGCGCATCCGGCGCAGCTTCATCGGTGTCGCCGGTCAGAACGTGCCGTTGCACCGGCGGGTGGTTCGCTACCACGAGCTGTCGGTCGAGACCGGCATCTTCGTGGTCTCGGTCGAGCCCGACAGCCCGGCGGCACGCGCCGGCGTGCGCGAGGGCGACATCATCGTCGGCTTCGGCGACAAGCCCATCGCCGGCATCGACGAGCTGCACCGCCTGCTGACCGAGGAACAGGCCGGCGTCTCGGCCGAGCTGACGCTGATCCGCGACCACCGACGCAAGGAAAAGGTGACGGTCTTGCCAAGCTTCCGGCAATAGGCCGGGCCGTCGAGACACCACAAACCCG
>DASRQZ010000196.1:0-21234 GCA_035696125.1 Polyangia bacterium
CAAAGGTCGCGTCACAACCCATCGGGCTCGTCACCGCGCCTTGAGCGTCAAGCGCGACTTTCCAGATCGCGCCGCGCGCGCTATCGGCGATGAAGAGCGATCCGTCGGGCCCGAAGGCCAGACCGTTGGCCACCACCGCGATCGAGCCCGCGGTATCGGCAGCCGCTCGAGTCGTCGGGGTGACGCTCAGGGAGCCCGGAGGCAAGGCGCGTGGATCGCGTCCCACCCCGCCGACACCGACGCCGGGAGTAGCGTCCACGCCACCATCCGCCCCTGAGGTCAGGTTGACGTCATTTGCCAACGGTTGAACTCGAAACACTTCGGTGATCGTGCCGTCGGTTGTCACCTTCCAGACGCGTCCCTGGCCCGTCGTTCCGTCGGATACCCATAGTTTGCCGCCCCGATCAAACGCGAGACCATTGGCGATCGGAACACCAGCCGCGAATACTGCCGCGGTCGGTGGGGTCTGGTCACTGGGCGTCAATCGGTAGACCCGCTCGCCGTCCCCGATGAACAGGTCGCCGCTCGCGTTGAAGGCGAGGCCGTTCGGACTGCACGGGGAAGGAATGTTGCCGACGATGGTAGCCGTCTTCATCGAGATCGAGAACCGCCACACCGAGCAAGGAGAGCCCCCGCGGCCGGCGGCGTAGAGGTTACCGGCGCCATCTGCGGTGAGCCCTTCGACGACCAGCGGGGTCCTGGAGATGGTGGTGAAGGTGATCTGTGAAGCGGGCGCCAGGCCGGCCAGGGTGTTAACGCTGATATTGATGTTCGTGTCGGCGTCGATGGCGGAGGGCACATCTGGCTCGGCCGCGTCGGGCGTCGGACAAGAGGCGTCCATGGTCCCGGCCGATCCGTTACACGCAGTGACCACGCAACCAAACAGTACCGCTGAAGTGAAGGCAAATGCGCCCCGACGATTCTCCGGCATGACTGCCCCCCGCTCGATTGTTTCGCGTTCGCTAACGCGTTTTCCGAAATTGCGTGCCTGACCGACAGCGCGCGCGCAACGTCTCACGCAGATCCATCGGGGTCAAGATGGGAAAACGGCGCTCGGAGACCGCAAACCGTTGAAAGATTGGCCGCGTGGTTCGTTGAGTACGTCATGCGCGCGGCTCGATTTCGCCGCGCTCGAGCATCGCGCTCGGCCCACCGCCGCCCCCCTACCGGAAGCTCGCGTGGTACCCGCGATCCTCCACCGCGCGCGCGGCCTCCGTCGATTGCAAGGGCTGGAAGGTGTCGAGCATGACGGCCAGCTCGTCGGTGGAGCGGACGCCGATGCTGTCCTCGTAGGCGCCGGGGTGGGGACCGTGGGCCACGCCGGCCGGGTGGTGCGAGAGGCTGCCGGGGCCCACGCCCTTGCGCGAGGTGAAGTTGCCGCGGCAATAGAAGATGATCTCGTCGCAGCTCACCGACGAATGCGGGTAGGGGCAGGGGATCGCCTCGGGATGAAAATCCAGCGGGCGCGGCACGAAGCTGCAGATCAGCGCGCCGCGCGCGGCAAATGTGCCGTGCACCGTGGGCGGCAGGTGCACCTGGCCGACGCGCGGCTGGAAGCTGAGGATCGGGAAGACCCAGGGGTAGACGGTGCCGTCCCAGCCGACCACGTCCAGCGGCGAATGCTGGTAGCGAAAGCCGTGGAACGCCTGCTGTCGCTTCACCAGCAGGTCGCGCAGCCCCTCTTCGAAAGGGCCGCGAAAGTCGGGCCGGCGAAAGTCGCGGTGGCTGTAAGGCGCGTCCATGCGCAGCTGGCCGACGTCGTTGCGCCACTGCCTGAGCAGGCCGAAGCCGGCCGCGCACTCGACGCTCAGCCAGTGCTGCGGCCCCGGTTCGAGCAGGAACCGGTGCGGAAGACCGCGCGGCACGAACAGGTAGTCGCCCTCGCGAAAGGCGAGGTCGCCCAGCACCGTGCGCAGCGTGCCGCCGCCCGCGAAGATGAAGAACAGGTCGTCGCCGTCGCCATTGGCGAAGTAGACCGGGTCGGCCAGGCGCGGCTGCAGCACCGACAGGGTGAGGTCGGCGTTGAAGAGCAGCGGCACGCGCGCGTCGACCGGCGCCTCGCCCGCCTGCCGCGGGAGATCCGCGGTTCGGTAGTGGCGGCGTTCCAGCGGACGCGCCGGCGCCAGCCCGCCGGTGGCCGGGATTTGCCACCCGTGCTCGACCGGCGCGACCTCCGGCGTGTGCGGCCGGTGCTGGTGATAAAGGATTGTGTACGGGCCGTCGAAGCCCTCGCGGGTCAAGCACTCCTCGTAGCGCAGGCGGCCGGTGTCGTCGCGCAGCGCGGTGTGCGGCTTGGCAGGGACAGTGCCCGCGGTCATGCGGTCCAGCATCACATCCTCGGCGGCGCGGGGGCCGTCGCCGCGCCCGGATCCTTCTGGCGCGCTGCCTGCTGATCGCGCTCGATCGCTTCGAACAGCGCACGGAAGTTGCCGGCGCCGAAGCCCTGGTCGCCCTTGCGCTGGATGATCTCGAAGAAGAACGGTCCGGCCTCGGGATCGCGGTGCAGCCCGGCCGCCTCCTTGAGGAAGATCTGCAGCAGGTACTGTCGATGCTTGTCGCCGTCGATCAGGATCTCCAGCTCGCGCAGGCTGTCCAGGCTCTCGTCGATGGCGTCGATGCCCGAGGTGCGCAACCGTTCGGGCAGCATGTCGAAGTAGCTGCCGGGCGTCGACATGAACTCGACGCCGCGCGCGCGCAGCCCGCGCACCGCGTGCAGGATGTCGGTCACCGCCAGCGCCGAGTGCTGCACGCCGTCGCCCCGGTTGTCCTCGGAGAAGATGTTGATCTGCGACTCCTTGAAGTAGGGGCGGAAGGGCTCGTTGTTGGCGAACTTGATACCCGAGTGGGGATCCCACATCACCACCGACTTGAGGCCCGAGCCGTGGTCGCGCTTGCCGGCCGCGGCGACGTCGTTGGTGTGGAAGGCGATCTCCCAGAACGGCTCGAAGCCCAGCACGTGCTCCATCCACAGCAAGGCCGGCTTCATGGTCTGGAAGTTCGAGGTCAGGTGATCGATGTGGGTGAACCCGAAGCGGTTGGTGGTTCCGGCCGCCGGCGCGTCGGCCGGCGCGGCCACGAAGCCGGGGAACAACGGGCCGTCGCCGCGCCGCTCGAGGAACCGGAAGGTGGTGTCGCCGAACGGGGTCGTGATCGAGAACATCGCCAGACCGGCGTTGTCCGGGCCGGCGGGGAACCGCTGCACGTCGGTGATGAAGGTCCCGCCGCGCTGGTCCAGCAGGCGGAAGGCGCGGTCGATGTCCTCGACCTCGAACACCACGGTGCCGATCCCCTCCGGGTGCTTGCGCAGATAGCGCCAGGCGCGGCCGCCTTCGCCCAGCGGCTGGTGGATCACGAAGATCGCGGCGCCGGCCTGGAACGCCGCCGCGCGCTGCCGGCCTTCACGCTCGAGCTCGGCGTTGCTGCCGCCCAGCTCGCGGAAGTCGAGCTTGTCGACGAAAAACCGCCGCGTGCGTTCCAGGTCGTGCACGTAGTAGTGCAGCGCCTCGATCTTGCGAATGCCGAGAGGCTCGCGCTTCGCCATCCGGCTAATTGTAAGCGCCGTTGGCGTGACGCGCGAGCCCTGCCGCGCAGCGCCGCCGCCTCACGGCCCCGCTGTCGAGGGTCGATCGCTCTGGCGGTCGGCGTGCGCGGCGACGAAGGCCGGCAAGAGCGCGCACGCCGCCTCGGCGCGCAGCAGGGTCGGATAGGCCCCGAGCTCGACCGAGAATCGCCTGGCGACGTAGAGCTGTGGGATCAGGCAGACATCGGCGAAAGTGACCGAATCCCCGACGAGAAACGCCCCTGACGCAGGGCCCGCGGCGGCCGCTTCCAGCGCGCTCAGACCGCGCGCCAGGAAGTGCCGGGTCCAGGCCGCCGCGTCGCCCCCGAGCTGGTTCTTCACGTGCTCGATGGTGCTGAGGTTGTGCAGCGGCTGGATGCCCGAGACCATCATCAGCGCCAGCTGCCGGGCGTGGGCGCGCAGCAGGCGATCGCGCGGTAAGAGCGGCGGCTGGGGGTAGCGCTCTTCGAGGTACTCGACGATAGCCAGCGACTGGGTCAGGTGACGCACCGGCGACGTCGCCGACTCGCTTGCGTCGAGCTCCAGCACCGGCACCTGGCCGAGGGGGCTGAGCGCCGTGAACGAGGCTTCGTGCTGCTGGCCGCCGCGCGCGCCGTCGGCAGCCGGAGCGGCGATCAAGCTCACCACCTGGCGGTCGAAGGCGACTCCTTTCCAGTGCAGCGCGATGCGCACCCGCCAGGCCGACGAGCTGCGCCAATAGTCGTGGAGCTTCATCCGGCGACCACCCGCTGCTCGATGCGACCGAAGACACTGACTCCGGCGCTGTCCAGCATCTCGATCGCCACCGTGTCACCGACCGCGAGGTATGGCGTGATCGGCTTTCCCCCGGCGATGGTCTCGCGCGCGCGCCGCTCGGCCAGGCAAGAGACCCCGCGCGCCGGGTCGGCGTTCGACACCGTGCCGCTGCCCAGGATCGTCCCTGCCGTGAAGGCGCGGGTACGCGCGACGTGGGCGATGAGATCGTAGAACGAGAAGTGCATCTCCGGTCCGGCGTCGACGTCGCCGACCAGCTCGCCGTTGTAGGTGGTGCGCAGCCGCAGGTGGACGCGGCCGTCGCGCCAGGCCGGTCCGAGCTCGTCGGGTGTCACCGCGATCGGGGAGAAGGCCGTCGCCGGTTTGGAGCAGAGGAAGCCGAACCCCTTGGCCAGCTCGTCGGGCACCAGGTTGCGCAAGGTGATGTCGTTGGCCAGCAGCACCAGCCGCACGCAGCCGGCAGCGGCGTCGGCTGTGGCGCGTGTACCGCGCGGCGTATCACCCAGGATCACGGCGACCTCCGCCTCGAAGTCCAGCCCCCAGGCCGGATCGCCGAGCGGAATGTCGTCGCTGGGGCCGAGCAGCACGCCCGACCCGCCCTGGTAGACCAGCGGGTCGGTCTGCAACGTCGGCGGTGGGTCGGCGCCGCGCGCCCGGCGCACCAGGATCACGTGGTTGAGGTAGGCCGAGCCGTCGATCCACTCGTAGGCGCGCGGCAGCGGCGCCCCCAGCGCGCGCGGGTCCAGGGGCTGCCCGGCGACCGCCCCGGAGCTCAGCGCGGCGGCCAGCTCCTGGAGGCGCGGGGCCACGCGCTCCCAGTCGTCCAGCGCGGCCTGCAGGCTGGCCGCGACCGCCGCCGCCGGCGTGAAGGTCTGGTTGTCGCCGCGCACCACGACCAGCGCCCCGTCGCGGCCGTGGCCGTCTTGGCGCAGGCTGGCGAGCTTCATGGCCCGAGTAGACCAGACCCGACGTCGTGGGGAAAGATCGCGGTCACGCGAACGACGGACTGCGTTCAACAACGGTCCGGAAGAGCGGAAGTCGACCGCGAACGGCCGTGGCTTCCCGCAGCGACCCCTTGGTTTCTCGCGGGCAAATCGAGCAGAAACGATGGCGTCAACACAGCGGTTCAGTCGTGACGCGTGCTACGCCACCCACATTTTGTTGGCGCTGACGCGAGATCGGGTGACGACGGATGGCAGGTCCGCGCCCCAACACGAACATCAACCTAGCGCCGACTGCGGCGCGCAGGAAGGAGATTTCCGATGACCGCATCCACAAAAAATATCTCGGCCGCGCTGCGGCCCCTGGCATTCTTTCTGCTGTCCGCAGGCATCGCCGCTTGCGGCAGCAGCAGCGTCATCAACAATGATTCTGGCGCGGGTGGCTCGACCACCAGCGGCATCGGGGGCTCGACGACGACGGGCACCGGCGGCACCACGACGACGGGCGGCGGCGGCACCACGATCACGGGCACCGGCGGTCGGACCAGCACCGGTGGCACGACGGGGGGCGGCACCGGCGGCACGCCGGCCGGCACCGGTGGTACCGCGGGCCCGGCCTGCGGCGGCGCCGGTCAGGTCTGTTGCGCGGGCAACTCCTGTAACAACGGCGGTTGCTGCATCGGCAACGCGTGCACGGCGTCGGGATCTATGTGCACGGGCGGCGGCACCGCAGGCACCTGCATGGCGGGATCGTGCCAGCGACCGGGTGCGGACGGCGGAACCGTTCCCTGCGGCGCGGTCGGCGAGCGGTGCTGCGGAGGCGGCGCCGGTGTCAACATCGGCACCTGCACGGCGGCGGGCGCGGTTTGCGTTGCGGGCGCGGCCGGGATGCCCTCGATGTGTCGCGCGTGCGGCACCGCGGGTGCGGCCTGCTGCGGAGGCGTCGGCGCCGCCCGATGCGATACCGGTCTGTCCTGCCAGACCATGGCGGGCGACGCGGGCGGTGCCGTTCAGTCGTGCGAGCCTTGCGGCGGCAACGCCCAGGTCTGCTGCGCCGGCAACCTGTGCAGCACCGGCCTTGGCTGCGCGAATCCCGGTGGCGGCATGCCGCGCACCTGCATGATGTGCGGGGCGACCGGCATGGCCTGCTGCGCGGGCGCGATCTGTCAGGCCGGCGGCGTGTGCGTGGGCGCGATGAACGGCATGGGCGGCACCTGCAACCGGTGCGGCGCTTCGGGCGAAGCCTGCTGCGCCAACGCCGGTGTCAACGCGTGCAACATGGGTCTGTCCTGCCAGGGACCGGCCAACATGCGCGCGTGCGCGGCGTGCGGTGGCATGGGGCAGGTCTGCTGCCCGGCGGGGGGCGGCGGTCTCGGGACCTGCGACATGGGGTTCAACTGCACCGGTGGTGGTGGTGGCGGCGCGGCCGCGATGTGCACCGCGTGCGGCGCCATGGGACAGGCGTGCTGCGGCGCTGGCCCGATCGCCATGCGTACCTGCACCGCCGGACTGACCTGCCAGGCGCCCGACGCCGGCGGCGTGGGCGGCGCCACCTGCCGCTAGAACACCGAACGCTGGTTTGAACAAGCCGTCATCAACCGGTCAAGGCCAATGCCGTTCGGATAGGGCTAACCGCCAAGACGCCAAGACGCCAAGATCTGGATTATCAGGGGTCCGGGCTTGGCGTCTGCGGCGCCTTGGCGGTTAACCGACCCGCATTGCGGTCAAGGGCTCGGACCTCAGACCTCTGGAGGAATCTTCACTGGAGGTCCGAGGCCAGCCCGAAGCCAGCCCTGGCTGGCAACCGACCCGGCGACGACCGGACAAGCAGCCGTCTGCTCCTGGAACACCAGCTTCGCCCCCGCGATTGGACATATTCTCCTGCGCGATGGTACGCCCCGCCAAGTCGCCGCAGCGAGTGTAGTCGTGAGAACGATCTTCCTCTTCATCCCGATCCTCGGGGCGCCGCTCCTGCACGCACCTGTGTTGCGCTTCGACCTCGTGCGCCGCTTGAAGCGACCGATGGACGGTGGGCGGACCTTCCGTGGGCAACGCCTGTTCGGCGACAACAAGACCTGGCGCGGCGCTCTCTGCATGTTCGTGGGCGCGCTCGTCGCGACCGTGCTCCTGTCGGCCGTGCCGGCTTACTGGCACCGGTTGCCGCAGTCGATTCAAGCGCGAAGCCCCTGGCTACTGGGCTGCGTGATCGGCCTGGGGGTCGTCCTCGGCGAGCTCCCCAACAGCTTCATCAAGCGCCAGTTGCACATCACCCCGGGCGCCCGCAGGCGAGGCATGAGAGGGCTCTTCTTCGCCATCTTCGATCAGGGAGACTTCGTGCCGGTCATCTGGCTGCTGCTGCTGCCGCTCTGGCCCATCCCGCTCGGCGAGCTCTTACTCGCGTTCGCGACGATCGTCGCCGTGCACCTGGTCGTCAACCTGATCGGCTTCGCCATCGGAGCACGCAAGACGCCCATCTGACGCCATCAACGCCGACGGCAGCCTCATCCAGAAGCTCGACCGCCAGCTCCTCTTCGCGTAGCGCCGATTTCACCCGCCTGGATGGATGTGAAAGACCCTGTTGCCGCGCCAGCGGAGCGCTCCGAAGTCTCGGCGATCGAGCGTGAGGATGTGCCCGCTGCCGGCGTCCTCGGCAAGAACGACCAGCGTCGCATCAGCAAAGTCGAGCGATCTGTCCGCGTAGTTGCGCACTATCACCTCCGCGCGCCTCAGAGCTTCGAACGAGCCCGGCACCAGGACCGCTCCGCCCTCGAGCACGAATCGCAATGGCGCGGATGCGCCTCCAGGCACGCACCCAAGAAGATGTGTGGACTCCGTGATCACCGCCTCGGTCGTGAGCACCGGCTTCGACCACCCACGGAAAAAAGCGCTGCAGGTCCGATGCTGCGACTGGCTCCTGTCGAGAAGGCTGACGAGTCCACTCGTATCGAGAAGCAGCTCACCGGCCACGGCCGAGCGACTCCAGAACGTACCGACGCGCGTTCTCGGCGAGGTCGGGCTTTCCGGTCTCGACCGCCCCGATGAGGTGAGCGACCTTCTCTGCCGCCTTCCGCGGCGGTCGGCTGCTGTGCGCCAGGTAGGATCTGAGAGCATCGCGAAGGATCTCCGAGCGCCGGCGCCGCGTGCGGCTCGCGTAGCGCTCGAGATCGTCGGCCAAGTCGTCGGGAAGGCGAAACACGATCTGCTGTGATGCCATCGTGATGCAGGGTGTAATGCATTGGGACCAGGTCGCGCAACGGTCTCATCCGGTTGCGCCTCGGATCCGGCGAAGGTAGCGGCATACCGGCCACCACCATGCGCCCGCGTTGCGCCGCGCAACGCCGAGTACCGACGCTATCTCTGCGTGAGCACGGGGCGCCCGGCCCGCTCGACACGAGCGCGCGAAGGCTGCGGACGTCCATCGCCGTCGGCGCGAGAGCGTCGGCGTGGACGGCTGACGGTCTTCCGAGCGACGTATCTGATCATACGTTCGAGCGCCTGGTTCCGGCCGGGAGCGCCGGAATGCAGGTCAGAGTGAATAACCCGCCCAGGGTCCTTTTATTATGTAGATTTGCGGGCATGGTCAGGGACCTGCCCACGATTCGCGGCGAGATCGACCGCACCGACGACGAGATCCTGCGCCTGCTCAACCAGCGGGCGCGCCTGGTCGGCGAGGTCGCCACGCTCAAGGAGCAACTCCAGGTGCCGTTCTATGTGCCGTCGCGCGAGCGCCAGATCGCCGAACGGCTGTCAGCGGTCAACACCGGTCCCTTTCCCACCGAAGCGATCCGCTCGGTGTTCCAGGAGATCTTCAGCGCCTGCCTGACGCTGGAGAAGACGGTGCGGGTGGCTTATCTCGGGCCCGAGGGGACCTTCTCGCACGTCGCGGTGAAGCGGCAGTTCGGGATGTCGGCGCGCGCGACGCCCATCGGCACCATCCCGGGCGTTTTCGAGGAGGTCGAGCGCGGCAACGTCGACCTCGGCGTGGTGCCGATCGAGAACACCACCGAGGGGGTGATGAACCACACCCTGGACAGCTTCATGGAGAGCGACCTCAAGATCAGCGCCGAGATCGCGCTCGAGGTCACCATGTGCCTGCTGGCGCGCGCCGGCACCGACCTGCACCAGATCGAGCGGGTGTACTCGATCCCGATCGCGGCCGCGCAGGTGCGGCGCTGGCTGGCCACCAACCTGCCGCGCGCGACCCTGGTCGAGTCGCGCTCGACCGCCGAGGGCGCGCGCCTGGCACACGACGACGCGCGCGGTGCCGCCGTGGCGTCGGAGATGGCGGCCAAGCTGCACGATCTTCAAGTCTTGCGCCGGAACATCCAGGACCTGTCGCACAACATGACCCGCTTCCTGGTGCTGGGGCGCCAGCAGCCCGACCCGACGGGGCGCGACAAGACCTCGCTGTTGATCGTGACCCGGGACGAGGCGGGGATCCTTTACCGCACGCTGGGCGCCTTCGCCGAACGCGGGCTCAACATGACCAAGATCGAGAGCCGCCCTTCTCGCCGCCGTCCCTGGGAGTACGTCTTCTTCCTGGACATCGACGGCCACCAGCGCGACGAGAAGGTGGCGGCCGCCATCGACGCGGTCAAGCGCGACTGCGAGTCATTGAAGGTGCTGGGCTCGTACCCCAAGGCCGAGCCGGTCGGTGGCGGGTGAGGGCGCGGCGTCGGGGCCACGGGTGATGAGCGCCGACGCGCCGCCAGGGCCCCCTGCCATCCGCGACGCCGAGCGCCTGTGCGCGCGTATCCGCGCGGTGCACGACGCCATCCGCGATCAAGTGGTGGCGGCCTGCGAGGCCACGCCGGCCGAGCGGCTGGCCGCGGTGGTCGCGGAGGAGGGCGGCGACACCGTGTTCGCGATCGATCGCGTGTCCGAGGCGGTGCTGGTCGAGCGCTTCGCGGACATCGCGCGCGACTGGTCCTGCCTGCTGATCGCCGAAGGCCTGGGCAGCGACGGCCGGCTGGTGCTGCCGCGCGCCAGCGATCCGGCCGCGGTCGAGGTGGTGGTCATCGTCGACCCGATCGACGGCACGCGTGGGCTCATGTACCAGAAGCGGCCGGCCTGGATCCTCACCGGCGTCGCCGCCGCGCGCACCCCGGGCGGTCGCGCGCCCCGCCTGTCCGATATCGCGCTGGCGGTGCAGACCGAGATCCCGCTCGTCAAGCAACACCTGTGCGATCAGCTGTGGGCGATCGCGGGGCAGGGCGCGCGCGCCGAGCGCCTCGACCGCCTGAGTGGCGTGCGCGCGCCGCTGAGCGTGCGTCCTTCGGCGGCGCCCACGCTGACACAGGGCTTCGGCGGGGTGGTTCGCTTCTTCCCGGGGGCGCGCGAGGAGCTGTCCGCGATCGACGACGCGGTCGCGGCGGCCTTGCTCGGTCCCCCGCGCGCCGGCGTCGCCCAGATGTTCGAGGACCAGTACATCTCGACCGGGGGCCAGCTCTACGAGCTGATGGTCGGGCACGACCGCTGGATCGCCGACCTGCGCCCCGTGGTCGAGCAGGCGCTGCGCCGGCGTGGCCTGACGCTGGGGATCTGCTCGCACCCCTACGACATGTGCACGGCGCTCATCGCGCGCGAGGTCGGGGTCGTGCTGACCGACGAGCACGGCGGCGGCGTCGACGCGCCGCTCGACGTGACCAGCAACGTCGGCTGGATCGGTTACGCGAACACGACGCTGCGCGACCAGATCGCGCCCGTGCTGGCCGGCATCTTGAGGCAGCGCGGGTTGGGCCTTTAGCGGCGCGGGCCGGCGCCACGGGCCCCCGGGCCACGCGGCGTCTGTCACGAATTCGACGTGATTTCTTCAGCTTCGATGAACGGTGTTGTGCAGGTCACAACAGGGGGTTTTCTCAAGCACCTTCGTCGGAAGGCCGATGAACCTAGCAGTTCATGGACAGAGCCATCCTGCTGGTCGACGACGACCCCTCGATTCACGCGGGGCTCGTGCGCCTGATCAAGACGCTCGGCTACGAGGCGGTCACCGTCGCCAACGGCGAGGAGGCCGTCGCGCGCCTGCGCGGCGGCGCCTTCGATCTGTGTGTGACCGACCTGCATCTGCCGGGCGCCGACGGGCACGCGGTGCTCAAGGCGGCGCGCGCCGTCCGTCCGCCCGTGGTCACCATCGTGCTCAGCGAACGGGGCACCGTCGCCGACGCCGTCGAGGCGCTACGCAACGGCGCCGCCGACGTCATCGCCAAGCCATTCCATATCTCGGTGCTCGAGGAGGCCATCGTGCGCCAGCTGGCCAGCCCGGAGGTGGCCGCCGCCACCTGGCGCGCGCGCCAGACCCCCGGCGCGGCGGTCATCGGCGATCACCCGGCCATGAAGCAGGTGCTGGAGCGCGTCGACCAGGTCGCGGGCACCGACGCCAGCGTGCTCATCCGCGGCGAGACCGGCACCGGCAAGGAGGTCATCGCGCGGCTGCTCCACGGCGCCAGCCAGCGACGGGCGGCCCCCTTCGTCGCCATCAACATGGCGGCCATCCCGGAGGCCCTGGCCGAGTCGGAGCTGTTCGGACATGTGCGTGGGGCGTTCACCGGCGCCGACAAACCGCGCACCGGGCGTCTGGTGGCGGCCAACAAGGGCACGCTGTTCTTCGATGAGATCGGCGATATGCCGCGCCCGCTGCAGGCCAAGCTGCTGCGCGTGCTGCAGGAGCGCACCGTGACGCCCGTGGGCGGCTCGGACAACGTACCGGTCGACGTGCGGGTCATCGCCGCCACCCATCGCAATCTGGAGGCGATGGTGCAGGACGGGACCTTCCGCGAGGACCTGTACTATCGCCTGGACGTCATCCCCATCGAGATTCCGCCGCTGCGCGAACGACGCCAGGACATCCCGGCGCTGGCCGAGCACTTTCGTAACGAGGTCAACGCGCGCGAGGGCCGATCGGTGCGCGGGTTCGCGCTGGATGTCATGCAGCGGCTCTGCTCATACGACTGGCCGGGTAATGTGCGCGAGCTCGAGAACCTGATCGAGAGGCTGGTGGTGGTGGCCGCCGGGCGCATGGTGATGATCGAGGACCTGCCGCCGGCGTTGCGCACCAGCGTCATCGACCTGGAGTCGGGGACGCTGGAGCTGCCGGCGAGCGGCGTCGACCTGCGCACCCTGCTGGCGCAGCTGGAAGAGAAACTGATTGGACAGGCATTGGAGCGTACGGGCGGGAACAAGAACCGCGCCGCTGAGCTCCTGGGTATGAACCGCACCACACTGGTGGAGAAGCTCCGTCGCAGAAACGTAGCCTGATAATGCCCCCCTCGCGTCGAGCGCAGGCCGGGTCCCCCGCCGAAGCCCATCGCGGGAGGTTCGGAACCCGGTGACGGTTTCGACGTAAAACGTCAACGCGACCGTCACCCGGTTGACGGCGTCAGATCGGCGTGACCGCCATTCGAATGACGGTCGCCGCGTGTCAGACGACGCCAAACGGTTGATTCCTCGTGGAGCGAATCACGCCAAGAACGTGGCACGCCAAGTGCTCTAACGGCGGGTCATGCAAGCCACGAAACGTAAGAAGGTTGCTGCCGCCACCGCCACCTCGACCAAGTCCAAGAAGCCGTCGCAGAAAGAGCTGACCGCGCGCCGCAACGAGTACGCCGCGAAGTTCTTTCCTTACATCGAGAAGGTCGCGCGTCGTCTCGCGCGCCGCTTGCCCGCCCACGTCGAGATCGACGACCTGATCTCGTCGGGGGTCATCGGTCTCATGGAGGCCGCCGAGCGCTTCGATCCGAAGCGCGTCGACCGCTTCGAGGCCTTCGCCGAGTTCCGCATCCGTGGCGCGATGCTCGACGATCTGCGCTCGCGCGACACGCTGTCGCGCGACATGCGCCGCCTGTCGAACGAGCTGCGCGACGCCACCCGCCGCCTGGAGTCGCAGCTCGGTCGCACACCCGATCAGGAAGAGATCGCGCGCCGCCTCGGCGTCGGCGTCGATGAGCTTTACGCGCGCCAGCAGAAGCTGTCCGGCTCGTCGGTGGTCGGCATCGACGACGCGGGCCCGGATCTGCTCGAGCGGACCGGCGACCACACCGCGGCCGATCCCTTCGAGATCGCCTCGCGCCGCGAGATGCTGTCCCACCTGGTGTCGGGCATCGAGGACCTGCCCGAGAAGATGCAGCAGGTGCTGTCGCTCTACTACTGCGACAACCTCAATCTGAAAGAGATCGGCACCGTCCTTGGGGTCACCGAGTCGCGGGTCTGCCAGATCCACGGCGAGGCCACAAAGCGCCTGCGCGAGACCCTGGGCGAGCTGGTCGCCGAGGCGGCGGCCTAGAACACCGAACGGTTCGAGTGAGCCGTCACACCCGGTCAAGGGCCTCGGGCCTCGGGCCTCAGACCTCTGGAGACTCTTCACTGGAGGTCCCAGGCGCTGAGCCCAATGCTGTTTGGTTAAACGCCAAGACGCCATGATGCCAAGACGGATCTCTTGAAAATCCGGACCATGGCGTCATGGCGTCATGGCGTTTTTCCTTATCCGTCTGGCATTGGCCCGAAGCCAGAGGCCCGAAGCCAGAGGCCCGAGGCCCCAGGCCCCTCAAGGGGCGGTGGCCCAGGTTTCAAACCGTTCGGTGTCGCGGACGTAGGAAAAATTTGCCGAGCAAAAGCTCAGCAATTTTCGTACGTTAGTCGCGCTAGACACAGATTTTCCTGCCCGGCGCTTTTTTCCTCTCAAGCCGGTTCGCACATCGGCCGATGGATGTGGGTATGAGCGACACCAGTAGACATCTCATCCACCGTCGGTCCTCAGCGTCGGCAGCTCCCCCCCAGGCCCACCTCGCCGATCACGTCTCGACGTCATCGGCGGCACGCGTCGAAGCGCTGCGCAAGCTGGTCGCTGCCGATCAGTACCACGTCAGCGCGAAGTGGATGGCGCACCGGATCTTCCGCTGCGCCGGCATCCCCGTAGAGGAGTAGGCCGCGGTACGCGGTAGGCGTACGTCCGCGCCCCGCTCTGGGGTCAGTTCACTCCTCGGGCTCGGCGATCTCGATCCGGTTGCGGCCGTTGGCCTTGGCCCGGTACATCGCCGAATCGGCGAGCTTGAGAAAGATGTTTTCGCGACGACGCTGGGTGCCCCCGGGCGCCAGATGGTCGCGGTAGGACGCCACGCCGATCGAGGCGCTCACGGAGGGGATGCCGTTGGCGCCGGTGCCCTCTTCAGCGCCCGCCTCGAAGAAGCTGGCGTTCTCGATGGCCTGGCGCATCGACTCCGCGCTGGCCACGGCGCGCGGCAGGTTGGCGCCCGGCAGGATGACGACGAACTCGTCGCCCCCGTAGCGCGCCAGCACCGCGGCGTCAGGCGCGTTCTCGGACAGCAGCTGCGCTACCTTCTGCAGCGTCCAGCTGCCCGCGAGGTGCCCGAACCGATCGTTGACCTCCTTGAAGTGGTCGAGGTCGATGAACATCACCGACAGGTCCAGGCCGTCCTTGTCGGCGCGGCTGATCTCGTCGTCGAGCCGGGTGTGGAAGTAGCGGCTGTTGAACAGGCCGGTGAGGTCGTCGATGCGCGCCTGGGCGCGCGCGCGAATCGCGTCCAGCGCGTTCTGGATGGACGACGACATATAGGCGGCGAAGATGCGCAATAGCTCGCGGTCGCGCGGCGTGTAGGCGCCGCCCGAGCGCCGGTTGCTGAGCTCGAGCACGCCGCAGATGGATTCACCGACGATGACCGGCACCCCGACCAGCGTGCGGATGGTCGCGCCCTGCGGCCCGGCGCCGCGCATGGGGTCGTCGGCGTCGACGTGGTCGGTCTGCAGCGGCTGGCCGGTGCGGTAGATCTGCCCGGCAAAACCGCGGTCGCTGGGCACGCGCACCCCCAGCATGCCCTCGCGCCAGGGCCCGAAGGCCGCGATGAAGGTCAGGCGCGGCGCCGGCGCGCCCGCCAGCTTGGCGCGCGGATCGTCGAGCAGGATACCGCCCGACTCCGAGGGCACGAACTCATTGGCGCGCTCGAGGATCTCGCGCAGGGCAGAGTCGAGCCGCAGGTCCCAGCGCATCGTGTCCTGCTCGCGCCGCGCGCGCACGAAGAAGCGCGAGATCTCTTCGGGCGACAACGTCAGGATCGGTCCTGGCGGCGACGCAGGGTTCGGCACCGATACCTCCTCGGTGCGGATGCGCATCGGCGTACCGGGTGGGGGCCGGGGGACCTGTGCGGGACGTTCGGGATCGCTCAAGCCGGTCGATTACATCACGTTCCGAGCGATTTTGCGCGGATGTAGCGACCGCCCGCGCACGCCCACCGGGACGAATGGCCCTTGTCACGCGAGGTTCGATGCGAGAAGAGACGGCATGCTCTACATGATCATCGAAGACTTCAAAGGCGACCCCGTCTCCGTCTACCGTCGCTTTCGCGACCAGGGCCGGAAGATGCCCGACGGTCTTCACTACCTGGGCAGCTGGGTGACCGCGGATCTGCAGCGCTGCTATCAAGTGATGGAGTGCGCCGATCCCGGGCTGCTGCAGCAGTGGCTGGATCTGTGGACCGACCTGGTCCACTTCCAGGTCGTCCCCGTGGTGACCTCGGCGCAGGCCGCCGCGACGATCGCGCCTCGGCTGTGACGCCGCGTCCGCGCCTCAGGGCGTGAACATGCAGGGGTGCTGGGTGGCGAAGGCCTGCACGTTGGCATTGTTCCCCGCCCAGGGGAAGAGCTGCCGGTCGTTGAACGCCCAGGGCAGCACGCCCGCGTAGCCGAGACGGTAGAAGGTATCGACCATGGTCAGGTAGGGGATGCCGGGGAGACCCTGGATCGGGAACTCGCCCATCACCACCGGTTTGTCCGTGACACCGTACGACGCCAGCGTCCTGGTGTAGGGGTAGCTCTGGTTGACCCAGTCGTACATGTGAAAGGTGTAGAAGTCGCCGATGCCGGCCCAGGCCTTGGCCCACTTGATCGCGGCCCCGCCGACGGTGACCGGGCGGTTGCTGTTGGCGTGCAGGGCGTCGGCGACCGCGCTCACGAAAGCGCGCATCACCGCATAAGGCACGGTGGTGACGGTGGTCTGGGGCGTGAACGCCGGGTCGACGCCGTCGGTGGGGGTGGCGGCGATCGCCCACTCCGGCTCGTTGATGATGTCCCACGAGCTGACGCGATCTTTGTTGGCGCTCAGGTTCACCTGCCGCGCGAAGGCGACGATGATGTTGGCGATCACCGCGGCGCGCGTGGCCGGAACGGAGATGAGCGGCGCCAGGTTGTGCGGATTGACCGTGGTGTCGTTGACGTTGATCTTGAAGGTGTCGAACGAGAAGAAGGTGAACTCGATGCGCACGCCGGCCTGCGCGGCGATGTCGAGCGCGGCCGCGATGTCGGCGACGGTGCTCCCGCCGAGCCCGGTCGGCGCGCCCGAGGCGGCGTCGAAGGTCACGCCGCCGGCCTGGAAGTTGGGAAAGACCCACCAGCGCACCACATCGACGCCGTGGGACTTCATGTCCATCAGGCTGGTGAGGCGTTGGTTCCTCATCGCGGCGACGCCGCGGGTGGTGTTGCCGAAGTCGCTGCCAAAGTTGGCCCAGGCGTAGTTGATGCCGTAGTGAAACCGGGTCTCGCCGTTGGCGGTGACACCGCCAGTCGGCGGGATGCAGACGGAGCCGCCCGCGCCTGAGGTGGCCGCGCCACCAGCGCCGGTCGGGGCGCCGCCGCTCGCGCCGCCGCTCGCGCCGCCGCTCGCGCCGCCCTGGCCTGCGCTGGAAGCGCCGCCCTGGCCGCTGGGCGAGGGATCAGCGTCACCACCCGTACAGCTGGCTGCCCCGCACCAGAGCGCAAACAGGGCCATCGAGACAAGGCGGCCTGACTTCAAGAGGAGCTCCTTAAGCAAACCAAGCAAACAAATAGGTAGGGGACAGACGCCCCCGAACCTTCTCGTTTCCAATGGGATTCGACTTTATTCGTCCGGGTCTGTGGGGCGGGGGTGCACGCCGGTCAAGATCTCGATGTGCTCGGCCCTCGGGCTGCGTGGGTAACGGCGCAGGAACTGCTCGGCTGCGTCGCGGGCCACGCCGATGCGTTGCGCTGATACCAGCGCGTCGACGCGCAGCGCCGCCCGCTCCTCGGCCGGAGCGCCCGATGCGTCGGGGTGCGCGCGGTCGAGCGCGTCGATCAGCGCCAGCGCCTCGTCCGGGCGGAGGCGCACGGCGTCGCGGATGCGGTCCAGGGTCTGGGCTTCGGGGTCGGCGGTGGGAACAGCCGCTGTGGGCGAGGAGGCAAGACGCGAGGGTGGGGCCGGCGGCGGGGCCGGTGCGCTGGGGGGCGGTTCCGGCCGGGAGGGCGCGGGCAAGGTATCCGGCGCCGGCGGCGCCGGCACCCCCGGCGCCGGGTGTCGCTTCGAGATCAGCAGAACCGCCACGGCGATCCCGACGGCGACCAGGAGGTACCAGCGGTGTCGTGGGTGGATCATCGGCCCATCCGAAATCTAGTCGCACGAGGCGAGCTTTCTCAAGCAGCGAATCCGATCTGGCGGCTCTGCCCCGTCAGCCCCCCCGTCGGCCCCTCCCCCGTCAGCCCCTCCCTCACACCACGTCAGCGGCCTCGGGGTCGAACGTCGTTCGGTAGGCGGCGCGCAGATGCACGCGGCGCTCCAGGTCGCGGATGACGATATCGCCGACGTCGATGCCGTACAGCTCGTGGATCGAGTGGATGCCGCCCGGCGTGAAGACGTTGAGCTCGAGGATCTTGTCACCCACGATGTCGACACCGACGAAGTACAGGCCGTCGGCCAGCAGCTTGGGGCGCAGGATGTCGCAGATGCGCGCCTCGACCGGTCCGAGCTCGCACGGGCCACGGGTAGCGCGGTTCTCGGGCGGGCCGCCGTTCTTGCCGACCATCGAGCGCCGCCGGTAGATCGCCACCCGCTTGCCGTCGCGGATGGGCTCGGCGTTCAACAACAAGAGTCTCTTCTCGCCTTGCTCGATCTCGGGCAGATACTCCTGGGCGATGGCGTAGCCGTCCTTGGTGACCGCGGTGATCATCTGGTTGAGGTTGGCGACCTGGCGACGGCGCAGATAGAAGACGTTCTCCCCGCCGCGCGGGGACAGGGGCTTTAGCACCGCCGGCCCGTCCAGCGCGCGCAGGAACTCCTTGAGTTGCTTCTTTGAACGAGACACCAGCGTCTTGGTGCGCACGTCGGCCGGGAAATCGGCCAGGTACATGCGGCTGCCCGCGCGTCGCAGACCCTCCGGGTCGTTGACAACCAGCGTACCCGCCAGGCGCAATCGCCAGCCGAAGTCGATGAGCGGCGCCGCCGGCCGGCCCGCGCTCTCGCGGATGGGGTTGTAACGTAGCAGCACGACGTCGAAGCTACTCAGCGTGTCCTCTTCCTCGACCGCGTCGTCGGAGGCGAGGGCGCGCGCGTAGTCGGCGGGCGTGGGGTAGTCGCCGGCGCGCACACGTGTCGTCGTGGCCAGCACGTTGTTGTCGTCGAGGAAGGACAGGTTCTCGACCGAGGCGAAGCGCACATCGTGCCCGCGCCGGTGCGCCGCCAGCGCCAGGTAGATCCCCGCGTAGGTCGGCTGCTGGTCCCGGACGTCGGCGACGACGAAGCAGATGCGCATGCGTTCAACTCGAGGAAGGAGAAGACGAAGGCGACGGCGACGACGATGGCGGTGCGGACGACGAGGGTGGCGTGCTGGTCGGCCGGAAGGCGTCGCGGTAGCGCCCCAGGATCGCCCACAACCGGTCCAGCGGCAGCGCGGGCGCGACGTGGTTCGATTGTCCGCGCATCTCGTCCGCCATGCACAGCGAGTTGATGATGGCCTCCTCGGTGCACTCGACCACCGCCTCGTACAGGTTGTCGCAGGCGCTGTCCAGCAGCACCTCGATGGTCGCGGTCATGCGCGAGGTCACGCGCGGCACCTTGTTGGCGGTCGAGAAGCCCACGATGATCTCGCCCGATCCGTGCGCCGCGAACGAGCCGATGCGGCCGATTCCCAGCGCCGCGCGCTTGCACAGGCGCACCAGCTGCGACGACAGCAGCGGCGCGTCGGTGGCGATGACGGTGATGATCGACCCGGCGTTGATGATGCGGCGATCGAGGTTGAACTCGGGTTCCAGCAGCTCGCCCACCGGCGCCCCATCGACGCGCAGCGAGCGCATCACGCCAAAATTCGACTGGACCAGCACCCCCAGCGTGTACTCGCCCGCCTCCGACCCGACCCGACGCGAGCTGGTGCCGATGCCGGCTTTGAAGTCGCAGGTCACCAGCCCGGTGCCAGCGCCGACCGACCCTTCGGCTACCTTGCCGCTCGCCGCCTGCTCGATGGCGCGGTACACGTGCTCGGAGCGCACGTGCCGCCCGACGGTGTCGTTGAGCCAGGAGTCGTCGCACTCCCCGACCAGCGGGATCACCACGTCGTCGTCGTTGCCGATCTTGGGGAAGCGCTTGGTCATCCACTTGACCGCGGCGTCGGACACCTTGCCCACCGCCATGGTGTTGGTGAGCAGGATCGGCGTCTCCAGCAGTCCCCACTCGACGACCTGGGTCAGTCCCGACACCTCGCCCGCGCCGTTGAGCACGAAGCTGCCGGCCAGCACCCGGTCGGTGAACACGTCGGGGTGGGGCAGGATGGCGGTCACGCCGGTTCGCACCGGCCCCTTGCCCACCTCCAGCGGCCCGTCGCCCTGGATGATCGTGGCGTGTCCCACCCGCACGCCCGCGACGTCCGTGATCGCGTTCCAGGTCCCCACGGGAAAACGCCCGATGCCGAACCCGAGATCGCGCAGCCGGACTCTCATTCCACCGGTGGCGCGGGCGCTGTCGCCGCGCCGGTGCCGGCGCCGGCGGCGCCGTTCGCCGCCGGTCCGGGAGTCCCGCCGTTGCCGTTGCCGTTGGGTGCCGCCCCGCCGCCCGCGTTGACGGCGGTGCGCGCCTCGCGCCGCTTCTCGCGTAGCCGCTTGAGGCCGCCTTCCAGGATCTCGCCGATCAAGGTGCGGTACTCGATGCCGGCCGCGGTGGCGATCAGGCACAGGTCGGAGTAGCCGGGCGTCAGCCCCGGCAACGGGTTGACCTCGATCACGTAGAGCTCGCCCTTGGCGGTCATGCGCAGGTCGACGCGCGATACGTCGCGGCAGTCGAGCGCGGCGAAGGTCTCTCGCGCGACCCGCTCGATGGCCTTGAGCTCGGCAGGCGACAGGGCCGCCGGGCATTGATAGGAGACGTGCTTCTCCCACTCCTGCTTGATCTGAAAATCGTAGACCGGGCGCAGGTTGCTCTTGTCCTTGAACAGGATCTCCATGGGCGGCAGCACGCGCGGGCGGCGATCACCCAGCAACCCGACCGTGAACTCGCGCCCGGGAATATAGACCTCGATCAGCGCCGGCTGGCGGTAGCGCTCGATCAGCTCGCGCACCACCGCCCGCAACCCGGCGTCGTCGTCGACCACCGACGCCGATGCGCTGACGCCCTTTGACGAGCCCTCCTGGTTGGGCTTGACGATCAGCGGGAACTTCAGCTTGGGCGACAGGCGTTCGCGTCCGGTCTCCATGAGCTGGAACTCGGCGGTCAAGATCCCGTGCTGCAGCAGCACCCGCTTGGACAGCGCCTTGTCGAGCGCGATCGACAGCGTCGCCGCGTCGGATCCGGTGTAGGGGATGCCCATGAGCTCGCACAGCGCCGGCACCGCGGCTTCCCGGTTTCGGCCCGCGACCCCCTCGGCGATGTTGAACACCAGATCGACCGGTGTCTCCATCAGCTGGCGGGGCAGCTCGGCCGTGGCCTCGAACGGCAGCACCTGGTGGCCGTAGCTCTCCAGCGCCTCGCGGATCGCGTCGATGGTCTCGGGCGCGTCGTACTCGGCCTCGGCGTCGTTGCCGCTCTTGGTGTCGACGCGCTTGACGTTGAAGGTGAAGCCGATGCGTAGCGGATCGGCGGGACGGCGCTTGCGCGCGCCCGGCTTGATCACCAACCCCTGCCGGCGCGCCGCGCTTTCCACCACGGCGCCCAGCGCCTCGGCGTAGTCGAGGCCTTCG
>DASRQZ010000197.1:0-23502 GCA_035696125.1 Polyangia bacterium
CGGCGGCGCATCAGGCCTTCCTGGTCGAACTCCCATTGCTCGTTGCCGTACGAGCGGAACCAGTGGCCGGAGTCGTCGCGCCACTCGTACTGGAAGCGCACCGCGATCCGGTCGTCGTGGAAGGCCCACAGCTCCTTGATGAGGCGGTAGTCGATCTCTCGTGCCCACTTGCGGCGCAAAAAAGTGACGATCTCGGCGCGCCCCTGAAAAAACTCCGCGCGGTTCCGCCAGCGGCTGTCCTCGGTGTAGGCCAGGGACACGCGCTCGGGATCGCGCGCGTTCCACGCGTCTTCGGCCATGCGCACCTTCTGCACGGCGGTTTCAAGCGTGAAGGGAGGAAGAGGTGGGCGCGCCATGGGTGAAAAGCTAGCCAACGAAACGCCAGGACGCCAAGAGCCCCTGGCGTCTTGGCGTTTCATTTCTTCTGCGCCTCTTTAGAGCTTCAGCTCCATCAGCGTGAACGTCTCCGACTTGGCCTTGGCAGGATCGGCGAAGAGCTCACCCAGGCGGGACATCATGACGTAGAGCTTGCCACCCGCGCCGACGACCAGGGTGGTGGGGAAGTCCTTGCTGGTGGCGATCACCTTGTCGACCTTGGCGGTCTTGAAGCCGTCGGTGCTCTTCAGGCGCACCACGCGGTTGACGTCGCCGTTCTGCGCCACCACCAGCTCGCCGTCGCCGGTCAGGATCAATCCGTCGGCGTTGGGCAGCTTCTCGGGGATGGCGACCTGCTCGATCTTCTTGGGGTCCTTCTCGTCGACCTTCCAGATCGTCCCGTCGTTGTACTTGGCGACCAGCAGGTAGTCGCCGGCGTGGTGGACGATGCCGTTCAGGTTGAAGCCCTCGCCCTTGAAGGTGTCGGACTTCAGAAAAACGCTGGCCTTGTACTTGCTGTCGACGCGATAGATAACCGGGGTGAAGCTGTCGGTGACGTAGACGTTGCCCTGATCGTCGATCGTCAGGTCGTTGCAGAAGTGCTGGCCCTCGGCCAGCTTGTCCAGCTCGACCACGTGTTTCCTCTTGCCGGTCGCCAGATCGAACGCCACCAGGCGCGCGATCTTTTTCTGGGTCCTGGGCGACGTCTTGACCGAGACGCCCGGATCCGACACGCAGACCAGCAGCCGATCACGCGCGGGGTCGGCGTGCATGCCGACCACCGAGACCAGCAGGGGATCCTTGGCGAACTCGCGGAAGGTCCCGTCGGCCTTGACCGCGCCGACCACTCCCAGCCGCATCGAGCTGACGAAGAACTCGTTGGTCTTGGGGTTGAACGCGATCCCCTCGGGGTACTGCGCCGGCGCCTTGAACTCGATGCCGGTGGGGGCGGGGGTGGGGGGTGGTGCGGCCTGCACGGCCGGCGAGATCGCGGCGGCCGCCGCCCACAGAGACACGATCCGGATGGTCGACTTCATGGTGGCCTCCTCCTGTAGGAAAAACAGGGCGGAGCATAGTCACGAAGATCGATCGACGCGAGGGGTTATCGCGTCCCTGACGGGCTTACCGGCGCAGCCTCTTTTCCAGTAACTTGTAGGAATCGGTGAGCTTCTGCGTAATCTCGTTGGCGGCCTTTTGCTTCTCCGGCGTCGAGGTGTGCAGATCGGGGTGGTACTTTCGCATCAACGTGCGGTAAGCGCGCCGCACGGTCTCGAAGTTGGATCCGGCTGGAACCTCCAGCGCAGCGTAGGCGCGGCGCACGGCGTTGGTGTCGTCGGACGACGCGCGCCGGAACTCGGGACGACGCCGTCCACCCGGACCGTCCCCCAGCGGCTCGCCGGTGCGCGTGCTGGTGGTGCGCCGCGGGCCCTGCGCGGCGCGCTCGGCCTCCTGTCGCGCCTGGCGCCGCCGCTCGAGCTCCTCTTCCAGCTCGCGATCACTCAGATGTTCGGTCGACGAACCGAAGTCGTCGTCCTCGTCGGCGCGAGCCGCGCGGTCGAGCAGGGAATTCAGCTCGGCGCGCGCCAGGTCGATGAGGCGGCGACCGATGCTCACCGCGTTGGCCTCTCGAACAAGCTGACCGCGTCCATCTGCGCCGGCTGCGCGATGCCCAGGTACTCCAGCACCGTCGGGGCGACGTCACACAGCCGGCCGTCTCGGCGCAGCTTGCGGCCCTGCAGGTCGCGTCCGACGACCAGGAACGGCACCGGGTTGGTGGTGTGCGCGGTGTGCGGCTGCCCGGTCTCGGGGTCGATCATGGTCTCGCAGTTGCCGTGATCGGCGGTGATGAACACCGCCGCGCCGGCCGCTTCGGCGGCCTCGGCGATGCGCCCGAGGCAGGCGTCGATGGTCTCGATGGCCTGGATCGCCGGCTTGAGCATGCCGGTGTGGCCCACCATGTCCGGGTTGGCGTAGTTGACCAGGATGAAGCGCGGACCGCCGCTGTCGGCGCTCTGCTCCAGCGCCGCGACCACGCCGTCGGTGACCGGCACCGCCGACATCTCGGGCGCCAGATCGTAGGTCGCGACCTGCCGGTTCGAGGGCACCATCCGTCGCTCCTCGCCGGGAAAGGGGGCCTCGACGCCGCCATTGAAGAAGTAGGTCACGTGAGCGTACTTCTCGGTCTCGGCGGTGCGCAGCTGGGAGATGCCGGCCCTGGACAGCACCTCGCCCAGGATGAGATCCAGGCTCTGGGGCGGGAACGCCGCCGGCACGTCGAGCTTGGCGTCGTACTGGGTCATGGTCGCGAACGCCGCCAGGCGCGGGCGCGGCGTGCGATCGAAATGCGGAAACTCGGCGGCGTGCAGCGCCTGCGTGAGCTGGCGCGCGCGGTCGGCGCGGAAGTTCCAGAAAAAGCAGGCGTCGCCGTCGCGCAAAATCGCCAGCGGTTTGCCGTCGTCCATCTGGCCCTTGACCAGCAGCGGGCGGATGAACTCGTCGGTGACCTCTTTCTGGCCGTCGGTGTCGCCGGCGTAGCTGGCCTCGACGGCGTCGGCCAGGTCGTCGACCAGCTTGCCCTCGCCGCGGGTGAGCATCTTCCAGGCCACTTCCAGCCGCTCCCAGCGCTTGTCGCGGTCCATGGCGTAGTAGCGGCCCACGGCCGAGGCCAGGCGACCGACGCCGATCTCTTTCAGCTTGGCGGCGACGTCGCGCAGGTAGCCGGCCGCCGAGCGCGGCGGCGTGTCACGGCCGTCGAGGAAGGCGTGCCAGGCCACCCGATCCAGGCCGCGCCGCTTGGCCATCTCGCAGACGGCATAGGCGTGCTCCAGCGCGGCGTGCACGTTGCCGGGGCTGGTGAGCCCCATGAGGTGCAGCGTGCCGCCCGACTTCTTCGCGGCGTCGATGGTCTGGGCGAGTACCGGATTTTCGTGGAAGGTGCCCTCTTTGATGCCGCGGTCGATGCGGACGATGTCCTGGTAGACGATGCGGCCCGCGCCCAGGTTCAGGTGACCGACCTCGCTGTTGCCCATCTGGCCGTCGGGCAGCCCGACATCGTTGCCGGAGGCGCCGATCAGGGTCCAGGGATTGCTGGCGAACAGTCGGTCGATGTGGGGCGCTCGCGCCAGGCGGATCGCGTTGCCGTCCTTGTCCGGCCGCTCGCCGAACCCGTCGAGGACGACCAGGACGACCCGGGAAACTTTCGTCATGACGGACAATTTATCAGAGAAAGAAGGCGCGGGCTCATCGGCTGTAAGGCTCGCCGCGCAGGATCGAGAGCGCTCGGTAGACCTGCTCGCACAGCACCACCCGCGCCAGACGGTGGGGCAGCGTCAGCGCCGACAGCGACAGTCGGTGCGCCGACCGTGCCAGCGCCGCCTGCGACAGACCGTCGGCGCCGCCGATCAGGAACACCAGCGCCCGCGTTCCCCGCAGCATCTGCTCGCCGATGAATCCGCTGAACCGCGGGGTGTCCCAGCTCTGGCCGCCCGGCGTGAGCGCGACCACCAGCGACGAGGGCGGGATGCGTCGCACCAGCTCGTCGTCGTCGGCGACCTCGACCACCTCGACCGGCAGGTGGCGCCGCGCCCTTTCCAGGTAATCGTCGCAGGCGGCGTGCAGGTGCCGGTCGCGCATCTTGCCGACCGCCAGCACCATCACCTTCACGGGCTGCTAGCCTTGGCGCGCGCCGCGCTCAGAGCGCGCCGTACAGCGCGTCGGACTGGGTCAGGATGGCCTCGGGTGGGATGGCCATCTTCACGCGGGGGGCGTCGATCCACAGGCTCTCGAGATCGTAGAACTCGCGTACCGGGTGGTAGAAAACGTGGATGACGATCTCGCCGTAGTCGAGCAGCGTCCAGCGGCCGTTGCCGCTGCCCTCGTGGCCGATGACGCGCCGGCCGCGTGACTTCATGAATTGGCTCACGGCGTCGGCGATGGCCTCGACCTGACGGTCGCTGCGCCCGCTGACGATGCCGATGAAGTCGGTGTAGCTCGCCATCGCCGACACGTCGATCAGCACCGGCATCAGCGCTTTCTTTTCCAGCGCCGCCTCGATGGCTGCCAGCGCCAGCTCGCGGGCCTCGTCGAGCTGCTTGGCGCTGGCCGGGCTGGGAGCGGCAGCCGCCGCGGCCGGCTTGGCGCGCACCCCGCCGCCGCCCCTGGAACCGCCGCCCTTGGCGGCCTCCTTGGCCGTCTTGCCGGCGCCGCCTCGGGAGGGTCGCGACGGGTTGCTGCCTCCGGTTTTTTCTCCGCGTTTTCGGCCGTCGCTGGCGGCGCGGCCGGGGTTCTTGGCTCTGGAGGTCGATTTTGCGGGGCGCCGAGTCTTAGTCACCTGCAGGCATGGTAGCAAAGGGGGTCGAGGCTGGCTACGTCAGGATACTGCGCGGCGAGGTGGTCGCAAAGTTGGCACCCTGCGTGGGCGCGCGGCGCGGGGGGCCCGATGTGGGCTGCCCGATGTGGGGCTGAATGAAGGCGGGGCCTAGAGCACCGAACGGTTTGAAAGCTGGGCCACCGCACATCAAGGGGCCTCTGGCTTCGGGCCTCGGACCTCAGTGAAGAGTCCTCCAAAAGGTCCGAGGCCCGAGGCCCGAGGCCCTTAACCGGGTGATGACGGGCTCATTCAAACCGTTCGGTGTTCTATGGCGGGGCCGACTCCGGCGGGGTTTCGGCGTCGCGCGCGGCCTCGGCCTGGCGCCACCGTTGCTCGAAGCTGCGCACCAGGGTGCGCAGATAGCTGGTGCCCAGCTGGTTCAGACGCGACTCGACGGTGCCCGCGGCGCGGTCCAACCAGCGGGCATTTTCGTTGTCGATTGGTGTGTCGGCGTCGCTGGCGGCGGCCGTTCCCGGCTGGCCGCCCGTGCGGGCCCAGTGCTCGGCGGCGCGTTCGAAACGGTTCGACATCCAGGCCGGCGCCTCCAGCAGCGACCGGCCCAGGATCCGCCCGCCGTCCCGGAAGACGGCTGTGAGAGCGGTCTTCTCGGCGTCGGATACCGAGGCGTGGATGATGCCGCGCAGCTCGGAGGCCCGCGCCCGGTCGATGCCCGCGCCCACGTGCAGCTTGGTGCAGAAGTGGTCGAACAGCGTCCCCATCTGGAACGTCGTCGCCATGTCTTCGGCGCGCCGGCCGACCGCCAGCACGGCGAAGAACTTTTTCCAGGCTAGCTTGAGCGCCAGCAATGTGGCGGCCGTCATGGTGGCGTTGCGCACGGCGGTCGCCTCGCGCGGGTCGGCCAGCAACTCCGCCGACGACAGCACCAGATCGACCTGACGTCGCTCGGCCAGCTTCATCAGCATGCCGGCCCGCACGCGGCCGGCCAGGTAGTCGTCCATCACCGGCAGCGGAACCACGCCGCCGACCGCGGTGGCCAGCAATGAACGACGGATGATCAGGCGTCGGTTGGCGGCCAGGTGATCCAGGTTCTCGGCGTCCGCCTCGCGCTTCGAGCCCGGAAGCTGGATCAGCTCCGCCCCCAGATCCGGCGGCGCGCCCGCCGGGCCGCCCGCGCCAGCCGGGCCGCGGGAACCATCGCGGGAGTCGCTCACGGCGACTTGCCATCCTTGGCGCCCGCCGCCGGCATCGGCTCGCCGCCGGTCAGGCCGCCCAGCATTTCTTTCTGCTCAGGCACGATTCGTTGCCGCAGCGACAGCTCCTCGGCGGCGGGGCGCGCGATGGCCGGCACCTTTCCGACCTGATCGAGCGCGGTCTGCACGTCGACCGTGCCGACCACCGGCTCGGCGGGGCCGCCGCCCGAATCGGCGTTGCGCTCCGCGGCGAAGACCGTCACCAGATCGGCCTTGGCCAGCGCGCCGGTCGCCGAGTCCAGCGTCATGCGCCCGTTCAACTCCAGCACCGCTGCGGTGCTTCGCCAGTGCCGTATGCCCGGCGGGATCTTGACCGCCTTGCGATTGCGCCGATCGGACTTGCTGACCTGGTACTCCTCACCTTTGCGTCCGTCCTCGAGATCGACCGGGTGGTGGGTGATGATCGCGTAGGCCGCGGCTACCTCCCAGGCCGCCCAAGGGCCGCCCAACGCCTCCTCGAGCAGCCGCTCGGGCTCCGGATCCTGTGCCCTGCGCCGGATCATCTTGCCATAGCGTAGCGCAACGCTGAGCTCGTGCCCGAAAAGCACGACCTCGCGCCCCCCATCCTGGTCGTTGGTCTCGACGATCCGATAGTTGCCGCCACGGTCCAGCCACACGTCGGTGGTGGTGGTCACAGTGTCCCACCCGGCCTCGTTGGAAGCGGTGGCCGCCGCCGTGACCGAGATGCGGGTGGTGGCGTGAAAATGTGCGCCACCTAGTTTGCGCAGCGCGGCCGCGACGAAGGCCGGCGCCAGCGCCTGGTCGAGGCTGGCGACCGCGGCCCGGTTGGCCGCGTCGTTTCGGCCGCGGCAAGCCGCGGTCAGGCAAGCCAGGCAAGAGACGAGCGCCACCGGAAGAAAGTTGCGGGGGTGTCGCTTCACTAGGTGGGAAACTTAGCATCGACGGGCGGCGTTCGTCGCGGGGTCGGTGAGGCGAGGGATCGCCGACGGCGACGCCGACGCCGACGCCGACGGAACGGAGCCGGATCCGGATCCAGATCTGCCCGTCGGCGTCGGCGTCAGCGTCGGCGATCCCCTCGATCCCGCGCCGCACCCCGCCGCGCACCGTCCAACAACTCGCTTCCCTGGCCCTGCCCCCGTAACATTCCCTCGGTGGACGAGCTCCTGGCATGGCTGTCGTCGCCGGGCGCGGTGGCGCTGGCGGCGGTGTGGGGGGCGATCTGGGGCTCCTTCCTCAACGTCTGCATCGCTCGCGTGCCACGCGGGCTCTCGGTCGTGCGGCCCGGGTCCCATTGCTTCGCCTGTCGGGCGCCGGTGCGCGCGATCGACAACATCCCCATCCTGTCTTACTGGCTGCTGCGCGGGCGCTGCCGGGCCTGCGGTACCCGGTTTTCGGTGCGCTATCCGCTGGTCGAGCTCCTGACCGCGCTGCTGGCGGCGGCAATCTTCTGGAAATTCGTGGCCGGCGATCCCGACGGCGCGCTGGCGGTGCGGCTGGCCCGGTTCTCGCTCTACTTCGCGTTCACGGCGACCTTGATCGTGCTGTCGTTCATCGATCTCGACACCAAGCTCTTGCCCGACGTGATCACCTTGCCGGCCATCCCGATCTTCTTCCTGGCGGCCTTTGGCGCGCACGACGTCCCCTGGGGCGAGCGGGCGATCGGCGTCGTGGCCGGTTATCTTTTCATCCGCATCATCGCCGACGCTTATTACTACCTGCTCAAGCGCGAAGGGATGGGGCTGGGCGACGGCAAGCTGCTGGCGCTGGTGGGCGCGGCTCTGGGCTGGAAGTCGCTGCCGATCACCCTCTTCGCCGGGTCGCTGCTGGGCACGGCGATCAGTCTGCCCGTTCTGCTGGTGGCGAGGCGGCGCGGGCACGAGGCCGACGGCGAAACCAAGCTCGCGCGCGTGCAGGTTCCGTTCGGTCCCTTCCTGGCCATGGGCGCGCTGGTGTACCTGTTCGCGGGCCGCGCGATCGTGGGCCTGCTACTGGGCGGGGACTGAGCTCAAACGCCATGACGCCAGGAGCTCGATTCTCGAAGGATCCGGTCCTGGCGTCCTGGCGTCTTGGCGTTTGAGAGATCCGGGCCCGATCAGGTGCCCGCCGACGCTTCGGCGATGATGGTCTGCATCTGTCCCTCGACCAGGGCGCGGATCTCGCCGAGGCGCGCCGCCGTGTCGGCCTCGAAGCGCATCACCAGCACCGGTCCGGTATTGGACGCGCGCACCAGCCCCCAACCCATGGTCTTGCCGGCGGAGTCCTGGAAGGTCATGCGCACGCCATCGACCTCCACGACGGAGTAGCGCGCGCGGAACCAGTCGGCGGCGCGGCGCACCACCTCGAACTTGATCTCGTCGGGGCAGGGCATGCGGATCTCGGGCGTGTTGTGAAACACCGGCAGCGTATCGTAGAGTTCGGCCAGGGTCTGCGTCGATCGGCTGAGCAGCTCGACCAGGCGCGCGCCCGCGTAGACGGCGTCGTCGAACCCATACCAGCGATCGGCGAAGAACATGTGGCCCGACATCTCGCCGGCCAGCGCCGCCTTCTCTTCCTTCATCTTGACCTTGATCAGCGAATGCCCGACCTTCCACATGATCGCGCGCCCGCCGCGCGCCGCGATCTCGTCGAACAGCGCCTGGCTGCACTTGACCTCGCTCACGAAGGTCGCGCCCGGCATCTCGACCAGGATCTGGCGCGCGAAGAGGATGACCAGCTGGTCGCCCCACAGGATGCGGCCGCGCCCATCGACCGCGCCCACGCGGTCGCCGTCGCCGTCGAGCGCGATGCCGACCTCGGCGCCGGTCTCGCGCACGCGGCGCGCCAGGTCGACCAGGTTCTCGGCGACGGTCGGATCGGGGTGGTGGTGAGGGAAGCGACCATCGGGCTCGCAGTAGATCGGGTCGACCTCGACGCCCAGGCGGCGCAGGATGGGCAGCAGCACCACGCCGCCGGTGCCATTTCCCCCGTCGACGACGACCTTGACCGGGCGCGGCCCGAGGCGGATGTTGCCGGTGACGGTCGCGACGTAATCGCTCAGGATGTCGTGCTCGCTCGCGGTGCCGGCGCGGTCGGGCGTGCGCTGCTTCCGGCTGTCGACGCGCGCGCGCAGCATCTGGATCTCGGCGCCGTAAATGGTGCCGCGTCCGACGACGATCTTGAACCCGTTGTCCTCGGCCGGGTTGTGGCTGGCGGTGATCATCACGCCGCCGTCGGTCTCGAGGTGAAACACCGAGAAATAGAGGCCAGGCGAGTGCAGGATCCCGACGTCGACCACGTCGAGCCCGGCGGCGAGCAGGCCGACCTTGACCTGGGCGTGGATGCGCGGCGACGAGATCCGGCAGTCGCGCCCCAGGGTGATCCGGCGCGCGCCCCCCTCGGCCAGGTGATCGCCGATGCCGCGCCCGAGCACGGCGGCCAGCTCGTCGGGAAAATCGCGGTCGGCGACGCCGCGGATGTCGTACTCGCGGAAGATACGGGGATTCATGATGGCGGGCTCCGGTGGTGTCGCGTGGGCGCGCTGCCGGGGCCGGTCACAGTAGATCCTCGCGACCGGATCGGCGGGCGGCCTCGACCAGCTGGCGAACATCCTGCGCGCGATCCTTGGGGATGACCAGCACCGCGTCGGCGGTCGCGATCACGATCAGGTTGTCGACGCCCAGCACGCCCACGTAGGGGGCGCCATCCTCCGCGACGACCACGCTGCCGCGACCGTCGATCAGGGTCGCCGCCCCCACGACGACGTTGCCGGCGGCGTCGGGCTGGCGGATCGCCGGCAGCGCAGCCCAGCTGCCGACGTCGTTCCAGCCGAAGTCACCGGGCACGACCCGCAGGCCGGCGGCCTTTTCCATGATGCCGCTGTCGATCGACAGCGCGGGCGCCGTCGGATAGTGCGTGCGCACGGCGGCGTCCAGGTCGGGCGCGGCCACCAGCACGTCCAGCGTCCGACCCAGCTCGGGCAGGTGCCGCCGCGCCTCCTCGAACAGCCGACCCGCGGTGAAGAAGAACATACCCGAGTTCCACAGGTACTCGCCCGAGGACAGGTAGCGCTCGGCGGTGGCGCGGTCCGGCTTCTCGACGAAGGCGGCCACCTCGTGGATCGCCAGGCCCTCCAATGCCCCCGGGGTGGCGCTTCCGGCGTCCTTGCATCTGGGCCCGAGTCGGATGTAACCGAAGCCGGTCTCGGCGTGGGTCGGCTTGATGCCCACGGTGGTGATGGTGCGGCGCGCTTCCAGGAGGGCGGCCTTCACAGTCGCCGTGAAGCGCGCCTCGTCGGCGATGTGCGGATCGGCGGGCAGCACCGCCAGCACCACCTCGGCGCCGGCCCGGCGGACCGCGACCGCCGCGCCCAGCCCGACGGCGGCGGCCGTGTTGCGCGGCGTGGGCTCGGCCACGATGTTGGCGCTCGCCAACCAGGGTAGCTCGGCGCGCACCCCGGCCTCCTGGTCGGCCGCGGTGACCACCAGGATGGATTCGGGATCGCAGAACGATCTGGCCCGCCGCGCCGCGGCCGCCAGCAGCGATTCATCGGCGCCCAGCCGCAGCAGCTGCTTGGGGTGCCGCCGGCGGCTGGCCGGCCAGAGCCGGGTCCCGCCGCCACCGGCGAGGATGATCGCGAAGGGCGCTGCCATGTTCGGGGCAACTTACCATGGGCGGGGACCAGGGCGGGGCCGCCCCGTTCCATGAACGTGACGCGCCCTCACGGCCGGATCGATCACGCCGACGCCGACGCCGACGCCGACGGATCCGGACCTTCTCCCCGTCGGCGTCGGCGTCGGCGTCAGCGTCGGCGATCCCCTTCGCCGCCCCGGATATGGTGATATCTTCGCCCTTCGTGACGGCATTGGCTGGAGGCCCGCTCCCCGGGGCGGGCGCGCGAATGGACGAGCTGCGCCGGCAGATTGGCGCGGCCGGCGACACCGCCGTGCGGGCGCGCTTGCGCACCGATCTCGCGGGGCTGCTGCGCGCTGCCGGCGAGATGCCGGGCGCGCTGGCGGAGCTGCGTCGTGCCGCCGACGAGGCGCCCGGGCTGGGCGTCGTGCGGCTGGCGGTGTTGAGCGCGGCGCGGGCGCTGCCGGCGCTGGACCGCGCCGCCTTTCTGGTCGAGATCGGTCACATCGCGCGTTCGGAGATCCCGGTCTGGGCGGCCGCGGCGGCGGAGGCGCAGCGTGAGGCGGGGCGCCCGGTGCAGGCGGCGCGCGCCTGGCTCGCGCTGGCGGGCGACAATCGCTTTCCCGCCCATCAGCGACGGGCGGCGGCGCGACACGCGATCAAGATCGCGTCCGCGGGGTTGCCGGCCGAGCACCTGTCGGCCCTGCGGCTGCGTGCCGCCGAGACCAGTGGTCGCGCGCGCCTGGGCTTCCTGCGCGAGGCGCTGGTGCTGGCCGCCGGGGCCGGCATCGATCCGTCGGCGGGTCTGGCGACGGCCGCCGCCTGGGTCGAGGCGGGGGGCGCGCCCGCGCGCATCGAGTCCTTGCTCGAGGCGGCGGAGAAGGCGGGTGGCCCCATCATCGAAGAGGTGGCGCGCCTGCGTCGCGAGATCGATCGCCGCTGGCGCGCGGGCTCCGAGCGCGGCGCCGGGGCGGGGGCGGCGGCGACCGGCGGCGCCCGCGCCGGGACGGCGAAAGCTGCGCGCGCGCCCGCGCGTGGGTCGCGTCCGGGTGCGGCCGCGATCGGGACGGCGTCGGGAAAGGCAGCGGCGCCCACGCCGCCGCCGGTTGGCTCCGTGCCGGGCAAGACCGCCCTGACCGCCGCCAGGGAAGCCGCCGATCGAGGCCCTGGCGCCGAGCCACGCGACAGCGCGCGCAACGGCGAGCTGGCCGTCGCCGGTGGCGCCGCGCCCGCGTCTTCCGCCGCGCGCGCCGCCGAACGCGCGGAGCGCGCCGATCCCTGGGATCGCGCCCTGGCGGCCGCGCGCGCCGGGCGCGGCGTACTGGCGCGCCGGCTGGCCGAGCGCGCGCTTCGCTCGGCCAACGGGGCGGCGGCGCCGTCGCGGCTGGCCGCCGTCGAGGCGGCGCTGCGCGGTGGCGGTCTCGACAAGCAGGCCCTGCTGTTGCGGCGCACTCTGCTCGAGGCTCAGGCGCCCGGGGAGCGGGCCGCCGCGCTCGAAGCGCTGATCGCCGAGGCCGATACGGCGGGTCACGCGCGGCTGGCGGAGACCTGGCGCCGCGATCTTGGCATCGCCGCGCCGGCCGTGGTCGTGCCGGTGCCGGCGCAGGCCGCCAGCAAGGACCGCGCGCCGGCGACGCCCGTCGAGCTCTACCGTCAAGTACAGCGCCAGCTGATTCGCCTGCCAGAGGACGGCGACACCAGACCGGTGCTGGCTCTGCTCGCGCGCGCGGTCGCGGGCCACGTGGGCGCCGACGCCGCGCTGGCGCTGGGCGAGCGGTTGTTGCGACGCTCGGGCGAGGTGCCGGGCAAGCCGTTCGAGACGCGCATGATCGATTTGCTGCGCGCCGCCTTCGACCACGAGGATCGTCCTTCGCGGCGCGCGCGACTGGCCGACCGCCTGGCGGGCGCGCTGGAGCTGGACGGGGATCCGTCGGGCGCGCTGGCGATCCTGGATCGCGCGATCACCGCCGGTACGCTCGAGGTCCTGGCGCCCTTGCGGCGCCGGCGCGCGGCGCTGTTGCGCCAGCTCGGGCGCTCGCGCGAGCTCATCGCCGTGCTGGCCGCCGACGCGCAGGCGCTGACCGGGCGCGAGCGCTTGGCCGTGCTGGCCGAGCGCGCGCAGCTGCTGGACGCGGGCGGCGAGCCGGAGCGGGCGCTGGCCGAGCGGCTGGTCGCGCTCGGGGAGATGGGCAGCGCGGCGGCCACGCCGCCGCTCGGACCTGACGGCCGGCCCATGCCGATTCTCGCGCCTGCGCGCCGCCGCCTGGAGAGCACCGGGCGCTTCGACCAGTCGCTGCGCCTGGCGGCCGCCGCGGTCCACCACGTCACCGAGCGCGAGGAGCGACTCAAGCTGCTGCGCGACATCGCCAGTCTCAGCCAGAAGGCGGCCCGCGATCCGTCCGAGGTCGCGATGGCGTGGCTGGCGGTGCTCGAGCTGGATCGCGACGACGTCTCGGCCGCCGAATCGGCCGAGCGCGTGCTGATGGCGACCGGCGAGTGGCAGCGCTGCGCCGATCTGCTGTCGTGGGCGGCGGCGCGTGCGCAGTCGCAGAAGGGCGACGGGGGCGCGGCCCGGGGCGCGCTGCTCTGGCGCCTGGCCGAGCTGCGGCGCAGCCGCCTGGGGCAGCAGGACGAGGCGCTGCGGCTCTATCGCGAGCTGGGCGCGCCGGCGTCCCCGCGCGCCGCGCGGTCACCGGGCACGCGCGGCAAGCTGCAGAATCAGCTGGTCCTGCACTCGGCGCGTATCGCGGTCGCTCCCGGCCAGGCGGAAAAGGCGCAGGCCTTCGTCGACCGAGGCCTGGTGCTGCTGACCGAGGCGGGACGCACGGCCGAGGCGGAGGCCGACTTCTCGGCGGCGCTGGATCTCGATCCGCGCAACGTCGATGTCATGACCGCCTTCGAGCGACTGTGCGAACGCACGCAGCGCTGGGACGAGCTGGGCCGCCGCCTGGAGCAGAAGGCGGCCACCCTGCCGGCGGCCTCGGCGTCGCGGCTCTGGTATGGCGTGGGCCGGGTGGCCGAACGGCTCGAGGACTTGCCGACCGCGCGTGCCGCCTACGAGCGGTCGGCGTCGCTGGACGCTTCGCTGGTCGAGCCGGTGATCGCGCTGCGACGGCTGGCCACCCGCCGCGCCGACTGGAGCGAGGTGGCGCGGCTGCTGGATCTCGAGCTGGCCCTGGGCGCGCCGGGCGCGAACGATCCGGTCCGCCTGGTCGAGCTGGCGTCGATCGTCGGCGACAAGCTGGGCAACGGGCTACGCGCGCTGGCGCTGCTGGAGAAGGCGCGCGCCGTCGAGTCGGCGGATCCAGGCACGCTGGATCTGCTGTTCCGCTTCGCGCTGGCCGCGCCCGAGGCCGCGCAGCGCAAGTGGGAGCTGGCGGCGCAGGCGCTGGAACGGCTGCTGGCCGCCGGCGCCGAGGTGATCGACATCGCCGATCGCTACTTCCGGATCGCCACCGACGCCGAAGCGGCGGGCCGTCTCGACGAGGCGCTGGTCTACTTCTCGCGCTCTTACGCGCGCAACACCAATCATCGGCCGACGCTGGAGCGACTGTCGTTCATCTGCTTCGAGAAGGGGCAATGGGACAACGCCTGGCGCGCCACCGAGGCGTTGCTCGACCGCCACCGCGCGACCCTGTCGCCGGCCGAGCTCGCCGAGCTGTTCGTGCGCTCGGCGCTGTGCGACGTCCACATCGCCCAGCGCCTGGCCGCGACCGCGCAGCTGGCCACGATGGTGACCAGCAGCGGCGGCGGTGTGCGCGACCTGGCCGAGACCTGGTCCGCGATGCGCATCGAGCCGCGCCTGCTGACCGGCCTCGAGGGCGATCGTCGCACGCGCGTCCTCGAGCGCGTCGGCAACGCGCTGGCGGCCGAGGGCTGCTCGGCGAGCGCGCGCAAGCATTCCTGGGAGATCCGCGGTGCGCTGGCCATCGTCGAGCGGCGCTGGGCCGACGCGCGCGCCGCGCTGGAAGTGCTGGCCGGCGACGGCGCCGTGCCGCCCGCCGAGCGATGTGGGTACCTGATCGCGGCCGGCGACATCACGCTCAAGGTCGAGCGCGACCCGGAGGCGGCCAATCGATTCTACGCGCGCGCGCGTACATTCTCCGCCGGCGACCCGCGGCTGCAGAGTCGCGGCGATCACGCCGAGGACGGCGCGTTTACCGAGGAGATCGCGAAAGAAAACACGGGCGACATCGTCCGTTAACGATCCGTTGATTTCGCCGAAATCCCCGCGTTTTTCTGCGTTTTTTGTCATCCGCGCGCATTGCGGAGCGGCTCATGCGTGTTACAAGAATTTCACAAGCTGGAGCATGACGTCGCACAGACAATCAACGATGTAACTTGGATTTCGACGAAAGGACTGGTCCGACAATGTTCAAGACACTCGGAAGGACTCTGGGGGCGCTGGTGTTCACGTGCGGTCTGGCGGTGGCGGTGGCGATCAGCGGTTGCAGCAGCGACAAGGCTAGCGGCGGCACCGGCGGGGCCACGGGCGACGGCGGCGGCACCGGCGGGGCCACCGGCGATGGCGGCGGCACCGGCGGCAGCGGCGTGGGCGGCAGCGACGCCGGCACGGGCGGCGTCACGGGGACGGGCGGCGCAATCGGAGCCGACGGCGGTGACGCCAACGAAGCGGGCGGCGTGGGCGGCAGCGACGGCGGCAGCGATGCCTCCGACGCGCCGATGGACGTGGCGATGGACCTGCCCGCGACCGAGTGAGGCGTCGGGTCGATCTATCGGGGCGATCCAGGGATCGCCCCACGCCGACGCCGCTGGAACGCTGATCCGATCCGACCGTCGGCGTCGGCGTCGGCGTGGGCGTCGGCGATCCCTGGATCGCTGCTTCATGCCCCCAGGATCGTCGCCAGCTCCGCCTCGTCGACGATCCTGGTGCCCAGCTTCCTGGCCGCGTCCAGCTTGGCCTTGCCGACGTCGGCGCCCGCGACCAGGATGTCGGTGCTCTTGCCAACGGTGCTGACGAACTGCCCGCCGGCGGCCTCGATCTCGGCCTGGATCTCACTGCGCGGGCGCGACAGCTTGCCGGTGACGCAGACCTTCTTGCCGGCCAGCACGCCGGTGGTGGCGACGCGCGCCATCGGCTCGACCGGGGAGACGCCACGCGCGCGCAGCCTGGCGACCAGGCGCGCGTTGTCGGGGTCGGTCAGGTAGACGCGCATCGCCTCGGCGATGACCTGCCCGACACCGTCGATGGCGGCGACCTCGCGCGCCAGCGCCTGCCCGGCCTCGCTCTCGGCCGCCGTCATCAGGGCGTCCATCGAACCGAAGCGCGCCGCGACCGCGCGCGCGGCGACCACGCCGACGTGCGGGATGCCGAGGCCAATCAAGAGGCGCGACAACGTCGCGCCGGCGCGCGCCCGCTGGATGGCCGCCACCAGGTTCTCCGCCGACTTCTTGGCCATGCGCTCGACCTTGACCGACTCGCTCGCCGTCGGCACCAGCTTGTCGACGGTCAGATCGAACAGATCGGCGGCGTCGGCCACGATCCCCTTGCGCACCAGCTCTTCGGCCAGCACCTCGCCGATGCCCTCGATGTTCATGGCGCCGCGACCCGCGAAGAACTGCAGCGCGCGCCAGCGCTGCGTCGGGCACCCGCGGTTCTCGCAGCGCAGCGCCACCTCGCCCTCGCGCCGGACCAGCGGCGCGTCGCAGCTTGGACAGCGCTCGGGGATCGCGATCGGGATCTCCTGTCCCGTGCGCCGGGCGGTCACGACCTCGATCACTTGCGGGATGATCTCGCCCGCCTTCTCGACCACGACCTGGTCGCCGATGCGCACGTCGAGCCGGCGCACCTCGTCCCAGTTGAACAGCGACGCGCGCTTGACCGTGGTGCCCGACAGCTCGACCGGGTCCAGCTCCGCGACCGGGGTCACCGCGCCGGTGCGCCCGACGTTGACCTCGATGCCGCGCACCCGGGTCGTGGCCTGATTGGCGGGGAACTTGTACGCGATGGCCCAGCGCGGGAACTTGGCGGTGTATCCCAGCAGCCGGCGCTGCGCGAACGAGTCGACCTTGATCACCAGCCCGTCGGCCTCGTAGGGCAACCGGGCCTTGCGCTCGGCCCAGGCGGCGACGCTGGCCGCCAGGCCCGCGCCGTCGCCGACCAGCGCCACGTCGGGGGAGGTCGGAAATCCCAGCGCGCGCAGCCAGCGCAGACTGTCCGAGTGCAGCGGGCGGTAGGCCTCGCCGCCCACCAGCTCGTAGAGCAGCGCCTTGAGCGGGCGTCGCGCGCACTCGCGCGGGTCGAGCAGCTTGAGGGAGCCGCCGGTGGCGTTGCGCGCGTTCTTCCACACCTCCTCGCCGGCCTGCTCCTTCTCTTCGTTGACGGCGGCGAAGTCGCGCTTGTCCATGAACACCTCGCCGCGCACGGTGATGGTGACCGGCTCGGCCAGTGTCAAGGGCAGCGAGCGCAGCGTGCGCAGGTTGGCGGTGATGTCCTCACCGACCCGCCCGTCGCCGCGGGTCGCGCCCTGGGTGAAGCGGCCCTCGACGTACTTGAGCTCGATGCTGATGCCGTCGATCTTGGGCTCGACCACGAAGGCCGGCGTCTCACCGTGCAGCCCCTTGACCACGCGGTCGTAGAACGCCTGCAGCTCGTCGGCGTTGTAGGTGTTGTCGAGCGACAGCATCGGCACCTCGCGCACGACCTTGGGGAAGGCCGAGATGGGCGCGGGCGCCACCCGCTGGGTGGGCGAGTGCGGATCGGTCCAGTCGGGGTGGGCGGTCTCGATGGCGCGCAGCTCGCGCAGCAGGCGATCGTATTCGACGTCGGTGATGACCGGCGCCATCTCGACGTAGTAGCGCCGGTCATGCTCGCCAAGCTCGAGCACCAGCGCGCGATAGCGCGCGCGGTCCTGGCCGCCGCCGGTAGCGGTCGCCTCCGGGACGGGATCTTCCTTGCCCGGCGTCACGGCGCCGCGATCCTCTTCCATCCCTTGACCGCGGCGCCCACGATGGTCACCGAGAAGATCCTGCCCGCGAAGTAGGCGTCGATCGCCTCCTTGGTGAAGAAGAACACGTCCTGCATCTCGTCGCCGCGCCCGGCGATGTGCTTCCAGCGCGACAGCGGCCCTTCGTGAATCACCGGCGCGAAGAAGAACTCGCGCGCGCTCTTGAACAGCAGCTCCCAGCGGTCGACCGCGACCTCGACGTCGGTCAGCCCCGCCTGCTCCAGCCAGCGGGCGCAGGTATCGCCGTCCGGCTGCGCGGCGACGTAGGCCTCCAGCGCCGCCAGGCTGTCGCCCTTGCCGCCGTCGCGCAGCACCTGGCGGTAGATGTCCAGGAACTCCGTCCAGGTTCCGCGCAGGGGCGCGGTCAGCAGCAGCTGGCCGCCCGGCTTGAGCATGCTGGCCAGCTCGACGACGGTGCGCGCGGGCTCCTCCGCCTCGGCCAGGCCCAGGTTCGAGACACAGACGTCGAACACGCTGTCGGGCAGCACCAGCGTGGGATGCAGCGGCGTCGCGGTCTGGTGGATCGTGACCCGGTGGCCCACGCCGGGCGCGGCCGCCAGCTTTGCCTTGGCCTGGGCCGCCAGCGGCGCCGACCCCTCCAGCGCGGTGAGGTGGCTGCCGTCATCCAGCCGGCGCGCCAGCTCCAGGGTCAGATCGCCGGTGGCGCACCCGATCTCCAGCACGTCGGCGGCGGGACCCGGATCCCACCCGCGCAGCGCCAGCTGACCGAAGCGGCGGCCGTACAGCGGCAGCACGTCGCTGTCGTAGACCTTGGCCAGCCGCGCCTGTTTCTCGAGGAGACGGGGCGGCAGAGGCGCGGGTGTGACTGTCCTGATGGTCAAGAGAACCTCGCAAGGCGCGGCGCCCGGTCGCGGCTGACGGCCGATCGCCGACGGCTCAACGCGGCGGGCGCCACCCGCGGACTGGGCCCCGCGGCCGGCGAGTGCCATCGTAGCGGCCGGCGACGTACTTGCAAGCCAGCAAATACAGCGCCGACGAGATACGGTTCAAGGCCAGGCACAGGTCCGGCCGACCCGGCGGCGCGATCGGGCTGCCAGTCGTCGCGCTGGAGTCGACGTCGGCGTCGGCGTCGACTTGGTGGTGGTCGTGGTCGTCGCCCGGGCCGCGGGCGGGGAACGCCGCCAGCGCCGAGAGCTCGGCCTCGCGCGCCACGGCGCGCGCCAGGTTCAGCTTGGCGATCACCGGCCCCTGCCGTACGTCGGGGTACATGAACGGCACGCCGTAAAGCTCCTGGGTGTGGTGGGTCGCGTCGCGCACCTCGTCGGGGCTCATGCCGAACAGCCGGAACGGCGCCAGCGGCTTTCCGGTGACCTCGGCGCCCACCAGCGCGCGCGCCAGCTCGAGCAGCTCGCCCAGCTCGCCGACCAGGCCGCGCGCTTGCTCCTGGTCGGCCGCCACCTGCGCGTCGAGGATCGCCGACTGCAGGAAATCGATCTTGCCGCGCAGCGCGATGCGCGGGTGGGTCTTGACCACCAGCGTGGTGTCGTCGACCAGGTGAGTCAGGTGGTCGGGCTTGATGGCGAAGCGCTCGCCGGTCGCCAGCGCGCGGAAACGCGCCGGCTGGGCGCTGCCGGTCGCGCCGGCCCGGACGCCGTTGCCACCGCGCGCCACGCTCGCCGATGGTGCTTCGCCGCCGCCGCGCGCGTCGCGGGCGGTGCGCGGCGCGGCGCACACGTCGGCGATCGCGCTGGCGAACGCGCGCGCCGCCGCCTCGCAGGCCGGCTGGTCGCCCGCCAGATACCCGCCGCCGAAGTTGGTTTCGGACGGGGGCCCGAACCACTTGGTCAGCCGCACCGTCGCGGCCTTGCAGGCGGCGTCGATGCCGATGATCGACTCCAGCGGGGGCGCGATGAGATAAGCGATGGGCGCGCCGGCCGCGACGCCCGCCAGCGGCGCCAGGTAGCGCCCGGTCGCGGCGACCACGTGCGGAAAGAAGATCACGTCGTCACCGCCGGTGCCCACGCCGATGGCGTAGAACCAGGCCTCATTCTCGAGATAGGCCAGGCAGGCCGTGAGCGCGGCGTCGATCTCGGCAGGGTCGCGCGCGGCGTAGATCCCGATGCACTCGCCCGACAGCGGGCCCGAAGCGTGCGCCGCGCCGGCGTAGAAGGATCTGGCGTAGACCACGTCGGCCGGCGAGGCCTTGGTCCCCTGGTCGAGCGCGGTGAACAACGCGTCGTCGGAGGTGGCGGTGATGAGTCCCAGCGCGCGCCGGTCGGGGGCCAGGCCCAGCGACGCGGCCAGGTCGGGTGAAGCTTCGGAGATCGTGCGCACGGCCAGCGCGCGTGGCCTGACCGGGCAGTAGTCCACCTTCAACGGTTACCCCACACGATCCGGCCTTCCGTTACGGGAACACCACACCGGACTTCTTCTCACGCAAGATGCGCTCGATCGCCATGGCGACGTCCGCCGCCGCGGCCGCGGGCGGGCGGCCGCGCGGGTTGATGTTGGAGATCACCTCGCGGTCGGCGTCGGTGGCCCCGGCCGCCGGCTGGTAGATGTAGTAAGCCGACAGCGAGTCGGCGAAGCCCAGGCCCGGCCGCTCGCCGCAGGTGAACAGGGCCGCCTGCGCGCCGGTCAGGCGGGCGATCTCGTCCATGATCTTGACCCGCGACCGGCGCACGAAGAATGCCGGCGCGTGGCTGATCCCGCGCGCCGCCAGCGCCGGCATCAGCGCGCCGTGGAACTCGGGCAGGTGCTGGTTGATCGCCGCCGCGGACAGGCCGTCGCCGTAGATGACCACCAGCGTGGGCGCGCGCCCGATGCGACGCGCCAGCTCTTCGCGGGCGCCGTCGGACAGCGCCCGTCCCAGGTCCGGGCGCTGCAGGAAGGTCGGCTTGTCAGGCGCGCGCGAGGCCAGCTCGAACAGGCCCAGGCGCGCCAGCAGCTCGGGGTCGACCTCGGACAGCACGGCGTCCTTGGCGGCGGCGTGGTCGGCGCGGAAGCGCAGCATGGTGTTGGTGCGGTAGCGCGGGCCGCTGCGCCCGACTCCGATGCGCGCCGGCGTCGCCGCCAGGATGCCGGGCATGACCCGCGGGTCGTAGGGCTCGCCGATGTTGACGCCGCGGTCGGGCTCGAACAGCAGCGCGCCCGAAGACTCGACCACGCCGTCGCCAGAAGGGCGAGGGTGAGGGTGAAGGTGAAGGTGAGGGTGGGGGCCCGGGCGCGCGTCATCGGCGTCGCGCGCCTCGCGGCTCCACTCGCGGGCCAGCGCCTCGCGCACCATGGTCTCGATGCGGGTGCGGTCGATCATGCGAAGATGCTCGCGTCGCCGGCCCGCGGCGTCAGCCGGCCGTCCTTCATGATCTCCATCTCCTCCAGCCAGGCCTCGAACTCGGGCGCCGGGCGCAGGCGCAGCAGCTGGCGCAGGGTCGCGTTGTCGTGGAACGACGTCGACTGGTAGTTGAGCATGACGTCGTCGCCCATGGGCAGGCCCATGAAGAAGTTGCAGCCGGCGCTGGCCAGCAGCACCTCCAGATTCTCGACGTCGTTCTGGTCGGCGTCGGCGTGGTTGGTGAAGCAGGCGTCGCAGCCCATGGGGATGCCGTGCAGCTTGCCCATGAAGTGATCCTCGAGGCCGGCGCGCGTGATCTGGCGCGCGTCGTACAGGTACTCGGGGCCGATGAACCCGACCACGGTGTTGACCAGGAACGGCCGGTAATGGCGCGCCAGGCCGTAGTTGCGCGCCTCCAGCGTCATCTGGTCGGCGCCCTCGTGCGCGTCGGCCGACAGCGCCGAGCCCTGCCCGGTCTCGAAGTACATGACGTTGGGGCCGGCGCACTGGCCCAGCTTGCGGGTCATCTCGTGCGCCTCGTCGAGCATGGCCAGCGTGACCCCGAAGCTGCGCAGCGCCTTCTCGGTGCCGGCGATCGACTGGAACATCAGGCCCAGCTCGGCGCCCGCTTCCAGCGCTTTCATCTGGGTGGTGACGTGGGCCAGGCAGCAGTTCTGGGTCGGGATGCGCCACTGCCGCATGAATGACGCCGACGCGTTGAGGATGGCCGCCGTCTGCTCCGGGTTGTCGGTCACCGGGTTGATGCCGATCACGGCGTCGCCGCACCCGTACGACAGCCCCTCGCGCATCGAGGCCAGGATGCCCTCGATCGAATCCGACGGGTGATTGGGCTGCAGCCGCACCGACAGGCGCCCGTCCAGCCCCACCGTGTTGGTGGCGTGGACCACGACCCGGATCTTCCGCGCCGCGTAGATGAGATCCAGGTTGGTCATCAGCTTGGCGCAGGCGGCGATCATCTCGCTCGACAGGCCGCGCGACAGGCGCAGCAGCTCGGCGCCGTCGATCGCGTCGTCCAGCACGTGCTCGCGCAGCCGGGCCACGCTCCAGGACTTCACCGATTCGTAGACCGGCCGCTGCAGGTCGTCGAGGATCAACCGGGTCACCGCGTCGCGCTCGGCCGGCACCACCGGGTTCTCGAACAGCTCCTGCAGGGTCAGCTGGGCCAGCACCCGCTTGGCCGCGACCCGCTCCGACACCGAAGCGGCCGCGAGCCCCGCCAGCCGATCGCCCGACTTCTCCTCGTTGGCCTTGGCCAGCACGTCCTTGACGTCGGCGAACCGGTAGGTCGTCCCGCGCAAGGTGGCCGCCAGGTTCATGGCGGCGAGACGCTAGCGCGCGGGGCGCGTCAAGGTCAACGCAGGCGCGTCGCGGGGCGATACGGTATCGTCGCCGGGCATGTCGATCCCGGCGAAGTCCTGGGTCTCGGAGGCGGAGTTCCTGAGCCTGCCCGAGTCGCTGGAGCGCATCGAGCTCATCGACGGGGAGGTGATCGTGGCGCCGAGCCACATCTTCTGGCATCAGGAGGTCCTCGCGCGACTCTTTGTTGCGCTGCGCACGTGGGCCGAGGGGCGCCCCGACGTGACTGTTGTTCAAGCGCCCCTCGACGTCCGCTTCGCTCCGAATCGGATCCTGCAGCCGGACGCGATGGTTTTTCTCTCGCGACTGGAGCGAGGTCAGCCTGGACCGATCGATCGCATCCCCGAGATCTGCGTCGAGGTTCTGTCGACCAACCGCGTTTACGACCGGGTGACCAAGCGGTTCATCTACGGCGCCGCCGGCGTGGCCGAGTACTGGATCGTCGACCCGGCTGGCTTCATCGAACGGCGGTGGGGGCCTGGCCTCGTCGACGAGGATCGACCCGAGCACCTCGCCTCGCCGCTGCTGCCGGGCTTCAGCCTCGACGTCGCCAAGCTGCTCGCGGATCTCAAGTAACGCGGCGGCGTCCGCGCGGCGCGACGCTACTTGGTGAAGTCGACGAAGTTGCCCGACATCATCAGCATCGAGATCATGCGCAGCGACGACGGGTAGTAGCTCTGATCGCCGCCGTTGCCGATGCCGTAGTTGAAGGCCCCGTTGAGCAGGGTCGGGAAGCCGGCCATGCCGGACACCCCAGCGGGGCCGATGAAGGCCATGTTCTTGTTGCCGGTGGTCGGCGACCCGGTCAGCGAGTAACCATCGCCGATGTTGCTGGCGCCGACGCCGTCGAAGAAGGCCCCGATCTTCATGAGGTAGTCGCGCGCGCGCACCTCGCCGTTGAAGCACCAGTCCATGGCGATGCGCCAGGGTGTTCGGGCCGCGTCGTAGCCGTAGCTGCTGTTGTTGAACGTCGAGTTCCCCTCCATGAGGGTGGTGTTGACGACGCCCGAATTGTTGGTCCAGTCGGGGACCAGACCGTTGTTGCCCGTCACCTTGGCCAGGGTCGAGTAATTCTTGTCGAGGATCGCGCCCGACCAGTTGGCATCGCCTGACACCACCGCGAACACCCGGAAGTAGGCTGGCGAGAAGTAAGACGGGTTGGTGAGCGCGGTGCCGCCCCAGGTGTCACCCGGCTTGAGCGACCCGTCGGAGGCGATCGAGTTCTGGCGCACGGCATTGATCATGGCGGCAGCGGCGCTGAGGTACTCCGCCGACGACCACTGGTCGGACGCCATGATCAGACCCCAGATCATGTCCAGATCGCCGTCGGACGCCGAA
>DASRQZ010000198.1:0-10367 GCA_035696125.1 Polyangia bacterium
CCCGCCATCTGCCGGCGGGTGGATCGGCGCGTCCGTGCCGGCATCGACGACCGAGGCGCCACCGGTGCCGGCTCCGGTCGAACCGCCACCGCCGGTCGAACCGCCGTCGCCGGTCGAACCGCCGCCGCCGGTCGAGCCGCCCACGCCGGTAATCAACCTGGGCGTCGACGAGCCGCAACCAGCCGCCAGGCAGGCGGTCAGTACCAGGGCGCATCGCACGGCACCAAACCCCGGGGCAGATCGACCAGAGACGTGTTCCATGGTTGCCGTTAACTGTCTGCAGACCGGGGACTGTTCAGAAAAAATTGCGATCGCCAGAAACTTTCGTGGCCGAGATCGATGGCCGGGCGTCTCGCGCGAATCGGCATTTCCGCTGAAAATAACGGCCTCCAAACGTCATACGCGCTTTCGCCGCGTTCGAAGTATGGCCCTGTCGACAGCCGCGCGTATCGTCGATCACGGTTACCTCAGCGTGGCGATGGCGGTCAACGCGGGTAGACCGTCACTCTCGCGAGGCTTCGAAGGTCAGAACATTTTCCAGGAGTCCGCGCCCACTCAACGGCGAAACGAAATGCGGCAGCGTCGTGCGCTCCCACGCTCGGATGTGGAAACCGATGGCGGTGGACAGGTTGAAGATCTCCTGACGCGTATACCATCGAGCCACGGGCAGCGCGTCCGGCCGATATATGAGGGGACCGTGGTTGATCCATCGACCGCGCGGTGCCAGCAGGCGATGCAACCTGCGAATCAATCCCTCGAGATCGGTCGGGACCTGGTCGATGAACCAGGGAGTCACGATCGTGTCGAACGCATGGTCGAGGAACGGCGGCTCCGTGCCATCCGCCAGGAAGAAGTGGAACACCGCCTCGCTCAGCGGGCCCGAGGGAGCGGTGAGCGACCAGCGCCGGCAGACGGGATCGACCTCGGGTGCGTTGACGCTCGACTCCGTGAGGCTGACGACCCCTCCGCGAATGACGGCTTCGGCCACGCCGAGCAGGTAAGGGTCGACATCGACGACGACGGTCTCGGTTCCACCGCAATGAACGTGGAGATCGTAAGCCAGCCGGCAAGCACCAGCGCCCAGGACGAGGATCCTGCCGAGGTCCGTCCCGCCGGTGACCCGGCGAATCGCAGCCACGGACTGAACATTCTCCTGATCGTACCCATCTGACCAGGCCCAATCCCGAAAGATGCAGCTGACATAGTCGGTCACGCCGCGCGGCAAGGGGACACCGTAAAGCGGTAGCAGTGGGCCTCCAAGCGATGGGCCGAGGACAAGGGCGATGTCGGTGACCTGATCGGCGACCGCGCCGGCGAGACCTTGTAGCCGCGTCCGCGTCGCGTCGTCAATCCCTGCTTCGGTGGCTTGACGCCGAAGAACCCGGGCCGTCTCGTCTGCCTGCTGGATGACCAACCCCAGCTGCATGCGCCAGCGCTCGAGGTGATCGGAAGGCGCCGGCAAGAGGATCCGGATGGTGCCCATGCGCGGGTAGAGCTGGTTGCACGGGGTGCAGGTGAACGAGGTGTCGAGCCGCGTCCTGCAATTGGGGCAGACCGCATGGGCGGCGATGCCGTCAATCATGCCAGGCCCTGCCCGAGTTCAGAATCATTGGTCCATCATTCTGCGCATCACCTTCCAGTTCCGGCCGTCCGTCACGGCCTGACCGCCGGCGCCGCTTGCGCTGGCGCCACCTGTAACTGCCGCTCGCGTTCGATTTTGTGCACTTAACCGCGTGCGGACGCGGCTCTCGATCCGCTGAGTGGCCCTGGTCCAGTCCGGGGACGCCGGCACTCAGATAATCGGAACTCCTCGGAACGAGACGGATTGTCCGACCCCGAATCCATGCCGGGACGATAGTCCCGCTGGAATCTCCAATACGAACCGCGAGGCCGCAGAGACCCTTCGCTCGGTGCCGCTCAAGGGCCTGGCATTCTCGACGATCCCGACGATCCGGCGGTCGGCGCCGATGAAGATGATGTCCAGCGGGACCAGCGTTTTCTTCATCGAGATGCCGTGCATCCCTGGCTCATCGAAGATGACCAACAAGCCGGCGTCCACGGCCAGGGTCGGGCGGCCGACGAGCCCGTTGGCGCGCTCCTCAGGGGTCGCCGCGAGCTGGAGATAGAACGACACGGGTTGCTTGCCAGTGTCGATCGTGGCCGTCGGGATCGGCGCCGGGCCGGTTGCTGCCGCGCTTGGCTGCGCGCCCCCCACGCCCGGATGCAGCTCTCGGGTGGCCGGCACGGGCGACCTGTTGTTGCATCCAGGCCCGATGATCGGCGCACAAGCTAGCGCCGCCATACCCAGCGCTCGCCCGGGGGGACTCAAGGAACGATCACGTTCGTGATGCACTGGAGGGTTGTCTCGATGTGAAAAGTCGAGTCGCAGCAGTGCCGGTCGGCGTAGAAGACAGCCATCTCGTAGGTATTGCCCGGGGCGATGCCGAGCTCAGCGGCCCGGGTGTCGAGATCGACGCGGCCCATTTCCGCGATGTGGATGCCGCCGAGGTCGATCGCCAAGCGACCGTTGATGAAGACGAACACGTCGTCGTCACCGCGGAAGTTGAACACCTCGCCGCCCCGGTAAGGAAAGGTGAAATGCATTTCCGCCGTGAAGTCGTGGTTGTGATCGGCGTAGGGGTCGGGCCAGCCCATCTTGTCGATCGGAAAAAACGCGTCGTTGTCGTAAACGAACACGCCGGCCCGCGCGGGGTCGGCCGTCAGCGGTACGGAGACATCGATGTGGATGTTGACACCGTCGATATCCCGGTACCACTGATCGAAGTTGGCCTTGCCGGTGGTTGTGACAGTGCCGGCCGAGGCCCCCGCGTACAAGGGTTTGGAGTCCGTTGCCAAGGTGGTGGCGACGATGCCACGATCGTCGGTTATCGCCTGCTCGAAGTCAGGATGCTTCGGCTTGCCATCCTGATCGTGACCGCGGAAGTCACGAACAGCCAGGCGCAACTCGTGCGCGCAATTCCCATCGGACGAAGGAATCCCTGCGTCACGCCCCTGCAAGCGACCACCGCCACCCCCGGCGCCGTCCCGTCCGGGTTGGCCGTCCGCGCCGGCACGCTGGTCTTTCACGCCGGCGCAGCCCACGCTCACCGTCGTGACGAGAAGCAGTGCCATGGCGGCGAGCCTGCGCGAGGGGCAAGGGAGACTATTCATATGGGCTGCCTTCAGATCGACCATTGCTGCGCGCGAGCACCCTCATACTGCCGAGAGATAAAATAGTGGGCGTCCGACAGTTTGCCAGGACGAACGCGTCGGAGCGCCGCGGCTCGTGCAACACAGTCGTACTCAGTTGCCTGCGGTGACGTCGGCGACTTCGAGCTCCAGGAAGTTTCCGATGTAGGGCTGCCTGATCTGCGTATTCTTGACGTTGGGCACCGTCATGTTGGTGTTGGTGACCTGGTGGTGATCACCATCGATGACGTAAAAGTCGATCGTCGCTTGGCCAGCGATCGGTATCGTCACCGTGTAGTCGGTCTGGTACACCGTGTGCGTCTGCCGATCGATTCCGTCGAAGTCGGTGGTGTAGTTCAAGAAGTAGCTCTGCTTCGGCGCTGAGACCGTCATCGCGAAGATGTTGAACCCGTTATAGCAATTGTCGGCGGGCGCAACTTCCGGCGGTACGACGAAAGGGATCGGAAGGTTGTACGGCGCACCATCCGTTTGCGGTGGATGTATCTTGCATGCTCCCTGACCAGGAGCGAGGTTCCTGTTCGGGGCTGTAGTGCTGTGGATCGTGGGCAGGCCGCCCGTGTAGAAGATCCTGCCAACCGGATCCAGCGATCCTCCGCTGTACCAATACCGCTCGGCGACCCCGACGACGCGCAGCTTGACGTTGTAGGTCACCGCGGGATCTCCACCGAATTGCTTGGTGAGGTGCTGATTTTCGGGTGCCAGGCCCGAATTCAAGATGTTGGATGGATTCTCGTCGCAGATGCATCCCACACAGTTCGCCGGCGGTGTGGAGAAGCACGGCTTGAGCAGCGCGAATCCGTCGAGCACGCTCGCGGCCATCCTCGGGTCCATCGGCGCGCCGGCGACTCCGCCCGCTCCAGAACCGCTGGAGCCGCCGCTGGCTTGGCCTGCGTCGCCGTTCAATCCTCCGCCCGACCCGCCGACTCCCGTACCACCCCCCGCTCCGCCGGACGCGCCCCCGGTGCCGCCTGTTCCCCCGGTGGCCGGCGCACCGCTGCCCCCGCTCGCCATCGATCCTCCGGCATGACCCAATTCTCCGCCGGTGCCGGCGCCGCCGCTGGAATGCCCCGGCGAACAGGCGGCCGCCAGCAAAACTGCCGCAATCAGCGACACCTGAAAGGAGCTTCGCGTCGTCACTCGTTCAATCTCGCTCTTTGAGCTGAGCCGCGGAAGTCCATCTTATGTCTGCGTTCCCCTACCAAGTCAAGCACAGGGGCGGATGCCCTGCCGTCAGCCGACCAGCCCGGGCAGCGGTCCGGTGGACTGCGTTCCGGAGGTCCGAGGCCCGAAGCCAGAGGCCCTCAATGTGCGGTGGTCTAGCTTTCAAACCGTTCGGTGCTCTAAAGTCGGGTGACCGATCAGGGCCCGAGGAGTCCAGACACCGCCACATGCCTGAACCCAGCACCAACATCTGGATGCGCTGTAGCGCCTGCCGGAAGGACATTCTCCACGAAGCGATCCACTGGGTGTGCAGCGTGTCGACGTGCAACCGCAGCCGCACGCGCCTGGTCTTCTGTTCGGTCGCCTGCTGGGATTCGCACCTTTCGACCTTGCGTCATCGCGAAGCCTGGGCAGTGGAAGAGCGGGCGCCCAGTCGTGCCGCCTGGGCCGCGCTGGCCGACGTGGCGCCCGAGGCTGCCAAGGCCGCCCCAGCGCCGGTAGCGCCGGCTCCCGCGGCGTCGCGCATCGTCTCCCCACCGGCGGCTCGCGCGCCTGCGATGTCGACTCCCGCCGCACGCGCGCCCGCGGAGGTCCCCACCCTCACCGACGCGTTCGAACGCGAGATCATCGTCGTGGTCTCCAAGATGAAGAAGTACATCAAGGACCGATCGGGGATGAGCACCTCGGACGCCGTGGCGGAGGTGCTGAGCGATCACGTCCGGGCGCTGTGCGACGACTCGATCCGCGCCGCCGCCACCGACGGTCGCCGCACGGTTCTGGATCGGGACGTCCCGAGACCGAGGCGCTGAGCCCTTCCACGCTCTCGCCCCCTGCGCTCCTGTCCTGGACTGGATGACGCGGGGACCGTTGATGAAGGCGGTCGCAGGAGCGCAGCCCTGTAGGAGCTGGCCACCAGTGATCCGGATGTCGCTGACGCGCGCGGCAGATTGCACCAATTGTCGGTGCGCACGCCCTTTGTCCATTGCCCAGACCCTCCCACGCTTTATCCTGCTGGTGGTGGTCGGGTGGCTCGCCGCCCCCCGGGTCCCTTGTCGATTGTCCGCGCCCCGGCGGCGAATAGTGTCCTTTCGCACCACGCCGCAGCGGGGCGGCTCGGGGGCAAAATAGGTGTTTCGCCGGACGGCCTGAAATTCCTGATCTACTTTCCGATTTTCGAACCACCTGTCCAACACCCCGGATCACCAGGCTGGAGCCTGGGAGGTAAGGATGTCCGATAGACGCTTTTCACGACGCCGGTTCATCAGCTCGGCCAGTGTTGCCATCACGTTGCCGATGTTGCCGTCGCTGCTCTACACGCGACGGGCGGGCGCGGCCACCTGCACGCCCGTCAAACGATTCGTCGCCTACCACTTCCCCAACGGCCACCACATGGTCGAGCACCTGCCCACCGGGACCGGCGCCGGCACCGCCTGGACGCTGCCCCCGATGCTGGCCGCCATGCAGGACCTCAAGTCCGAGCTCACCTTCGTGAGCGGCCTCGAGAACCAGCAGCGCCGGCGCGAGGTCGGCGACCACGCCATCGGCGGCGGTTCGTTGCTGACCGCGCGTAAGCCGACGGCCAACCAGCCGATAACCAGCATGTCGGTCGATCAGGCGATCGGCGACGCGCTGATGGGCTGTCGGGGCATCCACTCGCTGCAGCTCGGGACCCACAACACCGGCCCCGCCGATTCGTTCGGCACCTACTACACCCGCAGCATCTCCTGGCGAGCGCCGTCGATCGCCAACGCCGACGGCACCATGTCGTACCCGGTCGGCGCCGGCACGCCGCTGGGCAAGGAGATCGATCCGATCAAGGCCTTCGATCGGCTGTTCGCCGGCACCGACATCGGGGCCAGCACCGCCGAGGCCGAGCGGCGCCGCGCGCTACGCAAGAGCGTCCTCGACGCGATCGTCCCGCACGGCGCCTGGCTGCGCGCGCGTCTCAACAACGCCGATAGCGCCAAGGTCGACGAGCTGTTCACCGGCATCCGCTCGCTGGAGATGGAGCTGGCGGGCAGCGCGGTGCCCGTCAGCTGCACCAAGCCGGCCGCGCCGGTAAAGACCACCGACTTCCCCACCCAGCTCGACTACATGCACAACCTGATGGCGATCGCGCTGCAATGCGACCTCACGCGGGTGATCACCTTCATGATGGGCGACGCGCTCAACAACCGCAGCCTGTCCTTCATCCCCGAGGTCGCGGCGATCGGCGGCGACGCCGGCGATCACTCGGTCTCGCATCACTCCAGCGACGCGGCTCTGACGGCGAAGTTCCGCGCGATGGTGCTGTGGAAGATGGGCCAGATCGCCGGCTTCATCCGCAAGCTCAAGAGCATCCAGGACGTCGACGGCCAACCGCTGCTCAACAACACGCTGGTCTGGATCAGCAGCGAGCTCGCCGACGGGAATCGCCACAACCACGACGACTATCCGATCTTGCTGGCCGGCCGCCTGGGCGGGCTGGTCACACCCGACCGCCACCTGCGCTTTCCCACCAGCCGCGACTACACCACGGTGAAGACCTTCGGAGACTTCTTCATCACCCTGCTGGGCCTGTTCGATGTCCAGACCACCGCCTTCGGCGACGACGGCAAGGAGGCGATCGTATGGAATCGCTAGCCGGCATGGTCAGCGTCACTGTCCGCCTGGCGCTCGCGTCGTTCCTGACCTTGGGCGCCGCGGTGGGCTGCACCGGAAAGGTGCTGGCCCCCGGCGGCAACGGCGGGGTCGGCTCGTCGCCAGGGTCCGCCGGCAGCGGCGGCGGCGCGGGCCCTGGGGTCGTCCCGCAAGCGGGCGCGGCGGTGGTGCGCCGCCTCAACCGCATGGAGTACAACAACACGGTCAAGGATCTGCTGGGCACGACGCTGGCGCCCGCCAATGACTTCCCGGAGGACGACCTCGGGGGCGAATTCGACACCGTGGGCGAGGCGCTGAGCCTGTCGCCGACCTACGTGGCTGCCTACGAGAAGGCCGCCTACGCCCTGGTCGCCGATCTGCTGGCGGCGGACGCGACCCGGCGCGGGCGCGTCATCACCTGCGACGTCGCCAGCGCCGGCGACACCTGCGCGCAGACCATCCTGGGCGCGTTCGCCCGCCGCGCCTGGCGGCGGCCGGTGACCGCCGAGGAGGTGCAAACCTTGATGGTGCCGATCGCGGCCGCCAGGACCGCCGGCGCCACCGCGGCCGAGGGCCTGCAATACGCCCTGGCGACGGTGCTTCTATCGCCGTTCTTCATCTTCAAGCCGGAGATCCTGGCCGACCCGAATTCGACGCAACCGCAGCGCCTGGGTCCCTACGAGCTGGCCACGCGGCTTTCGTACGCGCTGTGGAGCTCGATGCCCGACGACGCGTTGTCGGCGGCCGCCGACGCCGGCCAGCTGGCCAGCGACGCTGGACTGACGACGCAGATCGATCGCATGCTGGCCGACCCGCGCGCGGACGTGCTGCTGGACGCCTTCGCGGGTCAATGGCTGAACTACCGCGCGCTGCCCGCGCACGAGGTGGAGGCGACGGCGTTCCCGCAGTTCACGCCGGCGCTGGCCAACTCGATGGCGCTGGAGGCGCGTCGGTTCGTGCAAGAATTCCTGCGCTCGGACCGCCCGGTGACCGAGATGCTGACCGCGCGCTTCACCTTCGTCGACGCCAGCCTGGCCACCCTCTACGGCATCACCCGCCCGGCCGGCAGCGCGGCGGGCACCCTGGTGCGGGTCGACACCACGGCGGCGCCCCGCAGCGGCATCCTCACGCTGGGGGCCTTTCTGACCGGCACCTCGCTGCCGTCGCGGACCTCGCCAGTCAAGCGTGGCGAGTTCGTGTTCAACCGGCTGCTGTGCCAGACCATCGGCCAGCCTCCGCCCGACGTGCCGCCGCTGTCCGACGATGACACCGCGACGACGTTGACCCTGCGCCAGCGCATGGAGGAGCACCGCAAGAATCCGGCGTGCAGCCCCTGCCATTCGCTGATGGACCCGATCGGGTTCGGCCTGGAGAACTACGATGCCATCGGGCGCTACCGGACCACCGACGTCGCCGGCGCCATCGACGCCAGCGGCGTGCTACCCGACGGCAGCTCGTTCAACGGCGCGATCGACATGGCGGGGGCGCTGGGGCGCGACGCCAGATTCAGCGATTGCGTGACCCGCAAGTTCATGACCTTCGCGGTCGGCCGCCTGCTCGACCAGTCCACTGACGGGGCGCTGGTGACGTCCCTGGCGACCAAGGCGCGCGCGGCCACCGGTAGCTTGACCAGCATCGTCCGCCAGGTGCTGCTGAGCGATGCCTTCCGCAGCCGCCAGGGACGACCGGGACCGTGACGCCGCCCAGCACCATCACCGCGTTTCTGCAGGGGATCTAGCTCGACCGCCCCCATCCCGCTGGTGGGCGCCGGTCTGTTGGGGGACCAACGATAAGTGTCTCGCCAATGCCTGATCGGGCGGGCCTGCAGGTACTACCCAACCGATGCGCAAGCGCCTCGCGACTGTCATTTTCATAACTTCGGTTACGGGGTGCACGGGCGGTATCACCGGTCTCATCGTCCCCAACCCTGACTCGGGCACCATCAACGTCACCGGCGATGACGCGTCGATCGGCGGGGTTCCGACCAGCGACCTCGGCATTCCGTGCGCGGTCGACACGGTCTTCAAGACGCGCTGCCAGGGTTGCCACTCCAACCCTCCGATCAATGGCGCGCCCATGGCGCTGGTGACGCTGGCCGACCTGCGAAACCCATCCCATACCAACCCGACGCTGACGGTCGCCGCGATGGCCTCGGCGCGCATGAACAATGCCGCCTCGCCCATGCCCCCGCGCGGCGCGACGCCGGCCACGCCCGCCGAGATCCAGATCGTCACCGACTGGGTGGCCGCCGGAGCGCCGGTGGGCATTGCGTGCCGCGCGCCCACGACGGGCGGCGGCGGGCCCGGCGCGGGCTCAGGCGGTGGCAGCGGCAACAACACCGGCAGCGGAGGCAACATCGGCACGGTGATCGCCAACGGGATGCCCTGCGACATCCAGGCGTTCCTGCAGGCGCGCTGCCTCGGCTGTCACTCCAGTCCACCGGTCAACGGCGCGCCCATGTCGCTGGTCAGCTATGCCAACCTGATCGCGCCCTCGCTGGTCGACCCGAGCCAGACCTTCGCGCAGCGCGCGCTGGCGCGGATCCAGAACGCTGCGGCGCCCATGCCGCCCGCGCCCAACGCGCGCGCCAACGCCACGGAGATCGCGGCGATGGGTGCCTGGGTCTCGTCGATGTATCCCAGGGGGACCTGCGGCCCGACGGGCACTGGCGGCGCCACCGGCAGCACCGGTGTCGGCGGTCGCACCGGAACCGGTGGGGCGACCGGCACCATCGCCAACGGCTTGCCCTGCGACGTGCAGGCTTTGCTGTCGACGCGCTGCCAGAACTGTCACACCAATCCGCCGCAGAACGGCGCGCCCATGCCCCTCATCACCTACGCCAACCTCACCGCCGCCTCGGCAATGGATCCGTCGGTGTCGTTCGCGCAGCGGGCCGTGCTGCGCATGCAGAACAACACCTTGCCGATGCCGCCCGCGCCCAACGTGCGCGCGACCACCACCGAGATCGCGGCGATGAACAACTGGGTCGCGGCTCGCTTCCCCATGGGGACCTGCGCCCCGACCGCAACGGGCGGCGCCAGCGGCGCGGGTGGGCGCACCGGGGCCGGCGGCGCGACCGGCGCCGGTGGAGCGGGCGGCGCCGCGGTCGGATTGCCGTGCGACGTGCAGGCGGTGTTCACCAACCACTGCACGACCTGCCACGCGGCGACGCCGAACAGCGGCGCGCCCATGCCGCTGGTGACACGCGCCGACCTGACCGCGCCGTCGCGCGTCAACGCGTCGCAGACCTTTGCACAGCGCGCGGTCATGCGCATGCAGGGCAACCCGTCGCAGATGCCGCCCGCGCCGGGCACGCCGCCGAGCGGGACCGAGATCACCGCCGTCAACAACTGGATCGCGGCCGGCTATCCGGGGGG
>DASRQZ010000199.1:0-19098 GCA_035696125.1 Polyangia bacterium
CGAGCGTCAGAACTGCGTCGAGACGCGCTTGCGCCGCAGCTTCTCGACCAGAGTCGTGCGGTTCAAGCCCAGGAGCTCCGCGGCGCGGTTCTTGTTGCCGCCGGTGCGCTCCAGCGCCTCGCCGATCATGCGCTCCTCGACTGCCTCCAGCATGGCGCGCAGGTCGGTGCCGTTGGTGGGCAGCTCGGGCATCGGCGCGGTGGACGGGGTGATCTCGCGCGGTGATCGGATAGCCGCCGGCAGATCGGTGGGCATCAGCGTGCCGGTTCCTTTGACGATCACCAGCCGTTCGATCACGTTTTCCAGCTCACGGATGTTGCCGGGCCACGAGTAACCGCGCAGCGCGCCCAGCGTCTGCGGGTCGAAGCCGGCGACCTGCCGGTGATGGCGTTCATTGGCGCGGGTCAGGAAGTACTCGGCCAGCCGCATGATGTCGGTGGGCCGCGCGCGCAAGCTGGGCATCTCGATCGGAATCACGTTCAGCCGCCAGAACAGATCGGCGCGGAAGCGGGAGGCCGCGACCTCACGCTCGAGGTTGCGGTTGGTGGCCGCCAGGATGCGCACGTCGACCTTCTGCGCGGTCTCTTCACCGACCGGATACAGCTCTCCGTCCTGGATCAGGCGCAGCAGCTTGGCCTGCACGCCCAGCTCCATCTCACCGATCTCGTCCAGGAAGATGGTGCCCCGGTCGGCCTGGGCGAAGCGCCCCACGCGCGAAGCGGTGGCGCCCGTGAACGCGCCCCTGGTGTGCCCGAACAGCTCGGACTCGACCAGCGACGGGGGGATTGCGGCGCAATTCACCGCGACGAATGGCTTGCCGGCGCGCGATGACCCGGCGTGCAGCGATCGCGCCGCCAGCTCCTTGCCGGTCCCCGACTCGCCGGTGATGAGCACGGTGCAGCGCGTGTCCGCGACCTGCGACAGCAGGCCGAACACCGGCAGCATCGCCGGGTCGTTGCCCAGCATCCAGGGCGCGTTCTGGTCGCGCCAGACAATCGGATCGGTGGCCGGTGTCTCGGGCGCCGGCGGCTTGAGCACGTTGGCGACGGCTTCTTCCAGAGCCTTGATCTCGAATGGCTTGATCAGGAAATCGCGCGCGCCGGCGTGCATCGCCCTGACCGCGTCCGGGATCTCGGCGCTGCCGCTCATGGCGATGACCGGCGTGCCGGGCACGTGGGTGCGCGCCGCGGCCAGGATCTCGAACCCGTTGACGCCCGGCATCCGGATGTCGGTCAGGATCAGGTCGAAACGTTCCTGACGCAGGCGCGCGTAGCCGCCGGGGCCATCGACGGCCACGACCTCATGGCCGGCCGAACGCAAAATGCGCCCCAGGCTCCGGCAAAGGGAGTCTTCATCGTCGCAGAGCAGGATCCTACCCATTTCCGGTTCGCCTGAGTGTCGCTCTTTTTCTGACGGTTGCGTGAGTTTTTCTGCATCGATTGACGGATTGTCCTCAAGTTTTCGAGCGGCTTCTTCTCTCTTTTTTTGCTCTCTTTTTGTTTTGGTTGTTTTGGCTTTTTGTTTTGGCGAAGGATTTCACCAGCGTCGATTGGGCCGCGTCCCTTGCCGTCATGTTTCGCCGTCATGTTTCGCCGTCATGTTTCGCAGTCATGTTTCGCGGTCATGTTTCGAGCTCGGGTTGCCAGCTCGGCCGCGATCTCGGCTGCGCGGGTTGTGTTACCTCGCCGGCGGCGCCTGTGCGCGATCGCGCGGATTTCCGCATGAGCGATGCGGACCCGATGTGGGGAGATGGGAGACGCGTGCGCCGCTGTCCGGCGTGCTAGAGATAGGACCATGGTCGACCCGGCAAAGACTTTGATTGGCGACCTCGAACGCGAGGTGTCCGCTTTGCCAGGCGCTGCGTTGTATCCGGGCGCGGGCTCCGACGCGTCGGCGCGTTTCCTGGCGGCGATGGGGCGCAAGGCACCGAGCGGATTCGCGGCGTTCTTGAGCGCGCACGACGGTGGCGTCCTGGGCCCCGACATCAAGATCCTCACGCTGGCCGAGAGCACCCAGCGTCGCGCCGAGTCCGAGCGTGACGCGGGTCGCAGCAGCACCGCCTGGCCGGTCGGCCTGTGGCCGATCATGGAGCGCGCGGGCCGTCGCTTCGCGCTGGACGCCGAGGAAGCCAGCACCGATGGAGAGTGGCCGGTGGTCGAGGTCAGCGAGCGCGGCGTCGACCGGGTCGGCACCTCGTTCTTGCGCTTCCTGCACGTGCTGGCCGCCGAGCTGGCCGCGGCGGCGCGACCGGATGCTGACGCGCTGGCGCTGGCGAACCAGCGCTGCCGGCGCGACCCCGGCCTGGCGGAGCACTGGCTGACGCTGGCCGACCTGCAGGAGCACGCCGGCCGGCTCGACGAGATCGACGCCACGCTGACCGCCGCGCTGCGTGCCGCGCAGCCGCCGACGCCGGCGCTGCTACTGACGCTGGGGATGCGGGCCGTGCGCCATGAGGATTGGACGGCGGCGACCCGTGCGTTCGAGGACGCCATCGCGCTCGAGCCGCTGGCGGCGCGCGACGACGACGCCCGGCTCGACGCCGCGGCCCTGGTCTACGTGCTGGCCTCCGAGCGCGGCGACGCGGTCGCCATGGCCAGCGCGCGCCGCGTGCTGGGCGCGGCGGCGTCGGCGACGGCGGCGTTCTGGCGCGCCGAGGCGCTGCAGGCGCTGGCCGCCGAGCCGCCGGCAGCCGCGCAGGCGGCGGCCACGGTCGACCTGGCGCTGCGCATCGTATCGGCGCTGGTGCCGGAGGACACCGACGTCGTCAAGCTGCGCCAACCCACACCGGCGCTGCTGTCGGGGCTGAGGAGCCTGCAACGCGCGCGTGAGTCGCTGGAGGCGGGGCGCCCCGAACAGGCCGTGCGCGAGGCGCGCTCCGCCGTGGGGGCCGGACCGGTGGCCGAGCTCGGCGCCGCGCACGCGCTCCTGGCCGAGGCACTGAACGCGACCCGCGATCGGGGCGCGCTGGAGGCCGCCCGGCGCGCGACCGAGCTCAACCCGCTGCTGGTCGAAGGCTGGCGCGAGCTCGGCGACGCTCACCTCGAGGCCAGCGATCTCAAAGGCGCCGAGTCCGCCTTCCGCAAGGTGGTCGAGATGGATGCCACCTACGGCCTCGGCTACGCCAAGCTGGCGCAGGTGCTGCTGGAGCAAGGGCGCAGCCTGGAGGCCCTGGAGTCGATCACCTCGGCCGCGGACCGCGGCGGCGATCCCTTTTTCCTGGCCGCCATTCGCGGCGACATCTACGCCGAGATGGAACGGCACAGCGAGGCGGCCGAGTCCTACGATCACGCGCTGCGTGTCGAGCCCGACGACCACTGGGCGCTGCACCAGGCCGCGGTCGAGCACGGCTACGCCGGCCACACCGCGCGCGCCGCCGAGCTGTTCGAGGCCGCGCTCAAGAATGACCGCGATGGCTGTCATCAGACGCTGGTCGACTATGGCGACCACCTGCGCCGCATCGGGCGCATCGGCGACGCCGTCAAGCTCTACCGCCGCGCCGTGGCCGCCGTCCCCGGCGATCCGGAGTGGAAGCAGACCCTGCGCGAGGCCGAACGCGAGCTCCTGGCCGCTCCCAATTGAAGCGCCCACCCAGTGATCGTGAACGGCGTCGTGATCGTTGACGTGGGCGGTCCCGCGGTCGTGGCCGTGACCCTGACCGGGAACGCCACCCTGAACGTGGCCGACCACGACCACGGCAGTGTTCACGTGCACGTGCACGGCCACGACCACGGGGCCGCCCACGTCAAGGGCCACGACCACGTCGTGGCCCCCAGGTAAGCTGGCGGGAAAACGGGACGCTGTCTTCTATGCTGGACTAACCGTCTCTTCCATGACATGACCAGCTTTCGCGCATGACCCACCTCGAGCAGCTCGAGCAGCAGAGCGTCTTCATCTTTCGCGAGGCTTTCCGGCACTTCGAGCGGCTGTGCATGCTCTGGTCGATCGGTAAGGATTCGACCGTGCTGCTGTGGCTGGCGCGCAAGGCGTTCTTCGGCCACATCCCTTTCCCGCTGGTGCACATCGACACCAGCTACAAGTTGCCGGAGATGATCGAGTACCGCGATCGGCTGGCGCGCGAGTACCGCCTGACCATGATCGTCGGGCAGGACGCCGAGGCGATCCGGCAGGGCCGGACCTTTCCGGCGACCCAGCACTTGCCGGACGGGCACCCCGACAAGCTGTCGCGCGTCGACTGCTGCGGGATCCTCAAGCGCGACACCCTCAAGGCGACGCTGCAGGGGACCGGGCAGCGCCTGCGCCTCGATCTGGACACCGGCGTCTACCAGCCCGACCCGGACCGCGAGCCATACACCGGCGTCATCGTGGGCGCGCGCGCCGACGAGGAGGGCAGCCGCTCCAAGGAGCGTTACTTCTCGCCGCGCGACAAGAACAACGCCTGGGACGTCGGCGACCAGCCGCCCGAGTTCTGGAACCAGTTCAAGACCGACTTCGCTCCCGGCACCCACGTGCGCGTGCACCCGCTCCTCGACTGGACCGAGCTCAACATCTGGGAGTACATCAAGCAGGAGAGCATCCCCACGGTGTCGCTCTACTATGACCAGGGCAAGGGTACGCGCTACCGAAGCCTGGGCTGTGGGCCCTGCCAGGCGCCGATCCAGAGCAGCGCCAGGAACGTCGACGACATCATCGTCGAGCTGCGCAGCGGCAAGCTGCGCAACATCGCCGAGCGTTCGGGGCGCCTGCAAGACGGCAAGCACGGCCTCGAAGAGCTGCGTCGCGACGGCTACATGTGACGATCGATCGTGATCGGCGGAACCTGTGATATGGAAGCGCGCCGTGGCTGAAGCGCAGCGCGACCAGATGAACGTGGTGATCGTCGGCCACGTCGATCACGGCAAGAGCACCGTGGTCGGCCGCCTGCTGGCCGACACCGGCGCGCTGCCGCAGGGCAAGCTCGACGCCGTCAAGCGCGAGTGCGAGCGCACCGGCAAGCCATTCGAGTACGCCTTCCTGCTCGACGCGCTCAGCGACGAGCAGGACCAGGGCATCACCATCGACACCGCGCGCTGCTTCTTCAAGAGCGACAAGCGTGAATACATCATCATCGATGCGCCCGGCCACATCGAGTTCTTGAAGAACATGATCTCGGGCGCGGCGCGTGCCGAGGCGGCCGTCCTGGTGATCGACGCCAAGGAGGGCGTGCGCGAGAACAGCCGTCGCCACGGTTACATCCTGGCCATGCTCGGCATCCGTCAGGTGGTCGTGTGCGTCAACAAGATGGACCTCATCAACTACCGCGAGGCGCAGTTCCACGCCATCGAGCAGGAGTACCGCGCGTTTCTCGAAGGCATCGGCGCCGTGCGCCCGCAGCGCTTCATCCCGGTGAGCGCGATCCTGGGCGACAACCTGGCGGCGCGCGGCCAAGGCATGCCCTGGTACTCGGGACCGACGCTGCTGGAGACGCTGGACGGGCTGGCCAAGGCGCCGCCCAAGATGGACCAGCCGCTGCGCATGCCGGTGCAGGCGGTCTACAAGTTCACCAGCCGCGGCGACGATCGCCGCATCATCGCCGGGCGCGTCGAGGCCGGGCAAGTGCGCGTCGGCGACAGGGTGGTGTTCTCGCCCTCGAACAAGGTTAGCACCGTGAAGTCCATCGAAGGCTTCAACACGGCGCCGCGTACCGAGATCGCGGCCGGTTGGTCCACCGGCTTCACTCTGAGCGAAGAGATATACGTCACGCGCGGCGAGATCATGAGTCACGCCGAGCGCGGCCCGCTGGTCAGCACGCGCCTGCGCGCCAACGTGATCTGGCTGGGCAAGAAGCCCTTCGCGCCCGGCCGCGACTACAAGCTCAAGCTGGGCACGGCCGCCGTGCCGGTGCGCATTCACAGGATCGTCAAGGTCATCGACGCCTCGGAGCTGGGCAGCGCGCTCGACAAGCAGTTCATCGGCCGGCATGACGTCGCCGACGTGATCCTCGAGACGCGCCAGCCGGTGGCTTTCGACCCGACCGCCGACTGCGAGGCGACCGGGCGGTTCGTGATCGTCGACGGCTACGACGTCGCGGGCGGTGGCATCGTCACCGCCGCGGTCGCCGACGAGCTGCGCGACCTGCGCGCCGAGGCGCGCACCCGCGACTTCAACTGGGTCGCGGGCGGGGTCACCGCCGAGCAGCGCGCGCAGCGCTTCGGCCACCGCGCGGCGCTGATCATGTTCGTGGGCCCCGCCGGGTCGGGCAAGCAGCGCTACGCCCGCGCGCTGGAGAAGGCGCTGTTCGAGCGCGGCCGCAACACGTACATGCTCGACGGCAAGAACGTACTGCTCGGGGTCGATCACGACCTGTGGGTCGATGCCGCGCAGTCCGAGCTGGTGCGCCGCTTCGGCGAGGTGGTGCACCTGTTGCTGAGCTCGGGCCTGATGGTGGTCTCGACGACCAACGCCATCGGGCTGGCCGACGCGCGCGCGGTGCAGTCGCTGATCGCCGACACCCCGACCATCCTGATCGACGTCGACCCGGCGGGGGATGGCACGCTGCCGTTCGACCTGCGCATTCGCGGCACCGAGTCGGAGGATGACCTGGTGGCGCGCATCAGCGATCTGCTCGCGCAGCGTCAGATCACCTTCGCCTGAGTCGCCGGGCCGGGCGCGCAACTGCCTGAAATCCTGGAGGGACTGGCGATAGTGAGCGCGCGCCGCCTGGTTTTTTTGACGAAGCTCCACCAGCGTCAGGTTGTCATTCCAATTTTTCTTTTCCCCCCTGCCTGATGGCCATCGGCTCGGGGCACTAGCCCGATATGTCGGTCTCGGACAAGTCAGGCACCCGGAATCGCGACGCTGACGCCTGTGCCGCGACGTTGGACGACATCGCCAACCGGACGGCAGGGCGCTATCCGGTCCTGGCCGCCCAACTGCGTCAGATCGCACGCGATTATCGGGAAATGCCCGGCGCGCGCGAGGGCCAGCGCGATTCGGCGCGCCGTCCCGGCTGAGCCAGCCGCACCCTTGTGCAGCGCCGTCTGCCGAGGCGGCTGACCCGCGCCGGTCTGGCGCGCCGGCTGCCCCCACGACCGACTCGAAGGCAACCCGTCGCGCCCTCTCCTTCCGATCCCGGTTGCTCCAGATGCACCGACTCGGGCCTCGCGGTTGCATCTTCCCATCGCATGTCGACGGACCTATCCCTGCGCGGCACCTTGCTGCTCGCCGCGCTGGTCTTCCCCTACGCCGCCGAGGTCATCTACCAGGTGTGGCTGCAGGCGCGTTTCCTCGCCGCGGTGCCGCCCGCGGTGCGCGCGTCGTGGCCACGCCACCCGCGCCGTCCCTGGTTGTCGTTCTGCGCCTCGCTGCGTTTCCAGATCGCGGTGCTGCGCTACGCGCGGCTGAACCTGCCCGAGGACACGCCCGACGTCGCCTTCTGGAAGCGGAAGATGCGCGCCAGCGTCGTGCGCGAATCCTATTTGCTCGTGGGCCTCGCCGTCACCGCCGTCGTGCTGGTCGAGTTTGGCTGGCGGCCGATCTGGCCCTAGAACACGAACGGTTTGAATGAGCCGTCGTCACCCGGTCAAGGGCCTCTGGCCTCGGGCCTCGGGCCTCAGACCTCTGGAGGACTCTTCACTGGAGGCGCCCCCGAAGTCCGAAGTCCGAAGTCTGACGCTCGTGGAGCGCTGCGCTCGGCGCTCGGAACGCGACTACCTGCATTTCGTCGGCATCGCGATCGGCTCCGCTTCCGAGGTGCGCTACTTGATCGGCCTTGTGGTGCGCCTCGGATTCGCCCCCGAGACCGATGGCGGGCGACTGCAAGCCGGCTACAGCCATGTGATCAGCGCTCTGCAGGCACTCGTAACTTCTCTCAACTTACCCGAGGCCCGAGGCCCGAGGCCCGAGGCCCGAGGCCCGAGGGCCCTTAACCGAACGGCGACACCCTGGCCTCTGGCCCCGCGGACGAGGCACCGGAGCGGACGCGGTCTCAGCGCAGGTCGTTCACGCGCGACGATGGGCGGCGGCCCTTGGCGGGGCGGCGTGCCGCCGAGACGGCGACCGGCACTTCGCCGGCGGCGATCTGGTAGCGGCGAGCCCTGGGGCGCAGCGAGGGCAGCGCGGCGGCCAGGGCCTGATAGGCGGCGCGCGAGACCTGGCGGCGCTCGCGCACCAGCTGATGCCAGATGCGCGCTTCGGCCTGCTCGGCGCGTGCGGCGGCCAGGAGATCGAAGCGGGCGGCGACGGTGACCGCGCGCGCGCCGATCACCCCGCCGCGCGCCCGCCGCGCCAGCGCGCGCAGCACGCCCTTGCCGTAACGCTGGTAGTAAAAGACCGTGTGCGCGGTCGACAGCGAGCCGGCCCAGGGGTAGCGCCGCAGCAGCCAGCCCGCGGCCAGCTGGTCCAGCGCCTGATCGACGCGCGCCGGTTCGTCGCCGCGCTTGGCGGGTACGGCTTCACTGTAGAAGAGCCCGGTGCCCAGCTGGTCGCCCTCGACCTGCCAGACCTGGTCGATGCCAAAGCGCGCCGGATCCTGCGCCACCAGCGCGCCGTGGGTGAGGTCGAACTCGCCCACGATGAACGACGCGACCCGATCGCGCCGGTCGTCGAGGAAATCGATGGTCTGCAGCGCCTCGGCCGCGGTCTCGGTGGGAAAGCCGGTGAAGCACATCGCCTCGACGGCGATGCCGGCGGCGTCGAGGCGATCGATCACCTCGCCGACGACTGCGACCGGAGCGCCCTTGTCGATCAGGCGCAGCACGCGGTCGCTGGCCGACTCGACGCCCAGCGCGCAGGCGACGGCGCCGCCCCGGCGCAAGACCTGGGCGCGCTCGGCGGTCAGATACTTCTCGGGCTTGAGGTCGGTCGCCCACGCGAGATCCAGGCCGGACTCGGCCAGCGCGCCGCTGAGCTTGAGCAAGGTCTTGGGCGCGACCGAGTCCTGCGAGAAGTAGAAGTGGCGCGTGCCGTGGCGCCGCGAGAGCGCGCCCAGATGCGCCAGCATCGCCTCCACCGGGCGCTCGCGGTAGCTGGCGGTTCCAACCTCGGCCAGCCCGTAGTGACAGAAGGTGCACTTGCCCCAGTAGCAGCCGCGCGTGGGGTCATAGGGCAGCACCAGGCGCGGCGCGAAATAACGATCCAGCGCCAAGCCGTCGAAGTCCGGCGCCGGCAACGCGCGCAGGTCCTCGCTGGAGTGCCCGGGCAGATACTTGGCGCCCAGCAAGCGATCGCGGTGGACGATGTTGGGCAGCCCGGCGAACACCCGCGCAAGGTCGCGATCGCGCGCGCGCGTGCGATCGCGACCATCGCCGTTACCACCATCGCCGCCGCCGCCGCTGTCATCCAGCGCGCGCACCAGCGCCAGCAGTGAGTGCTCGCCTTCGAACACCACCGCCGAGTCGAAGGGGCCGAGCGCGCGCGCCAGGTCGGGCCCGCGCAAGCGGATCAAGAGCTGGGTGATCGCCGGCCCGCCCACGGTGAAGTGCGCGTCGGGTAGCGCTTGCTTGAGCTTGAGCGCGAACGCGTACGCGGGCTGCAGCTGGCCGGGAAAGCAGACCGACAACCCGATCACCCCGGCGCCGGCCGCCCGCAGCCGGGGGATCAGCTGTGCGTGCAGGTAGCCGTCGAAGGGGTCGCGATCGGGCGCGGCGTCGCGCGCAATCTCGTCCTGGGTCAGCAACGCGAAGGGCGTGCGGTAGGCGGTGAAGTCCAGTCGCAGCGGGTGATACGCCGCCGAGATCACCCGCAGCGCGGCATCGATGGTGTCGACGGCGCGCGCGTAGTGCTCGGGATCGAAGAAGCGCTCGGGGTCACGCAGGATCGCCACCGCCTCCGCGATGGCGTCCGGCACGGCGCGCGCGTCGCCGCGCGCGCGAAACAGCGCCACGTAGGCGAGCTGCTCGGGGTGGTCGAGCGCGGGGCGCTGCTCCAGCGCGGCCAGGCGCCGCTCGATCCGCTCCGCCAGCGCGGCCAGCGGCGCCGGCCGCAGCAGGTAATCGTACGCCTCGACGTTGGCATCGATCGGCGACACCTCGACGCCATTGGCGCGCAGGAAACCAGTCAGCATCGGCACGGCGAGGTAGGGCGCCGTCGGGTCGCAGGTCGGCGGGTAAATCAGGGCCACGCGCATGATTGCGGGTGGCAGACTACGCTGAATCCGGCCGGCGCGCCCGCACGAGCACCGAACGGTTTGAAAGCCAGGCCCCGCACCTCGAGGGGCCTCTGGCTTCGGGCCTCGGACCTCCAGTGAAGAGTCCTCCAGAGGTCTGAGGCCCGAGGCCGTCCCTCAAGCGAGTGATGACGGCTCATTCAAACGGTTCGGTGCTCTGGAAGTCAGTTGCCGTGGGCCTGGCCGAGGCTCGCCGACGGGTCCTTGGATCCGCCGAGTGTCACCAGCAGCACGACTGCGGCCGCGGCGACGACGCCGCCACCGACCGCGATCCAGAACCAGGGCTTCTGGGTCAGCGCCTTGTCTTCCTCGCTCGGCGCGCCGCTCTGGCTCAGCAGCACCGGCGGCGATGTGCTGGGCGACGGTGCCGGTGGAGGCGTCAGGGCCGACGGTAGCGGGGGCGGAGGCGGCTCGACGGGGGGCGGCGGCGGGCCGACCGGCGCCGACGAGTAGATCCGGGGCATCGGGGGCGCCGGCTTGATGGGCTCGCCGGCCGGCGCGGACCCGGGGTCGCTGCTCGACGGCGGCGGCGGCGAGGTTCCCGGCGGCCAACCGGCCGGGGGCCGCGCGGGAATCTCTCTCCGATCGCGCTCGATGGACTTCTTCAGCTCGTCGATGCGGCTCTCGATCTGCGCGCGGCGATCGTCGCGCCCGTAAACGTGCAGGTAGTTCTGGTACAGGGTGAGCGCGCGATCCTTGTTGCCGGCCAGCCGGTGCGATTGAGCGGCGTTGTAGAGCAGCGCCGGGTCTGACTTGAGCTCGAAGGCTTTCTCGAAGAACTCGGCGGCCTGACCGTAGTGGCTGAGCGCGAACGCGGCCTTGGCCTTCTCGTGAAAGGCCCGCGCCTGGTCGGCCTCATCGTCGGCGCGCGCGCCGCGCACCGACAGTACCGACATCAGCGCAGAAAGGGTGATGGCCACCCACGCGCGGCCCACCCGAAGGCGCCCCGGCCGGGCCGCGCTGGTCTGCGCCCGAACATCGGCGCAGGTGGCTTCAGTTGTGGCTACAGCAGTCGTTGTAGATGGACGAGTCATTGAGCTACCGCCTTTGTGACAGGAGATATCGTGCGAACACGCCAAAGCCTTTACGCCGAGTTGCCAATCCTGTTGAAGTCGCGGGGCGCCCGACCCCGATTGTGCGCGGGCGGCAGGGCCCTGGGCCTGTCGTTGACGTTGCTGTTCGGGCTGCTGTCCTTGTCGGCGGCGTCGTGCGGTGGAACCAGGGCTTGCAAGGACGGGACGCTCTTCGTCGCGGTGTCGCTGGACCCGTCGGCGGCCATGGCCGACAAGCTGGTGGTCTCGGTCAGCGTGGGCGAGGGGACGGCGACCACGACCCGGCTCGATCATCCATCGGGGCAGTCGGCGGGCTCGGTCGAGATCGATTTCCCCAAGGGTTATCCCGGCGGCGAGAGGGTGACGGTGGCGGTGAGCGCCACGCGCGCCGACGCGCCGGTCGGCAGCGGCAGCGCCAGCGCGACGCTCGGCGGCGGCTGCGCGGCGCTCTCGATCTCGGTCTCCGGCAGCGGCGGGGGCAGCGGCGGTGGCTCCGGCTCGGGTGGCCAAACCGGCAGCGGCGGCACCACCGTCACCAATGACGGCGGTCTCGACGTCACGGGCAGCGGCGGTGGCGACGGCGGCTCGGCGGTCGGCGGCGCCGGCGCGGGTGGCTCGCTGGGCATCGGCGGCTTCGGCGTGGGCGGCTTCATCGGCGGCGGCCTGGGCGGCTTCATCGTCGGCGGCCTGGGCGGCACCGGCGTGGGCGGCAGGACCGGCGTCGGCGGCATGAGCGGCTTCGGTGGCATGACCGGCCTGGGCGGCGTGACCGGGACGGGTGGAATCACCGTCGGTTGCCCCGTCGGACAATCGCTGTGCGCGGGGATCTGCTACGCCACCGCCACCGATCGTGCCCATTGCGGCCCATCCTGTTCGGCCTGCTCGGCCGCCGAGGTCTGCGCCAGCACCTGCGTCGCCGCGGCCGCGCCGGCGTTCACCCGCGTGCCGCCCGATCCCGCCGGCTGGCAGGATCCGTCCGGCGCCGCACTGCTGATCACCGTACGCAGCACCGGCTACACCAACGCGATCTACGAGTGCCGCACCGGACCCGACGCCAGCTTCACCGCCGCGTTCCCGGCCTGGGCCACCTGCGACGGCACCACCGCCGGCACCGGCCTCAACCACACCCCGACGCCCAACCCCACGACCCCCGAGGGAAACTATCGCACTGAGCATCGCTACCGCGCCGACACCTACCTCAGCCCGGTGATCGCGATCCGCTACTACGTCCATCACAACCTGGACAAGGTGGCCTTCTGTCCGAGCGCCGCCCTCCCCAACGACGGGCCGCACTTCACCGACGCCGCCTATTTCATGGCGGCGCAGGACTTCGCCACCAGCTTCCCCGCGGCCTATCCGGTCAGCGGTACCTTTCCCGCGCCGTCGGCGATCCCGGTTCGCAGCGACGCGATCTACCTGCGCAACCCTTTCATCAACATCCCCTTCACCGCCGTGGCCGAGACCATCGGGATGTACAGCACGCCGCCGGTCGGCTCGCTCGAGGCCTGGCCGAGCCCCGGCCGAAACTACACCTTCAACGAGCGATCGTTGCGCCACGCCTGGGTGATGAATCCGGGGCGCACGATGATCCTGCTCAAGCGGCGCTACGTCAGCCCCAAGAACAGCTGCCTGCAGCAATTCCGCGGCGGCCATATCGCCTTGAGTGCGAACCCCCGGCACTCGTTCACCTGCGAAGCGCTGGTGCTGAACACCCGCGGCAACGGCCTGTGCTTCAACGCCCTCGGCACTTCGATCGTCCAGGTCGCCAACGAGCCCGCCCTGCAGGCCCCGGGCACGGTGGCCGTCACGCTGGGCAGCACCACCATCACCGGGACCGGCACCAGGTTCAGCGGCACCGTCGGCCAATTCATCCAGATCCCCTCGTTCACCGGACGCTGGTATCAGATCGCCACCGCGTCATCGAACACGACGCTCACCATCTCGACCCCGTACCCCAACGCGAGCGCCAGCGGGCTCACCCACCGGATCGACAACGTGGTCATCCCGGCCGCCTTCGCCAAGATGCACTCCGACGCCCACAACTACGCGACCGGCGTCACCGCGCCCAAGACGCCTTCGCCGCGCACCAAGTGCGAAACCCTGGGCTGCAACGCCGGCAAGCCCTGGCTCACCTACCTGCCTCCGTAGGAGACTCCGATTGCCAGCCCGGGGCAACCACGCTGCCACCCCGGCGGGCCCCGCGTGGCGGCGCCCGCCCCTTTGCGATACGCTCGACTGCCCCCCAGGCTCGCAGCAATGCGGAAGCTCGTCGGCGCCAGAGACTGCGGTCTTGACGCCGATTCACGATACGCAAGGGCTCATCACCATGCCCTGGGGGGCACTTACTTGACCGGCGGCGCGCGCGCGTTCGTCGACGCCATCTGCGATCCCCGGCGCATCGAAGCCCAGCTGCGCCGGCTGGCGGCGCGCGCGCGCGGTCCGCGCCTGGCGCGGCTGGTCCAGGACGGCCTGCGCCTGCAGCGCATGGTCGAGGAGGCGGGGCGCACCAGCGCGCTGGTGGCGCGCGCCCTCGCGGACGGCAGCTTCGCGCCGGGCACGGTGACGCTGCGAACCGCCCACATCGGCACGCGCGAGCGGAGGCTGGCCGCGCTGCCGCCGCTGGACCTGGTGGTCCACGGGGTGATCGCCGACGTGCTGGCCGAACGGCTGGAACCGCGGCTGTCGCCCCACCTCTTCTCGTATCGCCGCGGGCGCTCGTCGTGGACCGCGCTGCGTATGCTGGCGCGTGGCGTGACGCGCCACCGGCGGCAGCACGCGCAGCCCGCCGCGCGCGGCCTGTTCGTGCTGCGCGCCGACGTCCAGGACTTCACCGATTCCTGGCCGATCGACGACGGCGCGCCGCTGTGGCCCGAGCTGCGCCGCCTGACCGGTCTGCCGGAGGACGGCGCGCACTGGCACATGCTGCGCCGCCTGCTGGTGCCCGAGATCGTGTCGCCCGCATCGCCCGCGGCGGCCGGCGCGACGGCGGCCCCGCCCGGGGAGCGCCGGGGCGTGCTGTTCGGCGCGCCGACGACCAACGTGCTGGCCAACTTTTACCTCGCGTCGCTCGACGAACAGCTGACCGCCGTGCCGGACCTGCTCTACGCGCGCTTCGGCGACGACATCTTCTGCGCGCACCCGGATCTCGGCGTGCTGCGGGCCGCCGAGGCGACATTGCTGCGCACCCTGACCGCGCGCGGGCTGCGCCTGAACCAGGGCAAGGTGCGCCGCCTGTTCTGGAACGGCGCCGGGCGGCGGTCGCCGGCGGCCCCCGAGATCCCGGGCACGACCCAGGTCGCGTTCCTGGGCGGCACGCTGCGCTTTTCGGGCGGCGTGGGCCTGTCGCCACGCAAGTGGTCGGCGCTGCTGGCCGACCTGCGCGGGCGGGTCCGTCGCACCGCGCGGCTGATGCCCGGCGCCGGCGCCGGCGAGGTCGCGCAGGCGTTGGTCGGCGTGGTCAATCAAAGCTTGTCGCTGCATTCGCCGCTGGCCACCGACTACGCGCCGTTGCTGGCCGACCTGGTCAGCGATCGCCATCAGCTCAAGCAGCTCGACGGGTTGCTGGCGTTGTGGGTGGCCGAGGCGGCGACGCGGCGACGCGGGGTGCGCGCGCTGCGCGATCTGCCCTGGCGCCGCCTGCGCGAGCTGGGGCTGCGCTCGCTGGTGCAGGAGCGCAACCGATGAGCGGCGCCGCCCATCCGCGCGCCGCCCCGCACAGCCGCGACGTCAGCCGCGACGCCGAACCCGAGCCGGCGATCGCACCCGCGTCAGCGAGCCCGGTGGCGCCGGACCCGCCACCGGCGTCGCAGCTGCGACTGGACGCACCGCCGCGCGCGGGCCGGTCGGGCCAGGCGCGGCTCACCGCCTGGCTGCGGTCGCGCGCAGCGCGCGATAGGATCGTCGTGCTGGAAGAGGCGCTGCTGGCCGGCACCTTCTGGCGGTTCGCGCTGCGCCGCCTGGCAGTGTTTGGCTTTGCGCGCGGCTGGGCCACGGCGCTGCACGTGCTGGAGCTGACCTTCCTCATCGAGATCTTCGCCGCCCGCTCCTTCGTGGCGTCGCTGGCGTTGCAGAACGCGACCCTGATCGCCGACGCCTTCTGGTGGGGCGCGCTGGAGGCGCTGCGCCGCCGGTTGCGCGCCGCCGGTCCGCGAACCGGCGCCCAGGTGCTGACCACCCGCTACCTAACGGTGGCCATGATCGCGGGGCTCCTGGGCTGTGGAGTCCCCCTGGCCCGCCTTGCCTGGCGCTGGCATGCGGGGGCGGCGCCCACCATGCTCGACGCCTACGCGCTGGTCTGTTTCCTGCGTCTGGGGCTGGACCTGGTCCTGCGCGCCCTTTACTCCGGGGTCTACGCCTACGGCCGGGTGCACCGCCCGGCCTGGTCGGCGGTGGTCACCTCCACGGTGCTGGTCGGGCTGACCGTCGCGCTGTGGCCCTGGCTGGCGGGCTGGAGCTTCGTGGCGGCGCTGCTGGCGTCGGTGCTGTGCTCGCGCGCGCTGCTGCTGCGCTTCACCCTGCGCGCGTTCCGCGTCGCGCGCGTGCCCCTGCCGGCCTGGCGCGTGCGGCGCTGGAGCGCGCGCCCCGACTGGCGGTTGCTGGGCGACAGCGCGCTGGCGGGGACCGCCAACCTCACGACCCGCCTGGCCTCGGTGGTGTTGCTCGGCGCCGTCATTCCCTCGCTGGGCGCCGCCGAAGGCGAGCTCGATGTGCTGGCCTACGTGCTGCATCTGGCGGCGCCGCTGATCCTGGTCACCTGCCAGTGGGGCTTCATCTTCTATCATGACTGGAAACGCCTGGAAGCCGACGCGGCCGCCCTGCTGGCGCGACGGCTCCACGCGGGCGTGCTGGCGGTGGCGATCTCGATCGCGGTCGTCGCCTGGGGCGCCACCGTGCTGCTGGTGCTGGTGTTCAGCGGTGGGTGGTGGGCTCCGGTCGCGGGCGTGCTCGGGGCGCTTGGCCCCGCCTATCTGGGTCTGTCGCTGTGGACCGGGCTGCAGCTGCGCGGCTTTTCGCGCGGCGAATTCACCGCGCAGGCGATCAGCGCCGGCGTGGTCATCGGCGCGGCCGCGGCCGTCGGCGCCAGCGCCGGCGCCCTGCTGGATCGGACGATCTGGTACTGGGCGCTGGCCGCCTGCCCGTGGCTGGCAATCGCAACCCACGCGCTGCTTGGCCGCTGGCTGCGCGCGCCGCGCTCGCGCAGTCCCGCGACGCTGGACGGATGGGTGAGCCTGCTCGAACGCGCGCGCGGGCCGATCGGCGTGTGGCGCGCTCGACTGGCCGACGGCCGCACCCGCGCCGTGGTCGACGAGGTCCGTGGGGCGCTGGCGGCGCCAGGCAGCGTCGTGTCGTGGCGCGGTTGGCTGTTCTGTTTCGAGCCTGCGCCGGGCGCCGGACCCGCCGCCTGGATGATCCGCTGCGCGGGCCTGCTCACCCGCCTGGAATCGATCTCGGCGCCCGACGGCGCGGCGGCGGCGCACGAGCTGGTGCGCCTGGGCTGGCTGGCTGCGCCGGCGCCCGCCGGCGATGTCGATGCGCTGGCGCACGAGCACGCACGCCTGTTCCCCGGCGGATTCATCTTGCGCGTGGGACACCGGCCACCGCCCGCGTTCGCCGGTCTGTTACCCGAGGTGCGCCAGGCGATCTGGCGCGACGCCGTCAGGCGCGCGACCGGCGCCCGCCGGCACCCCTCGCCCGCCTCCACCCACTGGCGCGTGACCACGCTGGCTCCCGAGGGCAGCCTCACCCACGTCTTCGTGGCGCCGCGGATCGATACCGCCGCCCACGAAGCCGCCCACGAAGCCACCCACGAAGCCGTCCACGAAGCCGTCCATGAAGACTCGCCGGCGCGCGCGTGGGCGCGGCGGCTCAAGGAGGCGGGCTGGCACCTGCCGGAAGTCTCGGGGCAGCCCGTCCGAAGCCGGCCACGCTGACGCCGACGCCGACGAGAAGATCGGATCTGATCCGTCCGTCGGCGTCGGCGTCGGCGTCAGCGTCGGCGATCCCCTCCTCCCTACCCGCCCTTCTTCACCAGCGGGGCCCCGCTGGGCTCTGGCGGCGTGGGCTCGAGCGGCGTTCCTGCTTCGATGCGCATCGGTTCGCGCTCGCGCTTGCGCGGCTTGGCGGCCTCGACACAGACCCGGGCCAGCGGGGGGCCCAGCTGCGGCCACAGCGACTTGTCGACCTCCCCGGGTAACGCGCGGCGCGCGCTGGCCAGGGTAGCGGAAGCGATGCGCAGTCCCGAGACACCGCTGCGCAGGTACACGGTGATGCTGGCCTGATCGCCGTCCTCGCTGGATTCGCCGTCGACGAACGCCGCCAGCTTCAGGGTGTCGGCCATCTCGCGGTATTGCTCGGCGCTGTCGACGGGTCGCAAGGTCGTGGTCACCTTGAGCCCACGCGCGCGCAGCAGCCGCACCACGCGCGCACGCAGCGGCTCCGCTCCGTCGCCGTCGAAGACAAAGACTGCCACCTTGCCGTCGGCGCGCGCCGGCAGCGGTGGTGGCTTCACCTCGACCGCTTCCCGGACCGCCCTGGCAGACTTCGCGGGCTTCACATTCCTGGCCGCTTTGGCGCTGGGCCTGGCCTTCGCGCTGGCGGGTGTGGTCTTTCCCTGGCTCTTGCCGGACGCCGCCGGGTGCGCGCTGGCCTTGGCGTGAGCTCTGGAACGAGGCGCGGTCGCCGCGCCCGCGCCCCGCCCGCCCAGCAGCAGGAACCCCAACGGCAGCCACAACAGCAGCGCGACAATCCTGGGCCCCATGGACCGCCGGAGTCCTACCAGGGGGGCTCGCCGCGCGGCAGACGCTTCCATCATCGACCCGCATGTTAACCCCACCCGGCCCGAGGCCGTCATATCGCCCAGCTCTTCCTTGAATATCCACGCCCCAATCCTGTCGAGCTGCAAGCTCTGCGGGACCGTCGAGCGTTCGGTTGGGCCTGCCTCCCCGATTTTCCAGTCTTAGGTTCAATGCGGGTCGGTTAACCGCCAAGGCGCCGCAGACGCCAAGCCCGGACCCCCTGATAATCCGGATCTTGGCGTCATGGCGTCTTGGCGGTTAGCCCTATCCGAACCGCATTGGTCTCAGGTTCCAGGCAATCGGTGATGGCAAGGAGGAGTACCATGATGAGTCGAAGCTGGAAGATCGCGGTCGTAGCTCTGCCGGCACTGTCCGGGTTCGCGCTGGCGCCGGTCGCCGGCGCGCACGGCGGCGCCGACAACAAGGATGCCCAGTTCCAGATGATGGACAGCAATGGCGACGGGAAGATCTCGGCGGACGAGCACGCCGCCGGCGCCAAGAAGATGTTCCAGATGATGGACGCCGACAGCGACGGCAAGGTGACCGCCAGCGAGATGGACGCTGCGCACGAACGGATCACCGGAAAGCCCAAGGGCGCGACGAAGGGACACGAGATGTCGGCCGCCGACAAGATCAAGGTGATCGACAGCAACCACGACGGCGTCCTCACCGCCGACGAGCACGAGGCCGGCGCCAAGACGATGTTCGAGAAGATGGACGCCGACAAGGACGGCTTCGTCACCAAGGCCGAGATGGAAGCCGGTCACGCCAAGATGATGTCGAAGGCCGCCAAGAAGTAGCAGGCCCACCGCGCGCCGCCAGCGCTTCCTGAGGAGGTACCGAGCTCGGGCGGCGCTGGCAGCCTGGGTGGATCCAGCAGCTACGGCCGTCGGCTCAGGGCGACTCGAGTAACAGCACCCAGTCTGGGTCGCCGCTGGAGTTGCTGCCGGTCGGGCGGAAGACCCGCGCGCCGGTGTTGGCGAACGGTGACCCGCTGACAGTGCTGTAGATGCCGTTGGTGGGGTCGAACCAGCGCGCGGTGACCGGACCGGACATACGCGACAGCGCGATGGTCAGATCGCGCACGGCCGGCGTGTAGACGATCCCGAGGCGACTGTCGGACGACAGCGCGGCGGACGCGGCGGCGGCG
>DASRQZ010000200.1:0-1967 GCA_035696125.1 Polyangia bacterium
GAGGGCGTCGGCTACCTGCTGAAGGACCGCGTGGCCGACCTCGAGCGCTTCATCGACGCCGTCAGGCGCGTAGGGGAGGGCGGCAGCGCCCTGGACCCAGAGGTCGTCTCGCGCCTGCTGGGCCGCCGCCGCCAGGAGGACCCGCTCGCCGAGATCTCACCGCGCGAGCGCGAGGTGCTCGCGCTGATGGCCGAGGGCCGCTCCAACCACGCGATCGCCACCGAGCTCGTCGTCACCGAGCGCGCGGTGGAGACGCACGTGACGAGCATCTTCAACAAGCTCAACCTGCCGCCGACCGCCGACGACCATCGGCGTGTGCTGGCGGTGCTGACGTACCTGAAGGCTTAGGGCGTTCTGCCGCGCGCGGTCGCGCGCCAGCTCGGCGCTGGGTCACGTCCCATAGCGTGGTGTAGGTCCGCGTCGGACGGATCGTAGGTCCGGCCACCGCGGCGCTCATGATCGTCGGACGTTCCACGGTTCGACGAGTAGGAGGCACCACTGGTGGCCGGTGTGGAGAGGATGACGTTTGAGGAGGTCGTTCGCGGCGTCCTTGAGGACGGGCATGCGGACGTGGTCCGCGAGGCGCTGGTGTGGTTTTGCCAGCAGCTGATGGAGGGCGAGGTCTCCGAGCTGATCGGCGCCGGGCTCGGCGAGCGCAGCGAGGATCGCGCGACGTGGCGCAACGGCTATCGCCCGCGGCGGTGGGACACCAGGGCCGGGGAGATCGAGCTGCAGATCCCCAAGCTGCGGCAGGGCAGCTACTTCCCGTCGTTCTTGGAGCCGCGCCGGCGCTCCGAGCAGGCGCTGGTGGCGGTGGTGCAGCAGGCCTATGTTTGCGGCGTTTCGACACGGCGCGTCGACCAGCTCGTCGAGTCGCTTGGGTTGCGGATCAGCCGGTCGGAGGTCAGCCGGATCTGCGCGCTATTGGACGAGCAGGTCGAGGCGTTTCGCCAGCGCCCGCTGGAGGGCGACTATGTCTATCTGTGGCTGGACGCCAAGGTCGAGAAGGTCCGCGACGGCGGCCGGGTGCGGCGCAAGGCGCTGGTCATCGCCCACGGCGTGCACGAGACCGGCCGGCGGGAGATCATCGGCATCGACGTCGGTGAGGCCGAGACCGAGGCGTTCTGGACCGGCTTCCTGCGCGGCCTGGTCAAGCGTGGCCTGACCGGCGTGCAGCTGGCCATCTCAGACGCCCACCCCGGGCTGAAGGCGGCGATCGCCAAGGTCCTGGGCGCGCCGTGGCAACGCTGCACCGTGCACTTCCTCCGCGACTGCCTGGGGCACGCGCGCAAGGACCAGCACGGGCTGCTGGCCGCGCTGATCCGCCCGATCTTCAACCAGCCCGACGGCCCTGCCGCGCGCGACGCGCTGTCAGCGGCGGTGGCCCAGCTCGACGGGCGCCTGGAGAAGGTCGCCGCCATGCTCGAGGACGCCGAGGAAGACATCCTGGCCTTCTACTTACTGCCCTCAGAGCACTGGACCAAGCTGCGTTCCACCAACCCGCTGGAGCGCTTCAACAAGGAGATCGGCCGCCGCACCGACGTCGTCGGGATCTTCCCCGACGACCACAGCCTGATCCGCCTGGCCGGGATGTTGTGCATCGAGCAGAACGACGAGTGGTTGGTCGGCCGCCGCTACCTGTCGGCGCGCGCGATGGAGCCGCTTCTCGAGAAGCGGCTCCATCGCGACACCAACCCTCACGACAAGGAGGTGCTGCCCGAGCTCCAACCAGCCTGAGCAGCCGACGTCTTCACCGACGTCATGCGCGCCGAACTCCTACACCACGCCCCGGGACTTGACTGCGCGCTGCTCCTTGCACGCGGACGCACAAGCGGGAGTGTCGCCGTCACCGCGATCCTCTTCTCGGAAGGCTCGCAGCGTGCGCTCGCTTTGCCGCGGCGGGGCTTCGCTGACCCGGCCTCCCGTTCGGCGGCGTTCAGCCATGGCCAGGGCGCGACCGGAGCAGG
>DASRQZ010000201.1:0-61816 GCA_035696125.1 Polyangia bacterium
TGAACCTGGGGGAAGGAAAAGAAAAAACCGTGATGCGGCGCCGACTTGCAGTCCTTCTCCAGAGTTACGGTCCCTGTCCCGTTCCGTCTGGTTCCGTCTAGACCCGTGTAGAGGAGGTTTCCGTGGCAACCAGGTGGCAACATCTTCCTGCTCTCGTCCGATGATCGCTCGATAGGCATTGTGGCGGAGGACGCGACCCATCGGCATTGACGAGTCGCCTGACCTGCCGGTAGAAAAGTTTCGAGGTTGCTCGGAGGGGAGCGCGCGATGGACAGAGGGTATGCATTCTCAGTTCTGGAAGAGGGGCCAACCAGGCCGCGGGATCCGATCACCAAAGGCCAGCTCGAGGCAGTGGGAAAGCTGGGATTGTCGTTCGGCAGATCTCGCCGCACCGAGGCGATCAATACTATTGGCGTGCACCTGCAGGTGCCGGTGGGCGGCTGGGCCCATGGGCAATCGAACTTATTTGAGAAGGGAGATATCCGCCTGCGCGGTGTCCTCGCTCTCATGACCGACGAAGGAGCAGCGCGACACCTCGCCATCAACCTGGCAAGCGCGGCTCGATATGTTGACGGAAACCACCTCCTTACGCTCGTTACCGCTCAGCGCGAGCACGCGAGCTCGCTCACAGCGCACAGCAACGCTCTCGTCGACTCGTTTTGGGAGGGCGGCCTCGACCACCTCGGCGACAACAAGAACCAGTTGGGCCTACCGCGGGGGGTGACGGACGGCTGGCGGGACATTCGTCCCTATGACAATCCCGACGCCGCTGGGACGCCTGGCAAGAAGATCCCAAAAGTTCACCCGGCGTTCATCCACGCCCGCGATCAAGTGCTCATCTACGCAGCTCAGATCAACACCAGCTACTCGCACGCCTTCCACAGGTACCTCGAAGCGGCTCTTGGTTCATCGGAGGCAAACACGAGTTTGGCGCGAGCTTCGCGGGTGGGTCGTCTCTGCTGGCAGGCCTTTTCCTTTCTAGCACCCGGCGGAGATGAGTTCGACCCAAGGAAGGGGCTGCGCGAACAGGCGCAGCAACACTTCGGCATCCGGACGGCGCTTCAGTACTTGGTCCACCGGGCTCGAGTTGCCGACCCCAAGGCGCCGATTGATCTGGACCAGATTTTCAAGGATTCGGCTCTGAACGTGAGCGCGTGGATACGGAGCTGCAAGATCCGCGTGGTCGAGACGCTTTTTCTCGAGCGGCTGCTCACCACGGTGCGAGACCTCTTCCTCGCTGAGGACTAGCCATGTCGTTCGTCATCTTTTCCATGTGGGCGATGCTGTGCGCGTCTCCGGCGGCGGCCTCGCCGACCTGGGAAAGGGCGTACGAGCTCACGCGTTCGGGAAGCTGGCTATCGTCGTTGGCAGCGGATGGAGATGTCTGGATCGCTGCCGGCAAGGAGATCGTTGTGCGCGGCGGCACAAAGATCTCCACGGAGGTGGTGCCGGGAAAGACAATCCTTGGCTTGTCGAGGACCAGTCAAGGCGTCATTGCCTTGGGCGCCGATCAGTTGATCATGCGGTTCGATGGGAAGGCCTGGGTTGAGGAACACTTCGCTCCCGCTCCCGCCAAGAGCTCCAGCCGCCTGAGGTACGCGCTTGTTCTGCACTCCGCGCGCGACCTCGTGAATAGCCCGACGGCGGCGCTTGTCGCCTATGGTCCTCGCGGCGTTCTGGTGCGTCACGCTGACGGAACCTGGGTGAGTCCGCCCGAAAACGAGCGTGATCGCCTCAGTCGACTCGCGCAACTCGGTCCCGAAGGCGCAGCTCCTCTCCACTGTGCGCCAGACGCATGGCGATGGCTGTCGGGTGCCCGCGGCTGGCTCACTTGTCACGACGGCCGTAGCTTTCTCCGCGAAGGAAGCGCGGCTAGGGCCACCGGCTCTTTGCCCAAGCCTTGCCGGACTAGCGTGGATGCTCTCGATGAGCGAGGCCGCGATATTTACCTCCTCTGTGACGGCGAACTCTGGCGATCGTCTAATGAGCACTGGGCAAGGGTGCCCGCGCCGAAGGGCCTGCGTGCTCTCGCCGCAAGCGATCAGTGCCTTTTCACCGCGGACGAGAAGTCGGTGTGGAAAAGTTGCTCAAAATGAGTTCGCGCTCGTGGTCAGTGGCAACGGAGCAGGCTTCCGGTGAGCCAATTCCAGCAAAATCGTGGTGTTATCAGTAGGCGGGACGCCCTACTCGAATTATCGAAACGGGATGTGGGTGCCGGTCGACGCGGTGATCGGGTGATCCGCTCGGGGAGCGAGGAAGAACAAAACCTTTGATGTTACAGATACTTACAATGCGCCCGCCCGTGGTTGTGATCGGGTCCGGTTCCGCTTCGTTCCGCTCAGGCCCCCTGTAGAGCACGTTCCGTGGCAATTACCTGGCAACATTCGGCAGCTCCCGACCGATGATGAACCTGGTCGTGTTGTTCCGCATCGCCAGATTCTTCTCGATTGAGCTAGGGCGTCGCCATGGTGGCGCCAGCGTGAGCGGGAGACGCGTAGGAATCGTCGTGGCGCGTTGGTGATCGATGGAACCAAGCCCACCAAGAGGACTCGGCTCATCGGAACGATGGTGCCCAGTAGAATGACTGATTCGCGCATGATACAAGCGAGCAACGACGGCGGTCGACGCGGGACCAGTTGCCCATGGGCCTTGGATCGGGAGGGGACGGCATCGTGCGTGGAATCGTGACGAGCCTGATGGCGACGGCGGGACTGGCGCTTCTCGCCGCTGCTCTGCTCGATTGGGCGGGTTATACCGGTTTCTCGATCTCGCTGCTGTGGCGATGACCGTGTCTTCCTCGCGCTTGGAGAGACTTGCCCTGACGCTGTCGGGCCTTCTGGCTGCAGGGGTGGTGGTGGCAATTGTGATGGTCGAACGCGGTCGCAGCGCGATTGCGGCGGATGTTCTCGTCCCTCCGGCGCCCGGCGACATCACGCACCCGTTCGGCCGCGGGCTCTACCCACAGCTCACGGGCCTGACCATCGCGGGAGCGCTTGCCCTCGGCGCCATCCTGGTGGCTTGTCTCGGGAGGTTCGTCGCCGGTCGCCGGGTCCCGCGTGACGGGTCGCCGTGGCCTGCTCTGTTTCTCGCCCTGTTGCCGGCGTGCCTGGGCGTCGTGCTCTACAGTTGGGCGCTGAGCTCGGGCTTTGATAGTGCGGCTGGCGACGATCCGTCGCTGAAGACCGCCCATTTGCGAGAGATCTTGGAGGACAGCCATCGCTGGCTCGACAGGGCGAGACTCGCGACGTGGTTGGTGGTCGGGGCTATCGCGATCGCGACGCTCGCCTGGACCAGGCGCTCCGGTCCCGGATCGACTCGAGGAATGCTGATTGCTGCAGGAATTCTGGTGACAGGCGTTCTCGCGTTCGCGTTGACGCGGAAGCAGGCCGCCGATCAAAGCCCGCCGCTACCGGTGCTTCCCGCGGTGGTCGATGATGTGAGGCCCTTCGAGGACGTGCCGCGTCTCGCAAGATGTCCCATTGAAGATCACTCGATCCCGTCTCTGAGGTTCGATGCTCAAACCGTCAAGCTGGAGGGCGAAGAGGTTGACCCCGGCTCTTTTGCCGACCGGTTGACGACCATGCAGAACAACTACCCCCTCTTGCATCCGGGGGAGACGTTTTCCGGCCCGTTGGCCCAGGTGGTTGCAACTAAGGGAACGACGCTGGCGCGCATTATCCCTTACCTGCAGAAGAGGCCCGACGGATTGTGGATGATGGCGTCGATATGGGAAGAGCCGCATCCGACACGGACCTTGGGCACGATCCATCGCTATCAATACTGCGGGCGTGACTTCAAGCTGTCGGAAGCGGGTCCGCCAATTAGCCGGTATCAAACCTGGGGAGCGCTTGCTGCCGCCATCGATCGTTCCTCGACGACGTTCGAGGCGGCACCGTGGTGACTTTCTAGGAGAGAGGGGACAGCGATGGCGACCGTATGGGCGTGGCGCACAGGCACTGGCACTTGGTCAATGAACGCTCCCGAAAAGACAGGCTGGTCGCATCAGGTCGAATTCAGCGACCTTCAGGATCTGCTCCAGAAGTTAAATGCTCTCCGGCCGTCGATCAAAGGCCAGATCACCAAGCTCGGCATTGTGGCCCACGGTGACGAGGGAGGCGTCGTGGAGATTGGTCCGAAGCTCACGGTCAACACGGCCGCGGGCAGCGCCATTGACCTACAGCAGCTCGACAGTTTTCTGGTCTCCTACGCTCGCGTCATCTTCTTCAGCTGCATCGCCGGGGATGGCGAACGGGGTACGACGTTCTTGAACCTGCTGTCAGGACGCTTTTTCCTTCATCGACACATTATCGGGTTCGACGTTTTTGCCCTCTACGCCACTGTTGGCGCGAACGCCCCCGGCGCGATGGATGCAGCCGATAAGAACAAATTCGCCATGCCGGCGGGACCGAGGGGCAGGGATCCCCGCCTAACCGAGTATTCCTGGTACGCGAAATGGTCGCTCGATGGGCGCGTCATAAAAAAGTCGGCGAATGACCAGGGGGCGTTGACCCATACCTCTCACACAGTATCCGGCATAAAGGCCGTCGAAACTATGATCAAGGCCAATCTCCCCACGGCCACAATCGTGTCCGTCGCGATTCAAAATGATGCTCTACGGAGTCGAATCGCGGGATTGTCGAATCCGCTGGTGGCGGGGAAGGTCAAAATCATGTCGGCGGCTGAATTGACGAAGCTAGCCGGCACTCCCCACCACCAAGGCGTTGTCGGCGTCTGGGACAAGCCTCTGACGTTGCAAAAGTGCGCCGATCCGCGTTGCCCAGGGCACGCCAGCGCGGCCGACTTTTGCGAGGCGTTCGTGAACCAGTTCCCGAACGGACCTCTGAGGTAGCCGACGAAACGCGAAAGAGAATGCGCGGGACTCGCTCTTGTCGATCGCGGCTCGCGGGAACCCCTCCTGCCCTTCCCACAGAGGTTGCCGAAATTGTTAGCGCTTCGTAGGCCGGACCCCTACTCGAACTATCGAAACGGGATGTGGGTGCCGGTGGAGGCGGTGATCAAGTAACTGCACGGTGCTCGCGCGGGCCTGTCACTGTGTGCGACAAGCGCTCATTCTCGGATGCAATTCCAAGCATCTGGCTGAAACCGTGGCACGAGTCCTGGAAAAATACACGCGCGTAGGTGGGATCGATCATATTCGGGACGACGAGGTCGATGCTCGACACACTCGTATGAACATCCTGAACATGATCATCTGGGGCTATGGCGGCGATCAACAATGACGCTGCTCGGCGCACTTCTAACGGCCATTCAACTACAGCCGGCGGCCACCGCCCCACTTCAAGACCGCTGCCAAATCGCTGATGCAATTTTGCAGGCCAAAGGCACACAAACCGGCCAAATGAAGGTATTCCACATGCGCTTGATCGACGAGGGATGGATCGATAAGAGGACCAGGCGCAACGGCAAAACCATCCTTCGTGGCGTGGTCCATCGCAAGAAAAGGGCGGAGGTCCTTTTTTCGACTGGCGACACGTGCGGCGATCAGGCTTTCCTGCTCGAACACCAGGACGCACCGCTGGACAGCAAGAAGGATCCTGCGGGCAGCCATGACATGGTCATCGAAATTCACCTGTGGCCCGCTGGCAACAATATCTTTCGGTTCGTCGAACGACTGAACCTGAGTAAGCAGGCCTATTGTTCCGAAGCAACCGGACCGGGGTGCGGTATCGCGGTGCCTCCTGCCAGGCTAGAGGGAAAAATCGAGAAGAAGGACGGATCCTGGAGCGCCAAGGTAACGAAGTCGACGTTCGCATCCTGATCCAGGCTGGCGCCACGAAGACCGGAGAGTCCTCGTCCCGGTGATCGGATCTCACGACCCAATCGCCCGAGGTCAAATTGGCGAGGCTGAGACTCGGGCATGGCGCTCACCGAGGGAAAAGATCCTGTTGTTCCAATGTCGAAAATTCCGCGGGTACTTCGGCAGCCGGTTCACGATGGCGGACGAGATCCAAGAGCTGGGTGAGGTTCGCTTTCCCTGTTGAACGGCTCTGTCGCAGGCGAACCGCGCCGCGCACCAACAGGATGCGATTCCCGTCGTTGCTCTCGTGTTGCGAGCTGTAGTCGGCCGTGAACAGGGGGAGGCCCATGCCGAGGGCGGCCTCGCCCGCCGCAAAGGTGCCCCCGGTTGAACGTGCTTCGATCAGGACGAGAGCGCGAGAAAGCGCACAGATCGTACGGTTGCGTTGCATCGCCCTGCCAGCTAGCCAACGGTCGTCTGGGAAGAACTCGCTCACGAGCAGCGTGCGCGCAGGATCGAACACGTCTCGAAGCTCCTGCCTCATCCGGTACTGGAGGAGGCCTTCGGCCAAGATCACCGTCGTAGTGCCGCCGTGCGAAAGGGCCGTTCTGTGGGCCGTCATGTCGACGCCCTTGGCGCCCCCGCTCACCACGTTGAGGTCCTGGCCGGCCACTTGCTCGGCAATGTCGGCGGCGACGGCCAGGCCACGGTCGGTCGCGCTCCGAGATCCGCAAAAGCCGACGCTACGAACCATCATCAGATCGACTGGTCCACGGACGAACAGGACCGGAGGGAGATTCTTTCGGGCGAAGCCGGAGAGTGCGAGATCGTGGAACGGTGCAACGAAGCAGTGCACCTCATCGCGTCGAAGCTGCTCAGCGATGGAGCCGATCACCGACTGGGGCGCCGACGGTGACAGCCCCATCGTAGTCAGCAGACGACGCCCAGTTTCGCTGAAGGCTTCTTCGATCGGAACCTGGGCCTCGTGCAGAACGGAAATGGCACGTCGAAGGCGTACCGCGCCGACACCGGGAAGCTTCATGAGGGTGAGGATGGTTTCGAGCTTGTCCATCAAGGCACCAGTTAGAACAGATCCTCGTCGCTCAAGTCATCATCCGTCTGTGGGGATGCTGGAGTCTTCGGCAGGTTGTCGTCGTCACGGAGCGTCTTGACAGCTGCCAAGCCGAAGACGTCCTTCGCGCCGGCCCGGCGCAGCGTTTCGGCGACGAAGTTGATCGTGATACCAGACTGATAGAGATCGTCGACCACGACGATCGACTTCCCGGTCACTTGAGTCTCATCGACGGCGATTGAACTCGCCAGCGCCTCGAGCTTCTTTTCACGGGCCAGATTCTTGAGTTCTTGCGTCGCCGTCAACTTCGTCAGGGCGGCGCTGAGATCGACCTTGCCGGTGTGCTTGGCCAGTGCGTGGGCGAACCCACGCGGGAGCGAGAATGCCTTCGTGGGATCGGACGATGGGACTGCGACGGATCCATCGACGTCCCTGTAGAACGGCATCGAGCTGACGAATTCGCACATCCGGTTCGCCAACTCCGTACCCGCCCTGCGGTGGCTTTCGGTTGCCGGCCCGGTGTACGGTTTCGCGTCGCGCATGAGCTGCCCAATCTCGGTGCGTTCGAGGTCCCCGCTGCCGCTTTTTCTGGCGCGATAACCGAGGGCCACGCTGCCGACGGTGAGATCCTTGATGATTACGCACGGGCGGAGGGCCTCGACGAAAAGCCGGACCGACGCAAGGTCGTCATCCGAGACGCCTCGAAAATATGTGGCGCAACTCTTCGCGGTCACCTTCCACGGGTTCTTCGGCAGGTTGGGAAACGCCCGGTCGAACACCTGGCAGTAGGGTTCGCTCGGGAAGGTCAGGCCCCAGTCCCCTCCCTCACGCACCGGAGAGTGCAAGGCATCCCACCGGTCGCCGAGCGACCAGCGCTGGATGGTCAGGTTCGCGAGACGCACCAGAATGGTCATGGACTGGGTATACTGAGCATGCGAACAGTACCCGCGCAGCTCCGGAACCGCAAGCGCGCCGGCATGGTGATCATTTTTCGGCGCCTTAGTCCCAGAGTTGCCCCGGGACCGTCGATCATCCGTCTCGCCGGAGTGCCGACGACGAATAGGGCAAGACCACCCCGCCGATCCGCCGCGCAGGTTGGTGCTGAAGCACGGAAGACTCAGGATCGACACGAGACCTGCCGATTGGAAATTCGGGGCGGGTGAGCGGCGGCATGCCAGGGGGGCTGCGTCATCGCGTCAACGCTTCCGGAGGGAGCCACATGGGCCCACGACTGTCGTCGTCCACCAAGCTGGTTCTCTTAGCATTCGTTTTCCTCGCAATCGGCGCCCAGATTGGCCTCGTTCGCTCGAGGGTCGCCTTTGGCTGCCGGTACCGATCCCATCGTGGCATTCAATACTCGGAGTATGAAGTTTCATCACCCGGATTGCGATGCAGCGAAGGCATGTACCGTGAACTGCATTTTGGTTTCACGATCGGAAGCGCTTCGTCGAGGCGGTACCCCATGCAAACACTGTGGCGGCCGGATGCGCCTGTCTCCAGCGCCGCCGACCTTGCTGGCGATCGTCCACCGCGCGTCGTTGGGTACGTCTTCTCTGAGGCCAGCGGCTTAGCACGTCTGAATCACCGCTTCCCTCCGCCGGGGTTTACGCCAACATGCGAGCGGTGCCAGCTTCGGAGTTGGTTGAGCACGTCGCGCATGGAGGGGCGATCCGCGGGAGCTGACAGGCAGCGACGCAGCAAAGTTTTAAGATCGGGGTGCAGGTCGCACACCTCGATCGCCTGATCGATTCCGGTTCCCTGTGGTGCTCTGCCGGCCAGGAGCCGAAACCATACGGCGCCCAGTGAATAGACATCCAGGTGAGGACCTACGACCTTGGCGTTCTCCAGCAATTCTGGGGCAGAGTAGGCGCCGCCGAATTGGTGCGCAGACGTGGTGAGACGAGAGCGTGCAACGGCTTCCTCGACGAGTATGCCGAGCCCAAAGTCGATCAAACGCAACTCATCCAGAGACGCGCTCACCAGCACGTTCGATGGTTTGAGGTCACGGTGATAGATGGATCGAGCATGGGCGTGCTCGAGGGCAGAAGCCAAGCGTCCCACGATCCCCACGCTCTCCTCGACAGTGACGGGGCGGGCGTCTAGGAAGTCCTGAAGCGTTTCCCCGGAAAACCTCTCCATCCGAATGAAGGGACGGCCGTCCGGAAGGGTCCCGGCGTGGAAGATTCGAATGATATTCTCGTGACGCAGTCGAAACCGAATGCCGGCTTCTCGCAGAAATCTAAGCTTCTGGCCCGTCACATGCCGCCGCTCGTTTTGACGCCGGACGGCCGCTCCTATCGCGTCACGGGCGGCCTCAACCTCTCCATCTGCCTCGACGACGAGCATTCCGAGGCCGCCGCGCCCGGCGAGTCAGCGATAATTCAAGTAGGCGGGACAGGGATTGAACCTGCGACCCGAGCCGTGTAAAGACCCTGCTCTACCACTGAGCTACCCGCCTTTGTTTTGCGGCGCAGTCTAGCGGACGCGTCGTTCGCGCGGGGCGCGAAAGATTAGAAGCGGAGGCCGAGGCCATTCGGGGTCAGCCAGGCCAGGGGGGGCTCGTCGTCGACGTGGTGGAAGTTGGCGATGCCATCGATGATGCCGACGGCGACGGTGGCGGCGAAGATGGCGACGGACAGGTTGTTGAGGGTCTTGAGGGTGTGGGCGTCGTCGTTGTGGCCGGGGAAGGTGAGGTCGTCGCGCTTCTGCCAGGATTTGAGCTGGGCGTAGGTGCCGATCGCGACGCCGAGTGAGACGGCTTCGACGGCAGCCAGGGTGATGCCGCGGGCACGGTCGCCGTTCTGGAACTGGCCGGCGGGCGGCAAGAAGGCGAGCACGAAGTACTTGCCGGGGCGGGCTTGCTGGATCTCGCTGTGGTGGCGGGCGCGCACGCTCTCGAAGAAGGCGACGACGTCGGGGCGGGTGTGAGTCGGGTCGAGCTTGGCGGCGGGCTTTTGCCGCAAGAGCTCGAAGAATGCGGCCTCGGCGCCCTCGGCACGTCCGGTCAGGTAAAGGCCGATGCCCAGGAAGCGCAGGGCCTGGATGCGCTGGATGGCGGTCGGGCGAGAGCGGCCGTCGGCGACGATGCGCGCGGAGTCGACGACCATCTCCATGTCGCCGTACTCGTATGCGGCGCGCGCGCGCTCGAGTGCCAGGGTGGCTTCCATTTCGGGCGCGACCAGGGACGGCTCGGGCGGCGGCTGGTTCGGGCGCGGCCGGGCGGCGGGCGCGCCGGGGCCGGCCGGCGGCGCGCCATCCTCGGTCGCGTCGCGGTCAGCGGGTGGCTCGCGATCGGGCGGTGATGTCGGCCTGCTGCCTTTCTCTTTGCCGCCGTCGGTCTCCGCGGGCCGGGCGCCGCCAGTGTCGGCCGCCGCGGGCGCGCTCTCCTTCGCGGGGGTCTCGCTTCCGGCTTTCGACCCGGGCTTGCTGGGCTTTGCGTGCGCGGGGGCCGCGGTCGCCAGCCCTGCCACCGCAGTTGCCGACAAGACCCAAAGCACCACCGTCGCCGTCGCTCTGATCATTCTCATCAAGAGGATTGCTGCCTGCTGCAAGGCGGGCGCCACCTCGGAGGGGCGGATTGTACACGGGATTCAGACGACGCCAGGGTTCGTTCTGGCGACCGACCAGCCCGGACCACGACGATGTTGTCCGGATCACGTTCTCCGCAAGGTCGCGCCCGCCGAACGAGGGCGTTCAATCGGGGCGGGACAGGGTGGGTTGTCCGTCGGCGCCGGGCACGATCACCAGATTCGCGTGGCTTCCGGCGCGCAGATCATAGTCTGCAACGAAGGTCCTGGGCCGGCCGGGCAGAGTGCAAAAGATGCGGTGCACGCCCGAGGCGACGTGATCGTAGCTGGGGTGGATCGTCGCCGGGCGGTCGTCCATCGACGGCGAGCAGAAGCCCTGCGAGGCGCGCAGCACCAGGCTGGCCGACGGTGCCGGGGCGGGGGCCATGGCACCGACCGGCGGTGCCATGGCCGCGGGTGCGGGCGGCACGCCGGGTGCGGGCGGCACGCCGGTCGCCGGCGGCACGCCGGTCGCCGGCGGCGGGGCGCGCGGCGCTGCGCTGCCCGGTCCGGTTGCCGCCCGTGTCGGGGCCGCCGCCAGCAGGCCGGGCGCGAGGTCCGGAGCTGGCGCCGCCGCGGTCGTCCCGGTGGCGACAGGCTGTGCGGGCGGCGAGGGCAGCGGGTGGGGGGCCGGCGCCGTGGTGGCGGCCGCCAACTTGACGGCGCCGGCGCCGTGGCTCCGGCCGGTCGGCTTCGTGCGCGCGGTCGCCGCCAGGTGCGCGGCGCCCGGCGGCGACGCCCCGGCCGCCGGCGTATGCGCGGAATCCCCCGCCGGGAGGTTGACCGTCGCCAGCCCTGGTTTCGGCTCGGCGCGGCCTGCGGTCGGCGCGGGCGTGACCGCGCGCGCCGTTGTCTCCGCCATCGCCGTTGCCGTCGCTGTTGCCGTCGCCGATGCAGCCCCGGCTTCCGCCGGTTCTCCGCGCGCCACCCGCCAGTGGCGCGCGCCCACGACGCCGATGCTGGCGACCGCGGCCGCCAGCACCCCGGCGGCGACCAGCTTGCCGGCGCGCCGCCGCCGGGTGATCCCCGCCAGCAGGGCCTGTGCGCCGGCGTGCCCGGGCGCGTAGGCGAAGACCCGGTTGATCTCGGCCAGCGCGCGCGCCAGCTCGCGCCGCCGCAGATGGCGGCGCGCTTGCTCGAAGGCCTGCTCGGCGACCTGCGGACGCAGGGCGGCCACCAGCGGCGCCTCGTCTCCGGATGCGGGCCGGTCGAAGAACCGGCGCAGCGCCGCGCCCGCGTCGCCCTCGCCGACGCCCAGCAGCTTCTCGACCCCGCCGGCGATCTCGCCCAGCGCGGCCGCCAGGGCGTTACCGTCGGGGTAGCGCTCGCCGGGCGCGGTCTTCATGCAGCGCAAGATCACCGCCTCCAGCGCCGGACCGACGTGGCCGTCGACCTGCGACGGGCGCAGGAACTCACCGCGCAGGATGGCGGCGATCGCGGTCAGCGGATCGCGCCCGGTGAACGGCGGCCGGCCAGTGGTGACGTGGTAGAGCAGCACGCCCAGCGAGAACACGTCCGAAGCCGGGCCGATGTCCTGCCCGCGCGCCTGCTCGGGCGACATGTAGATCGGCGAGCCGACGATGGCGCCGGTGGCGGTCATGGTGTCGGCCTCGGTCATGTGGGCGATGCCGAAGTCGGTCAGCAGCACGCGCACCGTCGACGGCCGCGCCAGGTCGAACATGACGTTGTCGGGTTTGACGTCGCGGTGCACGATGCCGCGCGTGTGCGCCGCGCCCAGCGCGCCCGCCAGCCGCACCGCCACTAGCGCCGCGATCTCGGGCAGCAGGCGCCCACTCTGCCGGTCCATCACCGCCCGCAGGGTCGGCCCCTCGACCAGCTCGGTGACGATGTAGCCGGGCTCGCCGGCGGCCGCCGGTGCGAAGTCGAACACGTTGACGATGCCGTCGTGCTTGATGCCCGCCACGGCGCGTGCCTCGCGCCGGAAGCGGGCCTCCAGCTCGGCCCGCCCCGCAAAGGCGCCGTGCATGACCTTGATGGCGACGTCGCGTCCCAGCTGGGGATCGTGGGCGCGGTAGACCGTCGCCATGCCCCCGCGCCCCAGCTCGGCGGTGACGCGGTATCGTCCGATGGTCTTGCCGATCAGGCCGACCCGCGTATCCTCGATGACTTCGCTCACGGCCAAACCCCGATTTTAACTTACCCCAGCCGCTTCAGGACTGACACATTCATGCCGTTCCCACCCAAGATGCGTGCCCCCTCGGCGTCTCCGTCGTCGTCGTCGTCGTCGTCGTCGTCCTCGTCCTCTTCCTCTTCCGCACGGGCTCTGCCCGCCCGCCCGACGCCTCATCCGCGCCCGCTTTCCCTGGCCCTGCCGCGGCTGCGCCGGCCGCCCTACCTGGTCGGGCGTTCCCGGCTGCCCAACGGCTTACGCCTGGTCACCGTCGAGACCCCGCACCTGCACACGGCGGCGATCTCGCTCTACGTACGCGCCGGGTCGCGCTACGAGACGCCCCGTACCAATGGCCTGTCCCATTTCGTCGAGCACATGCTGTTCCGGGGCTCGTCGCAGTTCCCCAACTCGTTCGCGCTCAACCTGGCCATCGAGGAGATCGGCGGCACCCTTTACGCCGAGACCGGGCGGGACTACTCGCTCTACCAGATCCCGCTGCAGCCGGCGGAGCTGCCGCGCGGGCTGGAGATCATGGGCGACCTGTTCGCGACGCCGTCATTCCGCGACATCGATCTCGAACGCCAGATCATCATCGAGGAGATCCTCGAGGACCTGGACGACGACGGCCGCAACGTCAACCTCGACGACCTGGCGCGCCTGGCCGCCTGGGACGGGCACCCGCTCGGCTACACCATCACCGGTCCGCTGCGCAACGTGCGCCGCTTCGCGGTCAGCGACGTGCGCGCCCACTTCGAGCATTTCTACGGCGCCGCCAACATGGTGCTGTGCGTCGCCGGTCCGTTCCGCCACGCGCGCGTCGAGCCGCTGGCGCGCGTCGCCTTCGCGGCCGTCAAGCGCGGGCACGCGTCGCGGCCGTCGGCGCCGCGCCTGCCCTCGGCCGGGCCGCGCTTCCGGGTGATCCACAACGAGTCGGCGCAGACCCAGGTGCAGATCCTCTTTCACGCCTTGCCCGAGAGCGATCCCGACTACCTGCCGCTGCGCGCGCTGGCGCGCGTGCTGGATGACGGCATGTCGACGCGCCTGCACTACCAGATCTGCGACCAGAAGGGGCTGGCCTACTCGGTCTCGGGCAACCTCTGCTCGTACCACGACAGCGCGCTCATCGAGATCGACGCCGCGTGCGCGCACGCCAAGCTGCCCGACCTGGTCGGCGAGGGGCTGTCGATCCTGGGGCGCTTCCGCGACGAGCTGGTGAGTGACGCCGAGCTCGACAAGGCCAAGCGCCGCTTTCGCGCCGACCTCGAGGCCTGCTACGACGATCTCGACAGCCTGTGCGGGTGGTTCGGCGGCACCGAGCTGTACGCGCGGCCGCGCTCGCAGGAGCAGCGCGCGCGCGAGCTGGACCGGGTACGGCCCGACCATATCCGGCGCGTCGCCCGGCGGGTGATCCGTCGCGAGCGCCTGTGCGTGGTGGTGGTCGGCGCGCTGGATCGCAGCGTCTCGCGCAAGGTGTCGACGATCGTGAAGACCTTCAAGTAGCCTGGCTCGGCGCTACTTGATCTTGGTCTTGGCCTTGCCGCCGGCCTTGCCCTTGGCGGCGGGCGCGGCGTCGGCGGGCGTGATCTCGACGTTGAGCGCCAGGGTCTCCTTGACCGGCTTGCAGGCGCTCTCCTGGCACATCACGAATTTCGCCTCGGCATTGATGGTCCTGGTGCCGGCGGCGGTGCCGGCGGCGGCGCTGACCGGGATGTCGAAGCGCGCGGTCTCCCTGGTGCTCTCGGCCAGGTCGGCGCGGCTCAGTTTGGCCTTGGGGACGGTCAGCGCCGCGTCCCCGCTGACCAGCGACACGGTGATCGGGGCTTCGGCGTTGACGTGCCAGCCGTTCTTGCCGGCGATGGTCAGACCGGCGCTGGCCTGGCCGCCGGCGGCGACCTTGGCGTCGGTCTTGCGGATCTCGTGGGTGGCGCCGTCGGCGTGCGCGCGCGCGACGGGCAGGGCGGCAGCGACCAGCGAAACCAGGAAGATGGGGAGCGACAGGGGCGTGCGGTTCATGTCGAAAGACCTCAGCGTGAGCGTACTGGCTAGGACGTCGCGACGCCAAGCGACGTTCACCATGCCGGGGTGCGTCGCGCAGAAACTTGACGCGGAGTGGGGTCGCCTGTAGTTAGTAGACGTACACATGGGTACTCGATTTTTTTCAGAACCCTCAGAGGGTTCCGAACCTCCCGCGATGGGCGGCGACGGGGGGCCCGCCTGCACCCCACGCGAACGATTCTGGGCTCCTCTATCCCCGCTATTGCCCTCGGCGTCGCCCGAACGCCGGACGCTGCGCCGCCAGCCGGCCGATTTCTATGGCGTCGAGGTTGTGGACGGCGCTCGCTATCTACGCAGAGTTAAAAACGTTTCTTCCGATGGCTTGCTGCTGGTCAATCCCCTGGGCGACGAGCGTCCCGGCCAGATCATCGACCTCGAGCTGCCTCGCCGGTCGCCGACGCAGCCCGTGATGACGGTGCAGCTGGAGGTGGTCTACGTCGAAGGCGGCAAGGTCGGGGTGCGCCGGCTGGACTGGGACGAGCCCCTGCAGGTCGACCAGCTCGGCGGACCGATCGCGCTCTAGGTCAGCCACCTAGCCAGCTGTTGTAAATTCCAGCCATGGCCCTCATCGACAAGCCGGAGCGCGCGCGCCAGCTCGCGCGGGCGATCGCTTCGGACCTCACGCTCTATCACGAGGCCAAGATCCTGCAGGGGATCGAGAAGGACACCTTGTTCGATGTCATGCGCGATGAGATCGAAGAGGGGCGGGTGCTGTTCAAGAGCCGGGTCACGCCCGAGATCTATGCGCTGAACCAGTACGAGCGCGCGCTGGTCGACGTGATGCTGAAGTCCAAGGGTCACATCAAATCGCGCATCTGGTAGGCGCGGCCACGCGGCGGCTGGTGGTGGGTCCCGACGCGGCGGGGATGCGCCTGGACCTGTTCCTGGCCGGCGCGATCCCGGAGGTATCGCGTTCTCAGCTCACGCGCCAGATCGGGCAGGGCGCGGTCACCGTCAACGACGCCGCCTTGCCGCCTTCGCGCAAGCTGCGCGCCGGCGACGTCGTCCTGTGGACGCCGCCGCCCGTCGAGACGACCGAGCTCGCCGCCGAGGACATCCCGCTTTCGGTGGTCCACGAAGACCGCTGGCTGGTGGTGATCGACAAGCCGGCCGGCCTGGTGGTCCACCCCGCGCCCGGTCACCAGGCGGGCACGCTGGTCAACGCGCTGCTGGCGCACTGCCAGGACCTGCGCGGCATCGGCGGCGAGCTGCGGCCTGGCATCGTCCACCGCATCGACAAGGACACCTCAGGGCTGCTGGTGATCGCCAAGGACGATCAGACCATGAAGGCGCTCGGCGCCGCCTTCAAGGCGCACGATATCGAGCGGCTCTACGATGCGCTGGTGGTCGGGCGGCCGCCCGCGCCCGGCGGCCGCATCGACACCCTGCACGGGCGCGACCCGCGCGACCGCAAGAAGTTCACCATCCGGGTCAAGGAAGGGCGGCGCGCCGTCACCAACTGGCGCGTCGCCGAGCGCTTCGATGGCGCCGCGCGCATCGAGGCCCAGCTCGAGACCGGACGCACCCACCAGGTGCGGGTACACTTGGCGGCCATGGGCTGCCCGCTGCTGGCCGACCGCACCTACGGGCGGGTGCCGCGCGACGCCGGGCTGCGCGCCATCGCCGAGCGGCTGGGGCGGCAGGCGCTGCACGCGCGCACGCTGGCCTTCGTGCACCCGGCCACCGGCGGCAAGCTGAGCTTCACCGCGCCGCCGCCACCCGATTTCCAGCAGGCGCTGGAGGCGCTGCGGGCGCGCGGATGAGGGAGGACCTGGTCGACGTGGGCGGCGGCGCGCAGGTGCCGCTGGTGCGCTCGGAGATCATCCCCGCGCGCTTTCATCACGGCTTCACCACGCGCCGAGGCGGCGTCAGCCGGCCGCCGTACGATTCGCTGAACCTGGGCAGCAAGTGGGGCGACGCGCGCGTCAATGTCGTCGAGAACCAGCGCCGTCTGCTGGCCGCCGCCGGCGCGGATCGGATCTTCGTCGCGCGCCAGGTACACGGGGCCTCCGCCGTGCGGGTGCGCGCCGGCGACAGCATCGACACCGTCGCCGCGATCGAGGCCGACGCGCTTTACAGCGACGCCGCGGGGCTGGCGCTCGGCGCCTACGTCGCCGACTGCGTCCCGGCGTTGATCGCCGACCCGCGCACGGGCGCCTTCGCGGCCGTGCACGCAGGCTGGCGCGGCACCGTCGCCGGCGTGCTGCCCGCGGCGGTGCGGGCGCTGTGCGGCGATCTGGGCGCGCGGCCCGGCGATCTGCGCGTGGCGCTGGGTCCGGCCATCGGCGTCTGCTGCTTCGAGGTCGGCGACGAGGTGGTCGCCGTCGTCGAGCAGCTGATTCCGGGCGCGGCGTCCGCCGGCGCGATCCGCCCCGGTCCGCGCGGCCGCGCCCACGTCGATCTCAAGAGGGTGAACGTGTTGCTGCTGCAAGCCGAGGGCGTGCCCGCGTCCAGCGTCGACGCCGGTCCGGAGTGCACCAGCTGCGAGCGGGCGCGCTTCTTCTCGTACCGGCGCGACCAGGGGCGGACCGGCCAGGCCATCGGTTTCATTTCGATCGAGACCTCGATCGGCGCAAGCGGGCGCAGGCTCTCCCGCGCCGGCGCGGACTGCGGCATAGTCCCGGCATGCTGATCCGTGCGTTGCTCGCCGCCGTTCACTATCTCGCCCTGGCCCTCGGCCTGGGCAGCGTGTTCGCGCGCGGGGTGCGGCTGCGCCAGCTGCGCCTTGCGCCCCAGGATAGCGAGGCGCTGGCCGCGGTCTTGCGCGCCGACGCCGGATGGGGCGTCGCGGCTCTGCTGTGGATCGCCACCGGGGTGCCGCGGGTCCTGGCGGGCCTGGACCGGGCGTCCGCGTTCTATCTGCGCAACGGGTTCTTTTATACGAAGATGGGCCTGTTCGCTGTGGTGGTGGCGCTGGAGCTGTTGCCGATGGTGACTTTCATCCGCTGGCGCAAGATCCGGGGCCGCGGCGCTGATCCGGTCGCCGGCTCGCCGCTGCCGACGCTCATCCGACTCAATGACCTCGAGGTGGCGATCGTGGTGATCATCCCCTTCGTCGCCGCCCTGATGGCGCGCGGCGCCTGGCTCTTCTGAAAGCCGCGCAGCATCGGCGCGGCAAACCGGGCTGCCAGCCGCGCGACCCTGGCCAGGGCCGCCCGGGCCGTGCCGCAGGCGGCGACGATGGTCTCGGGCGTGATGCCGGCGGCCACGACGCTCGGGTGGCTGAAGGCGGCCCGCTGGATGGCCCGTGCGACGGCGAGAAGCGTGGCCGCCAGTAGCGCGGTACCGCCGGCGTTCATCGCCATGAGAGCTCGCGTTGCCATCAACCAGACGACGAACCGGCGCCCGGGAGATCGACACCGGCGCGCCGAATTTCTGCCCGCGGCCGGGCTAGCGCACCCGCGCGTCGAACGCCGCGGTCTCGATCACCTGGCCGCGGCGGAACTGGACGAAGATGCGGTAGTCACCGGGTTGCGGGCAGGCGTAGGGGAAGGCAATCTCGGGCGGCAGCGCCGGCTGGTGCATGGCGTGGCCGGCGTGCGGGTCGGCGCCCGCCGGCGCCACCAGACCCAGCGCGGCCATCGGCACCGAGCCCGACGGGTGGACGTGGGCGAACACGCTGTGGTCGCTCTTCAAGAACACCGCGTGGCCCGCCATGCCCATGTACGGCGCCAGGTCGGTCGCCGGCGCGCCCGCGCGGTCTTGCACGCGGAAGCGGAACCAGCCCGGGCGCCCGGCCACCAGCGGCGCCGGCGCGCCACCGGGGGCGGCGTCCCGCACCCACAGCACGCGCGTGCCGTCGGCCAGGGTGACCGCCGCGCTGCCGTCGCTGCCGGCGCCCACGGGTGGGGCGACCCCGACCGCGTCATCGCCGGGGGCCGGAGCGCTGCCGCCCGCCCCCACGGTCAGGGTCGCGGTCGCGGTCTCGGCCAGCCCGTTGGCGTGCACCACGTCGGCGAACAGCGCGTAGCTGCCGGCGGGCAGCGCGGGCAGCGTCTGGGTGAAATGATTGTGCTGGTCCTGGCTCGGATGCAGGTGCGCGATCGCGTCCAGCGCCGGCAGCCGCACCGCGAACAGGTGCATGAGGTGCCCGTGGTCGGGCAGCAGATCGCCCAGTCGGGGGGACGCGATCCAGCCCGGATCGGACAAGGTCAGCGACAGCCTGCGGTCGCCGTCCAGGACCGCCGCCAGCTCGGGTGGCCGGTAGATCAGCCGTCGATAAAATGCGTGCTCGCGCCCCCACCACGAGCCGCCAGCCCAGAACGCCGCGGCCAGCAACAGCGCAGTCGCCAGCTGCGCGATGCGCGCGCGGCGCCGGCGCGCCGGATCGGGCGTGGCGCCCGCGGGCAGCGGCGCGTCGCGTACGGCGACGCCGATGATGCCGATCAGGCCCGCCGACAGGAAAGCCAGCAACCCCAGCAGCATCACGCCCAGGCCCGCCTGCATGGCCTTGGTGCGCAAAGCCAGCGCCGGTACGGGCACGGCCAGATCGCCCGCGCCTCGGGGTCCGTCGGCGTGGATGCGCACCTGCCACGACCCGGGCGCCATCAACCAGAGCGTGCCGCGGTACAGCCGCGGGTCCTCGGGCGCGCGCACGGCGACGTCGGCGACCGGCGCCGTCTTGGCGCCAGGACCCCCGATCGGGATCGGGACCAGCGTCACCTGGCGCAGGTCGTCGGGGCGGGTCGCCAGGACTTCGATGGCGGCCACGCCGGGGATGACGTCGGGCGGTCGAATGGTGACCAGCAGGCGGTAGGGGCCGGCCATCCCTTCGTGGAACAGGTCGGGACTGTTGACGTGCGCCTGGGCAGGCGCCGGCGCGGTGACCGCGGCGAGCGCGGCCCACGTCACCAGGACAGCGGGCACCCGGACGCGGTCGCGTGTGTCCCGCCTCAACGATGAATCCGTCGCATCCAGTTTCCCCAGCCGATGCCCAGCCAGGTGCCGATGACGGCGATCGCCGTCGCCGTCACCGCCCCGGTCAGGAACGCGGCCGGGCCCGACGGGTGGGGGATGAACTGGTAGCGCCAGTAGTGCGATTGAGGCGGGGTGAAATAATCGAAGTAGATCGCGCCGAAGAAGTAGTTGCGCGCGGCCGGCGACATCAGGAAGGTCGCGAATGGCCACTGCACCGCGAAGAACAAGGCCACGAACAGCGCGCCGCCGGCCAGCGCCTGGCGGCCGCGCGACCAGTCGGCGGTGCGCGCCCACAACAGATCCAGCGCCAGCGCCGGCACGATCAGCAAGAGCGGGAACTCCGGCGGCACCAGCGAAGTGACCGGAACCGTCACCGGTCCCAGCTTCGGCTCCGCCGGCACCAGCGGCAGGATCCACAGCAGCGCCAGCAGGAACAGCGAATAGAAACCGGCCGCGATGCTGGCGCCCCAGCGGTGCCCGGACCCGCGCGCCACCGCCGCGAACAGCAGCGGTACGATGGCGGCGATGATCCGGTAAAAGGGCGCGCCGTGCATGAAAGGCCGCACGGTGCGCTCCATGAACAGGGTCATGAGCGCCGCGATCAGCATCGCGCCCACCCACAGAAAGCCGGTGGTCAGCGCCTGGCGCGCGCGCCCGCTGACCCGGTTCAGTCGCCCGAGCACGAAGATCAGCACGCCGACGTGGATCGCCCCGATGCCGATGGCCAGCACCACGTGCGGCGGGCTCAGGATCTTGACGTCCAGGCCGTAGGCGTTGTGCCACCAGTCGTCGAAGGGGGCCGAGGTCAGCATGGTGATACCGCCCCAGGCGGTGATGAAGGCGCCGAGCGGCCCGCGAAATCCCAGGACCCGCACCGTCGCCGAGCCGTCACTCTCGGCCCCGGCCCCGGCCCCGGCTCCGGCGGCGCCGCCGCCCGGACGCCGCGCCAAGGTGGCCCGCAGGATCTGCGAGCCCGAAGCCAGCGCCGCCAGCACCGCGGCCGCGTAGATCATGATGTGCGGCGGCGACCAGAAGGTGTCGCGCCCGATCGAGCGGTGCCAGGCGATGTCCCAGTGCACGCCGATGGCGACCGTGGACGACGACAGCAGCGCGCACCAGAGGTACCAGGGGATGGCGCGGGCGAGCATGGCGATAAATTACCAGCTCGTGTAGCTTTGCGCAGCGACCTGTCGTACCAGAGCCATGGCATCCACCACCCTTCGCTGTTACACGTTCCTGGACGCGCTGCAGGCGCAGCTGGCCAGCTTCATGGGCAAGACGGCCCGTGGTTTCCTGCCCGTGCCGGGACAGGCGTCGCTGTTTGTCGAGATCGCGCCGGGCATCGCCATCAACCGAGTGACCGACGTCGCGCTCAAGGCGACGCGGGTCGTACCTGCCCTTCAGATTGTCGAACGCGCCTACGGGTTGCTCGAGGTTCACGCCGACGACCAGGGTGACGTGCGCGACGCCGGCGCCGCCATCCTTCACCACCTCGAGCTGCGCGAGGAAGACCGCATCAAGCCCAAGGTGGTCACCAACCAGATCATCCGGTCGATCGAGCCGACGCAGGCGCAGATCATCAACCGCAACTCGCAGGGGATGATGATCCTGCCCGGGCAGTCGCTCTTCTTGCTGGAGACCGACCCGGCCGGCTACGTCGCCTACGCCGCCAACGAGGCTGAGAAGGCCGCGCACATCTACCTCATCCAGGTCCAGCCCTACGGTGCCTTCGGGCGGCTGTGGCTGTCGGGACCGGAGGCGGAGATCGATGCGGCGGCGGCAGCGGCCATCGCCGCCATCGAGGGGTTGTCGGGCCGCGCCGGCGAGAAGTTCGTGGATAAATAGAGGAGACAAGAGGAGAACCCATGGCAGACGCGCTCGGAATGATCGAAACCAAGGGATTTGTCGCGATGGTCGAGGCCGCGGACGCGATGGTGAAGGCGGCGAAGGTCGAGCTGGTCGGCTATGAAAAGATCGGCGGGGGCTTCGTGACCGCGATCGTACGCGGCGACGTCGCCGCGGTGAAGGCCGCCACCGAGGCCGGCCAGCGCGCCGCCGAACGCATCGGCGAGATGGTGTCGGTGCACATCATCCCGCGCCCGCACGTCAACGTCGACATGGTGCTGCCGCTCGGCCGCGCCGACTCGAAGGGTTGATCAGGCCTCGGGCCTCCGGCTTCAGACCTCGGGGGGAGAGGCAACCGGCCGAGGTCCGAAGTCCGAGGTCCGAGGTCCGAGGTCCGAGGTCCGAGGCCCTTTCCTTCACCAGGCTCTGACGACCGGAGCTACAGCGAGCCGTTCTTGAGGATGGCGGCAACGAAGCCCGGTCGCAGGTAAAAGCCGCACTTGCCCACGCGGGTGGGGCGGCCCTGGGCGTCGTAGCCGGCGCGCAGGTCGCGCGCGTTGCGCCCCTTGGGACGGACCTGCAACACCTGGCCGAGGTGCCCGCTGATCTCGTCGGCGCGCCCGCGCCGGAAGTAGCCGCGCACGAACAGGTCGAAGTCGTCGCGCAGGGCGCGTTCCTCGCGCGCGTCGGGCGACCACAGGCGCACGGCGGCGACCCGGCGCGCCCCGACCGAATCGTCGTCCTCGGCCACTTGCAGCGCGACGAACAGCACCCGCCGCAGCTTCTGGCGCACGTAGCTGGTCTCCCAGGAATCGGCGGCGATCGCGATCGGATCGATCTGGCACACCGCCGTCGATTCGCGCGGCGCCAGGCTGGCGTCGACCGGCACGGTCTTGAGCTCGACGCCCAGCGCGGCGAAATCGGGGCCGCGGATGCCGCCGGCGGCCGCGCCCAGCTCGCGCTCCAGGATCTGCCCCGACCAGCCCTTGGTGCGGACGAGGCCCGGCGGAACCGGCAGCCCCAGCCCCTCCGCGATCTCGTCGAGCTCGACGCCGATCAGCGCGCGGGCGTGGGCGAGCAGCGCCGTGAGCTCGGGCGAATCGGCGGCCGAGGCGGCGCCGGCGGGTATGCGGGGATCATCCGGTGACATCGCGGTTTCAAACCCGGGAATTGAAGATACACTCGTCGCGCCGTGGACGAGGCCCGGATCCAGGAGATCGTCGAACGCGTGCTGGCGCGCATCGGCGAGGTGCCGGCGTCGCCGGCCGAGGCGGTGCGCAACCCGCCGCCCGGCTACGGCGGATCGGGGACGGCGCCCGCCCCGCCCGCGCCTGCGCCCGCCCGCCGCCGCGACGTCGACGTGCCGCGCGGGCGGCGCGGGGTGTTCCCCGACGTCGACGCCGCCGTGCGCGCCGCGCGCCGCGCCTACGAGCAGAACGAGTCGTCGTCGCTGGAGGCGCGCACGCGCTGGGTCGCGGCCATGCGCGAGAGCGCGCGCGCTCACGTCACCGAGCTGGCGCGCCACGCGGTCGCCGAGACCGGATACGGCCGGGTCGACGACAAGATCCAGAAGAACCGCCTGTGCATCGACAAGACGCCCGGTCCCGAGCTCCTGCGGCCGATCGCCTTCTCCGGCGACCACGGCCTGACCATCATCGAGCGCGCGAGCTACGGCGTGATCGGATCGATCACCCCCACCACCAACCCGACCGAGACCGTCATCAACAACGCCATCAGCATGGTGTCGGGCGGCAACGCCGTGGTGTTCAACGTCCACCCCTACGCCGCGCGCACCAGCGCCTGGTTCGTGCACCTGCTCAACGAGGCGATCGTCGGCGCGGGCGGGCCCGAGAACTTGCTCTGCTGCGTCGAGAAGCCGACCATCGAGAGCGCGCAGGAGCTGATGCGCCACCCGGGCGTGCGCCTGCTGGTGGTCACCGGCGGGCCGGCGGTGGTCAAGACCGCGATGAACGCCGGCAAGAAGGTGATCGCCGCCGGCCCCGGCAATCCGCCCGCGGTGGTCGACGAGACCGCCGACCTGGACAACGCGGCCCGCAACATCGTGCTCGGCGCCTCGATCGACAACAACATCATCTGCACGGCCGAAAAGGAGGTGATCGCCGTGGCCGCGATCGCCGACGCCCTCAAGGAGCGGCTGGCCAAGAACGGATGCGTGTTCGTCAACGAGCGACAGCTGCGCGAGCTGGAGAAGGTGGTGCTGCACCCGGCAAGGGAGGGCGGCAGCCACCCCAACAAGGACTTCATCGGCAAGAACGCCGGGGTGATCGCCAAGCAGATCGGCATCCACGCCGGCGACGAGCTGCGCCTGGTCATGGCCGAGGTCGACGAGAAGCACCCCTTCGTGCAGCTCGAGATGCTGATGCCGGTGCTGCCGCTGGTGCGCGTCCCCGACGCCACCGAGGCCATCGCCATGGCCAAGCGGGTCGAGCACGGCTTCGGCCACACCGCGGTGATGTACTCGCGCAACATCGAGCACCTGCACGCCATGGCGCGCACCATCAACAGCTCGATCTTCGTGAAGAACGCCTCCAACCTGGCCGGGCTGGGTCTGGGCGGCGAGGGCTACACGTCGTTCACCATCGCGTCGCCGACCGGGGAAGGGTTGACCACCGTCCTCAACTTCACGCGCGAGCGGCGCTGCACGCTCAAGGAATACTTCCGGTTCGTATGAGCGCGGGCGGAGAAAACGACCCGGCGCTGGCCCTGGTCGAGCTGTCGTCGATAGCGCGCGGCTATCCCGTCGCCGACGCCATGGTCAAGCGCGCGCCGGTCGCGCTGGCCGAGTGCCGCCCGGTCAGTCCGGGCAAGTTCCTGGTGCTGATCACCGGCCAGGTGGCCGACGTCGATGAGGCCTTCCGCGCCGGGCTGGCGGTCGCCGGCGACCGGCTGGTCGACAAGCTGTTCCTGCCCAACGCCCACGCGCAGATCGGCCCGGCGGTGGGCGGCGCCATCCCGCCGGCGGCCATCGACTCCTTCGCCGCCGTCGAGACCACCACCGTCGCCGCCACCATCCTGGCCGCCGACGCCGCGGTCAAGGCGGCCGCCGTGCGCATCGTCGAGATGCAGCTCGGGCGCGGCATCGGCGGCAAGGGCTACTTCACGCTGTCGGGTCCACTGTCGGAGATCGAGGCCGCGGTCGAGGCGGCCGCCGGGGCCATCGACGGCGCGCTGCTGGCCGGCACCGAGATCGTTCCGGCGCCGCACGAGGATCTCCTCGCCAAGCTCCCGGGCTGACCGCGCTCAGCTCTCGTGCCTGGTCAGATCTCCCGCCCGGATCTGTTGTCCGGGTCGGCGGGGAGGCATGGAGTTGGCGGCGTTTTCGTGGTTTCCTGGGTGGGGCGGTCGGCAGGAATCCGATGAAGATCACCGGCAGGAATCGATTGCTGGGCGCGGTCATCTCCGGGGTGGGCGCGACCCTGGTGGCAATGACGCCGGTGCTGGCGCAGCCTGCGGTTCCGGATCCCTGGGCGCCCCCTCCGCCCGCGCCGCCCGCGCCGCCCGCGGGTTACCCGCCCCCGGGTTATCCGCCGCCGCCCGGGTACCCGCCGCCGGCCTACCCGCCAGCGGGCTACCCCCCGCCGGGCTATCCCCCTGCGTACCCAACCCCGGCGCCGGGCTATCCGCGGCCGGCCGGGCCGTCCCCGGTGGGGTCATTCCCCCCGCCATACGGCTCCGATCCCTTTCGCAAGCCGCCCGGCGTCGAGACCCACGACGGTGGGTACCTGCGCATGCAGATCGGGTTCTGCTCGCCAACCCTGACGTCCCACGGCGAGGGCCACATCGCCGAGTACGACGGCAACGGGGCCTCTCTCGCCATCGCGGCGGGTTATTCCGTCATCCCGAACCTGTCCTTGTACCTCGAGCTCCTGGTCGCGGGCGCGGTGGACGCGGACGTCCAGGTCGACGGCGGCGGCGCCAACCCGACTCAGTTCACGACCAACATCTACGGCTTTGGACCCGGGGCCACCTACTACTTCGGGAGAAATTTCTTCGTCGCTGCCTCCCTGTTGCTCGGCAAGGTCACCCTGGAATACCGAGACCAAACCCTGGCCGCGAGCAAGAGCGGCCTGGTCGTCGAAGCGCTGGTCGGCAAGGAGTGGTGGGTGTCGGACAACTGGGGCCTGGGCCTCAGCGGACAGATGATCTTGGGCAGCCTGCCGGGCAAGGATCCGGACCCCATCCTCGTCGTCTTTCCCAGCAGCTGGACCGCCCGGGCGTTCTCGCTGCTGTTCTCGGCCACCTACAACTAGTGGGCTCACCACCACTGCACAGCCGGCGGCCCGTGCGCGCATGACGTCGATCCTGGGCGGACTCTCGCCGTCGCGCTTTCTGCGCCAGCACTGGCAAAAGCGCCCGCTGCTGGTGCGCCAGGCTTTTCCCGGGTTTGCCGGCATCATCGCGCGCGATCCTTTTCTGCGGCTGGCGACGCGCGCCGAGGTGCGTTCCCGGCTGATCATTCACCATCCGGGACGGCGGCGGCAGGGGCGCTGGGAACGCCACGACGGGCCCTTCGGCGGGCTCGACGCCGGCATGCTGCCCGCCAGCCACTGGACCTTGCTGGTGAACAGCGTCGAGAGCCTGGTTCCGGGCGGCTGGGAGCTCCTGGGCGCATTCTCGATGATCCCCCGGGCGCGCATCGACGACCTCATGGTCAGCTACGCGGCCGACGGCGGCGGCGTCGGCCCGCACGACGACCTTTACGACGTCTTCCTGCTGCAGGGGCCGGGGCGCCGGCGCTGGCAGATCAGCCACCAGCGCGACCGGCGCGCCGACCCCGACGCCGCCATCCGCGTCTTACGATCGTTCGCGCCCGAGGAGGAGTGGCTGCTGGAGCCAGGCGACATGCTGTATCTGCCGCCCGGGGTCGCCCACCGCGGCGTCGCCGAGGGGCCCTGCTTCACCTATTCGATCGGGTTCCTCGCGCCGACGCACGCCGAGCTGGTGGAAGGTTTCCTCGGCTACCTGGGCGCCGCGCGGGGCGCGCGGATCGACGCGGGAGCGCTGTACCGCGACCCGGACTTGCAGGTGCCGCGCGACCCGCTGGAGATCGGCGAGGCGATGGTCACCGCGGTCGCGGGGCTGGTCGACGGCGTGCGCTGGGATCGTGCCGACGTCGGCGATTTCCTCGGCCGCTTCCTGACCCGCGCGCGCGCGCGCCAGATCTTCACGCCGCCCGCGCGCGCGCTCGGCGAGGAGGCGTTCGCGCGCCGCCTGCGCGGCGGCCGCGGCCGCCTCACGCTGGCGCTGCCGAGCCGCGGCCTGGTTCGCGGCGGGCGGATCTTCTTCAACGGCGAAGCGCACGCGCCCGAACGCGCGGCGCTGCCGACGTTCAGGACGTTGCTGCGCGCGCGATCGGTCGCGCTGCCGCTCGGCGCGGGCGTGGCAGACCGCGCGCTGGCGATCCTGCGCCGGTGGTACGCGGCGGGGTGGGTGATGCTCTGAAACAGAGATCGGACCGTGCACGTGCTCGTGACGTGCTCCTGCACGATCCGTCAGATGGCGCCCGCGAGCGCTCTCCGGATCAGCGTGCGCGGCACCTTGGGCGCGGGCACGGTCGCCGCGCGCGCGCGCCGCCGCCGCGGCCCGGCTTCGTCGAACCAGCGCCGCACGTCCTGGTCCAGACCCACCCCGTGCATGAAGTTGTAGACGGCCTTGCGTAGCCCGGGGCCGAGGCGTTCGTGGTCGCAGCCGGTGGGGTCGTGAAAGGGGATCTCGTTGCGCGCGAAGGGCGCGGGCGCGCCGGCGAGCAGGCGGATGCCGTACAGGTCGGGCCGGCGGCCGATGGGGCTGTGCACGGTGGCGGCGAAGCGGTGCCAGAACGCCGATTGGATACAGCCCTCCGCGAACAGCTGGCGCACCCGTTCGAGCGCGTCGACGGTCTCCTGCTCGGTCTCAGTCGGGAAGCCGTACATCAAGTAGGCGTGTACCAGCACGCCCGCGTCGCTGAAGGCGCGCGCGACCCGCGCCACCTGGGCGACGGTGACGCCCTTCTTCATCAGCGCGAGCAGCCGATCGGACGCCACCTCCAGGCCGCCGCTGACCGCGACGCAGCCGGAGCGCGCCAGCAGCGCCACCAGCGCGGGGGTGAAGCTCTTCTCGAAGCGGATGTTGCCCCACCAGGTGATGGCGATGCGGCGATCGATCAGGCGCTGCGCGATGGCGCGCAAGACGGCCGGCGGCGCCGCCTCGTCGACGAAGTGGAAGCCGGTCTCGCCGGTCTCGCGCACCAGCGCCTCGATCCGATCGACGGTGACGTCGGCCTCGGCGGTCTCGTAGCGCGCGATGTAGTCCAGCGAGACGTCGCAGAAGGTGCACTTCTTCCAGTAGCAGCCGCGCGCGACGGTCAGCTTGTTCCAGCGCCCGTCGGCCCATAGCCGGTGCATCGGGTTCAGCATCTCGAACAGCGACACGTAGCGCCGCAGGGGCAACCCGTCGTAGGTCGGGGTGCCGGTGTCGCGGTGGTGCAGGTCGGCCAGCTCAGCCGACGACCGGAGCGCGACCTGCCCGCGATCGCACACCAAGGTGCGCAGCAGCGGCCGCCCCGGATCGCCCAGGTGATCGATCAACGCCAGCAGCGGACGTTCGCCGTCGTCGAGGGTGATGTAATCGCAGGCCTCGAACATGCGCGGGTCGCTGAGCTGTCGCAGCTCGGTGTTGACGTAACCCCCGCCCATCACCACCCTGGCCGCGGGCCGCTCTGCCTTGACGACGCGCGCGATCCGCAGCGCGCCATAGACGTTGCCCGGGAAGGGGACAGTCAGCCCGACCAGGTCGGGCGCCTCGCGGCGCACCCATTCGCGCGCCAGCTCGTCGAGCAGCTCGTCGACCAGCGTCGCCGGGCCGTCGAGCGCGGCGGCCAGCCCGTCGAAGGTGGCCGCGCTGCTGGCCAGGCTCTCGCCGTAGCGCGACAGCTCGAAGCGGGCGTCGACGCCGTCCCGGATCACGTCCGCCAGATCGTCGACGAACAGGCTGGCCAGATGGCGCGCCCGATCGGTCGTACCCAGCTCGCCGAAGGCCCAGGCGAGCCCGTCGTCCGCGCGCTCGCCGGTGTCCAGGGCAGCGAAGCGCGGGCCCTCGGGCAGGAAGCCCCGCCCGACGATGCGCATGGCCAGGCTGGCGTCGCGGCCCTGCAGGAAACGCACGACAGGCTCGACCAGGGCGGTGTACTGGTCGGCGTGCGCCAGGAAGTGCGCGGTCGACGCGCTTGCATTGCCGAGCCGCCCGCGCACGGCCAGCAGCCCTGCCCGCGAGAACAGGCGCAAGAACAGCTCGATCGAGAAGTCGGCCTGCGCGACGGTCGCCTTGTCGGCCGCATGCCGGCGCAGGCACCCCGTCAGGTACGCGGTCGCCGGGTAAGGCGTGTTGAGCTGGGTCATCGGCGGGGTGACCAGGAGGATCCGCATGCGCTACCGAAACCTTACTCGGCGTCTTTGCGATATTTTTGCGGCCCGATGCCGAACTTCTTCAGCCAGCGCCAGACGGCAGCGCGGTGCTTGCCCAGCTCGCGCGAGACGTCGGCCACGTTGCCGTCGTAGCGCTTGAGCAGCTCTTCCAGCTGCGCGGCGGTGGGCGACGGTCCGGCGGCCTTGCGCGGGATGCCCGCGGTCCCCGCGGCGCCGGCGGCTGCCGCGGCGGCCACCACGGCCGCCGCCGCCGCCGGAGCGCTCGCGGCGCGCGCGATCGGCTCGGGCAAATCGCGCAGCGCGATCGCCTTGCCGGCCGTGGTCAGGATCGCCGCGGTGCTGACCACCTTCTCGAGCTCACGCACGTTGAGCGGCCAGCCGTGCAGGCACAGCGCGCGGAAGGCCGGCTGCTCCAGCTTGACGTCGGGTGTGGCGCGCAGAAAGTGGGCGATGAGCACGCCCAGGTCCTCGATGCGGCTGCGCAGCGGCGGCAGGTGGATGGGCGCGGCGCCCAGCCGGGCCACGATGTCGTCGCGCAGCCCGGCGGCCGTCTTGCCGCCGCTGCCCGGCAAGGTGCGGTTGGTGGCGGCGATCACCCGGACGTCGATGCGGCGCGGCCGGGTCGACCCGAGCGGCGTCAGCTCGCGGTCCTGCAGGAAGCGCAGCAGCTTGATCTGCGCCTCGCCGGTCATCTCGCCGATCTCGTCCAGGAACAGGGTTCCGCCTTCGGCCTCCTCGATGAGGCCGGCCTTGGCCTGGTGCGCGGTCGAGTGGGCGCCCTGCCGGTATCCGAACAGCTCACTTTCGACCAGCTCGCGCGGGATCGCGCCGCAGTTGATGGCGACGAAGCGCCCCTTTCGCCCGCTGGCCAGGTGCACGGCGCGCGCGTACACCTCCTTGCCGGCGCCGGTCTCGCCCAGGATGAACAGCTCGCTGTCGGACGTGGCCAGGCGGCGCAGCCGATCGCAGGCCAGCGCCAGCGCCGGCGATGCCGTGGCCACCGGTCCCAGCGGGTTGGTGAGCTCGCTTCTGATCGCCTCTGCTTCCAGCGTCGAGGCCAGGCGGAAGACCCCGGCATGGTTGCCGATGAAGACCAGCGCGCCGTCGTGCAGCGGCGCGCGCCCCTCGACGCGGATGTTGTCGACCCAGGTGCCGTTCTTGCTGCCCAGGTCCTGGAGCTCGTAGCGGCCCGCGTCGCCGACGATGCGCGCGTGGTGTCCCGACACCAGGGTGTCGTTGAGGATCGCGCTCGCCTGGTCGTCGTTGCTGTGGTCGGGCGCGCGGCGGCCGAGGTGCAGCCCCTCGCCGACGAAGAACAGGCGGCGGCTGGGCGGCAGCGCCGGCTCGTCGGCGCTGCCCACCATGAGAAACAGCGCGACGTCCGGCAGCTGCCCCGACGCCGTCGGTGACTGGACCGACGTCAGGGTCTGGTCGGCGCCGTCGCTCATCGCCAAAGACTATCACCGCGCGGCAATGACGGTCAGTAGACGGTCAGTAGACGGCCAGCAGACGGTCAGTGGACGGTCGGCCCGATCAGGGACAGGCGACGCGATCCAGCTGCGGCGTGCTGGTCTGCAGCATGACCCCGTCGCCCAGCTGGCCGCTGGTATTGCCGCCCCAGCACCACACCGAATCGTCGGCGCGCCAGGCGCAGGTGTGGCTGGCGCCCGCGCTGACGCCGGTGATCTGGGTCAGCCCGGGGATCTCGGCGGGGGCGCCGATCGATGTCTCGGCGCCATTGCCGAGCTGACCCTGGTCGTTGGCGCCCCAGCACCAGACGGTGGCGCCGGCGGTGACCGCGCAGGTGTGCGCCCCGCCGGCTGCGATGGAGGTGGCCGCCGGGATCCCCACCACCAGACCGGGGGGCGCCGCCGCCGTCAGGCTGCCCGAGCCCAGCTGTCCCCGGTCGCCACGACCCCAGCAGAAGATCTGCCCTGCGCCGTCCAGCGCGCAGCTGTGCTGTGCCCCGGCCACGACCGCGGTCGCGCCCGGCCCGCCGTCCCCTGGCAGCGGCACCGCGATCGGGCTCATCTGGCTGGCGGTGGCGCCGTCGCCCAGCTGACCGTAGTCGTCGCGGCCCCAGCACCGGACCGCGCCGTCCCGGCCGATCGAGCAGGTGTGCTGGTCGCCGGCCGCGATGGCCCGCGCGTCCACCAGCCCGGTCACCGGGGCCGGCGTGGCGTGGTCGGCGCCCTTGCCATCGCCCAGCTGGCCGGCGCTGCCCGCGCCCCAGCACAGCACACTGCCGTCGCCGGCCGCCAGCGCGCAGGTGTGGGCACCGCCGGCGGCCAGCGCGCCCGCCGGGGTGGCCAGCGCCAGCACGGGCAGCCGGGAGTCGACCGCGCTCTGCGGTCCGAGCTGGCCCGCGTTGCCTCGCCCCCAGCACAGCACGCGCCCCTCGCCGGCGGCGCGGGCGCAGGTGTGAGACGCGCCGGCCGCGACCTCTTCGGCGGGCAGCGGCACCTTCAGCGCCGCCGGTCGCGCGCGATCGACGTTGCGGTTATCGCCGAGCTGGCCGGCCGGGTTCGCGCCCCAGCACTGGATCTCCTGATCGGAGCCGGTCATGCCGCGGGTGATGGCACAGGTATGCGCGCCGCCCGCCGTCACCGACGCCACGTGTGGGAGGTCCGCCACCGGCTCGGGCCGCGTGCGCAGCACCGCCGAACCCAGGCCCAGCTGGCCGGCGTGGTTGTCGCCCCAGCACCAGATCGTCCCCTCGTCGCGGCGCGCGCAGCTGAACTTCTCGCCGGCGACGATCTCCACCAGATGATCCAGGCCGCTGGCCGGTACGGGGACGTCGATGCTGTCCGCGGTGCCGTCACCGAGCTGGCCCGAGAGGTTGTTACCCCAGCACCAGGCGCCGCCTCCCACGCGTAGCGCGCAGCTGTGCTGCGCGCCCACGGTGACCGCGATCGGATCGCCGATCGACGGCACGCGCGCGGGTCGGTTGGCTCCGGCGCTGGTCCCGCCGCCGGCGCCGAGCTGGCCGCCGCTGCCGTCGCCCCAGCACCACAGCCCGTCGGCGCGCGTCGCCGCGCAGGTGTGCTGCAGGCCCACGCTGACACTGGTGACGCCGTTGAGTCCCACGATCCGGGCTGGCTCCGCCTGCGCGATGCTGCTGCCGTTGCCGATCTGGCCATGGGTGTTGTTGCCCCAGCACCACAAGCTCTCGTCCGAGCGTAGTGCGCAGAAGTGCTGCCAGTGCGCGGCGATGGTACGGATCCCTCTCAGCGCGAAGACTTCGATCGGCCCCGGCTGCGGGGCGAGGGTGCCAGCGCCCAGCTGGCCGAAGGCGTTGCTGCCCCAGCACAGCGCGCTGCCATCCTCGATCACCGCGCAGGTGGCGACGCTGCCGGCCGCGACGTCGATGGCATGTCCGACCCCGGGGACGCGCACCGGCGCCGGCCGCGAGGTCATCTCGCCGTCGCCGATCTGACCGTCGGCGTTGGCGCCCCAGCAGTAGACCGAGCCGTCGGAAAGCACCGCGCAGCTGTGTCGCTCGCCGGCGGTGATGGCCTTGACGTCGGTCAACCCCTGCACCGGCACCGGTGTGGAACGGGCCGTGGTCGTGCCGTCGCCGATCTGACCGTCGGCGTTGGCGCCCCAGCAGTAGATCCGCCGATCCTGGCGCAGCAAACAGGCGTGCGACGATCCGGCGCTCAGCGCGAGCACGGGATTCTGGGGACAGGCCTCGGTCACACAGGCGCCGCTCGACGACCCCGCGAGCGCGACGTAGCGGCGGCCCGAGTCGCAGTCGGCGGCGGGGGTGCTGCAACGTCCACTTGGCTCGCACAGACCGGCGGCGCCGCACTGGTCGTGGCGGGTGCACAGGAACTCGCCCTGGCCCAGACAGCCGGTGAGGCAGAGCAGCAACACGGCCGCCACGCGGACGACGCCGACGCGGACGCCGACGCCGACGCCGACGCCGACGCCGACGCGGACGGGACGGCCAGCCCGGTCCGCTCGCGAGCGTGCCCTCAAAACCGGCCTCCCACCCCTGCGACCCCGCCGCGTTGCCCGGGCTGGAGCCAGGACTCCAGCCGGACCGGTGCCGGCCGCGCCCGCACCCACAGGTAGCGGATGATCGCGGCGGCCGTCAGGGTGGCGCCGGCGGCGAAGCCGATGATCGCGATCCGCTCGCGGCTGCGAGCGGTGTCCCAGTGGCGCGCGTACTGCTCGTAAGTGGCCGAACGCTGATGGGCGTCGTCACGCGCCGAGAACATCCCCTCGGTGGCGATGGCCCCGGTCGCGATCCCGACCAGGCCCGCGCCCAGCAACGCGCCGCCGGCGACGTCCCGATACCAGGGCGCCGGGACCGCCGGCGGGCGCGCGGGTGCGGTCAGCACCGTCGGCGCCGGGCGCGGCGCGGGCGGCGCCGATGCCATTTGCGCCGCGCACCGGCCGAGTGCGATGTGGGTCGCGTTGACCTGGACGTCGTCGGGACCGCTGGCCAGGAACTTCTGGTAGAGAGGCACCGCGCTCTTGCAGTCGCCGCTGAGTCGCCGTGCTTGCGCCTCGGCGAACAGGAACTCCCGCCGCGGGTCCAGCGCGTAACCGGCCTGCAGCTCGGCGATCGCGCCCGCGTAGTCCTTGCCGGCGTAGCGCGCCAGCCCGCGATCGTAGTGCGCGCGCGCGTCGTTGCTCATCGCTTCGGTGGGCGCCGCTTCCGTCGGCGTTGTCACCGGCGCGCGCACCGGTGAACCGGGCAGGGGCGTCGGGTCGTCGGCGCGTGCAAATGTCGTGGCCAATCCGCATCCGACGACCAACGCCAGTGCCGCCACCGCGCGACGCCGCCGGTGGCGTCGCGCTTGGTCGGCTTCGACGTCCTGTGGGCGCGCGAGCGACGCGTGCCTCGGCTCGGCGGCGATCGGTGCAAGCGGCGGCTCTGGATGGCTCTTCACAATATGCCCGCCCGAAAGGGCTGTCGAGAGGCTAGCGAGATCGATTCTAGGGCGGCAACGGCGAATCGGGATCCCAGTTCTTGAGCGCCTTGGTGCGCGCAGCCGGGACGACCGGGTCGGGCGCGGGCGCGACCACGGGATCAGGAGCGGGCGCGGCGGCGCCAATGTCGCCTGCCCCTGCCGCCATCGCCTGCGCGCGCGACGCGTGCCTGGACTTGGCGGCGATCGGTGCAGGCGACGGCTCGGGATGGCTCCCCGCAATGTTCCCGCTGGTCGGGGCTGTCGAGGGCTTGCCGGCCACGCCGCCCGCTGCTGTGGCGGGCCGGGCAGGTGGGGGTTTGTCCACCGCCGCGGCCGCCAGGGCCGCCGTCGCCGCCGATGCCGATGTCGCCGCCGATGCCGATGTCGCTGCCGCCGCGCCGGCGCGCGCGGCGCTGGCGGTATGCCGCCCGCCCAGCTTGATCTGCAGCGCCGCCGCGACGCCGCCCGCGACCACGAGCGCGATCACCGCCGCCGCGATGGCCGGCGCGCTGGCGCGGCGCCGCCGGCGCGCGCGGTCGGGTGACAGCGCGTGCAGGTCGGTCGCCGTCGGTCGCGAGGACTGCTCGATGCGCGCCGACACGGCCTCGATCTCCGCCAGGTGCTGCTTGAGCGACTTGCCCGACTGCTGCGCGCGCTGCCAGTCGGCGATCCGCTGCGCGAACAGCGCGTGCATGTATTCGCCCAGCCCCACCGTCGACACCACCAGCCCGTGTGAGCGCGCGAAGGCCTCCAGGTCCAGTTGCAGCGCCTGGGCCGTCGGGTAGCGATCGTCGGGCAGCGGCGCCAGCGCGCGACGCACGATGCGCTCCAGCTCGCCCGGGTAAGGCCCGTTCGGCATCACCGGCGCCGGCAGCTCGCCGTTGACGATGCGGTTCAGGATCTCGTAATCGCTGGCGGCGCGGAAGGGCGCCTGCCCGGTGGTCAGCTCGTAGAGCAGGGTGCCAAGCGCGAAGACGTCGCTCCGTCGATCCAGCGGCTGGCCCCGGCACTGTTCGGGCGACATATAGGCGAACTTTCCCTTGAGCGCCCCCTCCTGCGTCTGGGTCCGCTGCGAAGACCACTTCGCGATGCCGAAGTCGGAGACCTTCACCGAACCTCCGTAAGTCACCAGCACGTTCGACGGGGAGACGTCGCGATGGACGATGTTCAGCGGCTCGCCCTTGGACCCGATCTGCTCGTGGGCGAAGTGCAACCCGGCCGCCGCCGCCGCCAGGATCCCGATCGCATGGGTGAGCGGGATCTCTCGCGCCTGATGTTCGAGGCCGGCTGCGCGACCGGCGGCGGTCATGATCTCGCGCAGGTTGGCGCCGTGGACGTACTCCATCGCGAAGAAGGGCGCGTCACCTTCGGCGCCGACGTCGTAGACCTGGGTGACGTGGGGATGGGTGAGCGTCGCCATCAAGCGCGCTTCGTCCAGGAACATGCGCCGCAGCTGCGGATCCAGCGCGTGCTGGGGCAAGATTCGCTTCAGCACGACCAGCTTCTCGAAGCCCTCGAGACCGTTCGCCTGGGCGAGATAGATCTCGGCCATTCCGCCCACGGCCAGGCGGCGGATCAGCTGGTACTTACCCAGGCGCTCGCCCTTGGAAAAAAGCTCCGAGAGCTCCTCCATCGACCGTCATCGTACTCGCTTTTCCAGGTCCCCATCCAGCAAGCGCTGCGCGGACCCGATGTTGCGCAACATCCGATCGCGCCGTCGTCACGGGCATGGGCCCGAAAAACGTCGAGGATTTCGCGAGCCCGCGCCGCCGCCGGTGATCCAGGTCGCGCGCGCTGCCACAAGTTGCTGATTTTCAACGGTAATTTAAGTTGCGCAACTGGCCGTTGGCCGGCGCCGTCCGCAGCCCGCGGCCCGGCCCGGTAGCCCGCGCTCCGTGCGGGGTGGGATGCTGCGTCCCGGTCACTTCGCGGATTTTTCTTGGTGGCCTGCCTCTTGCTGAGACCCCCCGCCAAGAAGGAGACCGCTGAATGGCAACACTGAGGACCGCAGCGAAAATCGGGCTGGTGGCGATGGGCATCGCCGCTGGAGCGTGCTCGAACAGCAACGGAGGCGGAACGGGAGGCATCCCCGCCGACGTCAAGTCGATCATGTTCCTGCAGCGCGTCGCCCGCACCGACACGGGCAACGTGTTCGACTACACCAGCTACGAGCCCGGCGCCCGCCTGGTCACGCTGTCGCCGCCCTCGGCCGACGGCAAGCTCGAGGTCCTGACCAAGACCACCTCGGCGTTCAACTTCGACAGCGCGGACATCATGTCCTACGACCTGTCGTTCGACGCCAAGGCGGTGGTCTTCTCGGCCAAGCTCACCTCCAACGACCGGTTCCATCTCTACTCGATGAACCTGGACGGCACCGACCTCAAGCAGCTGACCAGCGGCGATGACGACTACGTCTACCCGATCTACGTGCCGGGCCAGAAGATCCTGTTCATGACCAGCAAGAGCGTCGAGCCGGACGCCAGTCAGTTCCGCGACGAGTACGAGCGGCAGACCACGGCCCAGGTCGGCACCATCAACCTGGATGGCACGGCCGAGACCCTGGGGCCACGCAACGTCTCGCACCGCGTGTCGCCGGCGCTGCTGCCCAACGGCCGCGTCCTTTACACCGAGTGGCGGCACATGGGCATGGTCAACGACGGCCACCTGCGCATGATGAACGAGGACATGACCGGCATGCGCGAGGCGTTCGGCGGCGAGGATGGCGGCAACGGCGGCACCAACAGCTACCTCAAGGCGCGCGTGGTGCAGAGCGACGCCAGCAACATCCAGCTGATCGCCATCGGCACCTCGCGCGACCGCACGCTGCAGGCCGGCAAGCTCTTGCTGGTCAACCTGAACGCCAGCGAGGAGCTATCGAAGTTCACCGACATCACCCCGCTGGTCCCCGGCGGCCGCGAGCCGAGCGCGCTGGGCGTGGGCCGCTTCTACGACGCCGAGGTCATCGGCGCCCCCGGCGACCAGAACTTCCTGGTCTCGTGGGCCGACGGTCCGGTCGAGTCGGAGATCCTGGGCATGGCGAACTCGAACGCCAACTTCGGGATCTACACTTACAGCGCCAAGAGCAAGCAGCGCTCCCCGATCTTCGACGACCCGGCGTTCTGGGACGTGCTGGCGCGCCCGATCAAGGCGCGCGCGGAGCCGGCGCCGACCTCGTCGCCGATCAGCGGCACCAGCACCACGCTGGCCGCGCTCAATGTCTATGACTCGACGGTGGACCGCAACATCGCGCCGGGCAGCATCGTCAAGGTGCGCCTCATCGAAGGCTTCTCGGGCGAGGAGGGCATCCGCACCTTCGGGTCGACGGAGTTCGACGGCCAGTCGCTGTACGGCGAGGTCGCGGTCAACCCCGACAACTCCTTCGCCGCCAAGGTTCCGGGCAACGTGCCCTTCCACATGCAGCTCATCGACAAGTTCGCGATGAGCGTGGTCAACGAGTCGATCTGGATCAGCGGCCGCGCCGGCGAGCAGCGCGTGTGCGGCGGCTGCCACGAGGACCGCGCCAAGCAGACCGCGATCGCTCCGGGCGTGCAAGAAGCCCTGCTGCGCGGCGCGGTCGACCTGGACACGCCTCGGCCCACGCGCGTGTCGACCGACTACAGCTACGGCGCCATCAAGGGTGTGCCGTGGGATCTGGCCATCCAGCCGGCGCTGACCGCCAGGTGCGCGACCTGCCACGACGGCGACGCCAGCAAGCCAGGTAACCCCAGCTACACCATCATGGACCGCACCACCATGACCATGCAGACCTTCACCTTCGACCTGCGCGGCGACAAGCTGCCGGTGACGGTCGGCGAGAAGATGGGCGGCGACTTCACCGCCTCGTACATCTCGCTCATGGGCCTCGGCGAGATGCTGGGCGAGGACCTGGTGGAGATCACCGAGCTGCACCCCGGCGACTACCAGCCGAACGGCTACGTGTCGGCCGGCTCGGCCAAGGACTCCAAGGTCATCCAGATGCTGAACCCGATGCAGCGCTTCCCCGCAGTCGATACCAACGTGCGCGCCTTCGGCGCCACGGTGCACCCGACCGAGGTCGGGGGCCAGGGCATGACCGCCGACGAGCTGTACCGCCTGATCCTGAGCATCGACATGGGCGGGCAGTACTTCTCGCGCGAGAACAAGACCGAAGCGGCCAACCCGTAACCCGTGGAGAAACTGACAATGAAGACCTACAACATCGGAACGAAGTTGGTTCTCTCCGTCGCGCTCTTCGGGATGGGCGGAGTGTTCGCTGCAGGGACGGCGCAGGCCGGCCACAACGGCAGCCCGGCGCTCATCAAGTCAGCGATCGCCTCGAACTCGGTGGACGCCATCGAGGCCGAGCTCGAGCGGTCGGAGTACCTGGTGTGCGCGGCCTGCAGTGACCTGGTCACGCCGCTGGTCGACCACCTCGATTACCGCGTCCGCAAGGTCGCGGCCTGGTGGATCGCCCGGCGCGGGATCAACAAGCAGGTCTACGTCGCCATGCTGGGCCGGCTGTCGCAGCCGGACTCTTTCCTGGCGCGCAACGCGGCCGACGTGCTGGGTGAGCTCGGCTTCTCGGGCGCCGTGCCGGCGCTGTCGGCGGCGATGTCGAACCCGATCTACTCCGCCGAGGCGCGCGCCGCGATGGCGCGCGCGCTGGGTTCGATCGGCCGGCCCGACGCCGTGCCGGCGCTGGTCGACGTGCTGGCGTCGCCCGACCCGGCGGTGAAGGCGGGCGCGCTCTCGGCGCTGCGCCAGATCCAGGGCTTCCGCCAGGCCGACGCGGCGACGCCCCTGCTGACCGACTCCGACGAGCAAGTGCGCGCCGAGGCGGCGCTGACCCTGGGCGCGGTCCTGCGCACCGGCAAGACCGGCGTGCAGCCCGCGGGTGTCAGCCAGCTGCTGGCGACGCTGGCCACCGACCCCAGCGCCGACGTCCGCAAGAAGGCCGCGTGGTCGCTGGGCGAGATGGGCGCCCCGGCTTCGATGGCCGCGACCGGCCTGCAGGCCGCCGCCAGCCAGGACCCGAACCCGGCGGTGCGCTCGCTGGCGCACATCGCGATCAGCAAGTTGACCCGCTAGTCCCCCGAACGGTTTGAATGAGCCGTGTACCCGGTCGAGGGCCTCGGGCCTCGGGCCTCAGACCTCTGGAGCACTCTTCACCGGAGGTCCGAGGCCCGAAGCCAGAGGCCCTCGAGGCCCTCAATGTGAATGTGCGGTGGTCTAGCTTTCAAACCGTTCGGTGCTCTGGTCCCCCTCCTCACCTGGGGCGTTCCATCGGGGGCGGCCCAGGTGATACCATCGCCACGTGATGATTGTGTCGACGCGTGCTTGGCAAGGCAAAAAGGCGCTGCTCCTCGTATGGGGCGGCGCCTTTTCTCTTTTGTCGGCGGCCTGCTCGGTCAAGCGGCCCAAGGAACAGCACTTCTACGACCAGCACATCCAGCCCATCTTCAACAACTTCTGCGCCAGCAACACTTCGCCCTGCCACCGCGTCGATGCCACGACCGGGGTCGCGCTCGGCAACCTGGACCTGAGCTCGTTCGAGGCGGTGCAGAAGCGGCGCGACGTGCTGCGCACCTATGGCAGCTATCCGCAGCCGCTGCTGCTGCTCAAGACCCTGACCGAGGGGACGGTGCAGATCCCCTACCAGCAGAAGCTGTACGTCAGCGAGATCCGCCACAACGGCGGCAACACCATCGCGCCCACCTCGGACGCCTACTACGAGCTCAAGCGCTGGCTCGACAACGGCGCCAACATCGACGGGCTGGCGGCGCCGCAGATGCCCAACACCGGCCGCGGCGCTTGCAACAGCGCCATCCCCGCCAATCAACCGGTGGTCGACACCAGCTCGGCGGCCTACGGCACCTTCGTCAACGACCTGCTACCCAAGATCCTGACCTCGTGCGCGTTCGGCACCTGCCACAGCTCGCCCCAGTCGGACTTCTACATGACCTGCGGCGCCGACGAGGCGCAGAGAGCCTACAACTATGGGCGCGCCGCCAGCTTCGTGACCCCCATGGGCGTGGCCGTCGAGCAGAGCGAGATCCTGCTGCGCCCGCTGGCGACCGCGGCCGGCGGCGTCAGCCACACCGGCGGCGTCTTCTTCGATTCGCGCGACAACGACACCTGGAAGGTGTGGAAGGCCTGGGCCGAGCAGGTGCAGGGCAGCCCGCCGTTCACGCTCAGCAAGAACACGGGCCAGCAGTTCTTCGAGGACAACGTCATGCCCAAGCTCCTGCAGCGCGGGTGCGCGCTCGAGGGCTGCCACAGCCCGGACGGCTTCAACGACTTCCGCCTCCGCTCGGGCGCGCAGGGCTTCTTCTCGCCGCTGGCGCTGCAGCGCAACTACGACACCCTGCGCAAGGAGTTCATGGCGCTCGACACCGTCGACGTCAAGCAGTCGCGCGCCGTGAAGAAGACCATCTTCGCCAGCTCGGGCGGGATCACCCACCGGGCCGGCCCGGTGCTCGACGGGGTCCACCAGACCGCGGCGGGTCCGGTCGCCGACTCGGCCGACGTCTGCCCGGCCTTCGATCCCTCGACCGCGAGCGCCTTCTGCACCGTCCAGCGCTGGCACGCCATCGAGCGCCAGGACCGCGCCGCCGACGTCTCGCCCATGGCGTCGGGCGACGTGCTGCCGCTGGCCTTCGTGGCGCGGCCGGCGAACAACGACGCGCTCTTGCGTTTCGACAGCTACGCCGGGGGCGCCGACCTCAAGCTGGCCGACGCGGTGCTGGGCGCCGACGGTCGGGTCACCTCGGTCGGCAACCTGCGCTCGGCGCTGGCCGGGTGCCCGGGCCTGACCGGCGACCTCGACGTGCGCGGGCCCGAGTGGAGCTACGACGGGACGCAGCTGGTCTTCGCGGCGCGCGCCGGCGCCGCCAGCGGCCTCGATCTCTATCTGCTCGAGGTCGGGGCGGGCGGCGCCTGCCGGCGCCTGACCAGCGACGGCGGCCGCATGCAGGGCCTGGTGCGGGTGCACAACTTCGATCCGGTGTTCGCGCCCGACGGCAGCGTGGTGTTCGCGTCGACCCGCGCCGGCACGCTGACGCTGAGGCACCAGTTACCCAACGCCGATCTGTTCCGGGTCGGCCCCGACCTGAGCTTTGCGGCGCCCGAGCAGATGACCTGGTTGCTCAACTCGGAGATCGGCCCGGCGTTCACGCAGGACGGCCGCGTCAGCTTCACCGCCGAGAAAGCGACGCCCGAGCTCTATCAGCTGGCTGGCCGTCGCATCAACTGGGACCGCACCGACTACCACCCGCTGCTGGCCCAGCGCGCGCAGTCGGTGGGCGTGCTGCAGGCTGACGGCGCCTTCACTGACGAGATCTTCCCGTCGGTCGACTATCAGCAAGCGACCGAGATCCGCGAGGGGCTGGACCGCAACTTCCTCATCATCCTGTCGGATGCCGATGACACCGGCGTCGCGGGCAACGGCGGTGCGCTGGCGACCTTCAACCGATCGATCGGTCCCTTCCAGGCCGATCGCGCCGAGGTGACCTTCGCGCGCTCGCTGGTCATCGTCGACCCGGCCGCCACCGGACGCGCGGGCACGATCGGCGTCTACCGCTCGCCGTTCCCGCTGCCGAACGGGGAGATCCTGGCGTCCTACGCGGCCGACGTCCGCGACCCGCTGACCGACGTGCCCAGGTACGACCTGGTCGCCGTCGCCGCCGACGGCAGCAAGCGTACGCTCAGCAGCGGCGGGGCGCTGTCCTACGTCGAGGCGGCGCTGGGCTACAAGCGCGCCGAGCGCGAGCTGTTCCGCAACCTGCCCCAGCTGGTGTTCGGCGGCAACGCTGACGGCGGCGGCGACACCGGCGTCATGCATTTTCCCGACCTGCCGGTGCTGGCGACGCTCCTGGACGCCAACCTGCGCCGCGGGCGGGACGTGAAGTTCTTCGACAAGGCGACCGCGCTGCGGGTGTACGAGGAGAAGCCGCCCACCACCATGACGCCGCCGCTGATGGGCTCGAAGCAGGTGTACAGCGAGCGGGTGCTGCTGGGCACGGCGGGACTCGAGGGCGACAAGTCGCTCAAGGTCGCCATCCCGGCGCAGCGGCCGCTGATCCTGGAGCTGGTCGACGGCGGGGGCAAGGCCATCTTCACCATGCGCGAGGAGCACCAGCTGGCGCCCGGCGAGTACGTGACCCCGGGTCCGCCGCGCCTCCTGTTCAACGGCATCTGCGGCGGCTGCCACGGGTCGCTGAGCGGGGAGGAGATCGACATCGCGGTCACGCCGGACGCGCTCACCGGCGCGTCGATGTCGGCGTCGCGCGACAAGTCTCCAAAGACCCTGCAGTAGCCCCTTGGGGCGAAAGCCCGCACCCTTGGCCTTCCAGCAGCCTGCCAGGTCCCCACGGGCTGCCTCTGTGAACCGGTCGGTCGCGCATCCGCGGCTGAGCCTCTTGCGGTGGAATTCCAGGTCGCATACTGTACCGCCCATCGCGCGTGAGTACGGGGTCGCTCGGGTGGGCGATCTCTCCGCGCTCTAGCAGTTCTTGCGACGGAGAGATTCGAATGAGGAAACTGACACTCTTGTTCGCGCTGGTGGGCGTGCTCTTCACAGCCAAGGCGGCCAACGCCCAGGGCTACGGGATGGCGGGTTGCGGCCTCGGGGCCCTTCTCTTCGGGAACGACAACACCGTGATGATGCAGATCCTGGCGTCGACGACCAACAACATCCTCTTCCCGCAGACCTTCCCCATCACCTCCGGCACGTCGAACTGCACGGCCGGCGGGGTGGTCAAGGCCGAGCGCGAGCAGGCGGCCTTCGCCGAGGTGAACTTCCAGGACCTCAAGCGCAACATGGCTTCGGGCGGCGGTGAGTTCCTGGCCTCGTTCTCGACGCTGCTGGGCTGTGAGGACTCGGCCAAGCCGGTGTTCTTCAAGATGACCCAGGACAAGCTGGAGTCGATCCTGCCGTCGACAAAGTCGGGCCCGATCGACCTGGTCGTCGGGGTCAAGACCCAGATCAAGTCCGACGCGCGTCTCAAGAACGCCTGCACCGACGAACGCGCCATCGCGCGCGCCGAGGGCAAGCCGATGAAGGTCGCGTTGTCTCACTGAGCTTCGCGCCACCGAGCTTCGCGCCACTGATTCACATTCTCCGCGTGACGCAAGATAAGCCCCGGCCATCCCCCGTGGATCGCCGGGGCTCGGTGTTTGTGGTGGTCTGGGCCGCGCTGTGGCTGGCCGCCCTGCCGTCGCGGGCCGCGCCCGGCGCGCCGGGGCCGGGGCCGGCGGTCGCGCCGCCTACGCTGCCCACCCTGTTGCAGCGCGCGCGCTCGATCCGTCTGCCCGAAACCCGCGACTGGCAGGTGCTGCTGCACTACCGGCGCACGCGCTTCGGCGGCTGGAAGAGCGAGGCCGACGGCCCGGGGTTCTTCTTCGCCGGCGAGGCTGGAAAGACCAGCCCCGCCGCCGAGCTGGAGGCGACGCTGGCCGCCTTCTTCCAGCCCGCGGTGGCCGATCCGCTGAACCCGCAGACGATGCACCCGCAGTGCCGTTTTCCGGCGCGCTACGCCTGGCTCAAGCGCGAGCTGGCGATCGACGGGCCCGGCGAGGGCGGGGCGCCGGCCGCCGCCCAGCTCATCGACCAGCCCTGCCCATTGCTCGACACCTGGCGCACCGGCATCTCGGCCGAGGCGGTCACGCTGGTCTACGCCACGGCGTTCCTCAACAGCCCCGCTTCGATGTACGGCCACACCTTCCTGCGGGTTTCACGCGCCACCGGCGAGGGCAACCCGCTGCTGGACTACGTCATCAACTTCGCCGCCGACGTCGACACCAGGAACGGGCTGGTCTACGCCGTCCGCGGTCTCACCGGCAGCTTCCCCGGGCGTTTCTTTGTCATGCCCTATTACGTCAAGGTGCAGGAGTACTCCAACATGGAGAGCCGCGACCTGTGGGAGTACGAGCTGTCGTTCTCGCGCGAGCAGGTGCAGCGCATGGTGCTGCACGCGTGGGAGACCCGCACCACCTATTTCGACTACTTCTTCTTCGACGAGAACTGCTCGTACGAGCTGCTGACGCTGCTGGAGGTCGCCGATCCCTCCCTGCACCTGGTCGAGCGCTTCGGGGGCCGCGTCGTGCCGGCCGACACCATCCGCGTGGTGCTCGACCAGCCGGGGCTGGTGCGGCATCGGGCCGCGCGCCCGTCGCTGGCCAGCACCATGACCGAGCGCAAGGCGCGTCTCGACTGGCGCGAGGTGCGCGCCGCCGAGGCCTGGGTCGACCAGCCCGCCGACGCCGCGCCGCCCGATCTCACCGGGGTGTCGGCCGCGCGCCAGGCGCACGTGCTCGACGCCGCCTACGACTACCTCCGCTACCGCGAGGGGTTCAAGTCGGCCGAGCCCAGCGACGACTTCAAGAAGCACGAACGGCGCTTGCTGCTGGCGCGCGGGCGGCTGGGCGTGCCGCCACAGGAGATCGCGGCCCGCTCGGCCATCGACGCGCCCGAGCGCGGGCACGCCACCCTGCGCCTCGCGGTCGGGGGCGGTTTCTCCGACGCGCCCGGCAGCTTCGAGACGTTGTCGATCCGCGGCACGCTGCACGACTTCCTCGATCCGTCGGGCGGCTATTCGGACAACGCACATCTCGAGATGGGGCATCTGCGCGGGCGCTTCGACAACCAGAGCCGGCGCCTGCGTCTGGATCGCGTCGATCTGCTCCACATCGTGTCGGCGGAGCCCGTCGACCGCTGGGTGCACAGCATCTCCTGGAAGGCCTGGCTGGGCGCCGAGAACGCGCGCGAGCTCGGCTGCGAGCGCCGCGATTCGGATCGCCGCGGCTGGCGTTGCCTGTACGCCGGCGGCACCGTGGGCGGGGGCGTCGCGGCCCGCTTCGGCCCGCAGCGCCGCCTGTTGACCTTCGCGCTCGGCGAGTCCGACGCGGGCGCGGGCCCGGCCTTCGCCGCGGGCGACAACTTCCGCGTCGGGGTGGGCGGCGAGGGCGGTCTCATCGGCGACGCCGGTCCGCTGTGGCGGTTCCAGATCGGCGCGCGCTACATCTATTACCTCCTCGGCGAGACGCGGCCGAGCTTTCGCACCACCGTCGCGCAATCGTTCGGCATCGGGCGCGGGCTGGCGCTCCGGTTTTCGGTGGAGACCGCGAACACTTACGCGCAGGCGTCGACCGAGCTGGTGGGCTACTTCTGATAGCCGCTCGAGTGCGGCTCAGGAATCCGCCCGGGAGCCAGCGCCGATCAGAAGCGCAGCGCGAACGAGCCCTGGCCGATGTAGGCGACCGAGCGGTCGTAGTTGGGCGCATCGGAGGAGTCGAGCCGGTAGAACAGCGCCTCGATCTTGGCTGACAGCTCGATCTCCGAGAACCAGGCGCTGCGCTCCTGGCCCGGCCGCTTGAGGTAGGCGGTCTTCAGGCTGCCGAGGTAGTTGCTCATCGGCGAGAGCTCTCGGTCGCCGGTCCAGAACTGTCCGGCGGGGCCGCGGGTCTGATACTCGCCCGAGGTGCGGTAGAAGCTGGCCTCGGTCTGCTGGTGGTAGCGGCCGCGCAAGGTCAGCAGCACCGACTGGCCCAGGTACTGGTTGTAGTTGGCCTCGGCGGTCGCCGCGGTGATGGCCCAGCTGTCGCGGTAAAAGCGTACGCCTCCGGTCAGTGACGCATGCGCGTCGGGCAGGGCGTAGGCCGCGCGGAAAAAGGCCGCGTAGCGCTGGCGAAAGTTGGGCATGTGCTCTTGCGGCGTGCGGTGCTGGGTGCCCACCAGCACGCGCCGGTAGGGGTTCGACTGGAAGCCGTCCAGGATCTGGATGGTCGCGCCGCCCTGGGTCACCAGGCGCGGCGTGGCCGTCCAGGTCAGCGAGGGCTCGAAGGTGTCGATGCTGAGGTGGTGGGTGACCACGTCGGGCATGGTCTGGAAGCAGTGGGCCGAGCTGGACAGCGGCTGCAGGTTGATGATGAGGCCGCCGGCGGCTTCGTTGTTGTTGTCGCACACCCGATCGAAGTTGTGGGTGTAGCCGACCGCCAGCGTGTAGTTGTGGTCGACCAGATCGCTGTGCGTCGTGGCCGAGATGGCGTGCGACTTGTAATCGCTCTCCCAGCCGTAGGAGTAGCTGGCGCCCAGGCCCGAGCTCGGGCGGTCAAAGCTGAAGCCACCCTTGACCTCGTGGCGCACGTCGGAAAAGTGGGTCGCGCCCGAGACGGCGTCGACACCGCTGCGCGGACCGAACGTCACCGGGGTCGCGCCGGTGACGATGTCGACCTGGTAGCCGGCGACCAGGTGAAAGCTGGATCCCAGGCCGGCGGCGGCGTCGACCTGCGGGTGAATCACGGTGATGCCGTTGTTGTTGGTCGACGGCTCGCGGAACAAGGTGACCCGCGACGCCGCCTCGGTGTTGGCCGCGGCGGTGCCGGGCACGGCCGCCGCAAACGCCCACGCCGCGACGGTGGCGGCCAGCGCCAGCCGTCGTGCGCGCGTCCGGGGTGTCAGTTGCAACCGCACCCGCCACCCGCGGTGCCGCTGCCGCCCACCGCTCCCTCGCGGTTGGACAGCATGTGCTGGTCGGCCGCGCGTTCCTGCGGGTCGCCGTCCAGGTTCATGATCCGATCGGCCAGCAGCTCGCGCTGGTGCGGCTTGACCGTGGCCAGTCCGGGCGCGGTCGCGCAGCCGCCGGCCAGCAAGGCCAGCGCGCAGGCGACCAGGAGCCAACGGGCAGGCTTCGGGCTCCCGGCTTCGGGCTTCAGGAAGGGCGTTCGATCGTCGGAGGGGGCGAACCCATTCCATCCCTGAAGCCTGAAGCCAGTAGCCCGAAGCCTTTTTTTCCTAGAACGCGATTGATAAAGCACCGGAGTACTCCTGCAGCCGTTGGGTGTGGTTGGGGTCGAAGACCACGTAGTGGCGCGCGTCGCCGCGCAGGGTGACGCGCTTCTTGAGCGCCATCACCAACCCGCCGCCGACGTTGACCATGCCGAAGTGGCCGGGGGTGATGGTGAACTGGTCGGCCTTCTTGCGGCCCTTGGCGCCGCCGCCCGCCGCCGACAGGAACGGGGTCACCGGCGACTGTGGCCAGACGAAGGCGTTGAATCCGCCGCCGTAATAGAAGACGTCGATCTGATTGCCCACGCTCTCCCCCACGAAGCCCTCGAGCGTGACGTGCGGCTCCAGCATCACCGAGGGGCGGAACAGGAACATGCCGTCGCCGCCCAGCAGGCCGGCGGAAAATGTCAGGCTGAACCGCCTGTCGAGCAGCGGCGACGGGGAGAAGACGGTTTCGCCCATGCGCTTCCAGATCGAGGGGCCGCGGTGTTCCTCCGAGGCGTCGACGTCGAGCGGGAAGACCTGGTCGCCCAGAAGCCAGCCGAAGGTGCCGTCGGGCAGCTGGACCCGGAACCAGTTGTCGGTGGTGGACCGTCCGATGGCGGGCAGCACCTCGCCGCGCGGCGCGATGTAGATCACCCGGAAGCTTAAGCCGGGCCCGGTGTGCACGCTGGCCTCGTCGGCGAGAACGCGCACCAGCGCCTCGTCAGCGGCGCGCGCCGGCGCGGCGGCGGCGCCGACCAGCACCAGACCCAGGCCCAGACCGAGGCCCAGGCTCAGCCCCAGGCTCAGGCTCAGGCTCCGTGCCAGATACCTCATGGCGCGGTCACCCACATCTCGATCAGCGTGGCCTCTTCGCCGTTGGGCTCGATCAGCTTGTCGCCGCCGTGGGTGACCTGACCCGATGGGTTGGTCAGCAGCGCGCTGGCGCGCACGTTCGAGCACTGCATGTTCTCGGTGACCGACCGGTAGTTGGCGGCCCATTCCAGCATGAGCGGCAGCGTGGACGGCGTCGTCGGCTCCACGAGCGACAGCGGCCGCCCGGCCGAGGCGGCGTGGCAGGCGCTGTCGGCGCACCTCTTGCCGCCATAGTCCTTGTCGAGGAAGTTGGGCCAGATCTGATCGACGAAGAAAGTCTGGCTGGGCCGGCAGGCGTTGACGTCGGCGGGCGGGTCGCCGAGCTCGACGCTGGTGCAGGCGGCCGGGGCGGCGGCCGCGGCCAGCGACAGCACCAGCAGCAGCGCCCACCGCATCAAAACGTGTACCTCAGGTAGGTGGTCACGGCCAGGTCCTGGCTGCCGCTGATGTCGCGCAGCCAGAAGTAGCCGCCGCGCAGGCCGAAGGACAGGTGACGCGACAGCGAGTGGTAGTCGTAGCCGCCGCCACCGCCGGCCGTGAATCCAGTGCGCCAGCGGGTGAGGTAGCCGTCCTGGTACATCACCGTCGCCAGCAAATTCGACGACAGCCGCGCCAGCCCCAGGCCGCCCTCGATGAAGATGGACGACTGGCCGAAGCGCGCCGTCAGCTTGGCCTCGGCCACCGCCTGATAGAGCTGCAGCAGCTGATCGTCCTGCGGCTTGCCGGGAAAGGATGTCTGGTGCGTCGAGCCCATCGCGTGCAGCTGCAGCGCGAAGAAGCGCGTCAGGTCATAGCCGACGCGCGTGCCGATCGCGAACCCGGGGCCTACCTTGCCGCCGCCCGCCGGACCGAACAGGATCACGCTCCCGATCTCGCCCTCGGTGTAAAGCCCACGCGCGAACTTGGCGGGGTCGGGGAAGATCACCGGGTTGGGCTCGTCGGTGACCTGGGCTTGTGAGCGCGCGGAGGTGAGCACGACCGCCGCCGTCAGCGTCAAAGCCAAGCCATGGGAACCGGATGGACGGCGCACGGTGCTGGTCTCAGTCTCAGGGCGGTGGCGCCGGCGGCGTGAACACGGCCGGAGTGGGGACGAACAGGTTGGCGTCACCGTCCTCGCGCAACAGCTGCTCGTCGTCGTCGCGCACCCTGACCATGAACTCGCAGCGCATCTGCGCGTCGCCGAGGGCGATCAAGGTGACATCGACTTCTTGCAACGCGGGGACAACCACGTTGGGCGGTACCATCTCGAGGCCGATCGGGTTGACGTCGGAGCGGTTGATCAGCACGGCGGCGAACGGCGCCATCCAGCGCCCCATGGCGTCGAGATCCAGCGACCCTTCGAGGAAGTCGTCCTCGCGCAGCGTGCCCTGATACATCTGGCGCGGGGCCAGCATGCGCGGCACCGGCGCCATGAGCGGGATCAGCACCGGGTCCTCGTTGGCGGCCTCGAACACCTGGCCGATCGCGTCCTGGTCATACTTCACCATCTCGCTGGCGCCGTCGACGCCAACCGCGAAGGCGCCCGGAGCCGAGCCGGTGTTCTCGACGGTGTAGAGCAGCTCCAGGTGGATCCGATCGCGGCGCAGCCAGGGCATCTGGAACCCCAGCTTGGCGCTGTCCGCGTCGATCTTGCCGCGCTCGTCGCCGGTCGGGCGCCGGAAGCGCAGCACGATGCTGCCCTTGACCCGTGCAGGGTTGGCGCCACCGGCGTCCAGCGCCGCCGGCGCCGCGATGTAGATCGGTTCGTTGAAAGCCTGGCACCCGGCGGCGGCCAGCGCGGCGCACGCGTACAACATCCCGCGGCCGAGCCAACGCAGCATCTAGGTTCCTCCTTTGAAGATGAATGGATAGTTGACGTGGGTCTGCGCCGGCGCCTTGGGGAACGCCCACTGCTTCACCTGACGCAAGATGCAGCCCTCGACCGCGGCGTCGCTCATCGATGTGGTCTTGACGTTGGCCTTCGACACCGTGCCGTCGGGCTGGATGCTCCAGAAGATCGTGATGGTGCCGGCCAGCGAGGCCTTGCGCTGCAGCTCCTTCTCGTAGCAGTAGGACACGCCTGACTTGTGCGCGCGCACGACCTTGTCGATCTGCTCGCGCGACAGCGAGCCGTCGGCCTCGCCGTTGCCGAGGCCGACGCCGACCTTGACCTCTTTTTCGCCGCGCTCGACCAGCTTGGGCCCGCGTCCGTGCCCCTTGGCGCCGCGGCCGCCGGTGTCCAGGTTGCCGGCGCCATAGATGTGGCCGTACCCGGTGCCGCCGCCCCCGCTGCCCGCGCCGCTGGTGGTCAACCCGCCGGCGCCGTGGCCCGCGACCACCTTGGCGCCCGCCATGCCGGCGATGGCCTGCTCGATGTCGTTGCTTTCGGCGAACAGCTTGGAGATGCCCGACCCCTCGCGCTTCTGGGTGCCGATCAACCCGAGCAGGCCGGTCTTGGCCACCTTCTCGCGCAGCACGTCTTTTTCGCCCTTGGTGATCACGGTCTCCCTGGGCTTGGCGTCGGAGCGGCCGATCTTGCCGGTCTTCTCCTTGGCTTTCTTCACCTGGCCTTCCTCGGCCTTCTGCTCTTCCTTCTTCTTCTCGGCGCGCGCGCGCGTCGCGACCTTCGCTTGTTCGATGGGCTTTTCCAGCTTGACCAGGCGCTCCGCGCTGATGGCCAGGGTCCTGGGCGGCTGCTTGCTCCACATCAGAGTCATGACGGTCGCGAACAGACCCAGGATGAGGGTCATCGTGGTGGTGATCCGCCGCAGCAACGGATCCTCGTGGCGCGGGCGTCCGATCGTCTCGGGCTCGTCGACGAAGCGCAGCTCGATGCGCAGGTCACCGGCGTCGCGCAGGTGGATGCGGGCGCGGTCGCCGGGCTGGATGGTGACCTCGCGCAGGTCGCCCCTGCGCCGCCGGGTCGCGGGGCCGGACAGGATCTCGTCGATGGTGATGGTCTGGCCGCCCTGCTGCACGTCGCCGCTCATGCCGGGCGCCAGCTGCAGCAGATAGCCGCCGCTCTTGGGGCGTGCCAGCACGAAGCGCGATCGCCCGCTCACGGCCGGGGCGATCAGCAGGGCGTGCTTCGAGGGTCCGACGGTCACGCGCCGCGCGTGCCGCAGCAGCTCGTAACGCAGGATCTGACTGTGCCAGACCATCGCCACCTGCATGACCGGGCGGCCCGACACGGTTGACGGGGGCGAGGACGGCGACGGCGATGGCGCGCGCGGCGCGGGGTCCGGGGCGGAGGAATGAGCCTGGCCGCCAGCCGGAGAAGGCGGCGGGAGCTTCGTGGCGGGCGAGCCAGAATACCCGCCGGGTGGGGGCAGACCGGCCGGGGAGGGGATTCTGTGGGCCTCACTGCTACTTGCCAAATGTCACCTACAAGCTCTTGTCATCGGCGCTTCTCTCGAGTTCTTTCATGAACGAGCGCGTGTCCGGCGCCGACATATCGAGCTCGAGCTTGACGCGGTTGAGGAAGTACAGGAGCTGCGGCGTCTTGAGCTTGCCTTCGACGTCCATGGCTCCAAAGTTGTAGGTCTTGCTCTTGAAGGTCTTCCCCGACCCACTTGCCGAGCCGTCGCCACCTGCCACCGCCGCGCCCTTGCCGCCCTCTTCGCCACCGCCGCCGCTCTCGACAACCGCAGCGCGCGGAGGGCCCGGCCGCTGAACCTGAACCGGCCCCGCGGCTGCGCGCGGCGCCGACGTCCTGGCACCCGCCCTGGTCCCCGAACTTGCACCCGACTTTACACTCGACCTGGCGCTCGCTTTGGCGCCGTGCCCCTGCGCCAGCAACGCGCCCAGCAACAGCGCCGCAATCGTCATTGCAGCTCCTTCAGGCGTGCTTCGGCGTCGGGGCGCTTGGGGTCGGCGCTGTCGGCCGCCGCCTTGAACTGCGCCAGGTACTCCTTGGCCTTCACTTTGTCCTTGTCGTAGTCCATGTACAGGATGGCCAGGTTCCACAGCGCCGGAGCGTAATCGGGCTCGATGTCCAGCGCGCGCTCGTAGGCCCGGCGCGCCAGATCCAGCTTGCCCTCGCCGCGCGCGGCGACGCCCAGCGCGACCTGCGCGTCGGCGTCGTTCGGATCGATCTCGACGGCGCGCTCGAGCTCGATGCGCGCGCGCTTGTAGTCCCCGCAGTCCAGGAACACCACGGCCTTGTTCAGGCGCGCTTGCACGTATTTCGGGTCGAGCTCCGATGCCTTTTGAAAGTGCAAGAACGCCTCCTGGTCGTGACCCCGTTCGAACGCGACTAATCCCAGGTTGTTCCAGACGAACGCGCTCTTTGCGTCGAGCTCGGCGGCTTTTCGCAGCGCACTTTCGGCCAGATCGAGCTTACCCATTTTATAGTAGGTGAGGCCGAGGGCGTTATAGGCGATCACGGTTTTTCCGACGGAGCCTTCGCCTTGCCCACCTTGTCCCAGCAGTATGCGCACCTGCTCCAGCGACTCCTCCAGCTCGCCGGCTTCGCGCAGCATCTGGCTGTAGCGGGCGCGCATGTCGCCGTCGTTGGGATCCGACTCCAGCCACTTGGCGTAGAGCTTCGCCGCGTCCTTGGGCTGGTGGGCGCGCCGCATCGCCTCGCCGTATGCCAGCACCGTCTTGCGCGACCCGGGCTGGATGTCCAGTGCGCGGCGGAAGCTCTCGATGGATTTGTCGTAGTTGCCCAGCGCCGCTTCCAGCACGCCCAGGTTGTGCCAGGCCTCGAACAGGCGCGGGTCGATCTGCGTCGCCTTGAGCAGATGTTGCCGCGCGTCTTTGTAGTGCTTGCGGCCCATCTTCATGGTGCGCAGCCCTTCGTTGAACTCGGCCTGCGCCTCGGCGCCGACCCTGGGCAGCGCCACCGCCGCGATGGGAGCCGACGCGCCGGCGGCGGGCGGCTTGTGGCCACACCCGACGGCGCCCTCGCCGGCCGCCGCGGCGAGCAGGATCGCGAGCGCGCGCGTGCGCATCGAGTTGCGCAACCGAGCAGCGTTACTTGTCACGCCGTACCTCTTCGATCCGTTCCAGCGTGACGCGCGGCTCGCCCATGCGCGCCATCAGCCGGACCTCGTTCTCCTTGGGGTACTCGTTCTCGGCCAGGCGCGACAACGCGGTGCGGATGGCCTGGGTGTGCTTGTTGTAAACCCCTATCTGCAAAGCCTTGGCGTAGCCGGACTTATAGGCGTCTATCGCCTTGTCCTCGATCACCACCACCACCTTCTCGAGCTCGTCTCGGTAGACCTGCTTCTCTTCTTCATTCAGGTCCCTGGGGACTGGCGCGTTGCGCATCGCCTTGGCGTAGGCCTCATAGCCCTGACCGATACGCAATAACCCTGCCGTCGCCCACTCCGGCGACTGGTAGGTCACGACGTCCAGGTAGATGCCCTTGGCCTGCTCCAGCAGCCTGGCCTTCTCTTCCAGCACCTTGGCCAGCTGCTTGGGCTTGCCGGCGATCTGGATGCGCTCGTAGTCGTGGAAGACCAGCTCGCCCTGGATGTAGCGCGCCTGCGCTGCGTAATAGGCCGCCTCGTCGCCGCTGGCCTTGCCGGCGCCCTTGCCGCGCCCACCGCCGCCGTGCCCGCCGCCGCCGTACAGCGACAGCGCCCTGGCCGCCACTTCCTTGGCCTTGGCGTCGTTGCCCGCCGACAGATAGGCGTCGGCCTCGCGCGTCAGCGCCTCGATGGTCTTGGCGTCGCCGGGATAGGCGCGCGCGTACTCGGCGAACGCCGCCGCCGCCTGCTTCCAGTCCTTCTGCTCTTCGCGAACCAGGCCGACGTGGAAGGCGACCTCCTTGGCGTCGCTCCTGTCCTTGAAGCGTCTGGCGTACTCGCCGTAGTGCTTGATGGCCTTGTCGTGCTGACCCAGGCTCTGGCGCAGCACCCCCGCGCTGCGGAGCGCGTCGGCGGCGTGGCTGTTCTGCGGGTAGCGGCTGGCCAGCTGCTCGTACAGCGCCGCCGCCTTGTCGTAGTAGGCGATGTTCTCCTCGATGCGCGCCGCGGTGAACAGCGCCTCGGGCGCGTCGGGGCTCTGCGGGTAGCTGTCGGCGAGCTGCTTGTACGCGGCCACTGCCTCGTCCTGCTTCTTGGCCTTCTCCAGCACCGCGGCGGCGTTGTTCAGCGCCTTGGGCGCCTTGTCGTCCCTGGGATACTCTCTGGGCACCCGCATGAAGAACTCGGCGGCGCGCTCGTACTTGCCCTGCGCGGCGTACTTCTCACCCGACTTCATCACCGAGCCGACGATCAGCTTGTCCATGCGCGCCTGCTCGTCCTTCGACGAGAAGGCCTTGGTCTTCTTCAGCCGGCGCGCCCAGCTCTCGATGTTCTCGTAGTCCTTGGCCTTGCCCAGCGCGTCCAGGATCTTGTCGCCGGCGGCGCCCGCGTTGGGGTCGTCCGGGTAGCGCTCGACGATCAATCCGAAGCGTTTGATCGCCTCGTCGTAGTCGCCGTAGTCGAAGAAGAACTGCCCGTTCTTGTAGATGACGGTGATGATCTCCTTGTCCTTGGGGAACAGCGTCGCGTAGAGATCGGCCGCCTCGGCGAACTGCCGGTCATTGTCGGTGATCTCGCGCTTGCCGCCCGCCGACCCGGCACCGCTCGGCGGCTTGCGCACCTTCTCGAAGGCGGTCATCGCCTGCAGGAGCGCGTCCTTATGATACTTGCCGACCGGGGTCGTCTTGGCGACCGCCAGGTACTCGCGCCCCGCCTCCTCGTAGCTCTTGAGCTTGAAGTTCAGGATGTCGGCGCGCAGGTAGCGCAGCTCGACCGCGTCGCTCGCGTCGGAGAAGTTGGCGAGATAGAACTGATAGGCCTCCGCGGCGCGCGCGTAGCGCTCCTTGTCGACGACCTTGCTGGTCTTCTCGTTGGCCTGCGCGTCGGCGTGCATGCTCTTGGCCAGGTTGCGGATCAGCTCCTCGGCCAAGGTGCGCGCGTGCTGCACCGTCCTGGGCCGGTCCTGGTTGGCCTTGGCCCAGGCGCCGCGCGGGCTGTACGCGTCGGCCAGCTTGCGCATCTCGACCACCGCCATCCTGACGTCACCCAGCAGCTGGTACGACTCGACGATGCGCTTGTGGTAATCCGGCGCCTCGCCGTCGTTGGGATCGAGCGTGATCAGCAGCTTGTAAGCCTCGATGGCGCGCTCGTAGCGGGTCTGGTCGAACACGGTGTCGGCCAGGCGGCGCAGAATCTTGGCCGAGTACTCCTTGCCGCCGATCTGGGCCAGGAACTCGAAGGCGTCGGCCGCGGTCTTGGAGTCGTCCTCGGTGAACAGCTCGACCAGGTAGTCGAGCGCCTGCCCCTGCAGCTCGGCGGCTCGCTTCTGCTCCGCTTCCGACTTGCCGGCCTTCTTCTTGGCCAGGTCGAGCACGTCCTTGAATCGCTCGGCGCTCCTGGTGGTCTGCCCCAGCTTCCAGTAGCACCAGGCGGTCTTGAACAGAGCCAGGTCGTAGAGCGTCGACCTCGGGTGCTTCAGCACCTTCTCGTAGGCCTCCAGCGACGATTTGTAGTTCTGCTGCTCGTAGAAGCGGTACTCGGCGATGGCCATCCAGGCGTCGGCGATGTAGCGCGAGCGCGGGTAGCGATCGAGGATGGTCTGGAAGTACTTGATCGCCTCGCCCAGCTTGCCCTGGTCGCGCAGCGAGAACGCGTACAGGTACATGACCGTGTCGATCTTGCGGAAGCGCGGGTATTGCTTGATCAGGCGGTCGTACACCGACTGCGCGCGCGACAGATCGACGGTGGGCGGCCGGCGCGGCACCTGGGGGCAGGTCGAGCGGTCCTCATGGCACGCGGTGACCGCGACCTGGTAGCGCTCCATCTTCTCGAGGTATCCGGCCTTGGACTCTTCCCAGTACAGCTCGGCCAGCTTGTACATCGCCTCGGCTTGCTCGGGCCCGCGCGCGCTGTCGCGCAGGTAATCCTCCAGCAGGCGGATGCCTTCGCGTCTCGCCTCGGTGACCTCCTTCTCCTTGACCCGGATCGCCTGCTCCAGCACCGGCGACAGCGGGTGCTCGTCCTCGGTGCCGTTGTCGCCGGCCTTCTTGTCACCGGCCTTCTTGTCGCCGGCCTTCTTGTCGCCGGCCTTGCCACCCGGCTTGGCCTCGGTCTTGACGTCGGTCTTGGCCTGGGCCTCGACCACCGCCTCGGGCGCGGAGGCGCGCGCAGCCAGTGGCAAGGTGAGCGCGGCCACGAGCGTGAGCGCTCGCAAGGCCTGCCCCCTCCCTGGCCCTGCCCCGCGGACGGGAGAGGGGACCGGATCTGGTCCGATCCCCTCTCCCGCGGTCCGCCGCGGGGGAGGGTCAGGGAGGGGGCAGGCCTTGCGAAAGCAGCGGCTATTTGTAGTTGTCGTACTCATCGGACCAGTGCTCACCCTCGAAGGGCCAGTACTCCTCGTCGTCGCCCATCAGCCCCTCGAGCTGCAGCTGCGCGAACATCTCCGGCGGGTAGCGGCCTTCACGCAGGTTGGCGATCTCGATCTCCAGCTTCTTCTTCTTGCCGATGACCGCGTCGATATGGGTCAGCCGCGCCTGGGTCAGCATGTGCCGCAGGCGCTGGTCGAGGTCGATCAGCGCCGCCTCGGCGATCGCGGTGGTCGCGGTCACCAGGCGCGCGCGTAGCCGCTGCGCCTCGCCGCCCAGCGCCAGTGTCTGGGTGGCCTCGACCGAGAACGGGCCGCCGCGCGTGCTCACCGGCCGCGCCACCCGGCGCGCGTCGTTGAGCAGCGCGCCGACCCGCGCTTCCATCTCGGGGTCACCCCTGGCCAGCGGCTCTAGCTCGCGAATCTGATCGACCAGGCGTACCGCCTCGGTCGCCTCGCCGCCCCGCTGCATCGACGGCTGGCCGGTCTGCTTGGCGGTCATCTCGTCCCAGACCGCGACCTGCCCCGGCAGCAGGCCGACCTCGCGGTCCAGCGCCGCCAGATAGCTGTAGTAGCGGTAGAAGCGGCTGTCGATCTTCAGCAACTCGACGACCCGGTCGGTGGGGTGGCCGATCTCCGACTTGCTGAGCAGGCGCCGGTACAGCACCTGCCGCCGCGTCGGGTCTCTTATCAAGCTGGCGACCTCTTTCTCGATCGGCACGTAGGTCTTGACCAGCTGGTCCAGCGTGGTGCGCACCTTCTCGAACTGGCACGACTTGAGGTCGATCATCGCGTGCAGCAACAGCACGTCGGGCGCCAGCGGCGACTTGCCGAACAGGCGGTCGAACTGGTCGATGAACGCGCCCGCCGCCTCGTATTCGCCCTTCTGGAACATCGACCACGAGGCTTCGAACAGCGCGTCCGGCAGCCGCTCCGAGTCTTCCGGTACCCGAAAATAGAAGTAGTACGCGTCGTCGTACTTGCCCTGCTCGTGCGCGATGCGGCCCAGCGCCAGGTAGGCCAGGTCCTTGACCGCGTAGTAGCGCCCGTCGATGAAGAACGAGAAGCGATCCTTGTCGACCTGCTCGACGATCTCGCACAGGTTGCGGCGCGCCATGGCGAACCGCTGCTGGCGCGCCGCGATCAAGCCGCGGAAGTACAGCGCCGAGGCCTGGAAGCGCGACTGCCGGTCGACCTCGCCGAAGCTGGCCGCCGCCGCGCCCAGGTCGCCGCGCTCGTAGGACACCTTGCCGCGCAGGTAGGCGCGCTCGTTCTCGCTGTCGCGGGGCAGAGGGTCCTCGCTCTTGACGCCGTCGAGCAGGGCCAGGAAGGCCGCCTGCTCGCGCGTCTCCAGCGCGGCGTCGACCAGTGTGCGGTAGGCGGGCGCGAAGTAGGGGTGCTTGGGACCGTGCTCCAGCACGCGCAGGAGATAGCGCTTGGCGGAATCGTAGGCGCCCGAGCGCGCCAGCGCGCGTCCCAGCGTGAACTCCGCCGCCTCGTACTCGGGCGCGTAGGCGAACGCCTTCCACTGCGGCGATTCGACGACGCGGAACAGGAGCGTGGTCGCGACCTGCGGGTTTCCGGTGACCAGGTCGTCCTCGGCGACGCGCAGGATCTCCTTGAGCCGGGGCAGCGACGGTGCGTCGTTGATGCCGGCGCCGCCCAGCACGCCTGCCTCTTCCAGATCGCTCAGGTACTGCCCGATCGGGTCGGCCGGCGCCGGGGCCTTGGACGCGCCGGCCTGCTCGGCCAGCACCAGGAACAGCAGCGCCGCGGTCATTTCTTGCTCTCGACCTCGACCTCGATCTCCGGCTCGTACTCCGGCGCGTCGCCGTCCTCGTCGCCGGTGATCTCGACCCGGGTGTTCTTGCCGTCGGGCACGACGATCGCGAAGGTGTGCTCGGAGACGTAGCCCAGCCGATCGCTGTCCTTGCTCTTCTTGCCGGGGCGGATCTCGATGCGCAGCGTGATCGCGTGCGCGCCCGGCTTGATCGCGCGCTCGGCGACCGTCACCAGGTCGTCGGTGACCTGTTTGTCGCCCGAGTCCCAGACGTCGCCGCCGTCCAGCTTGACCGACGCGTGGTGCACCAGGTAGTCCGGCCCGCCCTTCCACCGGAAGGAAACGCTGAGCTTGGAGGTCCACAGCGACTCCTCGACGATCTGGGCGCGCGCGCGGGAGCGGAACAGCTGGTCGCGCAGCCGATCGTAGTCGGCGCGCAGCTTCTCGAGGTCAGCCGACGACGCCGGCGGCGCGGCCGGTGCCGCCGGCGCGGGCGCCGGCTTGGCCTCCTCGGCGGTCGCGTCGTTGTTGCTGGCGGTGACCACCGGCTTGCGGGTCTCGGCGGCCGCGGGGGGCGGGGTCTCGCGGTCGCCGCGCTCTCGCTCACTGGGCTCGGGGGACGGCTCTTCCTTGTCGATCGCGCCCGACGGCGCGGGCGCAGCCTGGGACGCGGGCGCCGCCGCCGCCGGCGTGCCGCGGGGCGCGGCGCGGCGCCGGGCCGGTTTGGCGTCGCTGGTCAGCGGCGCTCCCATCATCAGCAATGCCAGCGCGAGCGCGGTTCGTTGCTTCATTCGCCGATCGGTAGATAAAGGCTCACCCCGAGTGTGGTGGTGAGGTCGTTGACCAGGACCTTCTGCGACAGCAACTGCTGCCGGTAGACGTAGTCGCGCACGTCGATGCGCAGCGCGAAGGCCTTCCAGATGAAGAACTTGAGACCAAACCCGCCGTTGCCGGCGATGTCGCTGGACAGCACCGAATCGATCACGCCCGCGCCCGCAGCGAGATAAAGGTCGAAGTGATCGATCGAGCCGCCGATGCGCAGCTTGCCATGCGCCGGCACCCAGATGAGATCGGCGTTGAACATCAGCTCGCGCCGACTGCCCTGTCCCAGCACCGAAAAGATGCGCTCGAGCTCGACCCCCGACGTCGAACGGATGCGCGTGTAGCCCCCCGAGGCCTCGACCGCCAGATCCTCGGTCATGTGGTAAGCGTAGGCGGCGCCGAAGACGTAGTTGCCGTCGAAGAGGTCGGAGACGTAGTAGCCACCCTGGACCATGATCTCGTGGCGGTTGGTCTGCTGGAACAGCCGCTCGCGCGTGCCGCGCATCTGCCGCTTGGCGAACAGGTCCGCCTTCACGTTCTCGTCGACGCAGGCATCCTGTCCGGCGGGCGTCGGCGCCTCCCCGCCGGCCTTGTCTGTCTCCTTGTCCCGGTCGCCGGGCTTGGGGGCGACGGCGCCGGCCGCGCTCGACCACAGCGACAACGCCGCCACGGCCAGCGCCGCGCCAATCGTCATCCTGGCAGCCATACGCTCAGCCCTCCCAGCACGGTAACGTTGTTGGTGATGCGACCCTGGCCCAGCACCTCTTGCGGCAGCAGGAAGTCACGCACGTCGAAGCGGAGCGTGACGTAATGGGAGAGGTACAGCTTGATCCCGAACCCCGCCTCCCAGGTCAGCCCCAGCACCGATTCGTGGAAGGTCCGTCCCGCGCCCAGCACCACGAACACGTCGGAATGGATGATGGTCTGCTCGCTGAACTTGAGCTTGGCGTGGATCGGCGACCACAGCAGCGAGAAGATCCCCTGCCAGGCATTGCTGGGGGCGAAGTGCCGCTCTTGATCGAAGGCGTTGAACGGCTCTTCCAGGCGGAACTTCACCGGCGAGCGGGTGACCAGCAGCTCGACGCCGAAGTCCTCCGACGGGTAGTAGGCCAGCGCGCCGCCATAGCTGTAGGTCGACGACAGCGCGTCCGAGGCGTAAAAGCCGCCCAGGCCCGACAGCTCGAAACGGTGGCGCTTGAGAAAATCGCGCCGCTGCACGCCCTTGCGGCGTCCGCCCCCGGCGCCGTCGCCCTCCAGGCAGGTGAGCGCATGTAGGGCCGACCGGGGCTCATCTTCGCCTTCGCCATCGCCTTCGCCTTCGCCTGCGCCTTCGCCCCCGCCCGTTTGCCCGCTGTCAGCCGATTCTTCGACGGGTTCGTCGCGGTCGGCCGCGGGTCGGTCGCCTCGCGGAGCGTCGGCGCCCTTGCCGCCCGCCTTGTCGTCACGAGCGCCTGCGCCTTCGCCTTCGCCGCCGCCATCGCCCTTTGCGCCGAAAGGGTTTTCCATGGGGGCGCCTGGCACGGGCGCGGCGTTGGCCGTGGTCCCGCTGGCGAGCCCGAGGGCAAAGGCAAGCACTACCGACGCACGTGCCACCGCCGTCGAGCGTATCCTCTTCCGACCGCGCTTGGCAAGGTTGGTCCGCCCCGGTTTCACTGCCCCCCTGTCGGCAGATCCCCGCATTTTCTCCATACCCGGAGTAGGATTTCCCGGTGAGGAGTCGGTGAGCAAATATTTCGAGCTGTTCGCCACCGCCAGCTTGCTCCCGCGTTCGCCGTGGCTCCCGCTCTCGCTGTTGGCGGGCGCGGTCGCTGCCGGCGCGTGCTCGGGTCCACAGCATCCGGTGGGCGGCGGGGACGGGAACGCCGGCGGTCGTGCCGGCGGTCCGTTGTGCTGGGGCGACACCGGCTGCGATCGGAACGACCCGCGCGTCGTGCTCAGCTGCCAGCCCAACGCCGCGCCAGAGGTCGCTCCGGTGGACGCTCCAGAGGTCGCTCCAGAGGTTCTGGAGATCTGTGCCGAGGACCAGATCTGCAGCCTCGGTCGCTGCGTCTCGGAGGCCTGCGCAGCCGCGGAGCTCGCGACCGGCAACGCCGGTTGTCTCTTCTACACCGCGGTGCTGGACAACCTGGACTCCGACGACGGCAAGCCCACGCTGATCGTGGTGGCCAATCCCGGTCAGACCCGGACCCCGGTGTACCTCCAGCAGCGCACCGATGGTCAGACATCGCCACCGTCGTGGGAAGTGGTGCAGACCACGTGGATCAGCGGCGGCGGCGCCAGCAGCTTCACGGTCGTTGACCATCCGCTCGAGGGACCAGGGTACGCGGCCGCGATCGCCCGCCGCATCGCCAGCGACCAGCCGGTCACCGTGATGGTGATCCAGAGCGACAACCGAGACATCAGGGCCAGCAGCAGCGCCGGCACCATGCTGGTGCCGGTGCATGCGCTCGGCGGGCGCTACATGGTGATGGTCTATCCGCAGAGCGAGACGGCCAGCATCGCGCAGCTGTCCGGCGCGCGCGGCGGCGCCGCCGAGGTCGCGATCGTCGCGACCCAGAGCCACACCACGCTGCGCATCTTGCCGCCCGGCGCCCTGGATGGGGCCGTGCCCGACGAGCAGATCCTGGAGGAGGACGGCGATCTCTTCCAGCTGGTCACCGACGCCGAAGGCAACGACCTCAGCGGGACTTTGATCAGCGCCAGCAAGCCCGTCGCCGTATTCTCGGGAAACGTGGCCACCACCTACGGCAAGACCGCCAACGGCATCAACACGCCCGACATGGCGATGGAGCAGATGGTGCCGATCAGCGAGTGGAGCAAGAGCTACGTCGCCGCGCGCCTGCCGGCGGAAAGCTCGGCCTGCGACACGCTGTTCGCCGCCGACACCACCCTCGGCCCGGTTTCCTACTGGCGCATCTTGGCGTCGCAGCCAGCCATGCTGCGCTTCTCCTGGACCGGCCAGCTGGACGGGCTGCCGCCGGACATCCTGCCCGTGCCCGGCGGGCAGCCCTTGCGCCTGGTGGTCTCGGGCCAGGGTGACTTCGTCGTCCACTCCGACGTGCCGATCCTGGTGACGCAAGGGATGGACTGCGAGGCCACGCTATCCAGCGCCGTCCCCGTCGACGCGCCGCTGGGCCCGCAGACCTTCGCGCTGGCTCCCAACTTCGAGCACGAGGTGTCGATCGTGCGCAAGGACGACCACCGCGCCCCGCCGGTGCTGCTCGACGGCCAGGACATCTCCGACCTGTTCTTCCCGGTCGCCGACGGATTCTCGGTCGCGCGCAAGGAGTTCCCGCCGTGCTACGAATCGGTCGACCGGTGCGTGCACCGATTGACCGGCGCTCACGGCATGACCCTGCGCGGGATGGACGTCACCTCCAGCTACGCGACGACACCGGTCAGCTGGTTGAAATGCATCGACGCGTGTCCCTGACGCGGGGGGCTGAGGACAACCCCACGTGCCTGACGAATCCCCGCGAATCTCGTTCGCGAGTCGGCCCGGCGCCGTCTTTCCCGTCGGCGTCGGCGTCGGCGTCAGCGTGGGCGACCCGAACGGGAACGGAGCCGGAATCGCCGACGCCGACGCC
>DASRQZ010000202.1:0-25788 GCA_035696125.1 Polyangia bacterium
GCCGATGGTCAAGAAGCTGGCGCCGCCGCCTCAGCAGCCCAGGGCGCCCGAGCCCAAGGGCCCGCCGCCGCGCGTGGTCGGCATCAGCCTGGATTCGACCGTCGAGGGTGGTGGCGGCCCCGCGTTCGCCACCGGCGAGACCCACCAGGGTCGCACCGAGGAACGCGCGGTCGCGCCCAAACCGATCGAAGCGCCGCCGGCGCCCGCGCCTCCCGCCCCGACCGCGGGCGCCAGGAACGCGGTGGCGTCGCGCATTCCCGTCGCCGGCGTGCAGTACACGGCGCCCAGGCGCAAACGCCCGCACGAGCCCGCCTATCCCGAAACGTTGAAGGCCCAGGAGCTCGAGGCCGACGTGAACGTCATGGTCTCGATCGACGCCACCGGGAAGGTGACCAGGGTCAAGGTCATCAGCGCCTCACCGTATCCGGAGTTCAATCAGTCCGCCGAGAAGGCGGCGCACGAAGAGGAATTCGAGCCCGCCCTGCGCAACGGCGTCCCGATCCCCTACACCCTCACGTACACCTACCGCTTCCGCCTGGAGACCAAATGAAGGCTCACCTGACGGCGCCCGGAGCGCTGGGCCTGCTGGCCGCCGCCGCGATGTCAGCGGCCGGCGTCGCGGGCTGCGGTCCCGGGTTCGAACCCTACAACCGTCTCAACTCGCCGCGGGTGCTGGCCATCAAGAGCGACCCGGTCGCGCCGGCGTTCGGTGAGACCACCACGCTGAGCGCGGAGACCTACACCCCCAACGGCGTACCGCTGTTTTACCAATGGTCCTGGTGCCCGGTCACGCTGGTGGCCGGCGCTCCCTGCCCGGTGACCGACGAGCAGGCCACGAACGCGGTGGGGATGCCGGTGTCGCTCCACCTGGGATCCGACCCGACCGTGCCCTTCGTCCACAACATCCCGGTCGAGGCGCTCGAGGTCCTGTGCGGCCCCACCTCGCCGTTCCCCCCGCTCGACTGCACCGACGGCTTTCCCATCCAGCTACGGCTGGTGGTGTGCACCGAGAGCGATCCCAGCCGGTGCAACGACGTCGCGCACTCCGTCGAGGCGGTGCGGCCGATGCGCCTGCGCTTCCGGCCCGGCGACCAGGCCAACGCCAACCCCACCATCACCGGTCTGCACGCGTTGCTGGAAGGCATGGATCCGGCCGACCTGACCAACGCGCTGTCGCCGCCCACGCTGACCCGCCACAAGGAGACGGTGATCACCGCCGACATCAACCCCGACCAGGACGCCGAGATGTACCAGGGGCTGGACGACGACAGCCAGCCGGCCGTCGTCTCGGAGCGCCTGACGTTGAGCTGGTTCGTCGAGAGCGGCGACACCAACCACCTGCGCACCAGCTACATCCGCGGCACCACGGCCTCGGGCAACGCGACCGACCGGGTCAAATGGACGCCCGCCTTCTTGAAAGACGAGAAGGACAGCCTGCGCGACGACAAGACCCTGTCGCGGATCATCGTGGTGATCCGCGACAATCGCGACGGCGTGGCCTGGATCGAGGGCAGCGCCAGACTGGTCGAGGAGACGACCCCGTGAAGCGCCGGAGCGCACCGCCGAGCTCGATTGCAAACCGCCGCCTCTCGTTCCTCGCTGTGGCCGGCGCAGTCGCCCTGGCTGGAGTGGCCGCCCGCACGGCGCGCGCGCAGATGATCGAGCCGCCGCGGCCGCCCACCGAGGCGCCCCCGCGCGCGCCCGGCGAGCTGGACGCCAGCAAGCTGAGCAAGGTCCCCAAGCTGAAGAAGTTCGTGGAGGCCGAGTACCCCAAAGAGGCGGTCGAAAAGGGCATCAGCGCCGACGTGGTCCTGCTGATCAGCATCAGCGCCCAGGGCAAGGTCGATTCGGTCGGGATCGCCGAGCCGGTCGATCCGCCGGGCCTGGGCTTCGAAGAGGCGGCCACCATCGCGGCGCAGCAGTTCGAGTTCGAACCGGCCGAGGTCGACGGCAAGCCGATCGCGGTCCAGATCAGTTACCGCTACCACTTCAAGCTGGCGCCCCGGTCGCCGACGCCGCCAGCGCCGGCCGAGCCGTCGCCCGCAGCCCCCGCCACCGCGGCGCCGGCTGCCGCGCCCACGGCCCCCAAGCGCGAGCCGGTGGTCAACTTCTCGGGCCAGCTGCGCGAGCGCGGCACGCGCCTGCCGATGGCGGGCGTCCTCGTCACCGTGTTCCGCGACGACGGGCCGGCAGCGGTCGGCTTCGAGGCTTCGGCGGACGCGACCGGCGCGTTCCGTTTCTTCGACCTGGCCCCCGGCGGCTGGAAGATCCTCATCGAGGCGCCGGGCTACTTCCCGTTCCGCACGGCCGAGGAGATCCACGCCGGCGAGGCGACCAAGGTCGTCTACTACGTCGAGAAGGGGACCTACAACCCCTTCGACGTCACGGTGACCGCGACCCGACCGCGCAAGGAGGTCAGCCGCACGGTGATCACCTCCGCCGAGATCGACAAGGTGCCCGGCACGGCGGGCGATCCGCTGGCGGTGATCCAGAACCTGGCCGGCGTCGCGCGCGCGCCGCTGCTGAGCGGCCTGGTCATCGTGCGCGGCTCGGCGCCCGAGGACACCCAGTACTTCCTCGACGGCGCGTCGATCCCGCTCATCTACCACTTCGGCGGCCTGCGCAGCGTGGTGCCGATTGGCATCATGGACTCGCTGGAGTTCTACCCCGGCAATTTCTCGCCCACCTACGGGCGCGCCATCGGCGGCGTCATCGACGTGCAGGTCAAGCGACTACAACCGAAGAAGGTCTCCGGCTACGCCGACGTCAGTATTCTCGACACCAGCCTGTACCTCGAGGCTCCGCTCGGCAACAAGGGTGGCGTGGCGATCGCGGGCCGGCGCAGCTACCTCGGCACCGTCCTCGACGCCACCCTGCCCAGCGACGCGGGAATCAACCTGACCGTCGTGCCGCGCTACTACGACTATCAGGCCATCGCCAACTACCGCCCGGCGCCCGCGCACGATCTGCGCGCGTTCTTCATCGGCTCCGACGACCGCTTCTCCGTGCTGTTCGCGGATCCCGGCGACTTCAGCACGCAAGTGACCGGCAACAGCTTCAGCGCCTTCTCGACGTTCTACCGGTCGATCCTGACCTATCGCTATCTGCCGGGGAACGGCTTCGAGAACCTGGCGCAGGTGTCGCAAGGCCGCAACGAGTTCGGCTTCAGCCTGGGGCAGCTGTTTCTGGACATCAATATCTACAGCAGCCAGCTGCGCGACACCGCCAGGAAGACGTTCGGCGATCGTATCGCGGCGATGCTCGGGCTCGACGTCGCCTTCTACCAGGCCACCGGCGTGGTCCGCCTGCCACCGCCGCCCAAGGAAGGTCAACCGATGCAGCCGACCGACGGCTTGAAGCCGTCGCTGAGCACCCAGTTCGACAAGGTCCCTTACTGGTCGCCGGGCGCCTTCGCGGAGGTGGAGCTCAAGCCCTGGAAGGGGATGTTGATCCTGCCGGGCGTGCGCTACGACTACTTCCAGCGGGTGCACGAAGGGATCCTGCAACCGCGCTTCACCATGCGGGATCAGCTCGCGGAGAGGTGGACGGTCAAGGGCGGCGTCGGTCTGTTCACGCAGGAGCCGCAGTTCGACGAGACCGACTCGCACTTCGGCAACCCCAACCTCAAGAGCGAGCGGGCGATTCACTATTCGGTGGGCGCCGAATACAAACCGCGCCCGTTTCTCACGCTGGACGCGACCCTGTTCTACAAGGACATGAGTCACCTGGTCAGCCCGACGGCGGCCGCGGACGCCAGCGGAAACCCGAAGCGCTACGACAACACCGGCACCGGGCGCGCCTATGGCTTCGAGATCATCGCGCGCCACGATTTCACGCACAACTTCGCCGGCTGGCTGACCTACACGCTGTCGCGCTCCACCCGCCACGACTCGGGCGCCACCGAGGACCGGCTGTTCGACTTCGATCAGACCCACATCGTGAACGTCGTCGGCACCTATACGCTGCCGCGCAACTGGTCGGTGGGCGGTCGCTTCCGTTACGGCACCGGCAACCCGACGACACCGATCGTCGGGCGGGTCTACGACGCCAGCCGCGACGAGTACGACCCGATCTACGGCAAGCTCAACGCCGCGCGCGTCCCGTCATTCAACCAGCTGGACCTGCGCGTCGACAAGCGCTGGATCTACCAGTCCTTCATGCTGGATTTTTACCTGGACGTGCAGAACATCTACAACCGCGCCAACCCCGAGGGACAGGCCTACAACTACAACTTCAGCAAGACCCAGATCCAGCAGGGCTTGCCGATCCTGCCCATCGTTGGCGTCCGGGTCGATTTCTGAGGAGCGACGGTTGATGCGCGTGCACAGACGATTCCTGGTCATCCACCTCGGCTTGATCGTCGCGGCGTTGCTGGCCCTGGCCCCGCGCGCGGCGCGCGCGCAGGCGGTGGATCTGGAACCGCCGCGCCGGCGCCAGGGCTATTACCTTTCCTTCGGCCTTTACGGCGCCGCCCAGCAGGCGTTCGAGAAGGGCGACTCGCTCGGCCCCTGGGTCGGCTACGGCTATGCGCTGCGCGCGGGCCAGCTCATCACCCGGCGCTTTAGCCTGGGGTTCGCCATCGAAGCCTCCGCCACGCGCGGCGACGGACAGAAGGGCAGCTCGACGGCGCTGGCGCTGGAGGCGGGGTTCGCCATCGCGGGCAACCTGGCATTGCGCGGCGGCGTTGGCGTCGGATTCATGCAGCTCAAGAACCCCAACGACCCGATGGAGTCCGCGCTGCGGGGTGCTGGCGGCTCGTACTTCGCGCTCGGCGCGTCGTACGACCTTCCCGTGGGCCAAAAGCGCCTGACGGGCGGCCTGGCGCTGACACCCGTGGTCCAGGCGCGCTACATCCCCGGCAGCGACACCACCGGCATCATCATGTTCGTGGGCGTCGACCTCAGCTACTGGACCGGCCTGCCGCTGAACCAGCTCGACCTGCCGCCCGGCGAGGCCTGGCGCGTCCGCAAGCCGGGCGAGTGAGCGCGGCGCCCAAGCCCCCGGCAACAGCCGCGGTCACCGTCGGAGACCGCGGGGCGGTTGTCACAGGAACGTCACAGACGCGACACGATGTCGTCATTCCCGCATGCTAAATGCCGATGCGTGAACATGTCGGACCGGGTCGGGCAGGTCCCGTTGCGCACCGTGGGACCGGGGGAGAGCCTGGCCGCGAGCAAGCTCAAGCTGCACGACCACGTGACCGCCGCGGCGCGAGTCGCCGGTAACAGCCCGGCACGCTACCTGGGCCGCCCCGTGCCCCGCTGGCACCGCGTCGCCGAGATCGCGATCCAGGTCATAGCCCTCGGGGTCATCGCTGCGGTGCTGCTGATCTTCGCGTTCGTCGCCAAGGAAGCGCTTCCGCTGCTGTTCAGCGACAAAGTCCACGGCGAGGTCACGCTCGGCAAGATGTTCATCGCGCAAGCCTGGCCTGGCTACGACGGGGCCGAGCACATCTGGCAACCGGTCTCGGATATCCCCAAGTACGGGATCTGGCCGCTGATCCTGGGCACGCTCAAGGTCAGCATCGTGGCCATGCTGGTCGCGGTACCGCTGGGCGTTGGCTCGGCCGTCTACGTCTCGCAGTATGCCTCGCGTCGCACACGCGAGCTGGTCAAGCCGGTGATCGAGCTGCTCGCCGGCGTCCCCTCGGTGGTGCTGGGCTTCTTCGCGCTGATGGTGATGGCGTCCTGGTTTCAGGGCTGGTTCGGCCTGGAGTCGCGACTCAACGCGCTGATCGCCGGCGTCGCGCTGTCGTTCGCGGTCATCCCGCTCATCTTCACCATCAGTGAAGAGGCGCTGGGCGCCGTGCCGCGCAGCTACGTCGAAGCGTCGACCGCGCTGGGCGCCGCGCGCTGGCAGACCATCGTGCGCGTGCTGGTGCCGGCCGCCAGCCCTGGCATCGCCGCCGCGGTGGCGCTGGGCCTGGGCCGCGCGGTCGGCGAGACCATGATCGTCCTCATGGCGTCGGGCAACGCCGCCATCACTTCGACCAGCTTCGTCGAGTCGGTGCGTACGCTGTCGGCCACCATCGCCGCCGAGCTGGCCGAAGTGGTCTTCGGCGGCGCGCACTACACGGTGTTGTTCTTCCTGGGCACGGTGCTGTTCCTGACCACCTTCGTCATCAACTTCCTGGGCGACTACGCGATCGCGCGCATGAAGCGCCGCCTGGGAGTCGCGGTATGACCGCCAGCGCGGTCACGCCGCCAGTCTTTGACGAGAATCCGTTCGTGCGCCGGCTGCGCAGCCGCCTGGGCGACCTGGCGCTGGTTGTCGCGACCGGCTCGGCCACCCTGCTGGTGCTGGGGGTGCTGGCCATCATCGTCGCCGATGTCGTGATCGGCGGCAGCCAGCGATTCAGCTGGACCTTCCTCAGCACGGCGCCGACCGAGGGCATGACGGCGGGCGGCGTGTTTCCCGCGATCTTCGGCACCGTCGCCATGGTGGTCATGATGACCATCGCGGTGGTGCCGGCTGGCGTCGCCACCGCGGTCTACTTGCACGAGTATGCCGACGCCACCGCGCGCATGACCCGCATCATCCGCATCGCGGTCAACAACCTGGCCGGCGTGCCGTCGATCGTCTTCGGCCTGTTCGGGCTGGGGTTCTTCGTGCGTTTCGTGGGCACTGGGATGGACTTCGCGTTCTTCGGCGGCCAGAAGGTTTTCGGCCAGCCGGCGCTGGTCTGGGCGTCGCTGACCATGGCGGTGCTCACCGTGCCGGTGGTGATCGTCGCCACCGAAGAGGCGCTGCGCTCGGTCCCGCGCGAGCTGCGCGAGGCCTCGCTGGCCCTGGGCGCCACCAGGTTCCAGACAGTCATCAACGTCGTGCTGCCGCAGGCGACGCCGGGCATCCTGACCGGCACGATCCTGGCGATCAGTCGCGGCGCGGGCGAGGTGGCACCCATCCTCTTCACCGGCGCGGCCTACTACCTGCCCAACCTGCCCTGGCACCCGAGCAGTCAGTTCATGCACCTTGGGTATCACGTCTACGTGCTGGCGACCCAGTCGCCCGACGTCGACGCCAGCAAGCCGCTGCTTTACTCGACGGTGCTGGTGCTGCTGGCGGTGACCTTCGTGCTGAATCTATCGGCGTTCATCGTGCGCTCGCGCATGCGCCATCGCTTCACGGGCGCCGGCACGTGAACAACCCGGCGGCCGAAGAGCTGCATTCCAAGCTCACCGTGCGCGGGCTGTCGGTCTTCTACGGCGCCAAGAAGGCGCTGGGGCCGGTGTCGATGGACGTGCCGGAAAAGCGGGTCACCGCGCTGATCGGGCCGTCGGGCTGCGGCAAGTCGACCTTCCTGCGCTCGCTCAATCGCATGAACGAGCTCATCCCCGGTTGCCGCATGGAGGGCTCGGTCGAGCTCGATGGGCAGGCGATCTACGGCCCCGCCATCGACGCGGTCGTGGTGCGGCGGCGCATCGGCATGGTGTTTCAGCGCTCGAACCCCTTCCCGAAGTCGATCTTCGAGAACGTGGCCTATGGGCTGCGCATCGGCGGCATGGGCGCTGGCAGCGAGCTCGCGGGGCGGGTCGAGCGCGCGCTGCGGCAGGCGGCGCTGTGGGACGAGATCAAGGATCGGCTCACCGAGAGCGCCCTGGGACTTTCGGGTGGGCAGCAGCAGCGGCTATGCATCGCACGCGCGCTGGCCGTCGAGCCGGAGGTGCTGCTGATGGACGAGCCGGCGTCGGCGCTCGACCCCATCGCCACCGCGCACATCGAGGAGCTGATCAACGAGCTCAGCGACGGCTACACGGTGGTCATCGTGACCCACAACATGCAGCAGGCGGCGCGCGTCTCGGACTTCACGGCCTTCTTCTACATGGGAGATCTGGTCGAGATCGACCGGACGCAGGTGCTGTTCACCAAACCCAGCCAGTCGCGAACGGAAGACTACATCACGGGGCGATTCGGCTAGGGCACTCGACTACGCAGATGGGAACCGACATGAGTAAAATCGGCGCCATGGGGTCACGGGAGCACACCAACCGCGAGTACGAGCAGGAGCTGCGCCGGCTGCGCGAGCAGATCCTGCTCATGGGCGCCAAGGTCGAGGAGAGCATCATCAGCAGCATCCGCTCGCTGACCGAGCGCGACACGGCGCTGGCCGAGCGCACCATCGCCTTCGACCGTCAGATCAACCAGATGGAGATCGACATCGACGGCCTCTGTCTGGCAGTGCTGGCGCGCCGGCAGCCGGTGGCCTCCGACCTGCGCTTCATCACCATGGCGTTGAAGCTGGTCACCGACCTCGAGCGCATCGGCGACCTGGGCGTCAACATCTCCGAACGGGTGATCGAGCTCAATCAAGAGCCGCCGCTCAAGCCCTACGTCGACCTGCCGGTGATGGCGGAGGAGACGCAGCGCATGCTGCACGACGCGCTCGACGCCTTCGTGGCCGGCGACGCCGAAGCCGCGCACCGGGTCATCGAACGCGACGTCACCATCGACGCTTACTACTCGCAGATCTTCCGCGAGCTGCTGACTTACATGATGGAGGACGTGCGCAACATCTACCGGGCCACGCGCCTGCAATCGATCGCCAAGTACCTGGAGCGCGTCGGCGACCACGCCACCAACCTGGCGGAGATGGTGGTCTTCATGGTCAAGGGCAAAGACATCCGGCACGCCGGCAAGCTGAGCTCGGCTGAGAAGTAGCGCCAAGCGTGCACGGGCCGCGTGCGACGATGAGAGATTACTGATACGTCACGCTGGTCGCGGCAACCAGCTCGGCGGAGATCGCGGGGCCGATCTCGTAGTAACTGAACGTCGACGAGAGCCAGACGTTTGCCGACTGGCAGGCGCCGGTCTCGGGTGCGATCCCGAACAACTCCGCGGGCGGAGCGCTCAGGCGATCCCCGTGCGCGTGAAGACGACCGTCCGCGGCGACGTAGTTGGCCGGGACCACGTCGCACGGGCCGCCCAGGATATCCAGTCCCACGGGATCGGCGCACGCCGCGTCCCGGTACAGAGTCAGCAGAAGGCTCGGGACACAGCGGATCTCACCGTCGGGCGCGGTGCCGAAAGCGCACGGCTCCCCCAGCAGCGAATCGTAGACCCATCTCGACGGCGCAATGCTGGTGCTGGCTCCAGCCTCCTGGTAGCGGGTGTCGCGCAGGCGCCCGGCGCCCCGGTGCCGGATCTCCAGGCGCGCGAAGCGCGCCGGGTCAAGGGCATCGACGATCTGGACCGACGGCGTGGTCACGACTGGTCCGGCCACGCACGCCCCCTGCTCGCTCTGGCGGTAGGTCTGCCCCCCGGGCCAGGCGGGCCCAGGAGCGTAGAGCTGCACGTGCCGGGGACAAGCTCCGTCGTCGAGAGCCACCAGATCAGCCTTACCCTGCCGGCAAGCTAGCGCGGTCGCGATCCGGGGTCCGCTGCAGTCGGGCCGCCCCAGGTCGCCGGAAGAGTTGTCCACGTAGCTGCCAGCCGGCACGCAGCGGGTCGCGCCATCGCCGGTCACCTGCGCCGTGCAGGGCACGTCCTCCTGCATATCGTAAAGCCCCATGCGGATCCGCGCGCCATCCTCGGCGCGAAGGTACACCTCCGCCAGTCGTCCGGGCACCTCGGTCGCCGGTAGCACGACCTGGTCCGCGGCCACGAACAGATCCGGCGGCAGCGCGCGTCCGGTGCGGTAGTGGACCAACCTGCTAACTGGTGTCGTGAGCACACACCCCGCATCCGACAGCGCGTAGGCCGGGTCGCGTCCCAGCTCGGGTCCGACCTCGCGCAACTCGACGCGCGCGCCCTCCTCACACGCCGGCGTCGCCAGATACAAGCGCGCATACCCCTCGGGTGTGCCGCCCGCGCCCGCCGCCAGCGGCTGAGTGCACGCAGCGTCGCCGAACAGGTCTTCCTGAAGGATGCTGGTGTCGGGTAGGCAGCGGCGCTTGCCGTCGGCGGCACGTTGGAAGATGCACGGTTCGCCGCGCGCGGTGTCGTAGATCGTGCCCTGCCATCGCGTCACGCCGTCGGCGGACGACCAGAAGGGAAGCTTCAGCCGCGTGCCGCTCTGGAAATCGGCGCTGCGAGGATCTACCGGATCGACGCCGGCGGGATCCGCCTGCTGCGTTGGCCCGCCACACGCCGCCAGCGCCAGGGCCACCGCGACCACCAACCCAAGCGGCAACCCCTCTTGCTCGACCGGCGGCGACCACACGCAACCCTCGGCGTTCCTCATGCACCCACGCTGCGGCGGGACCGGACATCAGTCCAGCTAAAGATTCTTACACATGTTAAGAATGGCTAATGTACCTGCACTACGACCAGCTGTCGGCCCTGGTCGCCGTGGTGCGTGAGGGCAGCTTCGATCGGGCCGCCCGGGTACTGCACCTGACCCCGTCGGCGGTGTCGCAGCGGATCAAACAGCTGGAGGAGAACGTCGGCGCCATAGTGGTGGTGCGCGGGACACCTTGCTCGGCGACCGGCGTGGGCGAGACCTTGTACCGACACGCGCAGCAGGTGGAGCTGCTGGAGCGCGACCTCCTCGGCGCGGGAACGCCGGTGCGGGCGGCGTCGTCGTCCCGGCCATCGGCGCCCCTGACCATCGCCGCCAACGCCGACAGCCTGGCGACCTGGTTGATCCCGGGGCTGGCGCGCCTGACGGATCGCCGCGAGCTGCGTGTCGAGATCGTGGTCGACGATCAGGACCACACGGCGGAGTGGCTGCGCTCAGGACGGGTGCTGTGCGCCGTAACCGCCGAGGCGCGCCCGGTCGCCGGATGCCGCGCGCAGGCGCTGGGGGTGATGCGCTACCGCGCGACCGCCAGTCCGGCCTTCGTGCGCCGCTGGTTTCCGGCGGGAGCGACCGTCGAAGCGCTGCGGGCGGCGCCCGTGGTGATGTACAACCGCAAGGACGAGCTGCAGGAACAGTTTGTCCGGCGTGTGCTGCGCGGACGGCCCGGATCGCTGCGCCCGCATTTCGTGCCGTCGCCCCACGCATTCATCGACGCGACGCTGCTGGGTGTCGGCTGGGGGATGAACCCCGAGCTGCTGGCCGACGAACATCTGAAGACCAAAAAGCTGGTCGACGTGGCATCCGGACACTGGCTCGATGTCCCGCTCTACTGGCAGCAGTGGAGTCTGATGTCGCCCACGCTGGAGAGCCTGGCGTCGGCGATGACCGCCCAGGCCGCCGTGTCGCTGCGGCCACCGTCCAGCGCTCAGCGCAGCCGATCGTGATCGCGAGCGCCGGGATCGCTTCTCGGCGGGGAGAATTGCGGGTGGGCGGGTGCTCACCGGTTTCGGGTGGGGTCTTGCGGTGATGAGGCGCCTCGGGTGTAAATAGCGTCGATGATCTCCGCCGCTCGTTCGATCTGCCTGGTGGCGATGGCGGCGCTCTTGCTGGGCGCCTGTACGCCCAAGAGCTCCGGCAACGCCGGCCCCTCCGTCATCGACGGCGCCGCGCGCGACGTCCGGACCGATCTCGGGACGGACGGCGGCGCCGACATCGGCACCGACGACGCGGCGTCTCCCGATACCAGCTTGCCCATCGACGCGCCCGCCGAAGCACCGACCACCGATGCCACGACAGGCGACGTGCCCCCCGACGCCCCGCCCGACGCGGCCCTCGACGCCCCCGCCGACACCGCCGCCACCCCCGACACTGCCGACACCGCCGCCACCCCCGACACCGCCGACACCGCCGCCACCCCCGACACCCGCGACAGCGCCGGCGATCCGACCGTGACTCCCGACGTGCCGGGCCTCGATCTGCGCGACGCGCTCCCGATCGACCTGGGCCGCGACGCGCGCGACGGTAGCGCCGGCTAGGTCAGACGGCGCTCACGATCCCAGCGCCAGCTCGTTGAGCGCGGGCGCTTGCGGCAAGGGGACGGTCGCGACCTGTTCCTCGATGCGGTCGGCCAGGTAGTCGGCGTCGGCGGCCACACCGGAGAAGCGGCCCGAGCCCCAGGTGTGCAGCCAGGGCAGGCCCAGAAAGTAGAGGCCGCCGACGGCGGTCACGCCGCGCGCGTGCACGGGATAGCCCCGCCCGTCGAAGATTGGCACCTCGATCCAGCGGTAGTCGGAGCGGAAACCGGTGCACCACACCACGCTGTTGATGCCGGCGGCGCCCAGGTCCAGCGTCGGGGTCTCGCCCGGTGGCTGCCAGACCGCGACGTAGCGCGCCTCGGCGGGGGCTTCGATGCCGTGGCTGGCGATGTACCTGTCGATGCTGGTCTTGATGCTCTCGGCGACGGCGTCGGCTTGTTCCAGGTTTTGCGTCAAATCCGCGGCCAGCTGCAAGCACCCGCCGCGCGCGTCGACCAGGCGGCCGTAGAGGCGCATCCCCTCCAGCGCGCGCTGGCGCAGGTCGATGTCGCGTCCGCCGTCGCGTCCCGTGACGTAGTGGTTCGACTTGGCGCGCACGCGCTCCTTGAGCGGGTGCTGGTGCACCGGCAGGCTGTAGTAGCCCATGTCTTCCAGCCAGGCGACGACGTCGCGCCCACGATAGCGGCGCGCGGTGCGCGGCGCGCTGCCCACCGCCAGGTGCACGCGGCGCCCGGCCAGGTGCAGGTCCTCGGCAATCTGGCAACCCGACTGTCCTGTGCCCACCACCAGCACGTCGCCCGCCGGCAGCTGGCCGGGGTTGCGATAGACCGACGAATGAATCTGCACGATCTCCTCGGGCAGGCGCTCGCCCAGGCGGGGAATCTGCGGCGTGTGGTAGCCGCCGGTGGCGATCACCACCTGGTCGGCGCGGCACTCACCGTGGCTGGTCAGCAGATCGAAGCCGGCGTCCGACTTGCCCTGGGCGCGCGCCCGCAGCCTGATCGCCGCCACGCCCTCGCGCAGCGGCGGATCGAAGAAGCGCACGTACTCCTCCAGGTAGCGAACGATCTCGTCCTTCAGCATGAAACCGTGCGGCTCGGGACCGCGATAGGGGAAGCCGGGCAGCCGGCATTGCCAGTTGGGGGTCACCAGGCAAAAGGTGTCCCAGCGGTGCTCGCGCCATTCGTGGCCGACGCGGTTCTTCTCCAGCACGACGTGGTCGATGCCCCGCTGCTTGAGGCAGTAGCTCATGGCCAGGCCAGCCTGGCCGCCGCCGATCACCGCGACGGCATGGTGGCCGCCGAGCGGCGCCGATGACGAGGTTCGCGCCTCAGCCACGGCCCGCCTCCCCGTCGCGCGCCGCCCTGCCGTCGGCTGGGCGCTCGCCGGCGCGCGGGCTGGCCTCGAACCCGGGCGGTAGCTCGAAAGCGGTCACCACCACCGGCGCGTCAGGCAGATACCCGGCTGCGCGCTCCTCGATCAGCGCCAGCTGATCCATCGCCGCCGAACAGGCGTAGCCATACTTGGCGCGCACCCGCTCGGACCCGATCTCCAGAGTGGCGCGGCTGAGCGCCAGGAACTCGGCGACCGAGTAGGCCCGGCCCACCTCGACGTGCTCGCGCACCACCAGCGAGGGCGAGTAGCAGCGCATCTCGCCGCCGTCAGGCCAGCGAACCAGGAAATGCATCTCGGGCATCGACGGTGTTCCTTTCCTTGAGGTCGCGTAGTTGCCGGTAGCCGGCCAGGTGGCGGGCCGCGACGGCCGCCCAGTCGTGCGCCTCGGCGCGCCGCCGGCCGGCCTGCCGGCGCTCCGGCGAGGGCGCCAGCGCCGCGTGCAGGCCGGCGGCCATCGCCGACTCGGACAGCGGATCGACCAGCACGGCGCACGAGGCGTCCAGGTATTCGGTGAACGGCGCGCGGTTTGACGCCAGCACCGGCAACCCCGCGGCCAGCGCCTCCAGCGCGGCCAGGCCGAAGCCCTCGTGCAGCGAGGGCAGCGCCAGCACGTCGGCCAGCTGGAACAGCGCAGGCACGTCGGCGTCGTCGACCACGCCGAGCTCGACGATCGCCGCGCGGGTGGCCGGCGGCAGCACGCGGCAGGCGGCGTCGAACGCGGCGCGCGTCGCGCCGTGGTCGAGCACGCTGGCGCCGCCCAGGATCCACAGGCGCGCGTCGGGCCAGCTCTCGCGCAGACGCGCGAAGGCCGCCAGGATGCGCAGGGTGTTCTTGCGCGCCTCGACCCCGCCGACCGCCAGCACGATCGGCGCCGCCCGGCCCAGGCGCGCGCGCCAGCCGCGCAGCCGCGCGGCCGGCGCCCTGACGGCGAAGCGCGGTACGTCGACGCCGTTGCCGACGATGGTGCTGTCGACGTCGAAGGCCGCGCGCGTGTCGTCGTGCGCGGCCTGGCTGACCGCGAAGCACAGGTCGGCCTCGCGGATCGAACGCTCCTGGCACGCCGCCAGCTCGCCATCCACGAAGGCCTCGACGTGGTGCACGGTGCGCGCCACCGTGAGCGGCAAGCCCGACGCGCGCGCAGCCAGCAAGCCGCTGGCGCTGAGGCAATCCTGGGCGTGGCACAGGTCGTGGTCGCCGCCGTGCCGCGCCAGGAAGACCGCGAGCTCGGAGGCACGCTGGCGCACCAGGGCCGCGGTCAAGGCCGGCGCGGGCGCGGCCGGTACCAGGCGCAAGTGGACGCCGGCGCGCAACGGGCGAAAGAACCCGCGCCCGTCTTTGTCGAGCGCGTAGACGGTGACGTCATGGCCGGCCTCCGCCAGCGCCTCGGCCAGGTAGGCGGTGTGCACCACGCTGCCGCGCGGGAGCGTCGAGTAGGTGAAGAGCCCGATCGACAGCGGTCCCCCGCGCCCGGCCGGGCGCGCGATGGCGGATGACGACGCGGGTGACGACGGCGGTGTCGGCAGGCCGGCCACGATCATCGCGACGCCTCCCCGCCGCGCCCGACGAAGATCCGCCGCGTCACCAGGTCGGCCATGGCCTGCCGTGCCTCGCCGTCGCCCCCGGGTTGGGCGCGGCTGATGCGCACCCGGGTGGTGACACCGTCCCGATCGCGGCGGAAGAACATGAGCGCGGCGCGCAGATCATCGCCGAGCGGCAAGTTGTCGTAGTAGAAGACGTCGCGCCGCACGGGTGAAGTGTCCAGAGCCCAGTCGGGTGTGCGCGCGCCGCCCGCGCCGGGAAGGCCGCCGTCCAGCCACAGCCGGCGCACCATGCGCCGCTCCAGCGTGTCGGCGATGGTGACGTAGGCGGCGAAGTAGAGCAGGCCCGCGCCGTTGTAGTCGGTGTAGGGCGACGGCTGGTAGTCGATCTCGGCCAGCGGTAGGCCGGTGATCTCCAGCGCCGGACCGGCGAAGCTGTCGGCGACCCGCTCTCCGCGGCGCGCAGCGCGCGCCATGGTGGCGATGGGCGGCTCGACGCCGACCGGACCCCAGCGGCGCGCCAGCAGCGGCGCGGGTACCGTGGTGCGTAAGCCGCCGTCGCCGGCGCGCGCCGCGAAGGTGGTGAGCAGCTCGATGGCGAAGCGCGCCGGCGTGCCGGCGAACCCCTCGACCGGCGCCGCGGCCAGACTGGCCATCACCCGACCGTGGGCGCAGGCACGCCCGCAGGGGACGACCTCGGCCGCGAGCTCGAGCACCTGGTTCTCGCGCGCGACGGCCAGCGGCGCCTCGTAGCGGGCGCGGGCCGCGACCACCGTCGGGTAGAGGCGTTCGCCGGCGTCGCTGCGGATCTCGTCGGTCGCGACGCCGAGGCGGCGCGCGATGGCCTCCCAGTGGCGGTCGCCGGCGTCGCGCAGCAACCAGCCCTCGGACAGACCGCCCGCGTCGAGCTGAGGCATACCCACGCGCACGCGCCGGGGTGCTTCGGGCAACGCGACAGCGGGCGCCGGGAACGAACGACCCGCGGGCGCGCCGGCGGGAGACCTCCACGACGTCGGGTTCATGCCGCGCGCCCCCGGCCGTCGAAGCCGGTGAGCGGCCTTTCGCAGAGGTCCCACACCGGCGCGCGCGCCGCGCCCTGCTCCAGAGTCAGCCGCCGGCTGTCGTCGCAGCTCCCCACCACCGCGGCCGCGATCGCGCGCGCCGCGAAGCCGGCGCACACGTGCGCGCCGCCGCCGGCGGGGACCGCCAGCAGGAAGCCGTAGCTGGGAAAGGCCTGCAGCCAGCGCGCCCAGGGCAGGTCGTCCGGCCGTGGGATGGCGTCGAGTCGCAGCGTCGCCCCCACCCGCGACGCCTCGCACAGCATCAGCGCCGTCCCGACGACGCCCCCCATGCTGATGTCCTTGGCGGCGGTCGCCAGGCCCTCCTCGGCGATGCGCGGCAACAGCGCGAAGTCGGCGCGCAGGCGCTCCGGCGGCGCGTCGTCGCTGGCGTTCCAGAAGGCGTGCCGCGGGTGCATGCGCCCGCGCAAGTCGACGGCCATCACCAGGTCGTCGCCGGGACGCGCGTCGAAGCTGGTGAGCAGGCGGCGCGCGCGCCCCAGCACCGCGGCCGCCAGCGCCGGATAGGGGCTGTGCAGATTGCTGTGTCCGCCCACGATGGGCACCGCGAAGCGTTCGGCGGCGTCGGCCATCCCGCGCAGCAGGGGCCGTGCCGCATCGACACTACCGGCGAAGAGCGCGTCGACGATGGCCAGCGGCCGGCCGCCCATGGCGTAGACGTCGCTGGCGTTCACCATCACCGCGCAGTAGCCGGCGAACCAGGGCTCGCTGGCCACCAGCTCGGGCCAGATTCCCTCGGCGGCCAGCAACAGATACCCGCCGTCTCCGTCGGGGATGGCCGCCGTGTCGTCGCCGATGCGCACCTCGGCCGCGCCCCAGGGCCCGCCGCGCACGGCGGGCAGCGCGCGCGCCGCCGCCTGGATGTCGCGCTTGTGGTCGATGCCCAGCGCCGCGCCCAGCTCGCGCGCCAGCGCGATCAGTTGCTCAGGCGGCATCGTCACACGCGCCGCGCGCGGCTCGGCCCGCGCGATCCCCGTCCGCGGGACGGAGCTCGCCCGCCGGTGGATAGTGTCGCAGGTCGGCCTCCATCAGGTGATGGGGCCGTCCCAGGATGGTCAGCTCCTCGCGCGTCTGCCAGCGCAGCCGGCGGAAAAACACCACGTTCGCCTGCTGGACGGTGGCGCGGAAACGCCAGGCGCCCCAGGCGCGCGCGCTACTGACCGCGGTCTGCACCAACCAGCGGCCCACCGCGCCCACCGTGCGAAAGTCGCGGTCGACGCCCAGCCGCCCGCCCCACCAGTCACCCGGCGCCTCTTCCCAGACGCGCACCACGCCGACCACGCGCGGACCTGCGCCGGCTACCGTCGCCAGGCAGACGATCGGGATCGCCGTGTCGTCGCAGGCGTCACGATCGTCGCCGCTGAACAACCCTTGCTCGTGGCAGAAGATGGCCCGGCGCAGCGCGAAGTAGGCCTGGTGTTCGCGCGCCCCGCGGGCCAGGCGGGTCTCGAAGCGCGGCGTGCCCGCGGCCACCGACGCGACCAGGTCGACCGCATCGACCGGCGTCAGCACCCCGCCTCCTCGTAGGCCGACAGCGCCGAGCAGGCGCCGCACCTGGCGCAGCCGGCCTTCATCTGCGCCGACGACAGGCCGTGCGCGCGCAGCAGGCGGGCCACCTCCGCGTACAGCGCGCGCATGCCATCGCTGGACGGAGGCGCGTGGTGCGCCATCGGCGTGCCGGCGATGGGCACGAACGGCACCAGGAACGGGTAGACGCCGATGGCGGCGAGGCGCGCCGCCATCGCCAGCAGGCTGGCCGGCTGGTCGCCCAGCCCGGCGATCAAGTAGGTGCTGACCTGGCCGCGGCCGAAGATCTTCACCGCGGCCACGAAGGCGTCGAGGTAGCGCTCGATCGGCACCTCCGCCTTGCCCGGCATGATCGCGGCGCGCACGGCGGGCTCGACCGCCTCGAGGTGCATGCCCAGCGCGTCGGCGCCGGCGTCGCGCAGGCGGGCAAACCAGGCGAAGCTGTCCGGTGGCTCGCACTGAACCTGGATCGGCAGCGCCGGCACCAGCGCGCGCACGGCGGCAGCGCAGGCCGCCAGGTGCGCCGCGCCGCGGTCGGGCGAGGCCGGCGTGCCCGTGGTCAGCACCAGCTGCTCGACGCCATCCAGGCGCACCGCGGCCTCGGCGACCTCCGCCAGCTGCGCGGGCGTCTTGCGCGCCAGCGTGCGCCCCTCTTTCAACGAAGTGCCGATGGCGCAGAAGCGGCAGGCCAGCGCCGGATCGGCGTAGCGCACGCAGGACTGCAACACCGTCGAGGCCAGCACGCGGCGGGCGTGCAGGAGCGCGATCTTGGAGTAGGGAACACCGTCGGCGGTGGTCAGCGCGTAGAAGCGGGCCGCGGGCGGCAGCTCGACCTCGCCGAGGTGGGCGCCGTCGCGCATCACCGCGGCGCGGGTTGACTCCGACCCGCCGTCCAGCACCCGCAGGCGAAAGCGGGACGCGCCGGGCGCGCGCATCGGCACCATGACCGTCGTACCGCCCAGGGTGAGCGCGCGGTGATCGGAGGGGCCCGCGCCGCCGCGGCGGCCGCCCGGAAGTTCCGGCGCGCTCGCCTCGGACTCGAGCGCGACCCCTTCGGCCTGCAGGTCGGCGAGCAGCGCGCGCTGGTCCGCCTGACCGATCGCCCACGCCGACGCCGACGCTGACGCTGACGGATCGTCGATCGGGAACGCCAGCGGGGCGCTCATGCGACCTCCAGCGCGGTCGGCACGGGGCCACCGGGCGCCGCCGAGGGCGCGACCACCGCGATGCTTTCGCGGGCGCGCTCGACCAGTACGCCGGCCGGCGTGCGGTCGATGAGCAGGCTCAAGAGCTCGGGTCGGCTGTAGTGCCCAACACTGTCCATCATCCGCTTGCGCTTGGTCACCAGGTCCAGGTCGAGGTCGGCGTACAAGGTCCCCTCGCCCTCGGTGATCGGCTGCCCCAGCAGCACCCCCTCGGGCGACACGATGGCGGTGAAGCAACCGCCGCTGACCGCGCGCTCGAGGCCGCTCGCGCCCGCGACCTCGGCGCGCTGCTCGGGCGTCAGCCAGCCGGTCGCGTTGACCACGAAGCACCCCGACTCCAGCGCGTGATGGCGGATGGTGACCTGGATCTGATCGGCGAAGATCGGCCCGACCATCGAACCGGGGAACATCGCGGCGTGGATCTCCTCGTGGTCGGCCATCAGCGCGTAGCGCGCCAGCGGGTTGTAGTGCTCCCAGCAGGCCAGCGCGCCCACCCGCCCGACGCGGGTGTCGACCGCGCGCAGGCCGCTGCCGTCGCCCTGCCCCCACACCATGCGCTCGTGGTAGGTGGGCGTGATCTTGCGCCGGTGCAGCACCAGCGCGCCGTCGGCGTCGAAGACCAGCTGCGCGTTGTAGATCGTGCCGTGGTCGCGCTCGTTGACCCCGACCACCACCACCGCGCCGGTGGTGCGCGCCACCTCGGCGATGGCCACCGTGGTCGGACCGGGCACGGTCACCGCCTCCTCGTACAGGCGCAGGTGCTCCTTGCCCATCGCGGCCGCCGGCTGAATGAACGAGAAGTAGGGATAGTAGGGCACGATGGTCTCGGGAAAGACCACCAGCGCGGCGCCCTCGCGCGCGGCCGCGCGGATGGCCGCGCAGACCTTGTCGGTGGTCGCCGCGCGGCTGCCCAGCACGGGCGCGATCTGCACCGCCGCCGCGCGCACCTTTCGTCCCGTCGCCATCATCAGTGTCCGGTGTCGTCCGCCGGCTCGAGGGCCCGCTTCCCGCGCCGCCTACAGGGTCCAGGTGTTGAGGATCACCGCGTTGGCCTTGCGGTGCAGCAGCACCAGGTCCAGCACGTCGAGCGGATTGATCGGGCGAATGCCGGGGATCAGCGCCGCCTCGGTCTGGCCGTAGAGCGCCGACAGCGCGAAACGGCAGGCGTAGACCTTGCCTCCCTCGGCCATGAACCCGCCGATCTTCTGATTGACCACCAGATGACCCGGAAAAGCTTCGCTGCCCAGCTTGGGAAAGCCACGCTGCACACCGAGCAAGACGCCCGGGCCGTACAGCAGCACGCTGGTCTCGAACCCTTTCCGCATGAGCCGGGTCGCCTGCAGCATGTTGACCAGGCCGATCGATCCCTCGAACGCGACGGTGTGAAAGGTCACCAGCGCCTTCTCGCCGGGGGCGGCCTTGACGTCCTCGAACACCTTCTCTTCGTAGTCGACCAGGAAGTCGCCTTCTTTGTGGGGCGGATGGGTCACTGTGGGCATCGTCTCCTCCTCTCCAATCAGTCGCCCCGGGTATCAGCAACCCTCGCGCCAGCGGCGCCGCGCCCGCGCGCCCGCCCCGAAACTCGCGGATTGAAAACGTCAGGTTTCGGGACATCCCCGCAACGGGTTTCGGACAAATTTCAGGCGCGCCGACGATCGATGACTGGTCGCGCGCCACGACGAAGTCTCGTGATCTCGACAGCGAATTTGCGTCGTGGAAACGAGGCTTCGGGTAGGTTCGTCCTCGTGCTGTGGTCGGAGATCAACGGCGCCGCCTCACACGCCTTCCGCGAGCTCTTGCTCGAGCTGGCGCAGGAGCGATCGCTGGCCGACCTTCTGCCGCTGTGCACGCGCCGCCTGGTCGAGAGCGAGGACGTCGCCCTCGCTCGCTTGTGGCTCCTGGAGCGCGGCGATCAGTGCGTGGCCTGCCCGCACGCCGCCCTGTGTGCCGACCACACGCGCTGCCTGCACCTGGTGGCCAGCTCGGCGCGTGCCCGCGATGGCACCCCGATCGTGGACGGCCGGCTCGACGGGGCGTTTCGCCGCATCCCGGTCGGCGCCTTCAAGGTCGGCGCCGTGGCGGCGACGCGCGCGCCGGTGCTGGTGACCGACCCGTCGCAAGATCCCAAGATCCGCCACCCGGAGTGGGTGCGCGCCGAAGGCATCGCCGGCTTCGCGGGCTTGCCGCTCACCAGCCGCGGTGAGCTGCTCGGCGTGCTCGGCGTCTTCGTGCGCGCGCCGCTGACCGTGGAGGCGGTCGAGGTGCTGCGCATCATCGCCAACCACGCCGCCGCGGCGATCGCCACCGCGCGCGCCTTCGCCGAGGTGGACGCCATGCGCCGCCGGCTGGCGCTGGAGAATCAGCTCCTGCGGCGCAGCGCCGAGACCGACCCCATCGCGCTGGTCGGACGCAGCGCCAAGCTGCGCGCCGTGCTGCACGACGTCGCCTCCGTGGCCGCCACCGACGCCACCGTGCTGGTGCAGGGCGAGTCGGGCACCGGCAAGGAGCTGGTGGCGCGCGCGATCCACCATCAGAGCCGGCGCGCGGGCGGCCCCTTCGTCGAGGTCAACTGTGCGGCCATCCCGCGCGAGCTTTCGGAGAGCGAGCTGTTCGGGCACGTGCGCGGCGCCTTCTCGGGCGCGACGCGCGATCGCGTGGGCCGCTTCGAGGCGGCGGCCGGCGGTACGTTGTTCCTGGACGAGATCGGCGAGCTGCCGCTCGAGCTGCAGGGCAAGCTGTTGCGCGTCCTGCAGGAGGGCACCTTTGAACGGGTGGGCGAGGTGCGCACCCGGCGCTCCGACGTGCGTATCGTCGCCGCCACCAATCGTGACTTGCTGGCCGAGGTCGGGGCTGGACGCTTTCGCCAGGACCTTTATTACCGGCTGGCGGTTTACCCGATCACCATGCCGCCGCTGCGCGACCGGCGCGAAGACATCCCCGACCTGGCGGCGCAGCTGCTCGACCGCATCTGCCGCCGCCTGGGCCGCGCGCCGCTCCACGCCACCGCTGACCAGCTAGCGGCGCTGGCCCGTCGCGAGTGGCCCGGCAACGTGCGCGAGCTGCTGAACGTGCTGGAACGGGCCGCGATCTCATCCACCGGGGGCGGCCTACAACTTCCGCTGCCGCCTGGTGACCTGCTCACGCCGGTGCGCTGGGCCACCGCCACTCTGGCCGCGGCCAGCAGCTCCGGGATCTCCGTGCCTGCGCTCGAGGGGCCCGCCTTCACCCCCGCGGCCGCTGGCCCGCCGCCCATCCTCGCCGACGGCGAGATCCGGCGCCGCGAGCGCGACAACCTGCGCCGCGCGCTGGAGAGCTGCGGCGGCAAGATCTACGGAGCCGACGGCGCCGCGGCCCTGCTCGGCCTCAAGCCGACCACGCTGGCATCCCGCCTGAAACGACTGCACCTGCGCCCGTCGAACTAGCAGGCCTGGCTCCGCCGGCCGCCCCTTCTCGGCTCACACCGCCGTCGATTGCGCGGCCGCCGAGCCGGCTGCCGCGCGCGGGTCGCGGGGCAGCGTGAACCAGAAGGTCGAGCCGCGGCCCAGCGTGCTCTGCACGCCGATCATGCCGCCCATCGCGTCGACCAGGTGCTTGACGATCGACAGGCCCAGTCCCGTGCCGCCCATGTCGCGGGTACGGCCGGCGTCGACGCGGTAGAAGCGCTCGAACAGGCGCGGCAGGTGCTTGGCCTCGATGCCGGGGCCCGAGTCTTCGACCGACACGCGCACCTTGCCGCCCTCCTCGTTCGCGCGGATGGTGATGGCCGCACCCTCGGCGCAGTACTTGACCGCGTTCTCGACCAGGTTGGTCACCACCTGCTCGATGGCGCGATGGTCGCCGGTCACGGGCGGCATACCGGGCGCCACCGCGCCGGTGACGCTGAGCTTCTTGCGGTCGATGCGCTCGCGGAAGGTGCCGATCACCTGCGCGGCGATGGGCGCGATGTCGACCGCGTCGGCGCGCGGCTTGAACTCCTTGGACTCGATCTTCGATAGGTCCAGCACGTCCTCGACCAGCTCGTGCAACCGGCGCGCGTTGCGCTCGATCATCTCGACGAAGCGCACCGACGCCTCGGGGTCACTCAGCGCCGATCGACGCAGGGTCTCGGCCGCCGAGGCCACGGCCGCGATCGGCGTGCGCAGCTCGTGCGACACGTTGGCGACGAAGTCGCGGCGCAGCGACTCCAGCCGGCGCACGTCGGTGACGTCGACGAACACCGCCAGCAGCCCCGGCTGGCCCGACATCGCCTTGGCGTGCACCAGCACGCGGCGCGGCTTGAGCCCGGCGATCTCGATCTCGCCCGAGTGCGAGTCCTCCGACGCGAGCGCGGTCTCCAGCAGCCGCTGCAGCTCGGCGTTGCGGATCACCTCGATGGCGACGCGCCCCACGGTCTCGCTCGACAGCGCCATCATCTCGCGCAGCGACGGGTTGACCAGCAGGATGCGCCGCTCGGCGTCCAGCACCAGCACCCCCTCCTGCATCGACTCGAGGATGCGTCCCAGGAGATCGCGCTCTGTGCGCATGGTGCTCAAGGTGACCGACAGGCTCTCGGCCAGCGCGTCCAGGGCGCGCCCGAGCTCGGTCAGCTCGTCGTGGCCGTGCAGGTGGGTGCGCACCGCGAGATCCCCGTCGGCCATGCGGCGCGCCGCGCCGGTCAGCTGGCGCAGCGAACGCGACATCACGTGCGCCGCGCCGAACGACAGGAACAACGCGACGCCAAGCGCGATCAGCGCCGCGACGCCGAAGGTCTGCCGCAGCGCCTGGATCGACTCGTCGACCTCGGTGAGCGGCACCGCGAGGCGCGCGATCATCGCCACGCGCCCGTCGCGCCGGATCGGCGCCGCCACGTACATCAGACGCCGGCCCACGGTCGCGCTCCAGCGCGCGCTCGACCCCGGTTGGCCGTCGAGCGCGCGCAACACCTCGGGCCGATCGTGGTGGTTCTCGACGCGGTCGAGCGCCTCGCGATCCACGTCGGAGTCGCCGAGCACGACGCCGTCGGGTCGGATGAAGGTCAGACGCGCGCGGCCCGGACGACCCAGGCGGTGCGCGAGCGCCGTCCACTGCTCTCGGCCGGCATCCGCGGCGCCCGCGTCGATCCGGCGCGCCTCTTCATCGATGGTCTCCTGGATCAGGTCGAGGCGCGCGACCAGATCCTGCCGGATACGGTCGACCAGGTTGGCCTCGATGCGGTGACGCAGGTAGACCTCGCCCGTCAGGACCGTGAGGACAATCAAGCTCAACGAGACCGCGAAGAGCTTGGTACGGACGCCGACCCTCACGGCGGCTGCTTGGGCGGCGGCGCACCGACGAAGCGGTAGCCGATACCGCGGATGGTCTCGATGTAAGATCCGACGGGCCCCAACTTCTCCCGCAGGCGCTTGACGTGGGTGTCCACGGTGCGGGTGGCGTTCTCGCCGCTGACGCTCCAGACGTCGTCCAGCAACACCGAGCGGGACTGCACGCGGCTGCGCCGCTCGTACAGCGTGCACAGCAGGCGCAGCTCGAGCGCGGTCAGGCTGACCTCGCGGTCGTCGACCAGCACGCTGGGCGCGTCGCGATCGATGCGCAGCCGCCCGAAGGTGATGGCGGCCGGCACCGCCACCGCGGCGCCGCCCTGCGATCGCCGCAACACCGCCTGCACGCGCAGCAACAGCTCGCGCACGCTGAACGGCTTGACCACGTAGTCGTCGGCGCCGAGCTCGAAGCCCACGACGCGATCGACCTCCGCCCCCTTGGCGGTGACCATGATGACCGGCACCCCCCGGGTGGCGGCGTCACTCTTGAGGTTGCGGCAGACTTCCAGGCCCGAGACGTCGGGCAGCATCAGGTCGAGGATCACCAGGTCGGGTCGCTGCTGGCGCATCAACGCCGGGACCTCCGCCCCGCGCTCCGTCAAAGCCACCTCGTACCCCAGCTCGCGCAAGTTGTATCCAATGACTTCCTGGAGATCTTGCTCGTCCTCGACGACCAAGACGCGCGTCATCCCGGGTTTTTAGCATTTTCCGCGCCCTTGCGGCCAGCGCGCGCTGTGACATTCGTGTGACACGGTCATTGACATCGTGGCGCACCTTACCCATAGAGTGCCCGCACGCCCCCATGGTTGTCGTCTTCACCATCGTCATCGTCGCCCTGGTCTTCGACTACATAAACGGGTTCCACGACGCGGCGAACTCGATCGCCACCATCGTCTCGACGCGCGTGCTCTCGCCGCGCTCGGCCGTGGCCTGGGCGGCCTTCTTCAACTTCATCGCCTTCGTGATCTTCCCGCTGCACGTCGCCAACACCATCGGAAAAGAGATCGTCGACCCGCATGTCGTGGACAACACGGTGATCGTGGCCGCGCTGATCGGCGCGATCGGCTGGAACCTCATCACTTGGTGGTACGGAATTCCGTCCAGCTCGTCGCACGCGCTGATGGGCGGCCTGATCGGCGCCGGCATGAGCAAGGGCGGCACGGGGGTGCTGGGCTGGGCCAAGATCTCCCAGACCGCGGCGTTCATCATCCTGTCGCCGATCATCGGCATGCTGGTCGGCGGCGCGCTGCTGGTGCTGGTGGCCTGGGTCCTGCGGCGCGCCACGCCGGGGCGCGTCGACCGCTGGTTTCGCCGGCTGCAATTCCTGTCGGCGGCGCTGTTCAGCCTGGGACACGGCGGTAACGACGCCCAGAAGACCATGGGCATCATCGCGGTGCTGCTCTACTCCAACGGCCTCAGCGGCGCGACCTTTCACGTGCCGTTCTGGGTCGTGCTCGTGTGCCAGCTGGCGATGGGCCTGGGCACGCTATCCGGCGGGTGGCGCATCGTACGCACCATGGGCATGAGCCTCACCAAGCTCAAGCCGTTTCAGGGCTTCTGCGCAGAGACCGGCGGCGCGTCGATGTTGTTTCTGGCCACGGCGCTCGGCGTCCCGGTGTCGACGACCCACACCATCACCGGCGCGATCCTCGGCGTCGGCTCGGTGCGCAATGCGTCCACCGTGCGCTGGGGGTTGGCCGGCAACATCGTCTGGGCCTGGATCTTCACGATCCCCGCGGCGGCGTTCGTCGCCGGTGCGTTCTACTGGCTGAGCCTGAGCTTGTTCTGATCAGCGGCGGGTCTCTTCGGTGGCCTGCTGCCACTCGAAAAACTTCTGCCCGCCGAAGGCGATCGTGCCCATCAGCACGATGCCGCCGGCGATCAGCGCGACGATCGCGCCGAGCACCGGCCCCCAGCCGGTCTGGCGCGGCGGCAACGTCGGGTTGTAGCGCTCGTCCCAGCGCGCATCGGGCGT
>DASRQZ010000203.1:0-25674 GCA_035696125.1 Polyangia bacterium
CATGAATGCGTTGAGCGCCGCCAACTCGCTGGACGAAAATGGCGCGATGATCCCGACCAACCAGCACGACATGCTCACCGGATCGACGGTGGCCGGGATGGCGTTTCCCGCCACGCCCGACCGCACCTGCGCCGACTGGACCAGCAACGCGACCACCGGCGTCACCGCCCAGGTGGGCCACGAAAACCGCGACGGACGCGGAGACATCCCGACCTCGTGGAACTCCGCGCACGCCACCACCGATTGCAGCCAGGCCTCCATCATCCAGGTCGGCGGCGCCGGCCGATTCTACTGCTTCGCGATCAACTGACGGTCAGGGCTGCCCGCGACTTGGGCCTTTTCCGCCGCGCGCGGATGGACTATGTTCGCCGTCGCATGATGGGAGGTCTGGGGGGAATCTCGTCGCGAAGTTTCTCGTCGGCGTGGCGCGTGGCGCTCGTGGCGATCCTGTCGACCGTCGTGGGCGCCGAGGCGCGCGCCCGACCCAGCGACGATCTGGTGAAGCAGGGGCTCGATCAGCGTCGCAAGGGCAACGATCAGGAAGCGCTGGAGCTGTTCAGGCGCGCCCAGGAGCTCGATCCCGCGCCTCGCAATCTGGCCCAGATGGGGTTGGCCGAGCAGGCCCTGGGCAGCTGGTCCGACGCGGAGGCCCACCTCAAGGGTGCGCTCAAGCGTGGCGACGATCCCTGGATCCGCAAGAACCAGGTCGTGCTGCGCACGTCGCTGGACGCCGTGGCCCAGCACCTGGGTAGCCTGGCGGTGTGGGGCTCGCCGGTGGGCGCCGACGTGATCGTGAACGGGGTCGCGGCCGGTGTCCTTCCCCTGCCCGGACCGCTGCGCGTGACGGCCGGCAGCGTCTCGGTGACCGTTCGCGCCAAGGGATTTGTCGGGCTCTCCCGGGTGGTCGCGGTCGCGGCGGGCTCCGTCGGCCGCGAGCGCTTCGACCTGCCCCGGGACGTGCTCGCGGCGAGCACCGCGGTTGCCCGCAGCGCCGCCGCACCGTCCGAGACCGAGTCGATGCCGATGCTGCGGGCGCGTCCCGAGCCTGCCGAGGAACCGCCGGCGACACGGCCGGTGTGGAAACGGTGGTGGTTCTGGACGGCGATCGGTGCCGCGGCGATCGCGGGAGGCGCGACGGCCTTCGTGCTCCTGCGCCCCGGTTCCCCGACAGTCTGTGATGGTCGAAAGGGCCCTTGTACGGGTATCTAGCTAGATCGAGGAGTCTTGCGGTGACCGCCATCAAGCTCGGTTTCACGTTGGCCCTGCTCGCAGCGCTGGTGTCGCCGGCTTGTCGTCCGTCGGCCGACGAAACGTCGATCGTGGTCCGCGTGCTGTCGGACGAGACGCTTTCGCTCGACCGCGTGGAGATGACCGCCCGGCGCCTCTCCGCAGGCGGGGGCGGCGCGAACGCGTCCGATACCACGAAGAGCGTGTCATTCACCGATCCGGCCAACGTGACCTGGGTGCTGTATCCGACGGGAGCGGACAAGGGCTTCGCGATCCAGATCGAGGCCATCGGGCGCAAGGGCGAGGTCGCGACGATCACCCAGCGCGCGACGATCCCGTTTCAGAAGGGCCAGCGCGTCGAGATCACGATGTCACTCGACGACGGGTGCTTGCAAGTGGACTGCCCGTCGCCGCTCACCTGCGAGCATGGCGCCTGCATCGATCCGAGCTTCGTGGGCAGGCCGGATCACCTCGGAGATGGCGGCGACGCCGGCCCGGTCGAGCGGCCGGCCACCGATGGCGCAGTGGACCGCAAAGATGGAGCGTCGCCCGACGTCCCCCAGGGCAGCAAGGCGCTGGGCGACGCCTGCACGGCCAACGCCGACTGCGCCTCGACCCATTGCGCGGACGGCGTGTGCTGCAACGACACCTGCGGCGGCAGTTGCCAGCAGTGCAACAACGAGGGGACGATGCGCGGCTACTGCCAGTCGGTGGCTGCCGGGCAGCCCGCTCCCAGTGGGCACCCGGCCTGCACGGCGGCCGACGCGTCGACCTGCAAGCAGACTGGCACCTGCGACGGCAAGGGCGCCTGTGCATTGTTCGCCAACGGCACTGTCTGCAGGGCCGCCGCTTGTGACGCGACAGCGAACAACCTGACCGACTCGCGATGTGACGGGATGGGCACCTGCAAGCCGGGCACGCCCATCACCTGTGCCCCGTTCCGTTGCAAGGCCGGCCAGACCGCGTGCACCCGGACCTGCGCCACCAACGCCGACTGCGACGGCCAGCCGTGCGTCAACCTCAGCTGCGGCAAGCTCAAGGTTGGGGCGGCGTGCACGAACGACACCGATTGCGAGCTGGGATTCTGCACCGACGGTGTCTGCTGCGACGTCCGCTGCGCTGGTCAATGCCAGGCCTGCAACCTGTCCAGTTCGGTCGGCAGGTGCTCGCCAGTCATGGGCGGCGACGACGTGGGAACCTGCACCGGCACCACGACCTGCAACGCCGCCGGCGCCTGCACCAAGAAGACCGGGCAGACCTGCACCGCGACGACCGAGTGCGCCAGTGGCCAGTGCGTGGACGGGCACTGCTGCGACACCCCCTGCACGGGAAGCTGCCTTACCTGCGCGACCGGCACCTGCTCGCCCGTGCGCGGTGCCGACGACCCCAACACCTGCACCGGGACCATGACCTGCAACGCCAGCGGTGTGTGCACCCGCAAGAACGGACAGACCTGCACCGGGACGGGCGACTGCTCGTCCGGTAACTGCGTGGACGGCCACTGCTGCGACACTCCTTGTACCGGGAGCTGCCTCACCTGCGCGACCGGCACCTGCTCGCCCGTGCGCGGCGCCGACGACCCCGGCACCTGCACCGGGACCATGACCTGCAACGCCAGCGGTGTGTGCAGCAAGAAGCTGGGCCAGACCTGCACCGCAGGGAGCGAATGCGTAGCGGGCTTCTGCGCGGACGGGCGCTGTTGCGACGCCGCCTGCACCGGGACCTGCCTGACCTGCAGCGCCGCCGGCGCATGCGCGCCGGTCGTGAACGGTGAAGACAACACCTGCACGGGCGCGAGCACCTGCAACGCCAACGGCGTCTGCCTCAAGAAGCAGGGCCAGGTCTGCGGGGCGGGCACCGAGTGCGTCACCGGCAACTGCGTGGACGGCCACTGCTGCAACGGCCCCTGCAACCTGGCCTGCCAGACCTGTTCGACCGGCGTTTGCTCCCAGGTCGTGAACGCTCCCGACGTGGGAACGTGCAGCGGCACCCAGACCTGCAACGCGACCGGCATGTGCTGCACCACCCAGCAGACGGTTTGCGCCACCAGGGCTTGCGGGTCCGCGCAGGACAACTGTGGCGCGACCTTCACGTGTCCGAACACCTGCCCCGTGCTGCCGAACAGCCTGCTGAGCTGCAACGTCAATTCGTGTGCTTACACCTGCGCGGCCGGCATCTTCCAACTCCCATGCCGCACGACCACCAATGCAGCGTGTGGGCGCTGGGACTTCGAGTCGAACCAGGTCGAGGGCTGGAGCTCGGACGACGCCAGCCCGCCCGCCCCCAGCACCCTGAATCCGTTCAGCGGGACCCATTCTTTGCGCGTGCCCCTGACGTTCCTGCCGAACCCGTTCACGCTGCTGCAAGTCCCGCTGTGCGCCCAGGGCGTCAATCTTTCCGGCAAGCGGCTCACCGCTCACCTGACGTTCATCTCGGCGGCCGGATTCCCCCCGATCTCCGTGGCTGACGGCGTGGTCGCTACGCTCGAGGTCGTTGGTCCGAACGGCGCGTTCGCGCGCGTCGCCGAGGTGGATGGAGTGATATCGCCGAACCAGTTCGTGATGTCGGGCACGGTCCCGGCCGGCTCGCCCCCCACCTTCACGACGCTCGAGATGTTCTTCGTAGGCGACACCCGGCCCTGGCAGGGGACGGTCTACGTCGACGACGTCCGCATCGAGAACTGATGTCGGAGCCCGCGTCCCGGGCTCGGCCTGCACAGTTGGCGCGCTACGGATCCGGCAGGTCGGCCTGGCAGTCGAAGTCGTTGCCGTCGACGAAGCCGTCGCCGTCGTTGTCGAGCCCGTCGTGGCAGCCGCAGGCCTCCTCTTGCAGGTCGGTCTTGCCGTCGTGGTCGTTGTCGACACCGTCGCAACAGGACCCGCTGCTGCATACCTGCGAGCAGTCGTCGCCGGGGCTGCACACCGACGAATCGGCGCCCTCGGCCGACACCGCCGTGCAGGTCGGGACAGCGGCGAGATCGGTCCACTGGCGCGCGAACTCCCCGGAAATGGCGGTGGCCAGCCCGGGATTCTTGACGTACAGCGAGTTCTCGTCGTTCTGGGTGTCGCCGGACGCGGTCCAGTTCATCGATCCGAAGATCACCGCTGCCGATCCGGGCAGCGCCGCGTCGGCCACCGCCCACTTGCTGTGCGACTTGCCGCCCCAGTTCTCGGTCTTGACCGGGATGCCGGCGGCGCACAGCTGCCCGTGCTTCGAGTAGGCGTTGGCGGCGCCGGAGGCGTCGATCACCATGCGCACCGCCACGCCGCGCGCCTGCGCCGCCAGCACCGCGTCGGCGATCGGCTGGCTGGTGAAGAAGAACATCGCGATGTCCAGCGTCTGCGTCGCGGCGTTCACCAGCGACAATACGGCATTGTCGGTGGGGTGGTCGGTGGGCGAAAAGTAGCTCTTCACCACCGTGCCATCGGTGAAGTGGCTGCCGTCGACCAGATGCTGGGTGTTGTCGCTCTTGCGGTGGTGGAACAGGCCGCCGAACATCTCGTCCATCTCCCCGCGGTAGATCTCCGCCAGCTTGTACGAGCTGATGAGCACGGCGATGTCGGAGTTGTACTCGCCGCCGAGCTCGGTGTCGCTGATGTTGGTGCTCCCGGTCCATACCTGAGCGCCGTCGAAGACGAAGAACTTGTTGTGCATGATGTAGCTGTAGCCGCTGCCGGTGTCGCAGTGGACGTTGGCGGCGCCGAGCGCGCCGATCAGCGCCGGCGTGTCGCCGTAGCCGAACGTCGTGCAGCCGGCGTCCTCGGAGTCGACCACGCCGCGCACGACCACGCCCCGGTTCTGCGCGGCGACCAGCGCGTCGATGATATGCGGCTGGGCGCGGATGCCGTAGATCGCGAAGTCGATCGAGCTGTGGGCCGCGTTGATCGCTCCCCGCAACTGCTGGCACAAGGGCCGGTTGCAGGTCGACTCGGGCACGCCGTGCTGGTTGGTGGTGAAGCCCACGCTGTAGGTGAAGGGCTCGGGGAAGTCGCCAGCGGCGCAGGTCCCGGAGCTGGCGCCCAGATCGGGCGCGGCGCAGGCGCCGAAGGGCGCGATCGAGCAGTCGGCGCGCGCCTGGGACAGCCCGCTCGCGCAATTGAAGGGACCGACCCGGGTGCCGCCGAGCTCGACGCCGGCGCCGTCGGCCAGCCAGACTTGGTCGCTGATGGTGATGCCGGTGCCGCGCGAGATCACCGCGCGCTGCTGGGCGCCCAGCGCCGCCTGCGACGCGGAGCAGGATCCGCCCGATGCGGCCGTGTCGCAGACCTTGTAGGCGGCGCAGCCCGCGGCGTTGCTGCAAAAGACCTCGACCTTGTCGGCGGTCGATCCGCCGTAGGCGGTGGCCTGCGCGATCTCGGTGATGAGGAGCGGTACCGTCTCCAGCGTCGAGGCGACGGCCGTCGGGCCGGGCAAGTCGGGCTGGCCGGCCGCGCTTCCCCCGGGCGGTTCCGGGCCGCAGGCCGCGAGCCCGGTCGCCACCGCCGCCAGGGTCACCACCACCAGCCCGCGCCCCAGCATCCTGCCTGCCCTCATCCAGACCTCCGCTTCCGTCTTGGTTCCAGACACCGCCGGTACCCGCTCCGGCGGGGGCGCCCGGCAAACCCTGTCATGCTGGCAGGGTAACGATCGCCCGTGGCCGGAATTCCAGGTGATCGTCAGGACCGCGTGAATCCGTGCTGAGAGATGTGGGTGGGTCGCGGACAGGAGCGGTTTCCGTCGAGAGCCAGCTTGCGCGAAAAATTGGCCGGGCTCACTATCCTCGCCGTTCACGACCTGAAGGTGTGGGCCCGAAGGTGTGGGCCCGAAGGTGTGGGAGTGAAAGGTGGGCCGCGCGGGCGGCGTCGAGACTCTCTTGCTGAAAAGGAGGTCGATCCTTGAAAAATCTTCGTTCGATCGGATCTGGGTGCGTCGGGGCGCTGGCGCTCGGGCTGGTGGCTTGCACGGCTGCGCAACGCCCGCTGCCGGTGACGCCGGCCAGCACCCCGGCGGCGCCCGAAGGCGTGAACCCCTTCGCGGGCGCGCGGTTCTACGTCAACCCGGACTACGCGCGAATGATCGAGGGCGCGGCCGCGCGCGCGCCCGCCGACGGCGCGCCGCTGATCAAGAAGCTGGCGGCGCTGCCCACGGCGATCTGGCTGAGCTCGATCGCGGATGTGAACGGGATGCAGGCGCAGCTGGACGACGCCCTCAAGCAGCAGACCACCAGCGGCCAGCCGGTAGTGCCGGTATTCGTGGTCTACAACCTGCCGGGGCGGGACTGCAACGCGGAGGCGTCGGCGGGCGAGCTGCCGATCTCCGAGGCCGGCGAGGCCCGCTACCAGCGCGAGTTCATCGACGTCATCGCCGCGCAACTCGCCGCGCACAGCCAGCTGCGCGTCGCGCTGATCATCGAGCCCGACTCCCTGCCCAACCTCGTCACCAATCTGGAGACGCCCAAGTGCGCGGCCGCCGAAGGTATCTACCGCCGCGGCGTCGCCTACGCGGTATCAAAGCTGTCGCTGCCCAACGCTTTCGTCTATCTGGACGCCGCGCACGGGGGCTGGCTCGGCTGGCCCCGCAACCTGGTCAAGGCGATGACGCTGTACCGCGAGGTGCTGACCATGGCGGGCGGTCCAGGACGGATCCGCGGCTTCGCGCTCAACGTCTCGAACTACGACCCGGTGCACATCGAGAGCAAGCGCCCGCGCGATCCTGCCACCGCGCCCATCGACGAGCTCGGCTACGTGGGCGACCTGGTGCGCGGGCTGGCCACGGTGGGCATAACCGGCAAGGGATTCCTGATCGATACCGCCCGCAACGGGCGTCCCGGCGTGCGCACCTCGCCGGGCAACTGGTGCAACATCAAGGGCGCCGGCCTGGGCGAGCGCCCGCGCGCCGACCCCGCGCCGAACGTCGACGCCTACGTCTTCGTCAAGCCTCCCGGCGAATCCGACGGCGTCGCCGATCCGAAGGCGCCGCGATTCGATACCAACTGCGCCTCCGAGGACGCGGCGCCCGGCGCGCCCCAGGCCGGCAAGCTGTTCGAGCCCTACCTCGTCGACCTGGTCAAGAACGCCAGCCCGCCGCTGTGAGCCAGCGCCACAGGTTTGTGGAGTTTGGCGGCCCGCTCCGAGATCCCTGGGCTTCCTACAAGCTCTTCAGGTGCTCGGCCAGGTCGTTCTTCTCCTCGGCGGTGAGGTTCAGCTTGAGGAAGTTGTTGTAGTGGTTGATGACGTCGGCCAGCGTGGCGAAGCGGCCGTCGTGATAGAAGCCGCCCTTGGCGTGCGACCACAGGCCTGCCAGCGGGGCGGTGCGATAGCTCTTGGTGGGCGAGCGATCGGCCTGGAAGGAATCGACGCCGACCTCGGCCGGTGTGTGGATGTTGTTGCCGGGCTCGGTGTATAGCGGCGGCACGTGGCAGCGCGCGCAGCCGGCCTTGCCCATGAAGAGGGCCTTGCCCCGATCGGAGGATGCTTGATTGAACGAGCCGGCGGCGGGCCTGGGCGCCGGGATCGACAGCTGGTAGTAGTGCAGCGCGGCCAGCTTGTCGGTGACCTTGTCGCCCGTGGTCATGCGGGTGTCGTGCGAGCCGCTCTTCACCGACACCGGGAACTGGGTCTTGCTGTTGAGGCGCGCGTCGTAGAACGATCCGTGGCCGTGCATCTCGGTGGCGGCGACGTACGCGTTCCAGTAAGGCACCGAGCCCCAGCCGGTCCAGGTGTGCAGGTTGACGCCGGCCAGGCCGAAGGCCGGCGGGATCAGCACGCCCGCCTGCTTGCCGTCAGGGCGGAAGGCCTTGCCGTCCTTGTCGAGGGTCGCGTCGAAGCGCCCGGGGCCCCAGCTGGCCAGTACCTTCTTCACGGTGTCGACGTCGACGCCCAGCAGATCGGTGAACGGTTTCAGATTTGGCGCCAGCGATACGATCGCGCCCACGTTCAGGTCACGATTGGCCCATCCGTCGAGTCGCTTGCCGATGCCAGGCGCGAACGAATCGTCGACCGTCGAGTGGCACAGCGCGCACTGGATGCCCATCGATTTCACGCCGCCCTCGGGCGTGGTGAAGGCGGTGACGCCGACGACCGCGTTCAGCTTGAGGAGCGCGACCGTGGTCGCCGGGTCATCGAGGTTGACCTTGCCGGCCTTGATCTGTTTCACCAGCGCGGCCGGCAGGGCGTCGGCGTCGACCTTGAGGCCGACCGCCAGGGCGGTCTTGGGCGACACCCCGGGGCCGACGCCCCCGTTCTTTTCGCCAGCGACGGCCTTGTGCAGGCCCAGCGCGTCGCCCCAGAAGGCCTCGCTGCCGAAGGTGTCGTAGCGAAAGATCTTCCGTCCATCGTCCAGCATCGTCTGCGAGTGATGGGTGATCTCGGCGTCGAAGGCCCTGGGTGAGCCGCTCTTGGCTGCCGGGCCAGGTTTCGCGGAAGCGGGATGGTTGACCACGCCAATCGCCGCCGCCAGCGTGACGCCGGCGATTGACAGGGTGGTGATCAGGGATCTCTTGTTCATGGGGTCTCCTTGCTCCAGGCGCAAGCGCAACGCCGAGCCGCCGCGCGGACAATGCCCGCGGCGTCGATGGATCGCTGAAGCGATCGCTCGGCTGCCCGTCAGAGTCGGTACCTGCCCGCCGGGTTACAGGAAAATAAGCATGAGCTGTCGCCGCGCAATGGCTCAGCCTGCGTGCCGCGCCAGCCGTGGCAAGCGCGGCACGCGCGGTCCGTGGCGGATCGCGCCCTCGACCGGCGCGTAGACCAGCTCGCTTCCTTCGCGCACGGCGCGCAACAGGAGACCGCCGCGACTCATGTCGCCGCGCCCGATGAATGCGGGCGGGAACAGCAGATGATCGCCGAAGACCCGGGTCAGGGGCCGGACGTACTTGTTGGAGGCGACGCTACCCAGCAGCACGAAGCGCGTGGTCGCGCCGTAGCCGCGCTCCAGATCCTCGGCGTGGCGGACAAGCGGCGCGGTGAAGTCGGCGTTGCGTTCGTCGATCGGCACGCCGGCCCAGGCGCGCGCGCGCGCCAGCGTCAGCGTCTCGTCCGCGCCGCACAGACCCTCGCCCGGGGTGATGACCAGCGTTCCCTCGAGACCGGGCGGCGGCCGCCCGAACAGCTCGGCGTAGGCCGCCTTGCCGCGAAAGTAGAGACTGCTGATGAAGGTGAACACCTCGCGCAGCGGCACGCCGTCCTCCGACCGGAGCTGTTGCGCGAGCGGCGACCCGGCGCCGTCGCGCAGGATCAGCGCGCCGCGCTCACCGCCAAGGTTGGCGGGCGACAGGATGAAGACGGTGTGGGGTGGCGTCTCGGCCGCGATGGCTGAAAGCTAGCAGAAGCCCGCGCGCGTCGGGCGGTCGTCAGCCGATCGATATTTTCCGGCCCGGGCGTCGACGGCTGCGAAGGGCAACGTGATTACCGGCCGGCGCCGGGTCAATGTTAGTATTGGCTTCGATGTCCCTCCCGATTGCCGTTCGGAGCACGGGCAATCGGGGGCGCTGGGGGCCGTCCGGGTCCCGATCCAGGACCGGCGGGGCGGGCAGGACGCGCTGGTGGTCACCGCTCGCGACCGGTCTGCGCTGGATCGGCCGCGCGCTGGCCGTCTGCCTGCGCTGGATCGGCCGCGCGCTGGTTCGCTTGTGGCGGCGCCTGAGCACGCGCACCCGATTGTGGATCAAAGTGCTGGCCGCCCTGGCGCTGCTGGTGTCGCCTATCTGGACCTTGAACATGGCGGTCGCCTTCCTGGGCCGCACGGCGATCTTTCCGCTGTCGCCGTACTTTCTGCGCGAGAAGCTGACGGCGATCGGCGCCTACGCCCGCCACCGGGTCACCTGCTCGCCGGCCAGCCACGACGAGGTCGACCGGCTGGTCAAGCAGGCCGAGACGCGCCATCACCTGCCGCGCGCGCTCCTGGCCGCGGTGATTCAGGTGGAATCGAACGGATTGGCCCACCGCATTTCCGGCGCGGGCGCCATGGGGCCGGGCCAGCTCATGCCCGACACCGCCAAGCTGCTGGGCGTCGACGATCCCTTCGACACGGCGCAGAACGTCGACGGCGCCGCCCGCCTGCTGGCCGGGCACCTCGGGCGCTTTCACAAGATCCGCCTGGCGATCGCGGCCTATCACGCCGGACCAGGCGCCGTGCACGGTCACGTTCCCAACAACGGAATCACGCCGGTCTACGTCGCCAGGGTCATGCAGACCTACCTGCGCCTGCGCCCGCGGCCGCCGCGGCCCCGCTCCTGAAGCTGGTTAACACCGGTCGACGCCGGTGCGGCGCAGACGCACCTCCCGTCAATAAACCCGCGCGCTGCGCTCGCTCTGGCGCTTCAATGCCGCCGGTGGCTCGCCTCATCTGCTGCGCTCACGCGGGCGCGGGATGATGACGATGTCCGGCGAGTCGTCGGCCCGATAGGCCACGGCGTTCTCGGTGACAGCGAGCTGCGTGATCGGTGCGCCGGCGAGCCTTGCAGTCCAGACCGGTTTCCCTTCGGGTAGACGTAGCAGCGAAAGTCGGCGGTCGCCCACCAGGACGTCGCCCGGGTCCGCACACGCGACGACGGCGTCCACCGGATCGGGACGTTTCATGGCGCGCTTGCCCGTCGCGAGGGAGTACACGACCAGTTGCCACGGCCGCGCTCCTTCGACGGCGACCAGCCAGTCTCCGCAGGCCACGGGCAAGAAAAAATCACCCCGCAGGTGCCATTCGCGCGGGCCGCTCCGGTCGCAGCGACCCGGAGCGCCGTGTTGCATGGAGAGATCGCGTGGACGGCAGGTCACCATGGCGCCGCCGTCGGCTCGAATGGGCTTTGGCGGGTCGCCATAAGGCGATGGCCCGCTGCCGGTGAGCGGCTCGGGCGTGCCGAGCGCACCGCCCTCGAGCAAGGGAATCAGTCCCGCGCGCGTCGACGCCCACCGCCCGCGCGCATCGACGACCAGCCCATAAACCAGATCGGCCATCGTCCAGCGCGCGAGCTCTCTGCCCTCGACATTCACGAGCAGCACCGCAGAGACATGCTCGCGCACCGAGCCGTCGACGAGAAAATCCACACCGTCTGCCACTACGTCGCCGATCTGCGAGATCGGCAGCCGAAAACCCTTGGCCCATTCACCCGTGGCGCTTCCCACCTGCATCTGGCCAGCGCCATTCCAGATGATGAATCTATCGCCGGCCAGGCCTACCAGCCCCATGACCGGAAAGTCAGGGCGGTGGCGGACGCCGGCGGTCTTGATCGCGGTCTTGGCCTCCCTCTTCGTCGTCTTGCCCTTGGCGGGCCCGGCGTCGTCGACGGCACGCGCTTCTCCGGGGCCGAGGGCGATCAGAAGCGGCAATACCTTGGGCATCAGGTCGAACCATCGCATTGTCGACCCTCCCTGGAAGAACAGCGCCGGCAGATCGGGCTGGGTGAGCTCACTTCATGTCCGGCGGAACAGATCGTAGCTAAGCTAACGCCGGCGGCGCGGGGCCGCGGCGGTCTCTTCTTCTTTGGGGGGGACGAAACCGGCGACGGTGCCATGGGCGGGCAGGCGCATCGGCCAGCGCGCCATCAGCGGCGTCGGATCCCAGTACACCTCCGACAGCTCGTGGGAGGGGCGGATGGAAAGCGCGAACGTGAGATGCCGGCTGGGGTGATCGCTGCCGGTGTCACCGAGCAGGCCGATGATCTCACCGGCCCTGACGTGGACGCCGGGCGCGAGACCGAGCGGGATCGCGGCCAGGTGAAAGTACTTGGTGAAGACGTAGCCGCCGAAATGCGCGAGCACGACGTACTCACCGGCGCGGCTGTCGTCGGCGCCACGCTGCACCCGCTCGACGACGCCGTCCTGAACCGCGTACACGTGCTCGCCCCACAGCTCGCCGCCGACATCGACGCTGCAGCGGCCGTCGTCGCGGCAGTAAGCGGGTTTGCTGCCGGGCGCGGCCGGGCCCAGCTTCCGATCGGGGATGCCATTGCTGGCGGTCGGGGCGCGCCGCGCCGGGCCGGGCAAGGGATAGATCCAGTTCGATCGCTCGAAGCCGCGCAACCAGTCGTCGTCGGTCGGCGGCCACGGCGGCCCGAAAGCGGGCCGGCCGAACCAGGGCTTGGCTCTTTCCTTGACCCGCGGGACGTCGAAGGGAACCGAGATCGATTCCGGTTGCGGCATGCGGAAGCGGTGCCACAGCGCGCTGCCGCCGGCCGCGACCAGCACCAGCAGCCACACCCGCAGCAGCCAGCGGGTCTGGGCGGCGGCGCGCGCGACCCGGCGCGCGTGGATGTTTTCTTGTAAACAGGCCTCCGAGCAGTGTTCCTCCAGAACCCGCCCACGCGTCAGCACCCACCGATCGCGATCGTCGAAGTCGTTGCCACAAACGAAGCAGACCTGAGCGCGCGACACGGGCCCTAGTCCTCGCTCGCGGGTTCCGAAGGCCCGTCATCCGCCTCCGGCTCGTCGTCGGTGGGCGCGGCTTTTTCCTTGGCCGGGCGCTGGCCGCCCTCGTCTTCGGCGGCCGCCGGTTCGGACGCGCGCTCTTTCCTGGCGAGCTTGCGCTTGCGTCCGGGGATTCCCAGCGCGGATCCCAGGGGAACGCCGGGGCGCGCCACCGTGGTCACCAGGCCCACCTCGCTGCCGTCCAGCGGGATGTGCAGGGGCCAGAGCGCGATCAGCGGCTCCGGATCCATGTACTTTTCCGGCCAGTCCTTGCCGGGCTTCACCGTGATCCCGAAGTGCAGGTGCGGCCCCGACTCCCTGACACCGGTGTCGCCCAGCAGCCCGATGACTTCGCCGCCCTTGACCGGCGCGCCGCGCTCGATCCGGGGCGCGATGGCGGCCAGGTGGAAGTACAGCGTGAACACGGTGCCGTTGTGATGGGCGATGCGCACGAACTGTCCGCCACGGTCTGGGTTGGGCCCGCGCTTGACCCAGTCGACCACACCGTCGTGGACCGCGTAGACGTGCTCGCCCCAGATCTCGCCGCCCAGGTCGACGCCGCAGTGCCCGTTACGACACTCGGGCGCGCGGTCGCCGGGGCGCACCGCGCCGAACACCCGCGAATCGCGGCGCGGCATCCGGCGCACCGGGCCGGCCAGCGGATGCAGCCAGGCGTCGCGGCCCAGCGCGGCCAGCTCGGCCGTATCCGACGGAGGCCACTCGGGCCCGAACCAGCCTGGCTGCAGCGCGGGGGTCGACGGGCGGGTCTGTGACGCGGTCGCGCGCGAAGCGCGTGGCGCCTTGATCGGCCCCTGGTGGGGCGCCAGGTAGGCGGCAGCGAAGATGACGCCCAGCGTGAGACGCTTGGTCGCTCGGCGCCGCGCGGCCCAGCGCGCGCGCCGCTGCGCGCGCGCCACCGCACCCGAGCATTCCACGGAGCAAAGAACGTAGAAGGAAGACTCCTCCACCTGCACGTATCGCCGCATGAGCAGCGAGCTGTTGCAGAGCCCACAGACCGCGGCGCCCTCGATGGTCTCTGAGGTGTCGATCATGCGTTCAGTGCCTCTTCCGGCAGCGCAGGCGCTATGGTAGCAAGATTGAGGTCGTCCTACCGCCCAGACCGACTTTCACGAAAAATATCGCGGGCACGCGCGATGCACGCGATGCACATGCGCGATGCAGGTAGCAGGAAATCAGGTTTTTTCCCATCCCGACGGCCAGCGGTCGAGCGCGGTCTCGATCGCCAGCGGCAGCTCGAAGCCCGGGAACTGGCCGCGGATCGCGACGCGCGCGTCGGCGCGTGAGCGAGCCGAGGCTACGGTGCGCTGCGCATCGGCGTGGTAACGCGCCTGCGCGTCGACGAGCTCGCGGCCGCCGGGCCGGCCGTGGCCGGGGATGAAGTGGCTCGCCGGCAAGGCGCGCACCGCGTCCAGCGCGCGCGGCAGTGCCGGCAGGTCGGACTCTTCGTAGTTGAAATGATACCCGGAGACGATCAGATCCCCGCAGGCCACGGCGTCCTCGGAGGGGAACAGCACCACGCAGTCGCCGACGGTGTGGCCGGGGCCCAGGTAGCGCGCCTCGACGCCGACGTCGCCGAGATCGACGTGCAGGCTGTCGGCGAAGGTCCGCGCCGGCGTGTGCGGCTCGGCGTCGGCGAACAGCGCGGATAGGCCCGGCGACGCGCGCCGCTCGGCGACGATCGCCGGATGACTCGCGGCCATGGCGGCGGCGCATCGCTCGTGGGCGATCACGGTGGCGCCGCGCGCCGCGAACCAGCCGGCGCCCAGCGCGTGGTCGGTGTGATGGTGGGTCACCACGACGTGGGTGACCGGGGGAAAGCCGCGGCGGGCGATCGCGGCGGCGACCTGCGCCGCGTGCGCCGGCGCGATCAGGGGATCGACCAGCAGCGTGCCGGCGGCGCTCGCCAGCGCGACGCAGTTGGCACCGTAGCTGGTGAGGGGCGTGTCACCGCCGAGCGTGAAGACCAGCAGGCGCGGGCTCAGGGTGGATTCGGCCAACATCGATCACTTGCTCTGCAATGTGACCGGTGGCGCCGCCGCCGGCGCCGCGCGCAGGCGATCCCGGCGCGCAACCAGGATCTTGGCGAACGAGCGCAGCGCGAACTCGTCGCGCGTGAGGCCGGTGGCGGCCAGGTCGGCCTCGTCGATCGCGCCCGAGTTGAGCGCGCGCAAGAAGAAGTTGAGCAGGCCCTGGCCGGTCGCGGCGTCGTCGAAGACGTCGCCGACCAGGGTGGCCTGCGCCGCCTTGTCGACGAAGCTGCGCAAGCGCTCGGCGGCCGCGGCCAAGCCCTCGCGGAAGAACGCGAAGCAGGTCGCGAAGCGGACCGGGAGCTGCGCCGGGTGCAGGTCCCAGCCCTGGTACAGGCCGCTCTCCAGCGAGCGACGGATGTGGCGGTACGAGGTGCGCCAGGCCGCGTGCACGGCGGCGCGGTTCTGGTCCAGCTGCGCCGGCGACAGGGGGCGGTCGGCGGTGGCGCGGTGGGGACCGACCGGCATGATGTTGGTGGCGCCGTCTGACAGGAAGATGCCGGTCCCGGCGTAAGCCAGCACCATCAGGCCGGTGCCAAGCTGGCACAGCGGGTGGTCCATGGCCTGGTAGGCGGCGGTGATATTGCACGAGGCGGTGAAGTCATAGGTGCCAAAGTGCGCGCCGGTGCAGCGCCCTTCGCAAGCTTGCAGGAAATCGGGCAGGGGCGAGCGGCCGTCGGCGCCAAGCAGGGCCTGGGCCACCTCGATCATGATCTCCAGGCGCAGCGTGCCGGCGGGCAGCTGGTGGCGGTGCTCCAGGATCTCCAGCAGTCGCACCAGCGCGCGTGGCTGCTCGGCGACGGTGACCTTGGGCAGCGTCACCACGAAGCCGTCGGGCAGGCGGCCCCCGCTCTCGGCCAGCAGGCGGTCGATGAACAGGCCCAGCGTGCGCGCCCCGCGGTTCTTCCATTCTTCACCGAACGACTTGATGCGGATGCCGATGAAGGGGGGCAAGCCGCCTTCGCGCATCCCGCGCGCAACCTCGCGGGCGGCCGTGTCGGCGACCGTATCCTCCTCGGCGTCGGGACGCGCGCCGAAGCCGTCCTCGAAGTCGAGGCGGAAGTCCTCGACCGGCTCGCGCTTTAGCTTGGCACGCACGCGCGCGTGCAGCGCGGCCAGCGCCGCGTCGTCCAGGGCCGGCGAAGGGGGCAGGCCGATGCCCGCGGCCAGCTCGGCGGGATCGCGGGCGTAGGCGGCCAGGCTGTCCAGGGCCAGCTCGCCCAGGCGACGCGGGGTCTCGGCCTTGAACAGGTGCGCGCCGCCGTAGACCGTGTGCACCGGCTGGCGCGCCGGCCTATCTCCAGGGTAAAGGTGCGCGAAGGCGTGATTGGGCCGCGCCAACGCGTCCAGGTGCTCTTTGCCTTCTGCTTCCAACGTCATGGGTTGATCCTGAGCTTGCTTCAAATCGTCAGTCCTCAGTCTTCAGTGTTCAGTCTTCAGGAAAAAGGTGCCGGACGCAGACAACGACACGGGTGCCGAGTTGACGCAAAGGTCATCTCGTCCTGTCGACTGAAAAGTGATAACTGACGACGCTTCGTCACGCGGCTGTCCTCAGCTTCCTCGGTAAGTGGAATAGCCAAAGGGGGCGAGCAGCAGCGGGACGTGGTGGTGCTCGCCGGGCGCCGCGACCGCAAACGTGACGACGACACTCGGGTAGAAGACCGGGCGGCCCGCGGCGTGCAGGTAGGCGCCGGTGTCGAAGGTCAGGCGGTAGGTGCGCGCCTGCAGGCTGCCGGGCGGGATCAGATCGCCGACGCGACCGTCGGCGTCGGTGGCGCGCGCCGCCAGCTCGGTCCAGGCGCCGGCGCCGTCCTGCGCCTCGAGCTTGACCGCCAGCCCACGCGCCGGCTGGCCGAGGGCGATGTCGAGCACGTGGGTGGTGATCGGGCTGCGGGCGGCGCTGGTCATCGGGCGAGCTTCTCCAGTCGCAGGTGGGTGATCTGGGCTTGCTCGGCGGCGGCGATGGCGAGCTCCGCCTCCGGGTCGTGAGGCAAACGCGCGCGCAACGCGGCCAGGATCTCGGCGGCGCTCTTGCCGGTGGCGCAGATGATGAAGATGTAGCCGAAGCGTTCGGCGTACTCCTGGTTGAGCGCGCGTAGCCTGGTCGCCTCGTCGGGGGCGGCGGCGGCGCGCGCCTGCTCTTCCGCCGACCAGGCGCGCCCGGTAGCGGCAGCGGCGTCGGCGGCGCGCGCGTCGGCGCGCTCGCCGATGCGCGGGTGATGGGCGAACGCCTCCAGGAAATCGGCGCGCTCCAGGCCCTGCCAGACCTCGGCGGCGGCGGCGTGCAGCGCCTCGCTGGAAGCGAACGGCCGCCGCGCCAGCATCCCCGCCACCCAGCGCCGCGCGCCGCAGCAGCTGGCCAGCGCCTGGCGCGCGGCCTCCATCGGCAACGCGTTCAACACCGCGTGAGGCGCGCCGGCGGGGCTCGCGGTCATGCGCGCCGGCCCCAGACGCGCAGGCGGCTCACGCCGCCGTCGGGGAAGATGTTGAGGCGCAGGTGAGTCGCCGCGCCGGCCGCCGCGGCGACGTGGGCGTCGATGGCGAAGAAGGCGCGCGCGTCGGCGCCCAGCTTGGTTTCGGGTAAAAGCGGCCTCCAGCGCGGGCTCCCGATCAGATCGGTGATGCGCGTGCCGGCGGCCGCGTCGATGCTGTCCAGCGAGCAGCGGTCGGGGTAGTTGCCCTTGAAGTGCGCGGTGTCGACCTCGACCACCGCGGGCGCGCCGCGCGCGCCGAGCTGGACCAGGATCCAGTCGTGGCCAGGCCCGCGGCGCCGGCGCGTCTCCCAGCCGCCGCCCATGTTGTCGGCGCGGCCGGGCATCAGGAGATTGTTCATCGGGCCGAAGAAGGCGTCCGAACAGGCCAGCGCCTGGCCGCCGTTCCTGAGCGCCGCCAGATCGACCAGCCCGGGCGCCACTGCCTGCCGGGTCTCGGCGTCGCGCGCCCCCGGGTCGTCGTCGCCGCCGGCCGCCTGAGGCGTGACCCGGCCGTAGACCCGCAGGCGAGCCACGCCGCCGTCGGGGAAGATGTTGAGGCGCACGTGCGAGACCGGGCCGCGGGGCGCGGCCACGAACAGGTTCTGCGCGCCCGGCCGCAGCGGCGATTGCGCCAGCAGCTCGATCCACGGCGCCGCGCGCAGCTGGTCGAGTCCGATCACGCCGGGCGCCAGCAGACCGTCAATCGACGCGAAGGGCGGGTGATTACCCACGAAGTGGTGGGTGTCGACGTCGAAGGCGGCCGCCTCGCCGGCGACGCCGAGCGCCAGCACGCACCAGTCGTGGTCGGGCGCGGCGGCGCGCCGGCGGCGGCTCTCCCAGCCGTCCATCCACTTGCCGCGGTCGGTGAACTTATCGTCGATGAAGACGCCGCGACCGGGCTGGATCAGGTTGCCGGCCTCGGCGAAGAAGTCGTCGCTGGCGCCCAGCACCCGCCCGCCCAGCGCGGCGGCCGCCAGGTCGGTGAGGCCGGTGAAGCGGGCGCCGTCGTCGCTCGAGCCACCGCTCACGCCGCTTCCCCCGCCGCGGCCGCGGCGGCGCGGTACCCGCCGTCGGGCGCCCGTCCCAGCAGCGTCCTGCCGGTGGGCCCGGCGGGGAAGCCGCGGCCGTCGAACACGATCTCGCCGCGCAGCACCGTGGAATGGACCCGGCCGTGCAGCGTCGCGCCGAGATAGGGCGAGATCTTGTGCCGCAAGTGCAGATCGCCGGGACCGAAGGTGTGGGTCGCCTCCGGGTCCCAGATGACCAGATCGGCGTCGAGCCCAGGCGCGATGCGGCCCTTGCGATCCGAGAGGCCGGCCAGGCGCGCGGGCGCGGCGCTCATCCAGCCGGCCAGCGCGGCCGGGCCCAGGCCGCGGCGCCGCGCCTCGGTCCAGACCGCGGGCAACCCCAGCTGCAGCGAGGCGATGCCGCCCCAGGCGGCGTGAAAGTCGCCGCGCTCCGCCAGCTTGAGGGCCGGCGCGCACGGGCTGTGATCGGTGATCACCAGGTCGATCTCGCCGGCGCGCAGGCCGCGCCACAGCTCTTCCCGGTTGGCGTGCCCGCGAATCGGCGGCGCGCACTTGAACTGCGTCGCGCCGTCCGGGATCGCCTCCGCCTCCAGGCACAGGTAGTGCGGGCAGGTCTCGACCGTGAACGGCAGGCCCTCGGCGCGCGCCGCGTGCAGCGTGGGCAGCGACGACGCCGAGGACAGGTGCACCACGTGCACCGCACAGCCGGTGTCGCGGGACAGACGCACCAGCAGGCGGATCGCCTCGTCCTCCCACGCCGCCGGCCGTGACTGCAGATAGCCGCGGTAGGCGCGCGGGTCGGGCTCGGACACCTCGGCGCCGAGATCCAGCTCGGCGTGCGCCAGCAGCGGCAGCCCGTGGTCGCGCAGCACCGGCATGGCGCGGCGCAGGTCGGCCTCGGTGGCGTTGGGGAACTCATCGATCCCCGAGTGCACCAGGAACGCCTTGCACCCGAGCGCGCCCGCCTCGGCCAGACCGGCCAGTTCGCCGGTATTGCCGGGCACCACGCCGCCCCAGAAGCCGACGTCGGCGTGCAGCTGTCCCAGGCAGGCGGCGCGCTTGACCTCCAGCGCGGCCGCGCTGGTGGTGACCGGGATGCAGTTGAGCGGCATGTCGACCAGGGTGGTGACGCCCCCGGCCGCCGCGGCCCGGGTCGCGCTCCCGAACCCCTCCCAGTCGGTGCGCCCCGGCTCATTGATGTGCACGTGGCAATCGACGATCCCCGGCGAGACCAGGAGGTCGCCCACGTCCATCAGCTCTCCTCCGCTGATCCCGCCGCCGGCGCCGGCGTCGGTGTCGGCGTCGCCGTGATCGATGTGGACCCGCTCGCGCCGCACCTCGCTGATCCGGCCGTCGTCGTCGAACAGCACCGTCGCCGGCGCGATGTGGCCGTCGGCCAGCAGCACGCGCGTGCTCCTCACGCCCCCGAGCCGCATCAGAACTCCGCCTCCGCAAAGCGGCGCAGGCTGTCGTAGTGCGCGTCGCGATCCTCGACGAACAATGACCCGGTGATGCCCGCCACCAGGCGCGGCACTGAGTACTTCATGCCGGAGATGCTGGCGCCGCCGAAGCCCAGGCTCAGGAGACCACCAAAGGTGTAGTTGTACAGCGTGCGCAGATAGGGGGCCTCGCCGGGCCGGCGCTCGGTGAACTCGAAGGCCGGGCCCAGGTACGGGTGGCGCGACAGATCGGCGTGCTGCTCGCCTTCGGGCGGCTGGTAGCGATCGGCCCAGCGCGCGATTTGGCGCTCGATGGCGCGCAGCTCGGGCCGGCGCCCGAGGTCGGTCACGAAGCCGGTCCCGACGATCACGAAGTCGACCTCGTGGCCCTCGCCGCGCGCGTTGGTGATCTGGATGGTGTCGCCGCGCAGCTCCAGCGACTGCCAGGCGCAGCTCGCGTGCAGGTGAAAGCCGGGGTGGCGGCGCGCGCGCTCGTAGGTGTCGGCGGGCGGCAGCTGGCCCATGCGCAAGATCTGGCGGATGAAACGCCACTTGTCGGCGTCCGGCAGATCACCGAGGTGCTTGAGGAAGCCGACGAACTCGGCCCAGCGGTAGGGGTTGACGTTGACCAGCGCCGGACGCCGGAAGCAAAGGTGCAGCTCGCGCGCGCCGTGCTCCAGCGCGGTGGCGGCGTTGTCGAACGCCGACGCGCCCGCGCCCAGCACGGCGATCCGCTTGCCGGCCAGCGCCGCGAAGTCGATGTCGTCGTGGGTGTGGGCGTAAAGCCGCGCCGGCAGCGCATCGCGGATCAGCGCCGGCACCTCCCAGGAGCCCGACCCGGCGATGCCGGTGGCCAGCACCACCCGCCGCGCGTACAGCGTCTGGTCACCCGGGCCACACGGCGCCTCCCAGACGTTCTCGGCGGCGTTCCAGCGCAGGGCGCCGACCCGGGTGTCGGGGCGCACCGGGATGTCCAGCGTCTGGCGATACCAGGCGAGGTAGGCCGCCCAGGCTTCCTTTGGGTACAGGCCCAGCGCCTGCCAGCTGCCGTCGCCGTGTTGCGCCTCGTACCAGGATCGCGGCGTCAGCGATGGGATGCCCAGGTCGGGCCCGGTCAGGTGCTTGGGCGTGCGCAGCGTGCGCATGCGCGCGAAGTTGAGCCAGGGGCCGGCGCGGTCGAGCGGGTTCTCGTCGACGACCAGGATGTTGGTCACCCGTTCGCGCTGCAGCGCGAAGGCGGTCGCCAGCCCGCCCTGACCGGCGCCGACGATCAAGACATCGAGGATGGGCGCGCCGACATCCGGAGCCTGGCGGGTGTGGCGCGGCGCCAGCCAGTCGCGGCGCGGGTAGCCGAGCACGTCCAGATCTTGGCGCACCTGCTCGGCGAGCGATTCCAGGGTCATCCGCCGCGCTCCGCGCGCAGCAGGCGCTGCAGCCGGACGTCGTCGACGGCGCGCAGGTGGCGGTCAGTGGCGCGCCCTCGGCGCAGCGCCACCAGCTCGGCGACGATGCTGATCGCGATCTCCTGCGGTCCGATCGCGCCGATGTCCAGGCCGACCGGGGCGTACACCCGATCCAGCGCCAGCGCGGCGGCCGGGGCGGCGTGCAGGCGCGCGCCGATCCGCTGCAGCAGGCGAAAGGTCTTGCGCTGGCTGCCGACCAGGCCGATGAAGCGCGGGCGCTGTTGCACCGCCAGCTCGAGCAGCTCTTCGTCCAGGCGGTGGTCGTGGGTGACGATGAGCAGCCAGTCGCGCGCGCCCAGCCCGGCGGCACGCGCGCGCAGGAAGGTCGGGGGATCGTCGAGCTCGCGTTGACAAGACGGAAACCTGTCCGCGCTGTTGAGCGCTTCACGTTCGTCGACCACCGTCACCTCGAAGCCGGCCGCGCGCGCCAGGGCGGCCGTGGGCACGGCGACGTGGCCGGCGCCGAACAGCCACAGGCGCGGCGCGCCCTCGACCGGCTCGATGAAGATCTCCATGCGTCCGCCGCAGCACATACCGAGATCGTAGCCGAGGTCGCGTGACAGAAGCTGCGCGCGGCCGGTCTGGCGCGCGTCGCGCAGGGCCTCGAGCACGGCGTGCTCGATGGCGCCGCCACCGACGGTGCCGACCATGGTGTCGTCGGCGCGCAGCAGCAGGCGCGCGCCGGCCGGCTGCGGCACTGACCCGGAGGTGCGCACCACGGTGGCGAGCGCGCCGCGCCCGCCGCTGGCCAGCACTTCGAGCAGCGCCTCCGCGACTTCCCGCACGCGACGACTCTACCGCGGCGCCGGCGGGGTGTCATCGATCCGTCGTCGGGGGCGTGCGCCATCCGGTTATACTCGGCGCGCGATGGCGGTGAGCTTCGTGCTCAATGGTCAGAAGATATCGGTCGGTCCCCTCGATCACCACACGACCCTGCTCGCCTGGCTGCGCGCGCGCGGTCTGACCGGCAGCAAGGAGGGCTGCGCCGAGGGCGAGTGCGGGGCGTGCGCGGTCGCGTTGCTGCGCCCCGACGCGGGCGGCGGCGCGCGCCTCGATCCGGTCAACGGCTGCTTGCTGCCTGTGGTGGCGCTCGCCGGCCAGTCGGTGGTCACGGTGGAGGGGATCGCGGAGCCGTCGGGCGTGCTGCACCCGGTGCAGCGCCTGATGGCCGAGGCCGGCGGCTCGCAGTGCGGCTACTGCACGCCGGGCTTCGTGGTCAGCCTGGCCTGCGAGTACTACCGCCCCGGCCGCGCCGGCTACGATCCCGAGGCCATCAGCGGCAATCTCTGTCGTTGCACCGGGTACCGGCCGATCGTCGATGCGGCGCGCGCGCTGCCGCCGGTGCCGGCCGGTGATCCCCGCGCGCGACAGCTTGCCGCCGCGCCGCCCGCGCTGGCGGCGGTGGTCGAGCCGCGCTTCGCGCGCCCCACCGATCTGGCGTCGCTGTGGGCGGCGTGCGCCCGGCTCCCTGACGCCGCCTTCATGGCGGGCGGGACCGACCAGATGGTCTATGTCAACCAGCGCGACCAGCGCTTCCCGGCGCTGATCGCGCTCGAGGCGGTGGCCGAGCTGCGCGGCTTCGAGACCGGCCCGGGCCAGATCTCCATCGGCGCCGCCCTGACGCTGGCGGAGGTCGAGGACCGCCTGGCGCGCGCCGGTGTCGCGGCGGAGACCGGCATGCTGCACCAGCTGTTCCCGCTGTTCTCGTCGCGGCTGATCCGCAACCGGGCCACGCTGGGCGGCAATCTGGCCACCGCGTCGCCCATCGGCGACGCGCCCCCGGCGCTGCTGGCGCTGGACGCGGAGGTGACGCTGGTGGGGGCGGCCGGCGCGCGCCGGGTCGCGCTGGCCGACTTCTTCGTCGATTACCGCCGGACGGTGCTGGCGCGCGGCGAGGTGATCGCGGCCGTCCATCTGCCGCGGCCGCTGCCGGCGGTGCAGCGCTTCTACAAGGTCAGCAAGCGCGTGCTCGACGACATCTCCACCGTGGCGGGCGCGTTCGCGCTCGACCTGACACCGGAGGGGCGGGTGGCGCGCCTGCGCATCGCCTTCGGCGGCGTGGCGCCCACGCCGCTGCGCGCGCGCGCGGCCGAGGCGCGCGCCACCGGGTTGCCCTGGACCCGCGAAACCGTGACGGCGCTGCTGCCGGAGATCGACGCCGCCGTGCGCCCCATCGACGATCATCGCGGCAGCGCCGCCTACCGGCGCCGCATCGCCGGTCGCTTGCTGGAGAAGTTCTGGGTCGAATCCGCGGGGGCCCGCGGGTGAGCCGCACCGTCGGCCGCGCCGTCAGCCACGAGTCGGCTGCCCTGCACGTCACTGGCGCCGCCAGGTACGTCGACGATTTGCCGCCCGACACCGCGCGACTGGCGCACGCCTGGCCGGTGATGGTGCCGCACGCCCACGCGCGCGTGCAGGCCGTCGACGCGCTGGCGGCGCTGCGGCTGCCGGGCGCGCTGGCGGTGTTGACCGCCGCCGACGTGCCGGGTGAGAACGACACCGGACCGGCGCGCCACGACGAGCCGCTGTTCCCCGCCGAGATCTGCTTTCACGGCCAGGCGGTGGCCTGGGCGGTGGCCGAGAGCGAGGCCGAGGCGCGCGCGGTCGCGGCCGCGGTGCGCGTCGACTGCCAGCCGCTGCCGGCCATCCTGTCGATCGAGGCGGCGATCGCGGCCGGCAGCTTCCTGACCGAGCGCGAGCGCATGCACCGGGGCGACCCGCGCGGCGCGCTGCTGGCGGCGCCGCACCGCCTGGCCGGCGAGGTGTTCATGAACGGCCAGGAGCACTTTTACCTCGAGACCCAGGCCGCGCTGGCCTACGTCGACGAGAGCGGCAGCACCTTCGTGCATTCGTCGACCCAGCATCCGAGCGAGACCCAGGAGATCGTGGCGCGCGTGCTGGGCCTGCCGCGCCACGAGGTGATCGTGCAGTGCCTGCGCATGGGCGGCGCCTTCGGCGGCAAGGAGGTGCAGGCCAACGCCTGGGCCGCGGTGGCGGCGCTGGCGGCGCGCCAGCTGGGCCGGCCGGTGCGGGTGCGGCTCACCCGGCGGCAAGACATGATGTTGACCGGCAAGCGCCATCCCTTCCTGGCGCGCTATGACGCCGGCTTCGACGGCGACGGGCGCCTGCAGGCGCTGGTGCTGGAGCTCTTCAGCGACGGTGGCTGGAGCCTGGATCTGAGCGCCCCCGTGCTGTCGCGCGCGATGTTCCACGCAGATAACTGCTACCGGGTACCGAACGTCGAGATCCTGGGCCGGGTGTGCCGCACCAATCATGTGTCGCACACCGCGTTCCGCGGCTTTGGCGGGCCGCAGGGCATGGTGGCCATCGAAGAGGTCCTGGACCGGATCGCGCGCCGGCTGGCGCTGCCACCCGAGCAGGTGCGCGCGCGTAACTTCTATGTCGCGGGCGACCGCACCCACTACGGCCAGGAGGTGCGCGACGCCGCGCGTATCCAGCGCATCTGGGACGAGCTGTCGCGGTCGAGCGCCTTCGCCGAGCGCCGCGTGCAGATCGATCGCTGCAACGCCGCGAACCCGCACAGCAAGCGCGGGCTGGCGATCACCCCGGTGAAGTTCGGCATTTCATTCACGACGGCGTTCTACAACCAGGCCGGCGCGCTGGTGCTGATCTACAAGGACGGCAGCGTACAGGTGAACCACGGCGGCACCGAGATGGGGCAGGGGCTGCACACCAAGATGCAGCAGGTGGCCGCCGACGCGCTGGGCCTGCCGCTGGCGGCGATCCGCGTCATGGCCACGCGCACCGACAAGGTGCCCAACACCTCGGCCACCGCGGCGTCGAGCGGGTCGGACCTGAACGGCGCCGCGGTGCTGGCGGCGTGCGAGACCCTGCGCGAGCGGCTGGCCGAGGTGGCGGCGCGCGCGCTGGGCGTCGCGCCAGAAGCCGTGGTGTTCGAGGACGGCGGCGTCGCCGCGCCGGCCGCCACCGGTGAGGCGGCGCGCGCCTTGCCCTTCGCCGAGGTGGTGCAGCGCGCCTATCTCGACAGGGTGTCGCTGTCGGCGACCGGTTACTACCGCACGCCCGACCTGCACTTCGATCGCCAGGCGGGCACCGGCAAGCCGTTCCATTACTTCGCCTACGGCGCCGCCGCCAGCGAGGTCGAGGTCGACGGCTTCACCGGCCAGTACCGCCTGCTGCGCACCGACATCCTGCACGACGCCGGCGAATCGCTGTCGCCGCTGGTCGACCTCGGCCAGGTCGAAGGCGGCTTCATCCAGGGCGTGGGTTGGCTCACCACCGAGGAGCTGGTCTGGACCGCCGACGGCGCGCTGGCCACGGTGGGCGCATCGACCTACAAGCTCCCGACCGTGGGCGAGTGCCCGGCCGACCTGCGCGTCACCTTGCTCCCGCGCGCCCGCGAAGACGGCGTGGTCCACGGCAGCAAGGCGGTGGGCGAGCCGCCGCTGATGCTGGCCATCAGCGTCCGCGAGGCGCTGCGCGACGCGGTCGCCGCCTTCGCGACCACGGACGGAGGCGCGCCCGCCGAGGTCGCGCTGGGTCTGCCCGCCACGCCCGAGGCGGTGTTCTGGGCCATCGAGAGGGCGCGAGGTGCGGTTGGTTCCGGCGCTGCCTGGCCCCCGCATGCGCCGGGAG
>DASRQZ010000204.1:0-34295 GCA_035696125.1 Polyangia bacterium
GCGCGATGGCCGCCTCGATGTCCGACAGCTCGGTCTCGACCAGGCGCGCCGCGCGGAAGGCCAGCTCGTCGTGGGCGTGCGGGTCCTTCTCGCCGCCCATGCGCAGGTCCAGCACCTCCAGCAGATCCGCGTGGCGCGCCTCGCGCGCGAAGATGCGGTCGAGCGCGTCCAGGGCCTCGCGGTCGGTCGCGCTCTCGTCGAGGATGGCGCGCAGCTGACTCACCGCCTCGTTGGATTCACCCAGCTTCTCGTCGTAGAGGTGGGCGGCCTGCAGGCGCAGCAGCCGGCGGTCGGCGATGCCCTGGGTGATCTGGATCTTGCGCTCGAAGATCTCGGCCAGCTCCCGCCACTGGCTGTTGGCCAGGTAGAGCTGCGCGAGCGCGTCGAGCGCCTCGACGTCGCCGTCGTCGATGCCCAGCACGTCCTGCCAGGCGCGGATGGCGCGATCGGTGTCCTTGAGCGCCAGCTCGTACAGCACGGCGATGCGCTTGGCGATCAGCTTGCGGTCGGCCGGATCGGTCGCGACCTCGAGGTGCTTCTCCAGCACCTCGACCAGCTCGTCCATGCGCGCCGCCGCGGTCAGCAGGCGCTCCAGCGCGAGGAACGCGTCCACGTCGTCGTGGCGCGCCTGCAGCGCCGCGCGCCAGGCCTCGATGGCCTGCGGCGCGTCGCCGAGGTGCTCCTCGATGAGGCGGGCGGTCATGCCCCACAGGCGGGCCTGCAGGTCGGGATCGGTGGCCTCGACGGCGCCCTTCTGCAGGGTCTCTGCCAGCGGCCCGTAGAGGCGCGCCGACACCGCCAGGGTCTCCATCTCGGCCAGCGCGTCGGTCGACGAGACGTCGGCCAGCCAGGCGCGGCTGCGGCAGCCGAACGCCAGGTCGATGCGGGCCAGGCGCTGGTAGATGCCGGCCATCTCGCCCAGGATCTTGACGCGGTCGTCGCGGTCCTCGACGGTGTCGAGCTCGGCCTCGAGCACGCCGACCAGCTTCTGCCAGTCGCCGGCCTTGCGGTAGATGGGCTCGAGGATCACCGCCACCCGGTAGCGGTGGTCGGGGTTCTCCAGCAGGCGCTCGAGCGCGCCGATCGCCTCGCGGTGGCCGGGCGTGCGCTCGATGATCTCGGCGTAGCGATCGATGGCGCCCGACAGGTCGTCGACGCGCTTCTCCAGCACGTCGGCCAGGCGCAGGGCGATCTCGTCGCGCTGCCGGTTGTCGGGCGCGCGCTCGAGCATGAACGCCAGGTGCGCCGCCAGGTCGTTCCACTCGCCGTTGTCGCGCAGCAGGCGCTCGAGCTCGGCGGCCGCCGACGGCCCGCCCGCGCCCGGCTGTCCGGGCTCGAGGTCGAAGTCCAGATCGAGATCGATGATCTCGCGCAGCGTGCGCATGGCGCGCGACTTGTCGTCGAGCCGCTCCTCGTCCAGCTTGGCGCTGCGGCGCAGGAAGCCGCGCTTCAGCGTCGGATCGAGAGCCCGCCCGCCCTGCTCGTCGACCAGCTCGCGCAGCTCGACCCACGACTCCCAGCGCTCGAGCGCGTTCTCGAAGAGCAGCGCGCCCTCGCGATCCTCGGGCCGCGCCTCGTACAGGCGCCGGTAGTACTTGCGCGCCTCTTCGCGCTCGTTGAGGCGCAGGTCGAAGATCTCGGCCGCGCGCCGCGTGATCTCCAGGACCTCGGGGCCGTCGCCGAGCTCGCCGCCCAGGTAGTCGGAGAACAGGTTGGCGATGTCCTTCCAGCGATCCAGCTTGCCGGCCAGGCGCAGCAGCTGCTCGGACGACTGGTGCTCGGTGGGCGCCTCCTGAAAGACCTTGCCGTACCAGCGCAGGGCGTTGTCGTAGTCCTCGAGCTGTTCTTCGTAGAGGCGCGCGATGCGCTTGGTCCAGGCCACCCGCTGCGCGGCGTCCTCGACCTGCATCAGGCGGATCTCGCCGGCGCGGATCAGCGCGGTCCAGTCGCCGCGCCCCGCGTACACCGGCTCCAGCAGCTCGGCGGCCGCGCCCTGCACCGCGATGTCCTCGAGCATGCTCTCCAGCATGGCGACGGCGCCCGGGTGCTCCGGGCTGGCGCGCAGCACGGCGCGCAGGTGCTCGAGCGCGCCTTCCTTGTCGTTCTGACGATCGTGGGCGATCTGCGCCAGGCGGAAGCGGATGGCCACCACCTCGCGCTCGGGCAGCCCGCGCTCGATGACCTCCGACAGGAAGCGGGTCAGGTCGACCCAGCGCTCGGACTCGGTGTACAGGCGGTCGAGCGCCTGCATGGCGTCGCGGTCGTGCGGCGCCAGCTCCAGCACGCGCTCGTAGGCGCCGATCGCCTCCTCGATGCGCCCGAGCGGCTTCTCGGCCAGGGCGCCGAGCTGCGCGCGCAGCCGCCGCTCCTGCCCCGGCTCCTTGGCCAGCTCGGCGCGGCGGGTGACGATCTCGTACAGGGCCAGCGCGTCGCCCGAAGCGGTGTAGATCTCGTCCAGGGCGGCCAGCGCGTGGTCGTCCTCGGGCACGCGGTCCAGCACCCGCCGGTAGTACTCGGCGGCCAGCCCGTGATCGCCCTTGGCGCGCGCGCTCTCGGCCACGAAGCGGTCCAGGCGCAGCCGCAGCTGCTCATCCAGCACGTCGGGCGTGATGTCGCGGTACAGGGTCGCGACGTCATCGCTCCGCGCCGGCGGAGCGCCCGGCGCGCCCGCCAGCCGCTCGTAGGCGTCGAGCAGCCCGCCCAGCGTCGGATCGCCGAGGGCGTCGCGGATCGCGAGCCCGTACGACACGAAGGCCGCGTCGGGGTCGCCGAGGCGGGTCTCCTGCAGCGTCGCCAGCCGCGACAGCTCGGCGACGCGCGCGCGCGGGTCGCCCTGCGCCTCGACGTAGACCTGGATCACCTCGCCGAGATCGCGCCAGCGCCCGGCCTTCTCGTAGATCGGCTCCAGCGCCTGCGCCGCCGCCAGGCGCAGCGCGGTCTCGATGCCGGGCTGCATGAAGCGCTCCAGCGCCGCCAGCGCGTCGGCGTCGCCGGGCGTCGCGCTCAGAATCTCGCGCCAGTGGTGGAGGGCGTTGGCCGGGTCGCCGAGCGGCCCCTCGTAGAGCTTGGCGACCTGGCGCAGCACCTCGGTCTCGCCGGCGCGCGCCTGGGGCGCGGGATCGCGGCGCAGCAGGCCGAGCCGGCGCTCGAGGATGCCCAGCCGGTCGCGGTGCCGCCCCTGCTGATCGTACAGGCGGGCCAGGGTGTCGAGCGCGCTGGTGTCCTCGGGGTTCTCGTCGAGGATGCTGACGCAGGCGGCGATGGCCTCGTCGACGTCGCCGACGTCGCGCTCGAGAAGATTCGCGACCTGGCGCCACAGCTCCTGGCGCGAGCCCGCATCGCGCGCCATGTCGATGCGCCGGCGCAACATCTCGACGCGCTGGCGGTGGTTCGACCCGGCCTCGAAGATCCGCTCGAGCGTGTTGATCGCTTCCTGATTCTCGCGATCGATCTCCAGCACGGAGCGCAGCGTCGCCACCGCGGCCGCGGTGTCGCCCAGCGCCTTCTCCTCCAGGCCGGCGATGCGGAACAGCAACGCCTTGCGCTCGTCGGCGTTGTCGGCCCAACCGACCTGCTGGCGCAGGATCTTGACCAGCGCCGCGGTGTCGCCGGTCTCGGCGTAAAGGGTCTCGAGCGCGGCGGCCGCCGGCCTCGCGGTCTCGAGGTTGTCGACGTCCAGGTTCAAGACCAGCTTCCAGGCGTCGATCGCGGCGCGCCGGTTGCCCAGGCGCCCACCGTAAAGCTGCGCCGCCCGCGCCAGCAGATCGGCGCGCCCGGCGATGTCGCCGGTGTCGCGGCTGAACGCCAGCTCCTGGTAGACGTCGACCAGCTCGGAGAAACGCTCGAGCGTGGTGGCCAGCCGTTCGACCTCGGCCAGCGCATGGGGGTGGGTGGACTCGACGGCCAGCACCTGGCGCCAGGTCGCCAGCGCCGCCGTACGCGCCTGGAGCTTGTTCTCTTGCAGATCGGCGATGCGCGCCAGCATGGCGGCCGCCTCGCTGCCCTGCAGCGCTTCGCGCTGCACCTCCAGCACGGCGACCAGACGCGCCCAGGCGGCGCTGGATTCGTACAGCGGCTCCAGGATGCGAGCCACCCGCAGGCGCTGGGCGGGCACGGTGAGCAGCTTCTCCAGCAGGCGGCGCGCGCCCTCGTGCTGCGGCGTCGTGCGCACGATCGATTCGACCAGGTTGAGCGCGCCGTCGACGTCGTCGAGCCGGGTCGCGCGCAGCTCGGCGCGCCGGTGGGTGATGTCGGGAACCTCGGCGGCCGAGGCGAAGCTGCCGCGCGTACCCAGCAGCTCTTCCAGGTCGCGCCAGCGCTCGCGCGCGGCGTAATGGCGCTCGAGGGCGCGGTAGGCGCGCAGGTCGGCGGGGTTGACCCCCAGCATGCGCTCGTAGCAGCCGACCGCGTGGTCGGGATCATCGAGCAGGGTCTCGTCGATCTCCGCCATCTGCGCCAGCAGATCGAGGCGCTCGGCCGGCTCCTTGACCAGCTCCTGGCGCTTGTCGATCAGCGTGCGCAGGTCAGCCCAGCGCTCGCCCTCGCGGTAGATGCGCATCAGCGACTTGAACGCGCCCGCGTGCAGCGGTTCGACCTGCAGGATCTCGGCGTAGACCTTCTCGGCGTCCCCGGTGCGGCCCAGGCGCTGCTCGTGCAGCTCGGCGATCTGGGCCAGCAGGTCGCGCCGCAGCGAGGGATCGGCGGCGCCGGCCCGCGAGCGCATGTGGTCGGCGAGCTCGGGGATGGCCTGGGTCTCGGCCGCGAACTGGATCAGCTGCTCGCGGTTGGCGCGATCGGCGGGGTCGTCGTCGAAGATCTTGAGCGCGGTGTTGTAGGCGGCCGCAGGGTTCTTGAGCGGCCCGCCGTACAAGGCGCGCAGCTTCTCGAGCCGCGCGCGCCGCTCGGCCGGGGCCTGGGTGACCGGCAGCAGGGTCTCGAGCGCGCCGGCGATGCGGATCGCGTTGTCGGTGCGTTCGTAGTAAGGCAGCGTGAGGCGCGCAATGTCGACGGCGTTGTCGAGGCCCCCGGCCAGCAGCCGCTCCAGGCCCGCGACGCCCGCGGCGCTGTGCGGGTTCGACTCGACGATGCTGGCGTAGGTCGCGAAGGTCGCGCCCGCGTCCTTGATACGCGTCTCCTGGATCTGGCCGATGCGCAGCAAGAGCTCTTCGCGCCCCTCGCGCGGCGCCGCGTCCAGCTCGCGGCGCAGGGCGCCTACCAGGCCGGCCCAGTCCTGCCGGGCCTCCAGCACGCGGGTGACGCTGCGGATCGCCCGCTCGCTGGTGGCGCGGTCGCCGATCGCGGGCGCGATCTCCAGGATGCTTTCCAGGGTCCTGGCCGCGGCCTCGAGGTCGCCGACCTTCTCTTCCTCGAACTGGGCGATGCGGAACAGCATCTTGGCCCGCTCGGCCATGTCGGTGGCGCGGGCGGCGCGCGCGTGCAACAGCTTGGCCAGGTCGGGCCAGCTCTTCGTCTGGGTCAGGATCTGCTCGAGCGCCGCCTCGGCCTCGTCGTCGCGGCCGGCGGATTCGCTCAGGATCTGCTCGGCGAAGCGGCGCGCGTCCTGCGGCTTGTAAAGGCGCCCCATGGCGACGCGCAGCGAGCGGCGCAGCAGCGACAACCGCTCTTCCGGCGAGACCGCGGCCCGACCCGCCGCGCCCGCCTCCAGGCGAGCGGCGAACAGTGCGGCCAGCGCGCTCCACTCGTCGGCTTCGGCCGCCAGGCGCTCGAGGTCGGACACGACCTCGGCGTCGGTGGGCGCCAGCGCGTAGGCGCGCGCGCACCACTGGAAGGCCAGCGACTTCGACGCCAGCCGTTGCTCGCAGATACGCCGCGCTTCCCTGAGCAGCTGCAGCTGCTCGGCCAACGTGGGTCCGCTGGGGCCGGCCTCGGCCGGCTGCCCCGCGGGCGCGGGCCCCACCAGCACCTCGTAGGTGGCCAGCAGCCGGGGCCACTTCTGCGCCGCGCGGTAAAGGGGGATGAGCGCCATCGCCGCCTTGCGGTTCTGCGGGTCGGTGGCCAGGATGCGCTCGTAGGCCTTGAGCGCGCGCTCCGGCTGGTTGAGCTTTTCCAGGGCCAGCGTCGCGACCCGATCCAGCATGCGGGTGCGCGCGTTCATGTCGGCGGTCCGGTCAGCCAGCGCGGTCAGCTGGTCGCACAGATCGCCGAACGCGCCTTGCTCGACGTACAGGGCCTCGAGCGCGCTGAAGTCTCCCGACTGGGCGTAGATCTCGCGCAGCGCGCGCACGGCACGCGCGTGGGTGGGCTGCAGCACCTGGATGCGCCGGAACACCTCGGCCGCCGCCTGACCGGCGGCGATCTTCTCGTACAGCAGCGTGCCCTGGCGCTCGAGCAGCGGCAGCTCGAGCCCCGGGTTGCCGGCGGCGTTCTGGCGCTGCCGGTCCAGGATCTCGATCAGCGCCGGCCAGCGCCGCTCGCGCTCGTACAGGCTGGCCAGTCCGGCCAGCGCCTCCGGGTCGCGCGCCGAGATCTCCAGCGCCTGGTTCCACAGGTTGATGGCCTCACGGGTCTCGTTGAGCCGCTCGGAGGCCAGCCGCGCCATGTCCGCCAGGCGGTCACGCCGCTTGGCCTCGGGGACGTGGGGAAACTCCTTCTTGTAGACCTCGAGCAGCGCCTTCCAGGACCGGCTGCGGGTGTACAGCTCCTTCAGCCGCTCGCAGGTCTCGAGATCGGAGGGATCGGTGTCGAGGATCTTCTCCAGGCTGGCGACCGCGTTCTGGTGCTTGCCAAGCTTCTCGGCCCACAGGGTGGCGACCCGCCGGTGCAGCGACAGCCGCTGCGCGGTATCGGTCGCGCCTTCGGCTTGCCGGGTCAGGATCTGGATGAGATCGGTCCAGCGCCCCTGCGCCTCGTAGCGCGCGGCCAGCGCGGCCAGCGCCGCCGGGTGGTCGGGCTTGAGCGCGACGATGCTCAAGTAGGTGTTGACGACCATGACGTCCAGGTTCAAGCGATCTCGATAGATCGCCACGATATCCAGATAACGATTGACCTTTTCGTCGATCGCTTGCGCCGGAACAGTCTCGAGATCCTCCTTGAGCAGCTCGAGCAGGGCGTTCCATTTCTCGGTGCGGGTATAAAGGCGCTTGAGCGCTTCCACCGCCTCGGGCAGGTGCGGCTGCAGGCGCAGCAAGCCCTTCCAGATGTCGATGGCCTTCTCGGCCAGCTTCTCGTTGCCCTTGCCGTCACCTGGCGCGCCTTCGGGCTTGGCCTCGCGCTGCTCGACGGCGCGAGCCATCTCGATGCCCATCGCCACTTGACGCGCGACGTCCGTCTCGGTCTTCTGCGCCTGCGCCAGCAATGACACCAGCTGCGGCGTCTCGTTGCGGCTGGTGAAGTACTCCCGATAAAAGTCGACCATCGCGCGGTTGCCAGGATCCAGCTTGCGCACGCGGCGAAAGACGACCTCGGCTTCCTTGGTCTGCCCCAGCTGCTTCCACAGAAGAGTGGCCAGCTCGACCTGCAGCGGCACCTCCTGCTCGCCGCGCTTGCTGCGCGCGGCGGTGTCGAGGATCTTCGACAGCTCGGTCCAGCTCTCCTGCGCGCCCAGCGTGTCGGCCACGGCGCGCAGGGCACGGTGCTCGACCGGGTTGGCCTCCAGCGCCTTCTTGAAGTGCGCCAGCGCCTGGTCGGGACGCCCCAGCTTCTCGCACAGCTCGCCCAGCGCCAGCTCGGCCACCGCGCGATCGTCCTTGTTCGCCGCCTGCTCGGCGCGGCGCTCGAGCATGTCAAGGAGCTCGTCGGGTTTGCCGGCGTTGCGCAGCACCCGTTCCAGGTGCTGACTGGCGCGGCGGTTACGCGGGTCCAGCTCCAGGCTCTTTCTCAGATTCTTCTCACCCTCGACCGCGCCCTCGGGCCCGCCGTACTTGAGCTGGGACTCCGCGACCGAACAGTAGAGGCTGGAGGCCAGCGCCGGATCGCTGGCGCTCTGGGCCTGCTGGAGGAAGCGCTTGGAGATGGGCTGCCAGTTGCTTTGCACCAGCGCCAGCTGCGACTGCGATTCCAGCGCGGCGTGGTGATTGGGCACCGCCTCCAACGCCTGGCGGATGCACTCTTGACCCTCGCTGTCGCGCAGCAGCTCGTCGCTGAGGATGCGCCCCTTCTCGTGCAGCAGGTCAGCGCGCTTGCCGTCGTCGATGGTCCAGGCCAGCTCGAGATCGATCATCTGCACGCACAGCTCGAAGTCGCCCCGTTCCCGGTGGAACCGGCGCGCATCGGTCAGCGCGTGCGCGAGCGCGACGCGGTCGATCCCGCTCCCGTTGCCGGGATGGAGCGCCGCCAGCGCACTGAGCGCCTGCTTGTTGTCGGGGTCGAGCTGAAGGGTTTCTAGGGCGCTTGAAACGTCGGTGGTCATTAGGAAATCCTGTGAGGTCTCGCCACGGAGCCCGACAAGGACGCCGACTATAAACCTTCCCGTTTCCGCGGTTCAATGATGAAAGGGCAACGCGCCGAACGAACCCGGGCTTCCTCTACGACGGGTCTCACATCTCCGTGCTAGTCAATACACCCTTCGTGTCAACTTCGCATCCCACATCTCGTCCAGTTGCGGCTGCAGTTGCGGCTGCAGATGCAGCGGCAGCTGGAGCTGCAGCGGCGCCCGCCGCTGCCGCCGCCTCTCGGTCCCCGTCCCCATCGCCGCCCCCCCACACCCTCCTGCAACGGATCCGTCCCGACCTGCGCGGCATCCTGCTCGGCTGTCTGTGCCTCGCTGCCACCAACACGCTCGGCCTCGCGATCCCCTGGCTGCTGAAGAACGCCATCGACGCGCTCGGTGGCGCGTACGGCACCCCCGCGCTGGCGAGGGCAGGCCACCTGGTGGCGCGGACCGCCCTCTTCATCGTCGGCTGCGCGCTGGTGCAGGCGCTGATCCGCACCTGGTCGCGCGTGCTGATCTTCAACGCCGGCCGCAACATCGAGTACCGCCTGCGGCACGATCTGTTCTCCCACCTGACGCGCCTCGATGCCGGCTTTTACCGGCGCCATCCGACCGGGGACCTCATGTCGCGCCTGACCAATGACCTCAGCGCGGTGCGCATGCTGTTCGGACCGGGCCTGCTGAACATCGTCAACACCTTCCTGGTCTACGCCAGCACCGTCTGGCTGCTGCTGCACCTCAGCCCGCACCTGACCCTGTTCGCCCTCATCCCTTACCCGGTGCTGATCCTGAGCGGGCGAATCTTCACGCGCGCGATGTACCGCGCCAGCCGCGACCTGCAGGATCAGATCGGCCAGATGTCGACCGCGGTCCAGGAGGACCTGGCCGGCATCGCGGTCATCAAGCAGTACGCGCTCGAGCCGCAGCGTCACGCCGCCTTCGCCGAGCAGAGCCAGCGCTACCTGCAGCGCTCGCTCAAGCTGGTGCGGGCGCGCGGTAGCCTGACGCCACTGTTCGCGCTCATCGGCGGCGTCGGCACCCTGATCGTGCTCTGGATCGGCGGCCGCGAGGTGATCCAGGGCCGCCTCAGCGTGGGAGGATTGGTCGCGTTCAACGCTTACCTGGTTTACCTGTCGTGGCCCACCGTGGCGCTCGGGTGGATCCTCTCGATGTGGCAGCGCGGCGTGGCGGGTTGGGTGCGGGTGCGCGAGCTGCTGGAGACGGTGCCGGAGATCGGGGACGCGGGCGTCGCGGGCGTGAGGGCAAGTGGGATCGCCCACGGCGAGGTCGACGCCGACGCAAATGCTGACGCCGACGGGAAAACGGGTCGGACCGCGATCGAGCCTTCGATTGATGTGCGCGGGCTTTCCATCGTGCGGGACGGGCGGGCCATCCTGGATCAGGTTTCGTTCTCGCTGGCGGCTGGCGACACGCTGGCGATCGTCGGGCGGACGGGGTCGGGCAAGACCACGCTGGTCGATTCCATCCCGCGCCTCACCGAGGTGCCGGCCCGGACCATCTTCGTCGGCGGCCACGACGTCACCACCCTGCCCTTGCGCACGCTGCGCGGCCTGGTCGGGTATGCGCCGCAAGAAGCATTCCTGTTCTCGGCCACCATCGCCGAGAACATCGCCTTCGGCGCTGCGCGCCCCGACCTCGACCGGGCCACCATCGAGCGCGCCGCGCAAGCCGCCGGACTGGGGCGCGACATCGCCGCCTTCCCCGACGGCTACGACACCGTCGTTGGCGAGCGCGGCATCACCCTGTCGGGCGGCCAGCGCCAGCGGGTGGCGCTGGCGCGCGCCCTGTGCGCCGACCCGCACATCCTGATCCTCGACGATTCACTGTCGTCGGTCGACGCCGAGACCGAGGGCGACATCCTGGCGCGCCTGCGCCCGATCCTGGCCGGGCGCACCTCGATCCTGGTCTCGCATCGGGTGGCGGCGGTCAAGGACGCCAGCCAGATCCTGGTCATGGACGCCGGCCGCGTCGCCGAGCGCGGCACCCACGGTCAGCTGCTGGCGGCCGGCGGGGTGTACGCCGCGCTCTACCACGAGCAACTGGCCGCCGAAAAGGCGGCGCGCGCCGCCGCCGAGGTGGCCGCCACGGAGACCGCGGCATGAGCGGCGGCGACGACGTCCTGGGCAAGGCGCTGGATCGCACGTTGCTGCGGCGGATCTTCGTCTACGTCTGGCCCTACAAGCTGTGGCTGGCACTGGCGGTGGTGCTGCTGCCGATCGCGTCGGTCTTCGAGATCGCGCAGCCCTATCTCCTCAAACGCGCGATCGACGACCACATCGCGCGCGGACGGCTCGCCGGCCTCGACCGTCTGGGCCTGCTGTACCTGCTGGCGCTGGTCGGGCAGTACGGCGCCAGCTTTGGCCAGGCCTACCTCACCCAGCTGGTCGGCCAGCGCGCGATGAACGACCTGCGCCTGCGATTGCACCGCCATGTGCTGGCGCTAGCCTCGTCGTTCTTCGACCGCACCCCGATCGGCCGCCTCATGACCCGCATCACCAGCGACGTCGAGGCGCTGAACGAGATGTTCGCGTCGGGGCTGGTCAGCCTGCTCGGTGACGTGATCCGCCTGGGCGCGATCCTGGTGGCGATCTTCGGCATCGACTGGAAGCTGGCGCTGTTCTCGATGGGCTCGGCGCCGGTCCTGTTCGCGATCGCCGCCATCTTCCGCCGGCTGGTGCGCGACGCCTTCCGCGAGATCCGCACCAAGATGGCGCGCCTCAACGCCTTCCTGCAAGAGCACATCTCGGGCATGAAGGTGGTGCAGGCCTTCGCGCAGGAAGAGCGGGTCGAGGCCCAGTTCGACCAGATCAACCGCGACTACCGCCGCGCCAACGCGCGCGCCATCGGCGCCGACTCCGCGCTTTACTCGATCATCGAGGCGGTGGCCTCGATCGCGATCGCCGGCCTGCTCTGGCACGGCGGCGCGCGCATCGCCGGCGGCACCCTGACCTTCGGCGTGCTGGTGGCGTTCATCGAGTACCTGACCAAGTTCTTCGGACCGATCCGGGATCTGTCAGCGAAGTACACCATCATGCAGCAGGCGATGGCCGCCGCCGAGCGCGTGTTCGGCCTGCTCGACACCGCCGAGCCCGACGCCCCACCGCGCGCGGCGGCCCCTACCCCCGTCGGCGTCGGCGTGGCCGTCGGCGGCAGCGTCGACGTGGCCGATCCGTCCACCGCCCGCGCGCCGTTGCTCGCGCTCGACCGCGTCAGCTTCGGCTACCGCCCGGGCCGCCCGGTGCTCGAGGAGGTGTCACTGCCGATCCACACCGGCGAGACCATCGCCGTGGTGGGCGCCACCGGGTCGGGCAAATCGACGCTGATCAAGCTCCTGCCCCGACTTTATGAGCCCTGGTCGGGGGCCATCCGCCTGGCGGGCATCGACGTGCGCGACCTGGATCCGTCGGCGCTGCGCCGGCGCATCGTGGTGGTCAGCCAGGACGTGTTCCTGTTCGCGGGCACGCTGGGCGACAACATCACCCTCGGCGACCCGCGCCTTTCGCGGGAGGAAATCCTGGCGGCGGCCCGCCGCGTGGGCGCCGATCGGGTGATCGCGCGCCGCCCCGAGGGGCTGGACGCGCCGGTGGTCGAGCGCGGCGCCAACTTCTCCGCCGGCGAGCGCCAGCTGATCGCCTTCGCGCGCGCCCTGTGTCGCGACCCCGAGATCCTGATCCTCGACGAGGCCACGGCCAGCGTCGACCCGGAGACCGAGCGTCTGATCGAACGCGGCACCGAGGAGCTGATGCGCGGTCGCACCTCGATCGTGATCGCCCACCGCCTGTCGACCATCCGCCGCGCGACCCGCATCCTGGCCTTGCACCGGGGCCGCGTCGCCGAGGAGGGAAGCCACGAGGAGCTGCTGGCGCGCGACGGCATCTACGCGCGACTCTATCGCCTGCAGATGATGGGGGGGGCGGAGACGACCGCAGGTCCGGCGCCGCCGGGCGCCGCGGCCGGATGAGGTCGTCCCAGCCGGGCCGGCCCGTTCTGCGGCCCGCCCGGGCTCTTGTTGCGCCTCCCGGCAATTCAGCGACGGGCCCGGTGACGAAACCGCCGGCGCCCCTGCTTGACCCGGTCGAGTGTCCGGGCTATTCGAAGGCGTCAATCATGCGGCATCGATCGGTCGCTGGCGTTCTCCAAGGTCTTTTGGCCGGGCTCGCCGGGGCAATGTGGCTCGCGGCATTCCTGCCATCGTGCGGCTCGGTCGCGCGCAAAGGTGGTCAAGGATCGGGCGGCAGCACGGGTGCCGGCGGTGCCGCGGGCTCCGACGATGGCGGCGTGGCCGACGCCGACGACGCGCCGGTGGCGACCGACGATGGCGGCGTTTGCTCGCCGAGCAAGACTTTCGCCGCGCCGCTGATCGTCCCCGGCCTGAATCTGCTGGGCACCAGCAGCAACGCCCGTTTCACCTCGAACGAGCTGACCGCATACTTCGGCAACCTGCGCGCCGCCGACGCGGGCGGCACGGGCAACTACGAGATCTTCACGGCCTCGCGCCCGCAGCGCGGCGCCGCCTTCGGCGCGGCCCGCGCGCTGACCAGCATCAACAGCGCGACCGCGTCCGACTACGATCCGGTGCTGACCGACGACGGCCAGACCCTGTACTTTGGCAGCACGCGCACCCAGGCCGCCGATCGCATCTTTGTTTCGGTCTTCGTCCCCATCACGTCCAGCTTCACGGCGCCCATGGTGATCGACAGCATCTCGCAGGCCCCTGACGCGGGCGCGACCGCGCCGGGCACGCTGGACGCTTTTCAACCCTACGTGCTGCCCGACAACACCGTGCTCTACTTTGGCTCGACGCGCGCCGGAACGCGCGACATCTACAAGGCGACCCGCTCCACGGCAGGCTTCAGCCGGGCGAGCGCGGTCGCCGAGGTCAACACCAACTCGCTGGAGCAGTTCCCCACCGTCAGCCCCGACGAGCTGGTGATCTACTGGGCCTCGAACCGCGCCGACGCCGGCGCCCGCGGTGGCTCCGACGTCTGGATGGCGACGCGCACCTCGACCAACCTTCCGTTCGGCAACGTCCGCAACGTCACCGAGGTCAACTCGGCCACCGACGACTTCCCGTCCTGGATCTCACCCGATGGTTGCCGGCTCTACTTGACCACGCGCGCCGGCCTCGCGATCGCCGAGCGCACGCCCTAGAGCCACCGAACGGTTTGAAAGCTGGGCCGCCTCAAGGGCCTCTGGCTTCGGGCCTCGGACCTCCACTGAAGAGTCCTGCAGAGGTCTGAGGCCCGAGGCCAGAGGCCGGGTGATGACGGCTCATTCAAACCGTTCGGTACTCTAGCCGCGGCGACGGCCAGGCGGCCGCGGCTACTTCTGTGCAAAGACGGCCTGCGCGCGGCGGCGGACGGAGGCGACGTGGTCGCGCAGGACATAGAGCTGGTCCGCGAATGACAGCGGCGTGCGAACGTCATCGACAGAGCGCGCGATCTCGTCGATGCGATCCATGACCCGCGCCGCCTCCGCGGGCGCGCCATGCTGGGCGATTTCTCGCTCGATGGCCATGAGGACCCCGTACCAGCGATAGATGCGGGAGCGCACGCGCCAGCTATAGATCGCCGGCACGATCCGCGAGGCGGGCACCAGGATCACCAGCAACGGCACGATCAACACCAGCAGGCGGTCGACCAGGCTGGCGAGCCAGAACGGCAAGCGCTTGTACAGGAACTGCTGCCCCGACTTGTAGTAGCGCTCGGCGTCGGCGCTGATGCGGAAATCGCGCGCCAGCGGGGCCGGGAAATCGCCCGCGTTGCGGAACATGCCGGCGCCACCGTGGATCTCGCGGGCAGCGCTGATCAGGAGGTCGGACAGCGCCGGGTGCAGGTCAGCGCGCGCGACCAGCTCGACGGTGGGGCCGACCAGCTGCAGCGTGCGCGGCGGGTAGTTCTTGGCCAGGTCCATCGCTCCTTCGGGCAGGGTGAGCTTCGAGAGGAAGCGGAACTTGCGCAGGTAGGCGTCGGCCTGGCGCAGGCTGACCAGGTCGATGCCCGGCACGGCGCGCAGGCTGCGCATCACCTGCGGCGTCGCCGAGTCGCCCATCAGGAAGGCGGCGTCGATCGAGCCGGCGATCAGCGCTTGCGCCGCCTGCTCGCCGCCGATGTCGAGCAGCTGCGTGGGCGCGCCGTCGATGTCGTTGCCCTTGAGCAGCTTCAGCGCCAGCACGCGCGTGCCGCTGCCCTCGGGGCCCACGGCCAGGCGCTTGCCTTTGAGCGGCGCCAGCGATTCCAGCGGCTCGGGCGCGCGCGCGTACACCATGAGCGGCTGGGCGAACACGCTGCCCAGCGAAGCCAGGTGCGTGATGTCGACGCCGTCGGACAAGCCGCCCTGCACGAAGCCGACATCGACCTTGCTGTGCGGCGCGGCCAGGAGCTGCAGGTTCTCGAGCGCGCCGCGCGACGGGAGGATCTCCACCTTGACGCCGTAGGCCTCGATGATCTTCTTGTAGCGCTCGGCCTGGTTGCGGTAGCTGCTGCCGTCGGGGCCGCTCACGAAACGGATGGTGTGTGGCGGGGCGAAGCGGACCGACTTTACCGTCAGCCAGCCGGCGACGGCGATGATGGCCAGCGCGGGGATCAGGATCAGGGACAGATCGCGCCAGGAGGTCGCGGCCAGTCGCTCCCGCCAGCGCGACGACGGTGCGGGCGACAGTGAGTTGTTTTGCACGACGCCATTTTGGCACCGACACGGCTGGCGTTCCAAACCGTGCGCCGCTCGTGCGAGTATGCGCCGCCATGGTCGTGAACCCCGGATGAGCAGCGCCAGCCTGGAGGGATTGAAGAGCCCTGCGATCCAGAGCGCCCTCGGCGCGGCGCTGGCGGGACGGCCGAGCGCGCTCGAGACCTGGCTGTGCCGCTACGGCGCGGGTGCCGAGCAGCGACCTAACTTCCGATTGGCCGCGGCGCTGGGGGTCGAGCTGGCGGCGGTCGGTCCAGCGGTGGCGCGCTCGGGCGCGGTCGGGCGCCTGCTGGCGCGGCTGGGCGCGAACGACGCCGCGCCTGACACGCCCGAGGTGTTTCTCCCCATCGCCGCTGCTTTCGGGTGGGCGGCGTGGATCAGCGCGGGGCGCGATCGCGAGGCGGCGTGGGCGGCCCTGGGTGAGCTGGCCGCCGACGAGCGCGGCCCCGTGCGCCTGGGCGTGCGCGAAGCGCTGCGCGGGCTGGCGGCCCGTCCGGGCGGCGCCGACGAGCTGGTGCGGGCGGCGTCCGACTGGCTGGAGCGCGACGAGCGCGAGCTGCGCTACGGCGCCGCCGGGGTCGCGGGCGAGGTGCTGGGCGACCGCCAAGTGGTGACCGCCATCGACGACGTGGCGGCGTTCTTGAGCTACGTGTCGCGCTTGATCGATGAAGCCGCCGGCGCGCCGCGCGCCGCCGAACGTTCGGAGGGGCGGCGGCGGCTGCTGATGGCGCTACCCGCGGTATGCGCGGCCATCGCCGCCCACCTGCGCGCCGGCGACCGCGGACCCGCCTGGCTGGAAGCGGCGTGCGTCGAAGCGCGCCATCCCGACGTCCGCGCCGCCCTGTCCGACGCGATTCTCACCCTGCGCAAGCTCGCGACCGCCCGCGGTCCCGAGGTCGTCCAGCGCCTGCGCCAGGCCCTGGAAGGCAGCGCCAAGCCAGACCGGGACCCCACCCGCCGCCGCCCCGGAACCGGCCGGGGCCGCGACTCCCGCCGCATGAAATAAGTCGGGGATCCCGCCGGTGCGGGCGCGCGTCTCCGATTCCATCCACATCGACCCCAAGACCACCAGGGCGGGCGAGCGCGCGGCGTGTTCGACGCGCGGTGGGGGCACCGGCACGAACGGCGCCCGCCACGCTCCCGGGGCGGGCCTTCCCGCCGCCAGGGACCTCGTCATGAGCGACTCCTTTCGGACCGCTCGTCAAGTGTCCGGCAGCTGCGCGCGCCTGCTCAGTATTCGAACAACACGCCGAGCAGCGCGTGAAGGGTCAGCGTGTTGGCGGCGCTGTCGCGATAGTCGGCCCGGTGCGACGACTGCAGCAGCCAGTCGCGCGTCGCCTCCAGCTCGGTCAGCAGGTGCAGGCGGGAGGCCAGCACCACGCGCACGCCGGCCTGCAGCCGCGCGTTCACGCTGGGCACGAACAGCGCGCGCGGCTTCTCGGCCGCCGCGCTGGCTGTGTCGGTCAACAAGAGCTGGCTGCCCGCCGCGACCCCGGCGTAGGGGCGCCAGCGCTCCTGGGCTGAAGCGAACGCATACTGCCCGCCGACCGCGGCCCCGAAGGTCCAGACGCGCACGTCGTTCGCGCCCGCGCGCAGCGACGTGCCCATGAGCGGCCACATCGTTTGCGCCCGGAAGGCAAACTGACCGCTCACGGGGATGAACCACATGAACTGCAGGTGCCCCATCGGCGCGCCCAACGTTCGATCGACGTCGAGCATGGTCGCCACGCCGAGGACCCAGGGCTCGCGCGGCGGCGCGGGCGCGGTCAGGCTCGCCGGAGCGAAGGTGCTGACCTCCGGCGTCCGCGCGGGAGGCACGACCGGGTTGACCGCGCCTGCCGGCGACGCCGCCACGACCGGGGTGGGGCTCGCGGCCGGCACGGCCACCGGCGGCCCTCCCGTGACCGAGATGGCCGGTGCGTCGTGCGGCGCGGGCGCCGCCTCACCGAGCACGCGCAGGCTCTCGACGACGGCCAGACAAGCACGCCGGCGCGCCGGGCGATCGTTGGGATCGAAGTGCAGCTCGAACCGCACCTCGACCCGACCCGAGACCGCGGCGCGCGAGAAAACGATCATGCGCCCGTCATCGGACCCGACCACGACCCCTTGCAGATACGGCAGGGCCACGAGGTCGGTCATCTCGGCGGGCCAGTCCCGATCGCTGGCCACCATCGAAACCGAGGCGAGATTGGCGGCAGCCAGCTCGCGCTTCAGCTCGCCGGCCAGCCTCGATCCGGCGGGCGCCACGACCCCCACCGGGGCCGTGGCCGCGTACAGCATGCCGCGCCCGCAGACGGCGCCCCACGTCAACACCAGTACCGTGATCAGGCGACGCGGCAGGCCTCCGCTCCCTGCCGGCGGGCGCCTCGACTTCCCTTCGTGTTGATTCTCTTGCCGACTCGGTCCGCGCGGCGAGCGCGGATGACCGCGCGCTCTCCGCGCGGCGCTCATGGGCTCACACCTGGGTTCGGCCCGGCGGCCGCCGTTCCCGCGCCGTCGCGCAGCACCTGACGGGCCAGGCGCGCGTGCGGACCGCCGGGTGCACGCGTGAGATACGCGCGGGCCGCCCCACGCGCCGCCTCTGCGTCGTGGGTCCGCAACGCGCACTCCACCAGACGGCCGACCGCCTGATCCGCCAGAGGCCCGTGTGGCCAGTCAGCGACGTAGCGCCGGAACCAGCGCGCGGCGCGGTCCGACTGATCGGCCTCGAACGCCAGACGCCCCAAGCTGAACGATGCGTCCGCTGCGAGCGGACTGCGCGGGAATCTGGTCACCAGCGCTTCGAAGGCCTGGCGAGCCCGCCCGCGTACGCCTGCGTAACGGGCCACGTCACCGAGCGCGAGCAGGCGATGCGCGTCCAGGCGATGACACAGCCGCGTCCAACCCGCCCGTTTGGCAGCGGCGAACGATTCGACATAGGCGCTTTGCTTGGCCAGTGTGTACCAGTCACCGTCCGAGGCACGACTGCGCAGGACAGCCAGTTCGCCGGCGGACGGCGCCAGGACCGCGCTTGCAGTCGCGGGCGGGGCCGCGGGCGCGGGCGGCGCGGGCGCCCCGGCAGCCGCCACGGTCGGCGCGCCGGCGGCGACCCCGGCGGCAGGCGGGGCCTCTCCGGGAACTGTCGGCTCTGCGGGCGTGGCCGCGATCGCGCGCGCGGGCGTCGCCGCGATCAAAGTTGCCGCGTTGGTCAGCGCTTCTGTGCGCACCGTGCCGCGGTCGACGGTGAGGCGCTGGCCCGCGCGCAAAGGGACTCCCGCCCCCAGCACCGCGCCGTCGATCATCACCGAGCCTTCGAAAAGCGCGACATCCAGCCACCCCGCCGCCCAGACCACCGAGAAGCGCGTGCCGGTCACCCGCACTCGATAGGGTCCGGCGTGCACCAGCCACAGAGTGCGATCGGCGTGCACCACGTGCGCCTCGAGCCGCCCGTTGCCGAGAAAGACCTCGGCGCCGTCGTCGCCGAGCCGCTGCATGCGGCCGCTCGATCCGGCGTGGAAGGTCAGGTTGGATCCGTCGGAGAACTGCAGCGGCAGGTCACTGCGCGCGTCGGCGACCAGCACGCGGTCCATCTCGCCGGTCGGCATGCCTTGACCGACCCGGACCTGCAGGGGCGCCGGCGCGCGATGCACCAACGACACGACCAGTGCCGTCGCGGCGCCCAACGTCAAGATCGCAGCCGCGACCGGCCGTGGTCGCAACCGACGCAGCGCCCGAACCTGTGGCGCGGGCGGCAATTCGCGCTCGAGGGTGGCGTCTTGCGCCTGCGCCAGTCGCCGCCACAGGCGATCGGCGCGCAGCAAGGGCGGCGGGGTCATGCGTTCTCCAGCCATGGACCGAGCGCCTCGTACTGTCGCGCCATCTTGAAGAATCGGCGCTCGGCCTTGACCAACCGGCGCCGCACGGTCGCCACCGACATGCCGCAAGCCCGGGCCGTGGCCTCGAGATCGAGATCCTCGAGCATGCGTAGCGAGAATGGGATGCGCTCGTCGACGGGGATGCGCTCCAGAATGCGGTACACGCAGCGCGCAGCCTCCTGCAGATCGGGCCCGGCCCAGGATGCCAGCGCCCCGCTGGTCGTTTCGGGCACCTCCGCGAAGAAGCTGAGCCAGCGCCGGCGGCGGCGGCGGCGGATCGCCTTGCGCGCAGTGAACACCGCGATCTGGGTCAACCAGGCCTTGAGCGCGCGCGGGTCGGCGAGCTGGTCGATGCGCTCCCACGCCTGGGTGATGACCTCTTGAAAAAGATCCCCTGATTCGCTGTCTTCGGCGCCCAGCACGCGAAACAGAACGCGGCGCACGTGGTTGCCATGGCGCTCGACCAGATCGGTGGTGGCGCGTGGCGTACCGGCGCGCAGGCTGGCGACAAGCTGGACGTCGTCATTGGCCTCGACCGTCCGGTCCGCCGGCGCAGGCCGAGAGACGATGCGCAGAACCCTGTCCATGACGTCTAGTGTCCCCTTCCCCCGGCCTGCTGCTCAACAAAAAGCGCCACCCCAACGCGGCCGGCCAGGCCCCCCCCGGCCCAGGTACCGGCCCACCGGGCCCAGGTGCCAGCGGTCAGCCGGGTATTCACAGACCAGCGAGCCTGCAAACACCTGCCTCCAGCCACACGCGGGCGGGTCTGCCGAGGAATTCTACGGGCAGCTCGTCGGCCGGGACGTACGCCGCGTCGATGCCCACCAGCTCGGCCTCCAGGCGCTGGCAGAAGATCTGCGCACCAGCGCAGCCCCGCACACCCGCCACCGCTCGACCGCGCAGCGCCGCGTAGACATGGATGTGCCCGTCGGCCATCAGCTGCGCGCCCGGGTTGACCGGCGCCAGCACGATCAGGTCCCGGCCCTCTGCGTAGACGATCTGTCCCGAGCGCACGGGCGTGCGGATCAACAGCGGAAGCTGCAGCAGTGGGCCGGTCGGCGCCTCCACCGGGACCGCGCTGGCCGCGACCGGTCGCGACTCCCGCGGCCCTTTTGCGCCGCCGGCGTCAGGCGTGCCCACTGTCGACGCCGCGGCCTCCAGCGCCGCCAGCCTCGCCTGCCAGCGAGCGCGCCGGTCCGGCGCTGGTCCCCCACCCAGCAAGCGACGGTAGATCGCCGCCGCGTCGGCCGTCCGCCCCTGGCGCGCCGATAGCTCGGCCATGGTCTCGGTCACGAAGAGATCGCGATCGGCCGAGCCGCCAGCGGCTGCGGTCTCGCGGGCGTCGCCGTCCGGAACAAAAGGACGCATGGGCAGGCTGGCGGCATTCTCCGACGGCCTGGCGCCTGGTCAACTTTTGCGTCGCGTGCTCAACCCTCGACCTTGGCCGGCAACCAGGATATTGGGAAGGGTACGATGAACCGCGCGATCCTACTGTTTGGCTACCCCGGCAGCGGCAAGGGCACTCAGGGAAAGATACTGAGCGCTCTGCCCGGCTTCCGCCACGTCGCCATGGGCGACATCCTTCGCGGGCTGACCCCCGCCCACCCGATGTATGAGGCAGTCCAGCAGCAGGTTCGCGCGGGAAACCTGGTCCCCGATGAGATGGTGATGGAGCTCTTCGCCCACCATCTCGAGACGCTGAATCTTCCCGCCACCGATTTCGTGATCGTCGACGGCCTGCCGCGCAGCGGCAGGCAGGTCGAGCTGCTCAACCGCGTCGTGCAGGTCATCAAGATCTTCAAGCTGTCGATCTACGACGAGGCGGTGGTCATCGACCGCCTCCGCAAGCGGGCCCAGGCCCAGAACCGCGCCGACGACGCGTCTGACGCGGTCATCCAGCACCGCCTCGAGATCTACCGCCGCGAGACCGAATCGTGCATCACCTCCTACCCGGGGACGATCTTGACCCGCATCCAGGCCAACCAGCCGGTCTTCGACGTGCACCTCGACATCATCAGCGCCCTCGGAAAGATGAGGCAAATCCAGTTCAGCTAGGAGGTTCTGGCTCCGGTGCCGCGCCGCCCACCTCCGCCAGCCGGCGCCTGAGAAAGCGCGCGTCCGCCTGGTTGCCGGCCAGAGCCAGGGCCTCGCGATAGGCGGTGGCAGCCTCCGTGAGGCGGCCGAGCCGCCGCAGCAAGTCGGCGCGCGCTGCCGGCAGGAGGTGATAGCCGGCCAGCGTACCCTCGGCCGCCAGCGCGTCCAGGCGGCGCAAGCCTTCGCTGGGTCCGTCGGCCATCGCCACCGCGACCGCGTGGTTGAGCGAGACCACCGGCGAGGGGTGGCGCGCGGCGAGAAGGGCGTAGAGCGCAGCAATCTCGCGCCAGTCGGTATCGGCGGCGCGCGCGGCACGGGCGTGCACGCCCGCGATCGCCGCCTGCAGCGCGTAGGCGCCAAGCGGTCCGTCGCGCAGCACGCCCTCGACCAGCCGCAGGCCTTCGCGGATCGCGCCCGCGTCCCAGCGCGTGCGGTCCTGTTCGTCGAGCAGCACCAGATCGCCGTCAGCGCCCACCCGCGCGGCGCGGCGTGCGTCGGTGAGCAGCATCAGCGCCAGCAGCGCGCGCGGCTCGGCGCGCTCGGGGATGAGGGCTCCGAGGAGCCGCCCGAGGCGGATCGCCTCGGCGCACAGATCGGCGCGCACCAGCGCGCGGCCCGAGCTGGCGGCGTAGCCCTCGTTGAAGATGAGGTAAGCCACGGCCAGGGCGGCGTCGAGGCGTTCGGGCAGGTCCTCCGGATCAGGAACCCGGTAGGGGATCCCGGCGTCGCGAATCTTGGCCTTGGCGCGCACCAGGCGTTGCGCCATCGTCGTCGCCGGCACCAGGAACGCGCGGGCGATCTCCTCGGTCTCCAGACCGCCCAGCGTGCGCAGGGTCAGCGCGACCTGCGCCTCGACCGACAACGCTGGATGGCAACAGGTGAAGATGAGCCGTAACTGGTCGTCCTCCACGGTGACCTCGTCCAGCATGTGGGCCGCGGGCGCCTCCGCGACCGGCGTCTCCGCGGCCAGCTCGGCCCTCTTGTCACGATCGAGCCGCCCCCGGCGCTGATGGTCGATCGCCTTGTTCCGCGCCGCCCGGATCAACCACGCGCGCGGGGTCTCTGGCACCCCGTCGCGGTCAGGCTGCCACTGGGCCAACGCCGCCTCGAACGCGGCCGCCAGCGCGTCCTCCGCCAGATCGATGTCGCCGACGAGGCGGATCAGGGTGGCCAAGATCCGGCGGCGTTCTTCCCGAAACACGCGCTCGATGGTCTCCGCTGCGGCCGACATTGGCCGCCAGAATAGCCGAGCGCGGTCCCGGCAGCTGCGGCGGCGGGGGAAAAGGCTTTACGCACATGCCGTTCGGTTAAGGGGTCCTCCGTCGGGCCTCGGGCCTCGGGCCTCGGGCCTCGGGCCTCGGGCCTCGGGCCTCCGGCCTCGGGCGTCAGACTTCGGACTTCGGGGCGTCGGACCTGGACTGCGGGGGAAACTCTTGCGACGCCACGGCCGATGAGCGCCTCGGATTCGCCACCGAAACCGATGGCGGGCGACTGCAAGCCGGCTACAGCCGCGTGATCAGGGCTCTGCAGGCACTCGTAACTTCTCTCAAGCCCCGAGGCCCGAAGCCCGAGGCCCGAAGCCCGAGGCCCGAAGCCCGAGGCCCGAGGCCCGAGGACCCTCAACCGATCGGTATTGGCTTTACGCGCGGCCTGGGCGCGGGTAGTCCGGAGGCAACTGCATCACCGGGCGGACCTCTATGCTGCCGTGCCGCGCTCCGGGGATACCGGCGGCCAGCCTGGTCGCCTCGTCCAGGTCCTTGGCCTCCACCAGGTAGTAGCCTCCGAGCTGCTCCTTGGTCTCGGCGAAGGGACCGTCGGTGGTTAGCGTCTTGCCGTCGCGCACGCGCACCGTGGTCGCGGTGGCGGTCGGTTGCAGCGCATCGCCCGCCTTCATGTTCCCGCTCTTGATGATGCGCTCGGTATACTCGCTGTACGCGCGAAACATCGCGTCGCGATCAGCCGGCGACGCGTTCTTCATGACCGCCTCGTTGGTGTAGATGAGCAGCATGTATTGCATGGATGACTCTCCTGGTCGAAAGTGGGTTGGCGGGTGCTCTCGATTGGCGCCCAACAGTAAGTCGAACGGGATCGACCGCGATCGACAACAGCCGCCCTGCGGCCAATGAATCGACGACCTGGTCCCTGGCAGGCCAGGTACCAGAGACTTCCCGGGGCGGTCAGGTGAGAAGCGCCAGCAGATCGTCCTTGGTCAGGCCGGCGGCGGCGGAGCCATCGCCGAGCGCAGCGTCCATCAGGGCACGCTTGCTGTCTTGCAGGGCCAGGATGCGCTCCTCGACGGTGTCCGTGGCGACCAGACGGTAGACGAAGACCGGCCGGTCCTGCCCGATGCGGTGGGTGCGGTCCGCGGCCTGCGCCTCGACCGCCGGGTTCCACCACGGATCGCAAAGGAATACGTGGTCAGCCGCGGTCAGGTTGAGGCCGCTGCCGCCGGCCTTGAGAGACACCAGCATGACAGGCGGACCGCCCTCGCCCTGAAACCGCGCGACCACGCCGGCGCGGTCACGGGTGCCGCCATCGAGCCGCGCAAACGCCAGCTCGGCGCGCGCCAGCGCCGGCTCGATGAGGTCGAGCAGGCTGGTCCACTGCGAAAAGACCAGCGCCTTGTGCCCCTCGGCAGCTGCGGTCTCGAGCGCTTCGATCAGCACCTCGACCTTCGACGATGTCGTGGCGGTCTGGCCGGGAACCAGTGCTGGATGGCAGGCGGCTTGCCGCAAGCGCAGAAGCGCCTCGAGCGCCTTCATGACGCCCTTGCCCTGGTCGAGCAGGGCGAGCAGGTCCTTCCGGGTCGCGGCTCTCACGGCGTCGTAGATCGCGCGCTCGCCGTCGCCCAGCGCGACGCGCAGCACGGCGTCGGTGCGCGGCGGCAACTCGGGCGCGACGTCCTGCTTGAGCCGGCGCAGCAGGAACGGGCGCACGCGCTGGCGCAGGGCCGCCGCCGCACCCGCCTGTCCCTCGGCAATCGGCCGCGCGTGCCGGTCGGCGAAATCGCCACGCCCACCCAGCAGCCCGCGATTCGTGAAGTGCATCAGGCTCCACAGCTCGTCGAGACGATTTTCGACCGGCGTGCCGGTCAGCGCCAACCGCAGCGAAGCCGTGAGCCCAAAAGCCGCGCGCGCGGTCTGACTGTCGGGATTCTTGATCGCCTGAGCCTCGTCGAGCACGACGGTGCGCCAGGGGACGGCCGCCAGCGCTGCGGCGTCGAGCCGCAGGAGCGCATAGCTGGTCAGGGTCACGTCGGCTCCGGCGTCGAGGTCGCGCGCGGCGCCGTGATAGAGGCAAACCCGGAGCCCTGGTCGGAAGCGCGCCAGCTCGTCACGCCAGTTGAAGAGCACGCTGGTCGGCGCGACGACCAGCGTGCGGCCCTGGAAGATGCACATCGCCTGCAAGGTCTTGCCGAGCCCCATGTCGTCGGCGAGCACGCCACCCAGGCCTGCGCTGCGCAAGAAGGCCAGCCAGTCCACGCCCCGACGCTGGTACGAGCGCAGGCTCGCGGTCAGATCGGCGGGCAGCGGCGCCTCGGGCAAGTGATCGAACCCGGCGATGAGCGGCGCCAGCCGTTCCAGCCCCGGGGGTGGCGGGTGTTCCAGCTCGGCACACAAGGTGGCAAGCGCCGGCAGGGCGTGGCGGGCGAGGCGGCCATCAGCCTCACGTGCCGCCAGCAGGTCGGCGACGCGCTGGCCGTGCTTCTGCAGCCAGCCTTGCGGCAGCGCGGCCCAGCCGCCACCCGACAGCGGAACGATACCCAGTCCCTCCTGCCAAGCGCGCACCACCACGGAGGCGTCCACGGCGCCGGCGCCCCCTGCCCGGGATAGGTCTCTGACACCAGTCGCGGCGGGCGGCGGGATATCTCGGGCTGGCGACGGGGGGCCGGCGTCGAAGAGCAGGTCGAAGCGGACGGACTCGCCATCCGGGTCGGTGGTGAGTTGCAGGCGGGGGTGCAGGGTGAGGGCTGGCTTGACGATGCCCGCGGCGTCGCCGGACAGGTCGCCGCGCCAGCGTTTCAGCTTTTCGACGAAGCGGGGCGCGTCCGGCCCTTGGTAGCTGGTGCGCCGGCCAGGCAGGAGGCCAAGCTCGCTGCGCAGGCGCTCGAGGGCGCGCTGCTCCGAGGGTGGGTCGCGGACCGGCACCGGCCCGCCCAGATGCACCATCTTGCCGCCATCGATGCGCGCCACCGGTGGCGAGCCGTAGACCAGCGACGGCAGCACGCTGAGCCCCCCAGCGACCTGGTCCAGGCGCAGCACGATGCGCGGCGCCAGGTCGCGCACCACGCTTGGCAGCCGACGGCTGCGCACGTCGACGATCGTACGGCGCGCGAGGTCGGGCAGCACCACCGTGACCAGCTCGCCCAGCGCTGCCGCCGGGAATGTCCGGCGCGCCGGCAGCCCCTGCCACCAGGCACCGCCGAGCTCGGTCTCGCCCAGCCGGTACAGAGCCGCCCGCCCGTCTTCCTCGCCCAGCGCGACCCCGGGGCTGACCACGGCGCGCACGCGCGGATCGGCGGCGATCGCCAGCCGCACCTCGGGGGCGCCGCCGGCCGCCAGCCCATCGGTGAGCACGGCCTGCGGGTAAAGCTCTTCATCGGCGATGGTCACCGGCCGGCCGTCGACGGTCACGCCGGGCGCGCCGACCAGGATCCGCATCAGCCCGTCGAGCTTGCTGGGCGACAGGACGCCGCGGGCCCCGCCACCCGCCTCCAGCAAGCGGTCGGCCTGCAGATCGCGCTCCTCGACTTGCAAGCGCGTGGCCCGCGCCGGGTCAGCGAGCAGCCCGTGCAACGAACCGGTCAGCGGCTGGTCGATGTCGCCCCGCGCGACCAGGACGCGCGCCAGGCGCAGCCCGTCGGGCGCGCGGGTGAACCGGTAACCGAGACGCAGGAGGTCGGTCGTCGAAGCGAGCATGGCGCCCGGGGCATCGACGCCCGACGCGCGGGGCCCGGGCGGGATCGGAGGCGCCGGGCCGGACTGATGAGATGCCACGGCGCTCTCGTCGTCGCCCGTGCCCGGCGGCTGCTCGCGCCCTGAGTCGCCGGCGCGCCCACCGTCCGGCCCCGGCGCGCCAGCCGCGCGTTCCGCCGCTGCCCCTGCGCCCTCGGCCGCCGCGGTGAGCGCGATGGCCGCGGCGGCCACGTGCTCGCATGGGGTGATCCGGGACGGGCAGTCGCACTCCCACTCGGTCTCGGTTGGGTACAGCACCACGGTCGGAGCCACCACCCGTCCGGGCGCGCGCACCCGCAGCACGATCTCCTCGGCCGCGCTCGACTCGACCGCCACCGCGCCTGCCCGCGCCAGCGCGACGCCCTGCGACCACAGTCCCGACCGACAGTTGCGCCGGATGGACGCGAGCAGGGTGGTCAAACCGGGAGTGGGCGTCGGCGACGCGGGCGATGGCGGCGGTGGCATGGGAGTCCCGCCGCCTTTGTTACCACGCGCGGCCAGCACAAGCGTGTCGTCAGCGACGGCAAAACCCAGCGCGCCCAGGCATCACGGCCGGTTCTCCCGTATATTTCGCGCCTCCATGCCAGGTGCCAGAAACATCCCCGGGGCTCACGCGCCATGTCCGGGGCCGGCGCGACGGCCTTCGGGCGCGGCGCGGCGCACCGGCGTGGGCGATGAGCCGATGAGCGATGAGGCATGAGCGATGAGCGATGAGTGACTTCCGGGAGGTGCGGCTGGCGCGCCTGGACGCGGAGACGGGGACCCTGTGCAAGCAGGCCGACCTGACTTTCGCGCTCTGCTACCCGAGCCCGTACCGCGTCGGCATGTCGTCGCTCGGCTTTCAGACCATCTACCGCAGGCTGCACGCGCTGACCGGGGTCAGCGCCGAGCGCGCCTTCCTGCCCGACGACGCCCGCGCGGCGCGCCGCGACGGCGACACCCTTTGCACCTACGAGTCGGGCCGCCCGGTCGGCGACTTCCCCGTCGTGGCTTTCTCGCTGGCCTACGAGCTCGAGCTGGCCGGTCTGGTCGACTGCCTGGATCTCGCCGGCATCCCGGCGTTGGCCTCGGCGCGCGCCGCCCACGGACCGCACGCCGCCGCCGCGCAACGCGGTCGCTGGCCGCTGGTGGTGATCGGCGGACCGCTGACCTTCTCGAACCCGCTGCCCGCCGCCCCCTTCGCCGACGTGATCATCATGGGTGAGGCCGACGAGCTCATCGCGACCCTGACCGACGCGATTCGCGCCGAGCGCGCCGACCGCGCCGCGCTGCTCGCGCACCTCGCCACCCTGCCCGGCTTCTACGTCCCGTCCCTGCACGGCGAGCGCCTGCCCCGCATCGCCGCCGCGCCCGACGCCTGCCTGCCTGCCTACTCCCAGATCCGCACCGTCGAGACCGAGCTCAGCGACATGTTCCTGATCGAACCCGAGCGCGGCTGTCACCGCGGCTGCACCTACTGCGTGATGCGCCGATCGACCAACGGCGGCATGCGCCTGGTGGAACCGAGCCGCGTGCTGGGCCTGATACCTGCTGACGCGCGCCGGGTCGGCCTGGTCGGCGCCGCCGTCACCGACCACCCGGGTCTGCCCGAGATCCTGCGCGGCATCGTCGGCGCCGGCCGCGAGGTCGGCATCTCCAGCCTGCGCGCCGACCGCCTCACCGACGAGATAGTCGGCCTGCTCAAGCGCGGCGGCTACCGCACGCTGACCACCGCCTCCGACGGCGCCTCGGAGCGAATGCGCGCCTCGATCGATCGCAAGACCAAGGAGCGCCACCTCCTGCGCGCCGCCGAGCTGTGCCGTACGCACGGGCTCAAGCAGCTCAAGCTCTACATGATGCTGGGCCTGCCCGGCGAGACCAGCGACGACATCGACGAGCTCGGTCGCTTCGCGCTGGAGCTGGCGGCGATGGTGCCGCGGCTGGTGCTGGGCATCGCGCCTTTCGTCGCCAAGAAGAACACCCCGCTCGACGGATCGCCCTTCGAACCGATCGATTCGATCGACGCCAAGTTGACCCGGCTGCGCGCGCGCGTGCACGGGCGGGTCACGCTACGCCCCACCTCGCCGAAGTGGGCCTTCATCGAATACCGCCTCGCCCAGGGCGGCTGGCCCGCCGGCCTGGCCGCCGCGGCGGCGACCCGCGCCGGCGGGCGTTACGCCGATTGGCGCGCGGCCCTGGCCGAGGTCCCCGCGCCGTCCGTGCTCGTGCCGGCGGCGCGCCCGCCGTCGTTGGTCGCGCTGTCGGGCTGAGCACGTTGCCCGACGCCGGCAGGTAGCTCCGGCCTCGACGCAGGACCGTCCGCCAGTCGCCGGCGCTGCCCTCAGCCGGTCGCGTCGTCGGGCTCGTCGCCCAGCGCTGATACATCGACCGATACCCGCAGCTCGTGCCGGCTGCCACCGACGATCACGCCGCGCATCGGGGTGACGTCGCCGAAGTCGCGCCCCCAGGCGATGGTGATGTGCTTTTGGTGGGGGACGATGTCGTTGGTGGGGTCGGTCGGCATCCACCCGTCTCCTTCTTGCTCTCCGGGGCAGTAGGTCGCCAGCCAGGCGTGCGATGCGTCGGCGCCCACCAGGCGGGCCTTGCCAGGCGCCGGCGTGGTCACCAGGTACCCGCTCACGTAGCGCGCCGGCAGGCCCATCGCGCGCAAGCAGGCGATCTCGAGATGGGCGAAGTCCTGGCACACGCCGCGCCGCAGGCGCAGGACCTCATCGACCGGCGTCGACACCACGGTCGCCGCCGGGTCGTAGGTCAGATCGACGTGGATGCGATGGGTCAGGTCGGCCAGCGCGTCCAGCAGCGGCCGTCCCGACGGGAACGACGGCGCCGCGTAGCGCACCACCTCTGCCGACCAGCGCACGAACGGCGAGGGATAGGTCATCTCGCACGCCTCCAGCGTCTCCGCGTCGTGCGGCCGGCGCACCAGGTCTCGCACTTTCTCCCAGGGCGGGCCGCCCGACGACGGAAGCGGCGGCAGCGGCGGCAGCTCGACCTCGCGCCGCGACTCGACGGTCAGCTCACGGTGCGAGGACTGCATCTCGAAGTAGGTCGTGCGATTGCCGAAGTAGTCGGTGCGTTCGGCGCGCGACGCCGGCACGGGCGAGATCGACAGCTCCTCGCGCCGGCTGATCTGGCGCGTCGTCGCTCGCGGCGCCAGGTGCAGCAGGTGATGCGACGTGGCCACCGCATCGGCGTACAGGTACTCGGTCAGGTGGACGACCCGGTAAATCATCGGACGTCCCCCTCCGCCAGCTGCCGCGACACCACGGCGTGGCTCAGGTACTGGCCGGTGAGCGCGTCGGACAGCACCGGCAGCTCGCGCGCCAGCTCGTCGAACATCGCGCCCAGCGCCGGGCGCCGTCCCTGCGTGTCTGGCGCGCACAGCGACGGCAGGTCCAGCCGGCGCAGCCGCGCGATCGCGCCCGCGACCACGCCGTCGGGCGTGGCGCGCCCGCCGCGCGCCTCGTCCCATGCCACGTCGTGCGGCAGGTGCGGCAGGTGCTCGGCCAGCGCTTCCAGCTGGAAGATGACCGAGCGTGGGTTGGTCTCGTCCGTGACCAGCAGGTCGACGACCGGCACCACCTGCAGCGTCGCCAGGTAGCGCCGTCGATAGGTCATGCCGCTGTCCGCCACGTCCAGCACCGATTCCAGCAACGGCGCCTCGCGATCGAACGAGCGGGTCAGCGCGGCGCGCAGGCTGACCACCAGGTTCATGGCGCGCTCGAGGCGGCGCCCCATGTCCAGGAAACGCCAGGCCTGACCACGGGTCATGCTCTCCATGACCACGCCGCCCAGCGCCGCCAGCCGCATGATCACCCGGTCAAGCCCGATGCCCACCGTGCCCAGCGTGCTGCCGCCGGCGGCGCGCTCGGCGATCATCTCGGCCAGCTCTTGCTGCAGCGAGGTCAAGATGCGCCAGGTGTCCATCGACACGCGGTCGCGTACGACGCGCGCCACCCGCTGCGTCGCCTCGATGGCCGAGCGCAGCGTGCCGGGATGATCGGCGGCGAACAGCGCGTCCAGGAGCTCGCGCTCGATCGAGCGCACGAACGACGGGTCGGTGGGCGCCACCGCGCCGGCGGCCGCGGCGCGCGTCTGCTCGCGCAGCGCCGCCAGCAGCGGCCCGAGCTCGCTTTCACGCGCGCGCTCGACGTCGATGGTCTCGCCCAGCCGGAGGATTATCGTGCGCGCCAGGCGCGCGATGGCGTCGGCGCGCTCGGAGTAGCGCCCGAGCCAGAACAGGTTATCGGCCACGCGGCTCGGCAGGTCGCCACCGCCGCGCGACAGCTCGACCGGGTGGCTCGGGCGCGGCAGCAGCGTGAAAGTGCTGACCGGCCCGCCGCTCACCACCCAGGTGTCGTTGCTGCCCGCGCCGCGCTGCATGGAGATCTCGCGCTCGGTCGGGCTGCCGCCCACCAGACTGAGCGCGCCGGGCATGACGTCGTAGTCGCCGCCCGCGCCGGCGTCGCCGTCGAGGCGCGCGACCAGAAAGCTGCGCAGCACCAGCTGGCGCGACTTGATCTCGCCGTTGTCGATGACCGGGGTCGTCGACAGCGGCACGCGCGCCTGCGCCACCCACAGCGCCGGCGCGGCGCGCACGCGCGCCTTGACCTCGTCGCGGGCCGCCGGGCCCAGCGCTTCGCCGAAGATGGGCTGCGACGCGCCGGTCGGGTGCGCCGGCTTCAGCACCATCTCGGCCAGGTTGCCGAGCACGTGCTCGCGCGCGACCGGATCGCCGCACCACCAGGTCTCGACCGACGGCAGCTTGAGCTCCTCGTCGAGGAGCCCGCGACAGATGCGCGGCAAGAAGGGTATCATCGCCGCCGACTGCAGCACACCGCTGCCCAGCGCGTTGGTGACCGCGACGTTCCCCGCGCGCACCGACTGCAGCAGACCCGGGATGCCCAGCGTCGAGTCGTCGCGCAGCTCCAGCGGATCGCAGTAGTCGTCGTTGAGCCGGCGCAGGATCACGTCGACCGGGTGGAGCCCGCCCAGCGTCTTGAGGTAGACCCGGCTGTCCCGCACCGTGAGGTCGGCGCCGTCGACCAGCATGTAGCCCAGGTACTGGGCCAGGAACGCCTGCTCGAAGTAGGTCGCGTTGTAGGGTCCCGAGCTCAGCAACACGACGCGCGGGTTATCCCGTCCGACCGGCGCCAGCGCCGACAGCGTCTCGCGCACCGTGCGGAAGAAGGTCGCGAGGCGCGTGATGTTGCAGTCGCGGAACACGTCGGGCAGCACGCGCGACATCACGATACGGTTCTCGAGCGCGTAGCCCGCGCCGGCCGGCGCCTGCGTGCGATCGGTCAGAACGTGAAAGACGCCGGTCGGCCGGCGCACCAGATCGGCGGCGTAAAAGTGCAGGAAGCGCCCGTGCGTCGGCGTCAACCCGTGACAGGCACGCAGGTAGCCCGGGTGGCCCAGCACCAGCTCGGGCGGCAGCCAGCCCTCTTTCAGCGCGCGCCGTTCGCCGTACAGGTCGGCGAGCAGGCGATCGAAGAGGCGCGCGCGCTGCACCAGGCCGGCCGACAAGCTGGCGAACTCGTCGGCGGCGATCAACACCGGGATGGGCGACAGCTGCCACGGCCGCTCCATGCCGCGCGCGTCGCCGTAGACGTTGAAGCTGATGCCGTTGTCGTGGATCAGCTGCCGCGCTTGCTCCCAGCGCTCGGTCAGCTCGGCGCCGCCCAGCGCCTCCAGGCTGCGCACGAAGGTGCGCCAGTGCGGGCGGATCGAACCGCTCGGGTCGACGAGCTCGTCGTACGATCCATCGGGCGTCGTTGGATAGCGAAGCAGCAGTTGCTGATCCGCGAAGGCGGCCCGGGAGGGAAAAAACGGCATCAGGTATTAGCTGGCCAGGATAGTCCAAACCGACTTCGTTTGGCCAGCAACCAGCGACGAAATGCGCGAGGTAAACAGCGCGTTTCGTGGCGGTTTAATTTTTGTAACTGACGGATTCCGCGATGGATCTTGGTGGATCTTGGCTGATCGCACGCCGTAGAGTGAGTCCGTGCTCCTCGACGAGAAGCGGCCGTTGTTGCTGGACGGCTACCGCGCCCCCACAGGAACCTACGACGAGCTCATCGACGCCGATGGCCAGCCGAGACCGCACGCGCGCACGGCCACCCGCCTGCTCGACGGCTTGTCGGCCGAGGAGTTCTCCCGCTGCCAGACGCTGGCCGATCTGGCGCTCGTCGAGCAAGGCGTGACCTTCTCGGTCTACTCCGACAAGCGCGGTGCCGAGAAGGTGATGCCGGTGTGCCTGGTGCCGCGGGTCATCGCCGCCAGCGAATGGTCGAACGTCGAGAAAGGCCTGGTGCAGCGGCTGCAGGCGCTGGAGATGTTCCTGGCCGACGTGTACGGCGAGCAGCGCTGCATCTCCGAGCGGATCATCCCGCCCGAGCTGGTGCATCAGTCCAAGCACTTCATCCCCAAGCTGCGCGACCTGCGTCCCCCCGGCGGCATCCGCATCCACATCGCGGGCATCGACCTCATCCGCGATCCGGCGGGCGAGATGCGGGTGCTCGAGGACAACCTGCGCACGCCGTCGGGCGTATCCTACGTGCTCGAGAACCGCGTGGTGACCAAGCGGGTCTTCCAGCACGCGATGGAGCGCGCCGGCGTGCGGCGCGTCGACGAGTACCCGACCCAGCTGGCGGCGGCGCTGCGCTCGGTCGCGCCCGGCGACCCCGAGCAGGCGACCATCGTGGTGCTGACGCCGGGGCCGTTCAACTCGGCTTACTTCGAGCACAGCTTCCTGGCGCGATCGATGGGGCTCGAGCTGGTCGAGGCGACCGATCTCTTCGTCGACGGCGATCGGGTGTTCATGAAGACCACGCGCGGCCCCAAACCGGTCGACGTGATCTACCGCCGCACCGACGACGCCTACCTGGATCCGGAGTTCTTCCGACCCGACAGCGTGCTCGGCATCCCCGGCGTCATGCGCGCCTTCGCCGCGGGCAAGGTGGCGCTGGCCAACGCGCCCGGCAACGGCGTCGCCGACGACAAGGCGACCTACGCCTTCGTCCCGGACCTGATCCGCTTCTTCCTCAGCGAGGAGCCGATCCTGCAGCAGATCCCGACCTTCGTCTGCGCCAAGCGCACCGACCGCGAGTACGTGCTCGAGCACCTCCACGAGCTGGTGGTCAAGGCGGTCGACGAGGCGGGAGGCTACGGCATGCTGATGGGACCGCAGTCGACCGCCGCCGAGCGCGATCAGTTCCGCAAGCACATCCTCGCCGACCCGCGCCGCTACGTCGCCCAGCCGCGCATCGAGCTGTCGACCTGCCCGACCTGGATCGCCGAGAGCCGGCGGGTCGAGCCCCGGCGCGTCGACCTGCGCCCCTTCGTGCTCAGCCACGGCAGCGCCGGCGACGCCGCGCGCGCGGCCGGGACCGCGCGTGCCGCGGCCCGACCCGCGACGCGGCACTGGGTGCTGCCCGGCGGGCTGACCCGGGTCGCGCTGCGCGCCGGATCGTACGTCGTGAACTCCAGCCAGGGTGGCGGGTCCAAAGACACCTGGGTGCAGGTGGAGGGTCTATGATCTCGCGCGTCGCCGATCACTGCTTCTGGGTGGGCCGCTACCTCGACCGCGCCGAGAGCACCTCGCGCCTCTTGCAGGTCACGCGCGAGCTGGCCTTCGACGCCGAGTTGCCGGCGCTGGAGTGCTGGCGCCCGGTGATGATCGTGTCGGGCCAGTACCCCGACTTCGTGGCCCGCTTCGACAGCGGGGCCGCCGGCAACGGCGAGGTCGTCCAGCGCTACATGACCTGGGCGCCGGAGAACCCGGTCTCCATCCGCAACGCCATCCGGGCGGCGCGCGAGAGCGCGCGTTCGATCCGCGAGGTGCTGAGCATGGACATCTGGCAGACGACCAACGAGCTCTACCTCTGGTTCGCCAGCGAGGAGGCGGCGCAGCAGTACCTGCACGACCGCGACGAGGTCTACAAGCACGTGCGCCGCTCGACCCAGCTCAACCTGGGTCTGGTGCGCAGCACCATGCTGCACGACTCGCCCATGGACTTCCTGTGGCTGGGCGTCCTGCTCGAACGCGTGGGCCAGACAGCGCGCATCCTCGACATGCATCACCACATGCTGGAAGGCGCCGGCGCGCAGCACCAGATCCTCGAGACCGCGCTGTGGCTGTCGCTGCTGCGCAGCTGCTCGGGCTTCGACGCGTTCATGCGCCAGCACCGCGGCCGCGTGTCGCGCGCCGAGGTGGTCGCCTTCCTGTTCTTCGAGCCGCGCTTCCCGCGCTCGCTGCGCTACTGCGTGCAGTCGGCGCACAAGATCATGGAG
>DASRQZ010000205.1:0-34837 GCA_035696125.1 Polyangia bacterium
CGGCGCGACCTGGCGATCAAAGTCTTGCTTTCGGAGCTGGGCGGGCGCGAGGAGTTCGCGCGCCGCTTCGAGCGCGAGGCGGAGTCGGCGAGCCGGCTCGACCACCCCAACATCATCACCGTGACCGACTTCGGGCGCACGCCCGACGGGGCGCTGTTCCTGGCCATGGAGTTTCTGGCCGGCGACTCCCTGACCGTGCTCATCAAGGGCGGTCCGCTGCCGCGCGAGCGCGCGCTGGCCATCATTCGTCAGATCCTGCGCGCGCTCGACCACGCGCACGGCGCCGGGGTGGTGCACCGCGACCTCAAGCCCGACAACATCATGCTGGTCGAGCGCGACGGGCAGCGGGACGTGGTGAAGATCCTCGACTTCGGCATCGCCAAGGTGACCCAGCCGACCTCGGGCCAGGAGGCGCTGACCCAGGCCGGGGTGATCTTCGGCACGCCCGAGTACCTGTCCCCCGAGCAGGCGCTGGGCGAGGCGGTCGACGCGCGCGCCGACCTGTACGCGGCGGGCGTGATCCTCTATGAAATGTTGGCGGGTCGACGTCCGTTTGAATCAGAAGACAAGGTGAAGATCATCTCGATGCACCTGTCGCACCCGCCGCCGCGGCTGAGCGACGCCAACCCGACCATCGACGTTCCCTTCGCGCTGGAGCAGGTGGTGTTGCAGGCGCTGGAGAAGCACCGGGAGAACCGCTTCGCCAGCGCCACCGCCTTCCTGCAGGCCCTGGAGGAGTCCGAGGCGGTGGTCGAAGGGTCCGAGCCCTGGGAGTTGGGCGACACCGCTCCCCACGACGCCCAGCCGTCGGCCGGGGTCGTGCGCCCGCGGGCCCGCCGGCGGGTGGTCGCCGCCGCGCTGGCGGTGCTGGCGGTGGGTGGGCTGTCGGCCGCGGGCATGGTGGCGCTGCGCGGGCGCGCGCTGCGCTCCAAGAACGCCGCCGGGCTCAGCGCGCGGCCCACCGAGCCGGCGCCCGCGACGCCGGCGCTGGCCAATGAGCTGAAGAGGGTCGAGGGCTTCCTCGAGGAGGGCAACACCGTCGCCGCCCGCCTGGCGCTGGATGATCAGCTGGCCCGGCGCCCCAGGGACGCGCGCCTGCACTACATGCTGGGTCGCCTGGCGTTCGCAGACAATCGCCACGCCGAGGGTCTGGCGTCCTATCGCGAGGCCATCGTGCTCGACGACGGCTTTCGCGGCGATCCGGTGTTGCTGTCCCACGTCGACACCGCGCTGTCCGAGCCGCGGCAGGCCCAGGCAGCGCTGGATCTGATCATCGAGAAGATCGGTCCGCCGGCCGCCGACCTGCTGGAGAAGGTGGCCAACGAGGGCGGGGACCTGGCGCGCCGGCGCCGCGCCGCGGCTGCGCTCGACGAGATGGGCAAGGGCAGCCGGGTCGACCGCGTGGAGCTGCTGGTGCTGGAGCTCAAGAAAGCCCAGACCTGCGAGGAGCGAAAGGAGCTGGTGGAGAAGCTGCGCGCCGCCGGCGATCGCCGGGCGCTGCCGGCGCTGAAGACGCTGCGACCGCACGGCAACGGCCTCAGTCGGCTGATGTCGCGCCTGGGCGGCGGCGCGGGCGTCGCGTGCATGAAAAAGGAGCTCGCCGACGCCATCAAGGAGCTAGAAGAGAAGTCGTGAGCGCGAAGCTGAAACAGAGTCCGCGGAACCTGCTCACCAGCCTGATCCTGGTCTTTCCGCTGTTCCTCATCTACCAGCTCGGCGTCCTGTTCACGCTGCCGATGCTCAACGGCGCGGACTTCTTGACGGTGCTGCTGTTCCGCAAGGTGGGGCTGACCACGACCGCCTACCTGGGATATACGGCGATGGTCGCCGTGCTGTTTGCCGTCACGGTGGTCATGTTGCGGCGGCGCCAGCGCTTTGACCCGGGCGTCATCGTCCCCGTTTTCATCGAGAGCGCGATCTACGCGCTCACCATGGGGTCGCTGATCGTGCTGGTGATGACCAAGGTGTTCGGGATCTCGCCGCAGCTGGCGGGCGGGGCTGGCGGCGGCGGGCTCATCGCCAGCCAGGGACTGTTGACCCGCGCTGTCATGTCGGTCGGCGCCGGCGTCTACGAAGAGACGGTGTTTCGCCTGCTGCTGCTGGGCGGGATCGCCTGGGTGCTGGAGCGCGGGTTGGGTCTGGCGCGCTGGGTGGCGGTCGTCGTGGCCTTCGTGGTTTCGTCGCTGCTGTTCTCGGCCATGCACCACATCCCGCCGTACGGGGACCCACTGCACATCGGGGTGTTCACCTTCCGGTTCCTGGCCGGGCTCTGCTTTGCCGCGCTCTTCTGGTTTCGCGGCTTTGCGGTCGCGGTCTACACCCACGCCCTTTACGACCTGTACGTGCTGCTGGTGCGCTGAAGCGCCTTCGGCGGCCTCCTCATCCCATCTCGCGGGGGGCTAAGGACAGCCCCCACGTACTACTTCTTGCTCTTCTTGGCGGCTGACTTCGCCGACACTTTGCTGGCACGCTTGACCGACGAGTCGGTGATCGCGCGGGCCGGCTTGGCGGTGCGAGAGGCGGCGGCGGCGCCCTTGCCTGGACGCGCGGGCGGCTGCGGGACTGGTTTGCGGTTCTTGCTAACCGCGGCCGGCGAGATGCTGGCTTTGGGTGGGGCGGCGGCCTTGATCGGCGGCGCCTTGACGGGCGGCGTCGCCTTGACGGGCGGCGCCTTGATGGGCGGTGGCGCCTTGGCGGGCGGCTCTTCCTTGGCGGTGGCGGCGGCCGCCGGCGCTTCCTTGGCGGCGCCCTTGCCCTTGGCGGGTGCGGCCTTGGCACCCGGCACCTTGGCGTTCGATGGGCGTCCGTCCCCCTCGGCCGCCAGTGGCAGCCCCGGCATGTCCTTGCGGTTGTGCACCAGCACCCGCCGCGAGTCCTTGAAGGTGATCTCGACCTTGCTGTCGGACAGGACCTCGGACACGAAGCCGCGCCCGAACTTGGGGTGAGTCACGATCACGTTGTCGTGATAAAGCTCGCGGAACTCATAGGGTTTTCCACCCTTCTCCCCGTGCTTGTGGAAGAACTCCTCCCAGGTGACCTTCTTCATCATCGCGCGCTTTTTGGCGGCGATGGGCTCCGGAACGTCGTCCTCGACGTCGCCTCTCGGTTTACGGAACGAGTGAACGTCGCCGCAGGGGTTGCATTGGACGCGGCGAATCTCGTCTTCGTATTTCGAAATGACGACGTGCGTGGTATCGCCCTTGCATTTGGGGCAATACGCCTCAACGTCGGAGCCGACCTCGTCGACCTCGTCCTCGAACATGAAGTCCATCAGTTCGCCTCGTTAGATTTCGGCTACTAACACAGTAACGGTAGGCCTGCAAGAAATAGGAAGAATTCGGCGCTCGAGCGCAGCCGCGCCGGGCGCGTAAAGCTCATCGCTCGCGCGGGTTCGGGACGCTTTGACCGCCCTGCATCGAAAATCAACGCCATGGTGCTGCCGGTCGCGGTACATAGCGCGCCCGGAGGCTCATGCGCTACTTTGAGGCCAAGATTCTGGAAAACCGCCCTCTGGGTGGGGGCTACTTCGTGCTCCGACTGGGTAACTGTCAGTCGCTCGGAGAAGCGCGTCCCGGTCAGTTCGTGATGTTACGCGGGGACTGGGAGCGCGATCCCCTGCTTCCCCGAGCGTTTTCGCTGCTGTCGGTGGGTTCCGATGGCACGGCGGAGGTACTGGCCAAGACCGTGGGCCGGGGCACCGCGCTGCTGGAGCGGGTAGCGGTCGGGGCGGCGATCTCGGTGCTCGGTCCCCTGGGCTCGAGCTTTCCCGGTCCGTCTCCGGAATTCATCGACCTGCTGGTCGCCGGGGGAGTGGGGCTGCCCCCGCTGTACATGCAAGCGGCACGGGCGGCGGCCACCGGACTGGCAGCACGCTCGGAGATGCTGTACGGGGGCCGCGGGACGCCCGACCTGGTCCTGCTGGTCGAGATGCGTCGCATGGGCGTCGCCCTGCACCTGACCACCGAGGACGGCTCCAGCGGCTCCCGCGGCCTGGTCACCGCAGCGCTGCAGGACCGCCTGGCCCATCATCGGGAGACACCCGTGCGCATCATGGGCTGCGGGCCGAACGCGATGCTGTGGGCGGTCGGGCGCATCGCGCGCGACCGCGGCATCCCCTGCTTCATTTCGCTGGAGGAGCAGATGGCATGCGGCATCGGGGTCTGCCTGGGTTGCGCCATCCCGGCGCGATCGCGACCATTCCGCTACGTATGCAGCAACGGTCCGGTGTTCGACGCCAGTGACGTGCTGGATGTCGGCACCGCGCTACCTCCCGCGGCTTGTGTCCCCTCGGTGCCGGGGTCATGAGCAGCGGTGTGTCGCTGGCCATCGAGTGCGGTGGCGTCGCGTTCCGCAACCCGATCCTCACCGCGTCGGGCACCTTCGGCTACGGGCGCGAGTTCGAGGAGCTGACCGACCTCGGCGCCATCGGCGGGTTGGTCACCAAGGGCATCTCGCCCGCGCCTCGCTTCGGCAACGCCACTCCGCGCATCTGCGAGACCGCGTCGGGGATGTTGAACTCGATCGGCCTCGAGAACGTCGGCGTCGATGGCTTCGCCAACGACAAGCTGCCCTACCTGCGCGGCTGCGGGACACGCGTGCTGGTCAACTTCTTCGGCGTCACCTTCGACGAGTACATCGACTGCGGCGAGCGGCTGGCGCGTCTCGACGGCGTCGACGCGCTGGAGATGAACGTGTCGTGCCCCAACATCAAGGCGGGCGGCATCGAGTTCGGCACCGACCCGCGGGTGCTCGGCGATCTGGTGCGCCAGTGCCGCGCGGCCGTTCGCAAACCGCTGTGGGTCAAGCTGACGCCCAACACCGCCGACATCGTCGCGCTGGCCAAGGCGTGCGCCGACAACGGCGCCGACGGGCTGTCGATCATCAACACCATCACCGGGATGGCGATCGACGCCCGCACGCGTCGACCCAAGATCGCCACCATCTTCGGCGGTCTGTCGGGGCCGGCCATCAAACCCATCGCCCTGCGGATGGTCTATCAAGTGCGCCGCGCCGGCGTTCCGCTACCCATCTCGGGAATCGGCGGCATCCAGGACGTTACCGACGCCATCGAATTTTTTCTCGCTGGTGCGAGCACGGTCCAGATAGGCACACAAAACTTCGTGGATCCCGATGCTTCGGGTCGCATCGTCCGTGACCTGGATCGCCGCCTGCGGCAAGACGGTATCAGCGACCTGCGCGAGCTCATCGGCGCGCTCCGGATCGGCTGAAAAATCCGTCGCTGGCGCCGTGCGAAAAGCCGGCTGTTATCAATGGTTTTCATAGGTTACTAAGATTTAACGGGTGCGAAACCTGGTGGAAACATCGCCGGAGGTAGGTTCGCATCACCCATGAAAAAAATCGAAGCCATCATCAAGCCGTTCAAGCTGGACGACGTGAAGGATCGCCTTCGCGAAATCGGCGTCCAGGGCATGACCGTTTACGAGGTCAAGGGCTTCGGCCGCACCGGTGGGAAGAAGGAGGTCTATCGAGGATCGGCCTACGTGGTCGACTTCGTGCCCAAGGTTCGCGTGGAGATCGTCGTCAAGGACGACATCGTTCGTGACGTGGTGGAAGCGATCCTCGCGGTCGCGCGCACGGGACGGATCGGTGATGGAAAAATTTTCGTCACGCCCGTGGAGGAAGCCATCCGCATCCGCACCGGCGAGCGCGGCGAAGACGCGCTGTAAGGGATCCAATTTCACGTTCACGCAAGGTCACAACTCATCATCAGCAAGGGGAGACTCCATGACAGCAGCTGAGGCACTGAAGTACGCCGAGAAGAACGGGGCGAAGATGGTCGATTTCAAGTTCGTCGATCTGCTGGGCATCTGGCAACACACGACGATGCCGGTCGCGAAGCTCAACGCCGACGTCTTCAAGGACGGCTACTTCTTCGACGGCAGTTCGATCCGCGGCTGGCAGCCGATCCATGCCTCCGATATGATCTTCATCCCCGATCCGGCCTCGGCGATCATGGATCCGTTCTACGCGCTGCCGACGCTGTCGCTGACCTGTGACATCGTCGACGCGGTCACCAAGCAGCCCTACAGCAAGGACCCGCGCACCATCGCCGCCAAGGCCGAGAAGTATCTCAAGCAGACCGGGATTGGCGATACCTCCTACTTCGGCCCCGAGCCCGAGTTCTTCATCTTCGACGAGGTCCGCTACTCCGAGGGCACCAACCGCGCCAGCTACTTCGTCGACTCGATCGAGGGCGTGTGGAACAGCGACCGCGACGAGGGCCCGAACCTGGGTTACAAGCCGGCCAAGAAGGGCGGCTACTTCCCGGTGCCGCCGACCGACACCCTGACCGACATCCGCGCCGAGATGGCCATGGTCCTGGAAGGGGTCGGCATCCCGGTCGAGGTCTTCCACCACGAGGTGGCGACCGGTGGTCAGTGCGAGCTGTCGATGAAGTTCAACAGCCTCAAGGCGATGGCCGACTGGACCATGTGGTACAAGTACATCGTCAAGAACGTCGCCCGCAAGCACGGCAAGACGGCGACCTTCATGCCGAAGCCGCTGTTCGGCGACAACGGGTCGGGCATGCATTGCCACCAGTCGATCTGGAAGGACGAAAAGAATCTGTTCGCCGGCGACGGATACGCCGGCCTGTCCGAGCTGGCGCTCTACTACATCGGCGGCATCCTCAAGCACGCGCCCGCGATCTGTGCGTTCACCAACCCGGGCACCAACAGCTACAAGCGGCTGGTCCCGGGCTACGAGGCGCCGGTCAACCTGGCCTACTCGTCGCGCAATCGTTCGGCGTCAGTCCGCATTCCGATCGGCGGTAGCTCGCCCAAGGCCAAGCGCCTCGAGTTCCGTTGCCCCGATCCGACGGCGAACCCGTACCTGGCCTTCGCGGTCATGATGATGGCCGGCCTCGACGGCATCCAGAACAAGATCGACCCGGGCAAGCCGCTGGACAAAGACATCTACGCGCTCGCGCCCGAAGAGGCCAAGGACGTGCCGAAGACCCCGGGCGCCCTCGACGAGGCGCTCAAGGCCCTCGAGCGTGACCACGCTTTCCTCCTCAAGGGCGACGTCTTCACGCCCGACGTGATCTCGACCTGGATCGACTACAAGCGTGAGAACGAGGTCGACGCGATCCGCTTGCGGCCGCATCCGTACGAGTTCGCGCTTTACTTCGACAACTAGACCACGCCAACCAGCTAACCGGCCGAGCCGAACCCAGGACACGCCGGCCCACGCGCCAGTCGCGAGGGCCGGCGTTCTGTATTTCGGCGGTCGGAGTTGGTGAGGCGGCTAAGTCTTTGACGCCGAATTCGAGCTGCCATAAGATCTGAGCTTCGCGGAAGTCCGCAAAACTCATGGACTCTCTCTCCCTTAGCGATCGTGCGGCCCGCGCGATCTGGCGTATTGTTCCCAAGGGGGCGTTATCAGGTGCGATTGGGTGGGGGGCAAGCCGCCACCTGCCGGCCCGGTTGCGGGTGGGCCTGCTGACTCGTTTCGCGCGCAATTACGGCATCGATGTGGGGGAGGCAGAGAAACCTTTGTCGGAGTATCGGGGATTCGATGAGTTCTTCACGCGGCGCTTGCGGGCGGGCGCGCGTCCGATTGACGCGCAGCACGACTCCGTCGTATCTCCGGCCGACGGCACCGTGGTAGATTGCGGGACCGTATTTGCGGGGCAGCTGATCCAGGCGAAGGGTGTCTTCTTCGAGCTCTCAGAACTGCTGGCTGACGACGCGGCCGCTGCGCGGCTCGAGGGAGGCCCCTATCTCATTACCTACCTTTCGCCCAGGGACTATCATCGCGTTCACTCGCCGGTCGACGGACGGGTCATAGGGTGGAATCACGTGCCTGGTTCCCTGTTTTCGGTGAACGGAAAGAGCGTGCTCCGTGAGCCGGGGCTGTTCACCCGCAACGAACGATTCATCACCCTCATTGAGGGCAAGGCCGGCCTCACGGCGGTCGTGATGGTGGCCGCCGTGGGCGTGGGACACGTCACAGCGGCGTATGACGAGGACGTTGCGACGCACGATGCGCGCTTTCTGCGGGCGTCGGTGCGGCGTCGGACCTACGACACCCCGCGGCTGATCGCCCGCGGCGGTGAGCTGGGCATCTTTCACCTCGGGTCGACGACAATCGCCGTGTTCGAGCCGGGAAAGGTGGCGCTGTCCGCCATGCAGGCCGGTACTTCAACGAAAATGGGAGCGTCCGTGGGGCGCGTCCTTTGATCAGGGATCCTCACGTGGCGAAACCTCATGATCCGCTGGCGTCCGACGACCCGGCTGCCGACGTCGAGACGCCGCCGCCGGTGGCTGTGCCGGTCGAGGTGAAGGCCGGCAAGGAACGCAGCGGGTCGATCTCGATCAGCGGCGGCGACTTCGCGACGCCCATGGTGCGCAAGCGCACCACGACCAGGCCCCGTGGCCTTCCAGTGGTCAAACCGATCGATCGCGCGGCCGACGTCGTGACGCCGCCGCCGCGGCAAAATGGCGTGCCGGCGCCGGCGCCCGAGGCGAAGACGGCGGTGGGGCGCACGTCAGGCGCGGAGGGCGCGCCAGCGGAACCTGGCGAGGGGCACGAAGACAGCGCCAGGACCTTGCACGGCGAGGCGGCTCGGTTGCGGGACGCGGAACGCGCCTCTGGCAAGGTGGCGGTTCCGGCCCCGCCCACCTCCCCGCTCGCGGCCGAGGTCAAACCACCGCAGGCGCACCTCGACGAGGTGGACATCGATCCGGGCCCGACGCCACTGCCCGAATCGGCGCCAGCAACGCGGCCGGCCGAGGTGGTGGCGGCGCTGGAAGAGGCCGAACCACCGATCGCTGTCGCCGCTCTGTCGCCCGAGCCTGCTGCCGCCCAGCTGGAGTCGGCGGCTCCGGCGGTGGATCTCGGTACGCTGCTGGAGTCAGACGTCGAGGCGGAGCTCGAGCCGGAACCGCTCACTGCGGTTCCGGAGGAGGTGACGCAAGACCGCGGCGCGATCCCGTCGCAGCCCATGCAGGAGATCGATAGCGGGCGAAACCTGTCACCTCTGGCGCAGACGCTGGCGCACATCGCCGAGGAGGCGCAGCGACGGTCTGACGGGGCGGGCGGCTTTGCCGAGGAGCTGAACGCCGAGGATGACCTGGAGCTGGTGGACGCCCCGCTCGACACCGGGCCAGCCGCACCGGCGATACGCTCGGTGGCTCCGCCTCTGCCCATCTTGCCGGTGATCGCGCTGTCCGCGACGCCGCCTCCGATTCCGGCCATTCTCGCCAAGGGCTCGTCGCAGAGCCCCCTTGCAGAGCTGTCGCTGCCGGAAGTACGCCCTCCGTTCCCCCCACATCCCGAAGCCCTGGCCGAGCGGCCCCGTCGGCCCAAGCGGTCCAAACCGTGGTTCGAGGAGATCTTCGACGAGGACTACCTGCGCACCTTGCCGTTCATGACCGCTCAGCAGACGATGAAAGAGGTGACTTTCATCGAGGGTGCCCTCGAGGCACCCTCGGGTGCCGAGATTCTCGACGTCGGCTGCGGCTACGGTCGGCATGCGATCGAGCTGGTACAAAGAGGGCTCAACGTGACCGGGCTCGATCTATCGCTGCCGCTGCTGATTCGCGCTGCCGACGAGGCCCAGCGGCGTGCGCTATCGGTGAACTTCGTTCACGCCGACATGCGAGAGATGCCGTTCGACCGCAAGTTTGACGGCGCGTACTCGATGCTGACCTCGTTCGGCTACTTCGACGAGGAGGCGAATCTCAAGGTGGCGGAGGGCGTCGCCAGAGCCCTGAAACCCGGCGGGCGTTTCCTGCTGGACGTCGTGAACCGCGACTATGTGGTGGCCGACCTGCCGAGTCGGATCTGGTGGGAAGGAACGGGCTGCGTCGTGCTCGAGGAGGTTGATTTCAACTTCCACACCAGCCGCGTGGTGACGCGGCGGTCCGTGGTGTTCGAGGATGGGCGGCAGCTGGAACAGGAGATCTCCGTCCGGGCGTACAGCTTGCACGAGCTTGGACGTCTGCTGCGACATGCCGGTTTCCGGGTCCTGGACATCTCCGGCAGCTTATCCACCCGTGGACGTTTCCTGGGTGTCAACTCCCGGAACCTGCTGGTGCTGTCCGAAAAACGTTCGGACTGAGCGCGCGGGCCCTCCGAAAAAAGACCCGTAAAAGCAGCAGCTTACAGTCGACCCGGCGTGGGCCGATGCGGATCGCCGCCGGGCGGGGCGATTAACGCGCGAGCCCCATTGTGCGAAGGGCAGTGAAAACCCATGTTGAACGGCGGGACCTGCGACCAATCGCCAGCCACGGCATCGAAGCCTTTGTGCAGGTTCGATTGTTCAATCTGGAATATTTATCTGTCGAGGAACGTATACAGAAAAAGGGCCCTGCAGGCGCAGGTTGGCCCGGAGACAAATGATGATGAATCGAAGTATGGGAAAGGCTCGGTCGTCGCGCAAGCAGCGGCTTGAGGGAGCTAGAAAAGGTAGGCCCGCTCGCCCGAGTGGCCGCGTGTCGCGGATCGTCAAGGCCCGCGGCGCTGCCGTCGCGGTTCCCGCGAATGACACGGCGCTCGAGATCGATAGCGATCTTCCCGCCAATCAGCTGGTCGGGGCGGAGCTCGCGTCGGCCGACGTCGAGCTGCCGGAAGCGGTCCTGCCCGGAGAAGAGGCGGCCGCGACCGAGGAGATCGAGTTGGCGGGCGCCACGGGCGAGGCCGCCATCGAAGCGGACGAGGTCGAGAGCGACGCCGACGCCGATGCGGACGCCGAGGAAGCCGAGGAGATCGACGCCGAGCTCGTGGCGGAGACCACCAAGAAAAAGCGCGGCGAAGAGGAGCCCACCAGCTTCCTGGCGATGTACTTCCGCGACATGGCGGAGCTCGACGTGCTGCGTCCGGAGCAGGAGTTCGAGACGGCCCGGCAGATCGAGGAGATGGAGCTCGAGCTGTGGCGAACGCTGCTCGGATTCGCCTCGGGCGCGGATTGGATCGCGGACACGATCGAAAGAGCGGTCGGCAAGCCGATGGCGGAGGTCAAGAGCTATCGTTCCGCGGCCGAAAAGGCGCGCCACAAGGCATCGATTCCGACGCGGAGCCGATTCGACAAGGCGGGCTCCGAGCTGGCGCTCAAGCTACGCGCGATCGACATCGACCGGATCTTCCTGGACGCTTCGCTGGCAGAGATACAGAGGGTGGGGCGTGCCACGGAGGGTTTGCCGTACGAGGGACACGTTCCCTTCTCGCCCTCGACGCGGGTCTTCAAGTCCTACGTCCGGACGGTGCGCCTGAAGGCGCACGCCCTCAAGGCGGCGAAGAACGAGTTCGTGAAGGCCAACCTGCGTCTGGTCGTGTCGATTGCCCGCCGGTTCAACCACGGCAGGCTGCCGCTCGCCGACCTGATTCAGGAGGGCAACATCGGCCTCATGAAGGCGGTCGAGCGCTACGACTATCGCCGCGGGTTCCGCTTCTCGACGTACGCCAGCTGGTGGATCCGGCATGCCATCAGTCGCGCGCTCGCCGACAAGGGGCGCGCGGTCCGGCTGCCGGTCCACATGATCGACGCTTACCATCGCATCGCCAAGTCGCAGCGCGAGCTGCAGTCGAAGCTGGAACGCCCGCCTTCGACTCAGGAGATCGCGGCTGCGACGGGGATCGAGGCCGAGAAGCTCGAGAAGATGAAGACCTTCCTGTCGGAGACCCCAGTCTCTCTCGACCGTCCGATCTCCGATGAGGATGGGCGCCGTCTGATCGACGTCCTGGTCGATCCCAATGAGGGGCCGGGTGTTCCCGACCAGATGGTCTCGACCGAGACGCAGAGCGAGATGCTCAAGCTGCTGGGTGGGCTGAAGCCCATCGAGGCGGACATCTTGCGCAAGCGGTTCGGCCTGCTCAACGATCGCGAGCGCACCCTGAAGGAGATCGGCGACGAGTACAGTCTGTCGCGCGAGCGTGTGCGCCAGCTGCAGGAGCAGGCTCTCGGCAAGATGCGCCGGGCGATGGCCAAGCGCGAAATGTTGTAGATCGCGAAGAGACTCAGGATCGGCAAGGCGCAGCCCGACACACCGGGAACGGGGTTTCCGTTTCCGGTGTGTCTTGACCCGTCAGTGCGGCAAGGGCTATGGTCTCAAGCTCGATGGGAGACAACCTCATGAAGCGCCAGCTCTTTCTCGCTCTCGGCGTGCTCTGGCTCGGGCTCGCCGCCTGCACCCAGAATGCCGGACCGCTCAAGGTCGACTCGCTCCAGCCCCCGCAGGGAACCACCGCCGGTGGCGAGGAGATCACGATCCTGGGTGGTGGGTTTCAACCCGGCCGGACCCAGGCGGAAGTGAAGTTCGGCCGCAAGAGGGCCGAGATCGTCACGATCGCTTCCAACGCCAAGATCAAGGTGGTCACCCCGTCGAGTGAGAAGGGGCCCGTCGACGTGACCGTCATGTTCGACGACGGCAACTCCTTCAAGATCGCCAACGGGTTTCGCTACGTCGAGCCAACGTCGGGGGACAACGCCCGTCGGGCCTTCTTCTCGGGCTCGAAGCCAGGCGCCAGCGGCACCGGCAAGATCGAAGTCGAGAAGGCGTCGCCCTAGGACGGTGGTTTCAAGCGGCTCGCGTCGCCTGGAGGCTGAGTCGGACCTCGCGCGCTCAGGACAGCTCGACCCGGAAGAGCTGCTGCCCCATCAGCACGAAGGAACCCGCCGGGAGGCGGCGCTCCGCGCGGATGCGTAGAAACGTGCCGTTGGACGACCCGAGATCGGACAGGTAGACCTGGCCTTCGTTGATGGCGATGCGGGCGTGCGAGCCGGAGACGTAGCCGTCTTCGGGGAACAGCACGTCGCCTCTCTCGCGGCCCAAGACGATGGCATCCCCGAACAAGGGGAAGGCCGAGCCGTCTACGTCCCTTCCCACCACCACCGAGAGCCGACCCCAGAAGCCCGGGTTCGGGGTTCCCATGACCTCCGTGCCGTCCTCCAGGGGTTGCGGCGTGGAGATGATCTCGAAGCGCAGCAGCTCCTGGCCGATGCGGAAGATGTCGCCGGATTCCAGGGCCTCCTCCTGGGTGATCTTCAGGAAGATGCCGTTGAGGCTGCGTAGATCTTTGATCGACACCCCTTGAGGTCCCACCAGGAACTCTCCGTGGCGCGGAGACAGATAGGCGTCGCTGTCGAAGAGCTGCCCCTGACCACGACCGATGATGTTCTCGCCTTCGTAAAGGGGGTGAACCCCGCCTTCGGAGCCATCGGGTCGAATCAGAACCAGCCGGCCGCGCTGGGCCAGTGCCGCGCTGGGCTGTGAACCGGCCATGTACATGGTGCGCGCCGATCCGGCGGGCGGGGCAGCGGCGGCAGGGGCCACCCGTTCGCCGCAGGAGCCGCAAAATGCAAACCCCGGCGCGATGGTCTTCCCGCAGTTGCTGCAGATCAGCTCGCCGGCTGGAGCGGCGCTGGCCGGAGCAGGGGGCGCGCCATCGTGCACCGAATTGCCGATCGGTGGTGTGCCGCCCCCGTTGGAAGCGGATGCGCGCGGAACGCCCCCCGGCGAGGTTCCCCCGCCAGTAGGGGGCCCACCCGGCAAGACCCCGGCCGCCGGCTGCTGCAGCACCGGTGACGGAGTGAACTGAGCCGGCATCTTGGGAGAGTCGTTCCAGGGAATGCCGCCCTTCGCCTTCGACGGGCCGAGCGCGGTCGACGGGGGTGCAACTCCTGCCGCTGACTTGATCTCGCCCGAGGTCACGGCCGCCGGTTGCGGTGTGATCTCCGGGCGCGACGAGGGTACGAATTCGGTGCGGGCCATCCCCAGCGGTGCCGGGGTCTTTTCCGCCAGGCCAAGATCGCGACCGGGCTCGACCCCGGCGCGGGCAACCGACGGGGGCGGTGTGGCAGCGATCGGCGCGCTCGGTGACGGAACTGACGCCGCGGGGACCGCCTTGGCCAGCTCGTTTCCGCACCCCAGGCAGAACTTGTAGTGGTCTTGATTTTCTTTGCCGCAGCGGTTGCAGGTGATCAAGCGGCCCCCCGGGGGACGAACTTCGCACTAACACAGGAGACGACCTCGGTCAATCGCACGACCCACGGATGTGCTGGGAATCTCATGTCTATGCTTTGCACCCCGAGCCTCAGATGACCTCGACGCGCAGGAGCTGCTGGCCGAGAAATACGTAGTCGCCGTGGTTCAGCAGACCTTCTTCGCTGATTTTCACGAACGTGCCGTTCTTGGAGCCGAGATCGGTCAGGGTGCATTGTCCGTCACTGGAGATGCTCACCTGCGCGTGCTTTCCCGAAATGAACGGGTCATCCAGGAAGTTGACGTCGTTGCCCTCGCGGCCAATGGTGATGGTGTCGCCGCGCGATCGATAGATCATACCGATCTCGCCACCGCGCAGGCGCTGGATGAGCCGCATCTTCGAAGGACGCTTCGGGCTGGCGTAGAAGTATGTGCCCTCGGCGTCGGGGGCCGGGCCGAGGTCGGGCGGCGCCGGCTCCGCCTGCAGTAGCTGCTCACCGATCAGGAACAGCCCCCCGGCGCCCACGGTCGTGGGCGTCTTGATGCGAACGAAGATACCGTTGACCGAGCCTTCGTCCTGGACGCGCAGCTGGCCGTTCTGGAAGATGAAGTTCGCGTGCCGCGGTGAAAGCAGCGGGTCATCCGGAAATAGGATGGCGCCTTCGGAGCGTCCGGCAACGTGTTCGGTGCCGTTCAGCTGATAGGTCACGCCGTCGACGCCTTCGCCCTTGATGACGATGAGCCGGGCCTTGCCGGGGACCTGGTTGGCGCCGAAGAACATGGTCTTGGCAGCGCCGGCCACTGGCGCCGCCGGAGGAGAATCCACGTTGGCCCCACACTTGCCACAGAACTTGAAATTCGGAGGAACCTCGGCGCCACAGCTCGGACAGATTTTTCCCGGCATTCTGGATCTCTCCCGGCGGCCTCACTTCGAGCGCTCGCCACGGCTTCGACATTGTCAGGGCCCTGTCACGCAAGTCAAGGTTCTATGTGCTCCACGCTACTGCGCACCAGCTCGGATGGGTCGTGGCGCAGCCTCACCAGGACCGCCGCCGTTCCGGGCGCCGTGGGGTGACGTGCGAGCACGCGCGCGGCGGCCGCGCGCACCGCCGGGATCGGGTCGGCCGCCGCCGCGTGGATCGAGGCGGGCGAGCCGCCCAGCGTACCCAGCCCGGTGACGGCGGCAGACCGGACCAGGGCGGAAGGATCCCTGGCGGCCACGCTTTCGAGGGTCGGGCGAGCTGGCGTCCCCAGAGGCACGAGCAGCTCGACCGCCGCGAGGCGGCTCTCCCAGGAACCGGTATCGGCCAGGAGCGGGTGCAAGGCTCTGATCACGGCCGCGGCGTTGTCTGGGTAGGCCCCGACATGCCGTGCCAGTGCAAAAGCGGCGGCGGCTCTCACCGACGAGGGCGCTGTCCCCAGACCCTGCAGGATGGTGGCGGGTTTCAACTCGGCTGCGCCCAGCTTGGCGCCGACCCGCAACGCCAGGGCCCGCACCTCCGGCGCGCTGTCGGACATCAGCGAGCCGACCCGGCCGCGCACCGAGGATCCCAAGCGCCGCAGAGACCAGGCCACGGCCGGCGGCAGCGGCGCCGTGCCCTCGGGGGCCAACTTGCCAAGGCCGGCGCCATCCTCACGCGAATCCAGAGCCTCGAGGGCGGAGACTCGGCGCGCGCGGTCCCCGGCCAGGGCCTCGCCAAGAATCTTTTCGACGATGGCTTCCTTGCCGATCCAGGCAGCGGCCCGGTCGATTCGAGCGGATGGTGACACCAGCACGTTCAACATCGCTTCCAGATCGAGTCGGGTGCCGTCGATCGCCTTGGCTTCGTCCTCGAGCGGTGTTCCGGCCGCCAGGCGGTCGATCGCCACCAGGGCGGGCGCTTCGCGGCCCGAATCATTTCGCCCGACACCCAGGACCCGCTCGAAGAGCGCGGGCAGCACGTCAGTGTCACCCACAGCTCCCAGCGCCGTGGCCGCGGTTCGGGCCAGATCTTCGTTTCCGCAATCGAGAAGCGTCAGCAAGGCCGGCACGCCCGCGCGCGACCGGTGTAGGCCGAGCGCCATCGTGGCGGCGCGCCGGATCTTGCCGGGCAGCGATGGTTCCAGGGCGGCGCGAATCAGCTCCGGCACCCAGCGGGGATCGCCGGTCCGGCCGAGTCCGAGATAGGCGAAGCCGGCCACATCCAGGTGGGAGTTGGTGTTTGTCGCCAGCAGCTCGCCGGACTCGGGCGTCGCCATTCTGCCCAGCGCCCAGACCGCCGCCGTGCGGGTTCCGGCGTCGGACGAGGTGACGAGCGCTTCCACCGTCGACCGCGCTCGTCCGTCTCCCAACCGGCCCAGCGCGACGACGGCCGCGAGCTGAACTTCGCCGGCACCACCGCCGGAGCCGCGCAGCATCGAATCGGTCGCGGGGCTGACGGGGCCTTGCGCCAGGCGAGCCAGGGCGGGCGCGGCGTCGCGATTACCCAGCATGCCCAGAAGCTCGATGAGCGCGCGCTCGGGATTGCCGTCGGCGTCGCTGAGCAGCTCCAGCAAAGGGCGCAGTCCGTGCTGGGCTATACGCGCCCGGCTCTCGGCGGCGGCGGTCAGATCGGCCGGCGCCCGGTACAACGTCGGCAACAGGCGGCGATAGATCTCCACCAGCAGGCGGCGGTAAGCGGCGCCATGGGGGTTCGAGAACAGCAGCCCCGAGACCACCCGTTCGAGGTCGTCGAGCGAGCCCAGATATTCCTCGAGGTCGATGGCGCGGCGGCCGGTTTCGGTGATCGTCTCCTCGTCGCTGGCGGCGCGCAGGACGCCGCGCAGGATCTCCGCAGCCTCGGTGGCCGAGCCACGGCGCGACAGCAGCCGTGCCAGCGCGAACGCGGCGGTCGGATTCGCGTCGCGATTGAACGCGCGGCGGTAGTTGGCCAGCGCCGCGTCGACCTCGCCCGCCCGCTCCTGCACCTCGGCGATCCGGATCAACGCGCGCCCATCGTCAGGCGCCAGGCGGGCCGCCGAGCTGGCGTGATCGAGCGCCTCGCGGTCCTCGTAGCGGCCGAGCTCGATGTCGGCGATCTGGATGTGCGCCTCGCGCGCGCGCGACGGAATGCGCAGGGCCAGCTCATTCAGCAGGCGCACCGCTTCGTCGAGCTGGCGGGTCTGGCGCAGCAATCGGACCAGGGTGAGGATCACGTCCGCCTTCGCTTCATCGCTCGCTTCCCGGCGTCCACCCGCGGGCGGCAGACGATCGCGCCCGACGGTCGCGCGCAGCGTGTCGATGGCGCCCGAGACCGCGTCGCTGCGCAGCTCGGCCTCGGCCAGGAACAACGCCGTCTCTCGATCGCTCGGATCCAGGCTGACCTGCGCGCGCAGTCGGATGATCCTCTCGTCGAGGCGGGCGCGCCCCTCGCGGCTGAGGATGCTCAGGATGCGCGAACGCGCCTCGCGCCGTTCCGCGACCCGGTTGGCGCCTCCGTTCATGGCCAGGACGCGCTCCCACTCGGCGATCGCGGCTTCGGGCCGGCGTTGCCGCTCGAGGATCTGCGCCATCAACCGGCGGTGGCGGGGCTCGCCGGGCTCCAGGCTTTGCGCTTGCAACGCCTCGGCCGTCGCCTCGTCCAGGAGGTCGTGCTCCATGAGGACGTCGGCCAGCCGCGCGCAGCCTTCGGCCCGCGACGACCTTCCTTCGCGCAGCGCCTGCCAGGTGCGGATCGCCTGATCCTTCTTGTGGTTCTGGAATTGAACTTCCCCGAGACCCAGGAGCGCCATCTCGTCACGCGGTGACAGGCGCAACAGCTTGGTCCAGGCCTCGAGCGCGCGCCGGCCCTCCGACCAACGCCCGGCGAGATCAGCGAGCTGCCCGAGGGCGGCAACGTTGCCGCCGAACCTGGTGATGGCGCGATCCAGCTCGGCGCGCGCATCATCCCGCCGGCCGGTGCGGAACTGGCGCTCCACCAGCTCGATGGTGAAACGAGGGTCGGACGGGGCCAGGCGCGCCAGCGCGCTGAGCTCGGTCGTGACCTCGCTCTCCCGTCCCAGGCGGTCGAGCAGCGCTGCCACTCGCCGGCCGAGCTCCAGCTTGCGCGGCATCAGGTCGCGCGCCCGCCGGGCCGCCTCGAGCGCGCCCTCGAGGTCGCCGAGCTCGTCGCGCACTTCGCTGAGCGACTGCCATTCGGCAGGCCCGCGCGGCAGGGCGGGGCTCTCGAGCCGCTTCTCCAGCTCGCCCAGCGCGCCTCGGCGGCGCGCGACAACGATGGTGCGGGACCAGACCTCGCGTCGCCGAACGGCGTCCGACACCGGCAGCCCCTGGGCGACCTCGGCCAGGACGGCCGCGGCGCGATCGAGCGCTCCGGCGGTCTCGTGGAGCCCGGCCAACCGAAGCATGAGGGCGACCTTGGCGTGCCGGACGCCGGGCGCCAACTTCCCCAGCCGTTGTTCCAGCAGCTGTGCCGCCTCGCTGGCCTGGCCGGCCCGCTCGAGCGCATCGACCAGCGCCAGCGCGGCCCCTTCGTCGCGCGGGTCGAGCGCCAGCAGATCCCGTCGAGCCGCGATCTCATCGCCACCCTCGGGAGGTTCACCGGTCGGCGCCAGCATCATGCGCAGGAGGCGGCGACGTTGCGCGGGCCGCTGCTCGCTGTCCAGGGCACGCCGGACAACGGCGATGGCGCCGTTCCGATCGCCCAGCGCCCGCAACGCGCGCGCCCAGCCCTCGTGGATCGATAGAGCGAGCTCGCGGTTCGCCTCCGCCATGGTGGCGCCGGGACCCTCACCCCCCAGCTGCGCGGCGTGCTCGAACGCGGTGGCCGCGGCCTGATTTTGCCCCGCGGCGAGCAGCAGCTGGGCGTGGGCCAGAACGCCGCCGGGGGTCGCGTCGGGCCCGGCGGCGCGGCGGCCGAAGTCGACCAGCAGCCCCTCAAGCTCGGCCCGCGGCGCGGCACGCGCCAGTCGGGCGGCCAGCTCGCGATCGGTGGGCCGGGCCCGGAGCCCGGCGGCCATCTGTCGTATCAGCGCCTCGCTACCGGCGCGCTTGACCGACCATTCCGCCTGAACCGGTGAATCCAGCATCGCCCATGACAACGCCAGACAGACCGCCGTCCCGCCGAGGGCCGCGATGCGCACCGACTGAGGATAGCCGAAAAAAAACGACCCTCGACCCCGCACCATTGCGGAACCGAGGGTCGACCGAGGTTGGGGAAATTCAACGCTGGCGCACCAGCGTCTCGGGGGCCTGGCCTAGAGCACCTGAGGCCCGAGGACTCAGTCCCGATGTCCGATCTGGGGTGGCGGCGTCATGTCGGCGTTGCCGTAACGCAGACGCAGCCACATTCGCTCGAGGATCCACTCCCGCTCGCGCACGTAATCGCGGACGAGGCGTTCGTGCTTCCGTGCCATCGCGGTGAAACGCAGGCCGGTGAGATGGAAATCGGAGGCGACCGCGTCAAATCGGCATTCGGCGCGCGCCCAGATGATCTCGCCGGTCCCAGGTAGCTCGAACTCCAGCCCCACCGACGGGGCGTGGCGGGTCCTGGAGATCGCGAGCTTTTGCACGAACAGGCCAGTGGGGCTCACGTTGGTGGCCAGCGCCCGGTAAGGCTGCTCGCGCACGTACTGATTGATGAACATCTCGGTGCGAACCCGGGTATCGGCCCTACGATCGCTGGCGGAAAAAGGTTGCAAGTGGGACATGTGGGAGAACGTAGGGCAACGTCGGCCTTCAGTCAAAAAAAGCGACATTCTGGACGCAGCGGGTCCGGGTGACCAGGACAGGTCCATGACCGGGGGCGGGTGGTAAGGGACGCCCGCCCGGGGCCGGCCTTCTTACTGATCGCCGCGCAGCGATCGCAGGAAGCTGCGCACCGAATCGCGGACCGCGGGCGGAATCTGGGTCGCCAGTGCCTCGCGCGTGAGCTCAGGCGTCCGACGGTAGGTCTCGAAAAAGACCACACAGTCGTTGCATTGTCCCAGGTGCTGTGCGAAACGCACCCGCTCGTCCTGAGGCAGCGAGCCCTCGATATAGTCGAAACAGAAGTCGATCAGCTGCTGACAGTTAATCACGGCGTCGATTCCGTCATGTTCAGCTCTTCCGATGGCTGTCGGCTACCTGGGTTTCGAAATATATCTCAGATCTTTCTGCCGCTGGCCAGCAAACCCGATGGTCGGGCAGTCGTTGCGCACCCATCTTGCGCGCGCCTCTGGTTGTGCTTGACAGCTAGCCCGGATCAGGTCAACGAGGCTGTGGAATGACCTCGGTGGCGCCGTTCTCCCTGGTCTCGTTGCCCGCGGTGGGCGCCGCGCGCAGCGCTTCGTTGCGCCTTCCCTGGACCTGGTCCGGTCGGCTCGACCGCCCGGTGATCCTGGGACTGTCAGAGTCCGGCATCATTCGGTTGACGTGGGACGGGTTCCAGCAGGGGCCGACGACATCCCGGGAGGAGCTGTACCTGATCGATGGCGAGGGCCGTCGCGGGCGGGTGTCGATCGATCGCTGGCTGGCGTTGAACGTCGTCGCACGCACGCTTGGCCTGCCGCCGCCCAGGAGCCTGCGTCGTCTCGGACCAGGCGAAAAGGGAATCCTGGCCGGTCACCTGGCGGCGCTGCTGACCTTCGCGAGCGGTCGTCTGGACGTCGATCTCGTCGGTGCGCCCGGCGATCGCTGGCTCGAGGCGGCGGTCGGGCTCGCGTTCCAGGCGGAGGCGGCCGGGGCGTGCGGTCCGGTCAGGCTGGACGTACCGCCGCAATGGCTGGCGGCGGTGGCGGATGGATGGTCGGACTTTCCGGGTCCCACGCTGAAACAGGCGATGGGGCGTCTCGAGACGACGGCACGGATCGAGCTTGCCGACACCTGCCTGCCGCTGGCGATCATCGCCGAGACCGGGGTCGGGGACACGGTGGTGTTCGACGGGGAGCGCTTCCGGGCCGCGGACGAGGAAGTCCCGGCCCGCATTCGCGTCGGCGACTTCGAGAGTGGTGGTGTGGTCAGAGCCGACGGCGCGATCGTCTACCTGGGGCCGTTTGCTCTGGCGAGGCGGCGGGACTCAGGGGTCAGAGCGCGTGCCCCCGCGGCCGCCGCCGTAGTAGAAATCGGGATCACCATGGACTCCGGTGCCAGTGACAGGAAAATGGATGTGCTCGCCGCCGCTCCCGTCCAGGTAGTGGCCGAGCTCGGCCGGTTGACCTTACGGGGCGACGAGGTGCTCGGATTGGAGCGGGGGAGTGTGCTGGCATTCAGTCAGCGCCGAGGGATGGTCGACCTGGTCGTCGGTGGACGAACCTGGGCCCGCGGCGAGCTGGTCAATGTCGACGGCGAGCTGGGGGTGCGCATCAGCGAGATGGTGCACGCCTGGAGGGCGGAAGGCGGCGCGCCGCGCGAGTGAAAAAATGGCCCGAGCACCGACGGGCGAAGCCGGCTCAGGTCGCCGGCAGATCGTACGCCGCGCACACCTCTTCTACGATCGCGGCGGTGCTCGCCCATCTCGGCGCGCTGGCGAAAAGGCTCTTGACGAGGGTGGACCACAGGTTGGCGTCGGAACGCAGGGCGATGGCGCGCCGGATGGCGCCCTCGATCTCGAAGACGCCCGGCCGTTCGAACAGGATCGCGGACCCGGTCGCGGACGCTGGGTCGTAGTCGACCAGGTAGTCGCGCGAGGCGCCTGTCTCGATGGCGATGGGTAGGGTGCCGTACAGCAACGCGGTGCCCGCTGCCCTTCCGGTTCGGTCGTCGGGCTCGCCGAGCAAGATGGCGTCCGAGGCTGCGCGGATGCGCCGCTCTTCGGCCGGATCGTCCTCGGCGACCACGGCTATGCGTCCGGGGTGCTCGATGGCCAGCACGTGGGCTCGATCGACCAGCTTCGCATCGCCCGAGCTGGGAATCGCCACCGCGACGTCGTAGCCATCGAGCCGGGCGAGGGCGGCCAGGATCGCGTCGGCGCTCCGTTCGGCCCGCAGCGGAGCGGTGGACAGGAGCAGCGTCCGTGGTCCTAGCGCCAGCGAGCACCGTCGCGCCAGCGTGCGGCGGCATTCGAGCTTTCCTTCGCTGGCGGTGGCTGAATAGCTGGCGGGCAGCGCCGGATCGCTGGCCGGATCATGGGGCGGATCGTCGCAACCGAAGCGGAGCGCGACGAAGGGCTCGTCGGCGGCACGCGCGGCCAAGCCGGGGTCGCTCTCGACGGCCCGGGCGGCGCTGGGGCTGGGCGTCAGGATCGCGTTTGCCGATAGCGACCCCAACGCCGCCAATGACATGGCCGCGGCGCCGTTCTGCGCCGGGGCCGTCACCCAGGCTTGGTCGCCGGACAGGGCCGGACCGACCCGCCCGCTCGGAAGAGCGAAGAGACGGATGGCGGCCGAAGTCGCCGACAGCGCGGCCGCCGAAGTTTCACCCCACCCGATGGTGACTTCGGGGGCGATGAGACCATCCGCCGACAGAGATTTGACCGCGCTGCCCAGCAACGCGGCCGTGCGGCCGCGGTCGCTCGGTTCGGCCGCAATGATCAGCAGCTCGGCTTTGCTGAGCGCAGCCATCCCCTCGTAGAGGCTAAGGTCGAAGCGCTCCTCACCTACCACCGCATGGATGGTGCGCAGCCGCTTGGCGAGGCCCGGCACGCGCTCCACGGCGCGCGCCGACCCCAGCGACAGCACCGTGGTTCGGTGGCCAGCGGCGGCCAGCGCGCGGCTGAGCCCGATGGCAGCGAGGGGGGACTCCCCTTCGGCCAACGGAGCAACCGCGTCAGCAATGATCAGGAACTCGCGCGAACGCAAACTTACTCGACTGCGCCGCGCTCGTCCTCTTCGCCCGGAAACTCATTGACCGAGGGGTACTTCATGATCTCCTTGCGGGAGATCTTCCAGGCCTTCTGGACAATCCACGACAGAGACCGATCCTGTCGGGTCGCCTCTTCCTGGATTTCCTTCAGCATTTCTTCGGGGAAGTAGAGACTTTGTTTTCTTTTATCGGAACCGCCCATGGGGCCTCCGCGTTCACTGAACGCTTGTCGCGGCCGAAACTGTAGTTTCATTTGCGCACCGCTGTCAAGGAATGCTTGAGGAATATCACCCCGGTGACGTGCGTTCCCTGGCAGGAGGGCGGTCATCGACTTTGGTTTTGCGTGGTTTTCGAGATGACAGGCGCCGGAAGGTGAAGGTCGCGTCGCGTGGAGACTGGACCAATTTTCGTGGGCTGCGGCCGAATTGCATTCGAACCATTTTCGAACCAACTTCGAAGCAGATAAAATCGAAGTCGTTCCCGAAGTCGTTCCCGAAGTCGTTCCTTCCTAAAGACGCGCTGCCGCTCGCTATTGTCTTGACCTGAGAAGCGCTCGGAATTATCTTTTCGGGCTATTTCACCGCCACGTAGGCATGGGGTGCCAATGGACGGAACCGGCCTCAAGAAAAAAGATCTCAAGCGTTTCCGCGACATTCTGCTGGCCAAGAAGAAAGAGATCTTGCGCAACGCCCAACGCACTTTGAACGAGGACATGACGTTGGACGCCGACGACCTGCCCGACGAAATGGATCTGGCCTCGTCGGAGTATCTCCACTCCTTCACATTCCGCTTACGCGGTCGGGAGAAGGGCTTCCTGCAGAAGATCGACCACGCGCTCGAGAAGATCCGCGAGGGGACCTTTGGGGTCTGCGAGCAATGCGGCGAGCCGATCTCGATGAAGCGCCTCGAGGCGCGCCTGGAGACCACCTTGTGCATTCGGTGCAAAGAGGACCAGGAGCGCATCGAAAAAGCCTACGGCTGAGTCGACCGCCGGTCGTGGGCCGGGCGCGGACCGGATCGGTCATTCGGTCTGGTCTGAGATCTGCGTTGGGGTGTGGTTGGGCGTGTGGCTTGGCGCGCGCCAACTATTTGCCCCTGCTGATCCTGGTCGTGACGGGCGGCGTGGCCGGCTGCGCCGCGGTCTTCGGCCAGGACGGCACCAGCGTGTCGCTGGGCACGCACGCCGACGGCGCGCTGCGGTCTCCGGTGCTCCTGCCGCTCGACGGCGACGGTTATACCGTGCCGGCGCGCTGGCGTTCCCGGAACAGCAACTACGGAACCGAGGAGCTGGTCGGTGCGCTGGTGCGGGCCGCGCGCTTGGTGGACCGGCAAGTCCCCGGCGGCCTGGCGGCGATCGGCGATCTGTCCCGGCGCGCCGGCGGCGCGTCCGTCGAGCACAAGTCGCATCAGAGCGGGCGCGACGTCGACGTCTTCTACTATGCGGTCGACGAGAAGGGCCGGCCCGCCGTGCCCGGCGAGGCGATGCTTCGTTTCAACGCCGAGGGACGCGCGGTGCGCTGGTCGCCGCCGCGCGGTGTGGCGGCGCCGGGTCGGTCGGTCCCCGCCTATCGTTTCGATGAGCGGCGCAACTGGGCCTTCGTGCGCGCCCTCATCACTGATCCGGGCGCCGAGGTGCAGTGGATCTTCATCCAGCATCAACTGGCGGCGTTGCTGCTACACGAAGCGGCGGCCTCCGGGGAGGATCCCGCCGTTCTAGCCCGTGCGGCGTTCATCCTGCGCGAGCCCACCGACTCCGAACCCCACGACGATCACATGCACGTGCGGGTCTACTGCGACGCGCAGGATCGAACCTTCGGCTGCGCCGACAAAGGTCCCACGCGCTGGTGGAAGAAGCTCTGGAAGTACATGGTGCCGCCCTTCGGGCGCGCACCCCATCGCCCCGACGACGTGGCCGACGTGCTGCTCCGGCTGATCGACGGCGAGCTACCGGCGCGGTTCTTCCGCGGGTCGCTCACCAGCTGAAGCGGCCTTCGGCGGTGACGGACGGCCAGGTGCCTCGGGTAGGGGGTTGAGGCCCAGCTTGCTGACCACGTAGTCGAACGCCGCGCGGTGCACGCCCAGAAAAGCAGTCGGAGTGATCATCGTGATCACGATCGACTGACGCGGTCCCGTGGTCGACAGCGCGCGCAGCAGATAGAGCTGGACGATCGTCTCTGCGCGCGGCGCGGATTGCGCCTCGACCTCGACGCCGTCGCGGGCGCCGGCGCGCACGCTCACGATCTGTAGCCCCTGGGCCTCGAGCCCTTTGCGATTGCTGTCGGCCAGCTCGCGGGCGGTCCTCGCTTGCGAGTCGGCGACGGCGAGGGAGACGCGACTGCCGTCGGGGTGCAGCAGCAGAACCAGGATGCTGGGGAATCCCGTGTGCGTCGATAGCGTCCAGCCGGTCGGCGCCTCGACGCTGAGACCGTGGCGCGCGCTGACGTACCGGCGGTCCTTGGGCGTGGTCGCCGCCGACGCGTGATGGGTCGCGCACACGAGCACGGCGATACATAGGGTCCGTCGCATCGTTCAACTATAGGCCCGTTCTACCCGCGCCGGCGCGGCCGCCAGGGGTCGACCGACACTCGTGGGAACGCGCGGGCGCCCACGCCGGCACGCCCGCGCTGACGCCGGTGATGGTGAGCTGAACGGATCATCAGATGTTTTTCCATTGCCCAGAATCTATTCAATAGAATACATTCGACGTCATCCAATGAGGAGATCACCATCGAAAGATGACAGTGAGAGTTCTCCTCAGGAGCGCGTCCCTCGTCGTTCGTCCCTGCTCGACGAGCGCGAGCTGCTGGAAATTGAACGCACCTGGCCCAACGGCCTGACGTCTCGCCAGATCGTCGACGTCTTCGAGACCCGGGGTATCCGTTTCTCCGAGGCGACGCTGCGCAAGTATGTGCAGCTCGGACTCCTTCCCCGATCGGTGCGCGTGGGCCGCAAGGGGAAGCACCGCGGCTCTTGCGGGGTCTACCCGGCGCACGTCATCCGACGCGTCAACGCGGTCAAGGGCATGATGGCCGAGGACCAGACCATCGAGGACATCCAGAAGTCGTTCCTGCGCTTCAAGGACGACATCGACACGGTCGAGAAGGACCTGCGCGATCTGATCACCAGCATCGAACGCGAGGCCAGGGGTCCGTCGCTGGACGCCGACGGCCGCCGTGAGCTGGAGCGGGACATCACCGACGCCAAGCGCGCGGCGGGCGAGCTGGTCCGGCGCATCAGCAGCTTGGAGCGACGAATTTCCAACCGGGTCGCCGAAGGCTCGGCGGGCGGCACCGCTGTCGGGAGCGGACACGACCTTTACTAGCTCGGCGCCCGAACGCCGAACCGAGGAGAAATCGAATGGATGACCACAGACAAGGGGTGGAGGCGGCGGGTGATGAGGCGTTCCTCGAGGAGGAGGAGGACGCGCCGCAACCCGAGGTCGCGCGTATCCGGCGCAAGGTCCACGGCGCTGGCCGAGACGGGCGCGTGCGATCGAAGACCATCGCCCCCAAGCGGCTGACGCGCGACGAGCGGCGGCTGTCGGAGCTGCTGGTCTACCCGGAGGACGTCGAGCGGCCCACGACCCGCGATTCCTGCAAGTCGATGGCGCGGCCGTGCCCCTTCGTCAGTTGCTCGCACCATCTGTACCTGGACGTCAATCCGGAGACCGGCGCCATCAAGCTGAACTTTCCCCACCTCGAGGTCTGGGAGATGGCCGAGACCTGCTCGCTGGACGTCGCCGATCGAGGCGGCATCACCCTGGAAGAGGTGGGCGCGATCCTCAATCTCACGCGCGAGCGGATCCGGCAGGTCGAGGTTCGCGGCCTCTGCAAGATCAAGGACCACACCGGCAACGAGCTCGGGCTGCCGCCCGACCGATAGGCCACCGCCGCGCCGACGATCGCGCGCGCGACGTGCGCGTGGCGCCGGTATACTGCCCCGCGGATGGAGCTGCGCACCTACACATTCATCGACGTCCTCCAGCCCAAGCTGGCTGGTTTCCTGCAGACGGTCTCGCAAGGTTTCCTCCCGCTGGAGGGGCAGGCGAGCCTGGTGGTCGAGGTCGCCCCCGGCATCGCCATCAACACCGTCACGGACGTGGCGCTGAAGAAGACACGCGTCGTGCCGGGCATGCAGATCGTCGAGCGCGCTTATGGGCTGCTCGAGATCCACTCCAGCGATCAGGGTGAGGTGCGGGAGGCGGGCGCCGCGATCCTGGCGCACCTGCAGCTCGCCGAGTCCGATCGCCTGGCGCCCCGCGTGCTGTCCCGGGAGATCATCACTGGCGTCGACGACCACCAATCGGCCATGATTGACAAGATGAGGCACGGAGACATGCTGGTCGGCGGGCAGACCCTGTACACGCTGGAGGTGCATCCGGCCGGCTACGCCGCGATCGCCGCCAACGAGGCCGAGAAGCGCGCCGACGTGAACCTGCTCGAGATGGTGGCGTTCGGCGCCGTGGGGCGGCTGTGGTTGGGTGGAGACGAAGAGCAGATCCGCCAGGCCGCGGACGCCGTTCAGGCGGCGCTCGACGAGCTGGGCGGGCGCAGCGACGGACGGACGCCGTGAGCGACGCCGCGATCACGCCCCTCGACGGCATCGATGCCGCGCTCGCCGAGCGCCTGCTGTGCGCGGCGCTCGACTCGGGCGGCGACTACGCCGATCTTTATTTCGAGTACCGCTCGGGCGCCGACTTCGTCTTCGAGGAGGGCAGGGTGCGCACCGTCGGGCGCGGCGTGACCCTGGGCCTGGGCGTGCGCGTCCTGCGCGGGGACGCCACCGGGTACGCCTACACCGAGGAGCTGTCCGAAGAGCGCATGCTGGAAGCGGCGCGCACCGCCGCGCAGATCGCGTCCAGCGGGGCCGCGCCGGGGCCGATCGGCGTCACGCGCCTCGTGCTGCCGAGCTTCTACCCGGTGATCCAGTCATCGCTGGAGCGTCCGGGCGTCGAGAAGGTCGAGCTGCTCCGGCGTGCAGACCGGGCGGCGCGCGCCGCCGACCCGCGCATCGTGCGCGTCGAGGCGTCGCTGTCCGAGGAGTGGAAAGAGGTCCTGGTCGTCACCTCGGATGGATCGCTGGTGCGTGATCGGCAGCCCATGCTGCGCTTCAACGTCAGCGCGGTCGCCGAGGAAGGCAAGCAGCGGCAGGGCGGCCGGTCCGGCGGAGCGGGCCGCTACGGCATGGAGTACTTTCTGCGCACCGGACAGAGTCCTGAAGAGCACGGTCGCGAGGCGGCGCGCCTCGCGGTCGGCATGCTCCACGCCGTCGAGGCGCCGGCTGGGCCCATGGAGGTCGTGCTGGGCGCGGGCGAGTCAGGCATCTTGCTGCACGAAGCGGTGGGCCACGGGCTGGAGGCCGACTTCAACCGCAAGCGGACGTCGAACTACACCGATCAGATCGGCAAGGCGGTCGCGTCACCGCTGTGCACGGTCATCGACGACGGCACCATCGGCAACGCGCGCGGCTCGATCAACGTCGACGACGAAGGCCACGTTGGTCGCAAGAACGTGCTGATCGAGAACGGTATCCTGGTCGCGTACCTGCAGGATCGCATCTCGGCCAAGCACTTCGGCGCGACGCCGTCGGGGAATGGCCGCCGTCAGAGCTTCCGTCACGAGCCGTTGCCGCGCATGACCAACACCTTCATGGCCGCCGGGAAGGACGATCCCGACGACATCATCCGCTCGGTGAAGCGCGGGGTCTACGCCAAGCACTTCTCGGGCGGTCAGGTCAACATCTCGAACGGGGACTTCGTGTTTTCATTGACCGAGAGCTATCTCATCGAGGACGGCAAGATCACCGCGCCGCTCAAGGGCGTCAACCTGATCGGTAACGGGCCCGACGTCCTGCGAAAGGTCACCATGCTGGGATCGGACTTCAAGCTGTCGGACGGGACATGGACCTGCGGCAAGGACGGGCAGTCCGTGCCGGTGGGGATCGGGACGCCGACCATGAAGATCGCCGAGATCACCGTCGGCGGAACCCGCACCTCATGAGCGCGGCCGCGTCCGCCGCCGCGACGGGCAAGCGTCCTTTGCCGGATCCCCGCGCCTGCCAGCAGCTGGCGGAGCAGATGCTGTCGCTGACCTTGGCCGCGGGGGCGGACGGCGTCGAGGTGCTGGTGCGCGACGGCACCGAGCTGGAGGTCAAGGTCCGCCTGGGTGAGCCCGAGCTCATCAAGGAGGCGGGCAGCCGGGCGCTCGGTCTGCGGGTGCTCAAGGACCACCGGGCCGCCGTCACCTACACCTCTGATTTCACGCCGGCGGCCATGGCGCGCTTCGCCAAGGAGACCGTGGAGCTGGCCGCCCTGGCCGAACCCGATCCGACCGGCGACCTGCCGGCGCGCGAAGAGATGGCGCGTGAGGTGCCAGAGCTGGATCTGTGGGACGAGTCGGTCATCGCCTTCGACGTCGCGGAGGGGATCCGGCGCGCGCGCGCCGCCGAGTCGGCGGCGCTGAAGTCCGACCCGCGCGTCACCAACTCTGAAGGAGCGGTCTTCGGCAGCAGCGTCGGCGCAGCCGCGTTCGCGACCTCGGCCGGTTTCTCGGGATCGGCGCGCGGCACGCACGCATCGCTGTACGTGCAGCCGATCGCCGACGACCAGGACGGCAAGAAGCGCAACGGATCGTACTGGACCTCGTCCCGCTTCTCCGCCGGCCTCATGAACCCGGAGGAGGTCGGGCTCGAGGCCGCCCGCCGCACGACGGCCAAGCTAGGCTCGCGCAAGATCGCGACCGGCGAGGTCCCGGTGGTGTTCTCGCCCGAGGCGGCGCGCGGCCTGCTGGGCCAGTTCGCCGGCGTGATGTCCGGCGGCGCGGTCTGGCGCAAGAGCACCTATCTCGCGCAGCGCGAGGGGACGCAGGTTGCGTCGGCCCTGTGCGAGATCGTCGATGATCCTTTGATCCCGCGCGGTCCCGGGTCGCGCGGCTACGACGCCGAGGGACTACCCAGCCGCGCCAACGTGCTGGTGGCGGACGGTGTGCTGCGCCTGTTCCTGTGCGACGTCTTCGCGGCGCGCAAGCTCGGGCGTCGCTCGACGGGGTCGGCGGGGCGCGGCATCGGCGGCGGTCCGCACGTGTCGACGTCAAACTTGATCTTGCGGCCGGGCAAGACCCCGGCGGGCGATCTCGAGAAGCTCGAGCGCGGACTGTACGTGACCGACCTCATGGGCTTCGGATTCAACGGCGTCACCGGCGACTACTCGCAGGGGGCGACCGGGTTCTGGATCGAGCGCGGTGAGCGCGCCTTCCCGGTGAGCGAAATCACCGTGTCGGCCAACTTCGACGACCTGTGGACAGGCATCGACGCCCTTGGCGACAACCTGGACACCCGCTCGTCGATCCAGTGTCCCACCATCCGCGTCGCCAAGATGACGGTCGGCGGCACGTAGTCAGCGCGTCCGGCCGCTGCTACCGTTGCCTGGTGTCCAAGCTCGCTGGTGGGATCGCCTTCGCGCTCTTCGTCCACCTCTGGTGGCGCGCAGGCGCGGTCGCCGCCGGGCCGGTCTGGTTGCGCATGGATCGCGCGCCCGCGATCGTCTGGGACCTGGCGCTGCTGGGGTTTTTCTTCATTGCCCACTCCGGCTTTGCCAGCGAGACCTTCAAGCGGCGGGTCGGCCTGCCCCGCGAGGCGATGCGTCGCCTGTACTTGCTGCTCACGTTGCCGGTGATGCTGCTGGTATGGGCGCTGTTCGTCCCGCTCGGTCAGCCGGTGATCTGGGACGCGCGCGGCTGGCTGGATTGGCCGTTCTTTGCCTTGCGCCTGGTCGCGCTGGCCGGCCTGATCTGGACCGTGCGCAGCTTCAGCCTCGCCGATTTCTTCGGTGAGCCCCTGCCGAACGCGGCCGGGGGAAGCGCCGCCAGGCTGTCGGTGGCGGGAGCCTTCGCGCTGTGCCGGCACCCGCTGTATTTCTTCATGACCTTGCTGGCGGCGGCCGAGACCTACATGCCACTCGGACGCGCGTTGCTGGCCGGCGCGTTGCTGGTCTACGTCGCGATCGGTAGCTGGCTGGAGGAGGCCAAGCTCGAGCGGGAGTTCGGGCCGGACTACGCAGGCTATCGCTCCGGCACGCCCTGGCTGGTGCCGACGCCGGCGTCGATCGGGCGCGCGCTGATCAGTCGCCGCGCGCGCTGACGTGGGGCGCGATGGTGGCGACCACCAGATCGTGCAGCGGCCCGTTGGAGGCGATGATACCTCGCCGGTTGAAGAGATCCTCGTCGGCGTAGCGGAGCGCCTGCCCGTCCATGTCGGTCATGCGTCCGCCCGCGCCGTGCAGAATCGCCTCCGGCCCGCAGGTGTCCCACACCTTGGTCCGCCCGCCGGTGTAGACGTAGAGATCGCGCAGCGATTCGGCCACCAGCCCGATCTTGAGGCCGACGCTGCCGATGTTCCATTCGTCGTCGATCATCAGCGCCTTGCGGACCAGGTCGACGCGCGGCGTGCGGTGCGACTTGGAGGCAACCAGCCGGATGCCGGGCGGCCCCGGCAGCGTCGAGGTGCGCAGGGGCAGGCGCACGTCGGGCGATTCGCGCCGCTCGAGCCAGGCGCCGAGGCCCGCGATCCCGGTGTAGGTCTTGCCGGTCGGCGGCTGCGAAACGGCGCCCACGGTGGGCAGTCCGTCGACGCACAGGCCGATCATCACCGCGTACCCGTCCTCGCCCAGGATGAAGTCGCGCGTCCCGTCGATCGGATCGACCATCCACACCCGCGGCCGGCCCAGGCGCGAGCGATCGTCGGGGATCTCTTCGGACAGGACCACGTCGGCGGGGAAGGCGGCGCGCAGCTTCTCGACGATCAACGCGCTGGCGGCGTGGTCGGCGTTGGTGACCGGCTCGTCGCCAGCCTTGCTGTCGATGATCAGCTGGCCGGCCCGGTAGTGGGCGACCAGCGCGGCCGCCTCGATGGCGATGGCGCGCGCGGTCTCGAGCTCGTGACGAAAGTCGATGGTCACCCGACCCTCGCCAGGTCGCGCTCCAGCGCTGGGCGCCCCGCCAGCAGGACCAGGCCGGCGACGACCAGCAGCGCGCCGGCGCCGAACACCGGCCACTTGAGGCCCACGCGGTCGGACAGTGAGCCGATGAGGGGCGGCGAGATCACGTCGCCAAGCAGGTGGATCGAAACGGTGTTGATCGCGAATCCTTGACCGCGCAACGTCGCCGGCAGGACGTTGGAGATCACCGCGTAGAGCGGGCCGGTGTTGAGGAACAGCAGGAACAGCGTGATTCCCATCGCTGGCCAGAAGATAGCAGGCTGACGCGACAGAATGGCCAGGGCCGTGAAGGGCAACGAGGCGATCAGCGCCCAGGCGGAGAGTTGAAAGTGCGCGGAGCTCGACCGCGCAGCCAGCTTATCGCCGAGCTTCCCGCCGATCAGCGTGCCGGCGAAACCGGCGCAACAGAGCACCCCGCCGAACATCAATCCGGCAGTGTCGAGGGCAAGATGACGCTCGCGGACGAAGTAGGTCGGCATCCAGACCGCGAGCCCGCCCATCGTGAAGGTGTAGATGGTCTGCGCGACCGTCGTGTAGACGAAGCTCCGTCGAGACCACAGCTCCTTCAGCGCGCCCGGAATGGTGAGCTTCAGGTCCGGGCCATCGCGCGACCTGTCGAACCCGCCGCGAGGAGGATCGCGGAGGAACAGCAAGGCCACGGCGAGGATCGCGCCTGGTCCGCCGGCGAAAAAGAACGCTGGCCGCCAGCCCACGTGCTGGCCCAGCAACCCGCCCAGGCCGAACCCCAGGGCCGAGCCGAGGGGGATGGCCGCGTAGAAGAAGGCCAGCACGCGCCCACGTTGTTCCGCCGGATAGAAATCCGACAGCAGCGACGGCGTGACCACCGAGTAGCTGGCCTCGCCGACCCCCACCAGCGCGCGCACCACCAGGAAGACCGCCAGGGTGGGGGCCAGCCCCGAACCGAAGGTCGCGGCGCTCCAGATCAGCACGCCCACGGCGGCGAGGGGAAAGCGCGCCCGCCGATCGCCGAGCCAGCCCGCCAGAGGCGAGACCAGCACGTAGGTCACGATGAACGCGCTGAAGAGCAACCCCGAATCGGCGTCGGTGAGCTTGAGGTCCGCGGCGATCAGCGGCAGCATCCCGCTGGCCAGGTAGCGATCGATGTAGTTCAGTAGATTCAGCCCGGAGAGGATCCCCAGGGCCGCTCGCGCCGAATGCAGCCGCGCCATGGCGCGATGGGTACCACGTCGCACGGACTAGTGGTAGATTGCGCCGCCATGAGCACTCTGAACGAGATCCTGCTGGCCCCCGGCAACCGCTCCAAGGTCATCGTCGACTGCGTTCGACTCATCGACGAGGAGGTCGATTCCAAGGGCGGGCTGACCGGTCTGGCCGTCAAGGGTGCCTACGCGCTGGTCAAGGCGGTCAAGCCTGGCTTCGTGTCCGAGGCCGTCGACAACATGCTCGACGACTTCGTGAAGCGCCTGGAGCCGTTCTACGCCGCGGCCCAGGCCAAGAACGAGCCCATCGGCCCCGCGATGAACGCACGCGCCAGCGACGTCGCCGAGGCCCTGCTGGCCATCAGCGACGAGCGCGCCGCGCGCTCCCGTAACGGCGGTCTCAAGAAGGCCTACGAAAGGTTGCGCCCCACCGGCAAGAAGCACGTGGAGGCCGCCGTGCCCCGCATCGGCCGCCTGGTCGCCAAGTACAGCGCCGCCCCGGCAACCGCCAGCCCACCCCCCCCGACGGCGTAGCGGCCGCACGAGGCCGTCCAAGAAGTTGTCCAATAAGTTTTCGAAGAAGTCGTCGAAGACGTAACAACCGAGAAACATCCTTGACGCGCGCCCGTAAGTGGGGCACCTTTCGCCGCGTCTTTTCAGCAGCTTGATGCGGGGTGGAGCAGCCTGGTAGCTCGTCGGGCTCATAACCCGAAGGTCGCGTGTTCAAATCACGCCCCCGCTACAGAAAAAATGCGGGGTTCGGCTATGCCGGACCCCGCATTGCTAAGTTCTCGGACGGCGAGGTGTACCTACTTGCGTCGATTCTGCCAGCCGCTAATGCCCGATGACATGAACTGCTTGATTGTCGGCCAGCTGTAGATGCATCGCTCTGGCATCGGATCGCGCTCGGCGTCTGCGAAGTAAGTGAGGGCGCGGGCAACCTCACTTGTCGGCACCGGTAGCTTCTGCCCCGCCAGGTCGTGAGGGCCAGCGCGGTACCGCCCGCCAGAAAAAATCGACGCTCCTTGGCGAGCGGCGCCTGAAGCTTGAGAATGCGTAGCTTCGCAGCGTCGAGAACGTCGCGTCTCATCAGCCGTTCCAGGCGATGAAGGGTCGAACCGGAATATCTTCCGCGGTCAGCTCAAACTCGGCTCGCAGCCTTGCGCGTGCTGGTTCGTCGAATCCAGCGCCGCGGAACTCGCATAGCAGTTTCCGTATGTCCTCTCGAGAAAGTTGCTGGTCGAGCCACTGCCGCGCGTCAGTCGAGCCGCGGTCCAAGATTTCTCTGACCACCACATAGCGATCGTCGATGTTGTCCCACCGGAGCGACGACAGGTCATAGCTCTTGACGAGCTGCGCGACACCAATGGGCAGATCCATGTCTTACAAAAAGTTACCACAAGGGTCGGTTTCGGGATCGACCCCACGCATGAGCCCGCGTCAGGGCTATCTGGATGAGAGGGCTGCGACGTGAGCGTCACTAAAATCTCCAATGATCCCGCGATGTCCAGCCCGCCCAGCACGCCCCCGCTACTTTCAACGATATCCTGATCGACATCAGGCCCGAGTACGTGGGCGGCGCGATGCCGGTGCATTCCCGGCTGCGGCTGCGCGGCTTCCACGAGATCCTCACCTTCATCGGTCGCGACATGGCAGAGGAGCAGGAGTACGACGTCGCGCCCGACCCGCGTACGGCGTCGATCGGTCAAAATCCCGCTCACACCCTGGAGATCACCGAGACCACCAACGCCCCTCCGGGGCACACCCTTTCCGTGCACGTGAATGGTCGCTACTACTCGGTGCGCGCCGAAGCCGGGTATCCGTGGAATCGAAAAGGGTTCAGCATCCTCTACCAGCTGTTCCAGATGAGCGTTTCCACTGTCGTCCAGACCGGCCCGGCGATCACCATCGCGAAGTAGGCCGCATCCAGCGCCTCACAGCAGCCGCCCGCGGCGAATCACGCGTGCGACCCCGCCGACGATCA